>DNJC01000152.1:0-41887 GCA_003490025.1 Geobacter sp. | reverse complement strand
GTCCATGCGCATGATGGATGCGAAGCGGGGATCCGCGGACTCGCAGACGTTGCAGGGGGCTCCCACCGGGACGTACAGTTTTCCGTCCGGGCCGAAGCGGATAAATTTCCAGCCGTGGTGCGTCTTGTCGGGGAAACTGCCGTTAACAAGCACCGGTCGAGGCGGGTCGGCAAGATGCTCCTCGATCCGGTCAAAGCGGATCACCCTGCTTATCTCCGCCACGTACAGCGCGCCGTCCCTGAAAGCCACGCCGTTCGGCTGGTTCAGCCCTTTTGCAATGGTGAAGATCCTGGCTTTAGGTGTGCCGCCGTTTTGCACGGCGTACACCTTGCCTTCGCTTCGTGTCCCCACGAAGAGGGTACCTTTGGCTCCCAGCGCGAGGGAGCGGGCGCCGGGGATATTGGCGACGAAGGTCTGTATGAAGAACCCTTTGGGAAGCCTGATTTGATCGAGGTGTGTGTCAGAGGCGCGGCAGGACGGGCAGAAAACCAAGAGGAGCAGGGACACGAGCAGAACGGCGCTTGATGCCTTTTTTCGTGCTGCACCGTGTCTGTCCATAACGATCTCCCGAAAATATGAAATACGCTGGGCGGGAACCCGTTGTCGATGGCGTATTGGGGCCGAACCTTCAGCTTGAACACGGGTCTCCCTTTGCGACTTTGCGGCTTTGCGTGAGGAGCTGCTTATTCNNGCGGTGACCGCAACCACGATCTCGCGCCCCATTATGGTTCTCTTGAGGTGTGCGTCGCCGTTGTCCTCGCCGGTGTTGTGGCGGTAGCGATCATGCGGCTTTTCCGGGGCTAGCCCTTCCAGCCACTCTTCGAAGTCTTGGAACAGCCCGCGCTCGTCGTCGTTTATGAAGACGCTGGCCGTGATGTGCATCGCATTGCAGAGCAAAAGGCCTTCCCTGATGCCGCTTTCCGTCAATGCCGCCTCGATGTCGCGGGTGATGTTCACAAAGCCGCGCCTGCTCTTGATCTGGAACCAGAGTTCCTTGCGGTGGTGCTTCATCTGATCTCCTGTGTTTCTTTTATCCTGTTGCCGTTGCTGTTACCCGCAGCCGATGAACTGGCGGCGAAGGCGGCATCGAGCATGGCCGGAGCGGTGCGCCACCGGTTCCTCGCGTGCATGATGACCACGAGTACCCTCCTGTCCTCGCGCTCTGCGAGGGCCACCAGGCATTGCCCCGCGTTGGGCGTCGTGCCGGTCTTGACACCCACGGCGCCCCGATACCTCCCGATCAGCCGGTTCTTGTTCCTCAGGTAGAAGGAGCGCTTCCCGTTCACCGTGTAGATGCGCATGTCACGCCGGGCGACTACCTTGGCGAGAAACGGGTGCTGCATCGCCTTTTCTGTGAGAATGGCCAGATCGTGCGCAGTCGTATAGAGCCTGGTGCTGTCGTGGCCGCAGGCGTTACTGAAACGGGTATCGTCCAGGTGCAGGGCACGTGCACGCGCGTTCATCTGTACCACGAAATCCTTCTGATTGCCACAGGTGTGGTCGGCGAGCGCGCGGGCGGCGTCGTTTGCCGACGCCATCAGCGTCGCTGCCAGCAGGTCCCTCACCTTCAGCCTCTCGCCGCCCCTGAGTCCTATCCTGCTGCCGGTCTCCCTGGCTGCGCCGCGGCTTACCACCACGACCTCGTCCAGGTTGCATCTCTCCATAACGATCAGTGCTGTCATGATCTTGGTAAGGCTGGCGGGAGCGCGACGGGTATGGGCGTTTCGCTGCCGGAAGACCTGGCCGTTGACCTGCACCAGGTAGGCGGCTGGCGGGTTGTAAAATGGGGAAACGGCAGCATCCGCCAAAAAGGGAGGCGCCAGGAGGAGACATATTAAGCTGACATAGCTGCTTATGTTTGTTGAGAAAATTTTCATTCTCTGGTTATAGCATCGTTTCATTTGCCTGCAACGATCGGTGCTGCTGCCGCTTTCAGTAATATGCAATCTTGGATTTACAAAGTAGAGAAGGTTAGGTATCTTGGCTCACCGTTAACTGCCATTTGTGCGAGGAAGATTTTGGCTACGAAGATAAAGATACTTCCTGAAAACCTTACCAATAAGATCGCTGCCGGAGAGGTGGTCGAGCGTCCCGCCTCCGTGGCCAAGGAACTGGTGGAGAACGCCCTTGACGCCGGAACCCGGGAGGTGGTCGTCGAGATCGAGTCCGGCGGCAGGAGGCTCATCAAGGTCACCGATACCGGCTGCGGCATGTCCCGCGAAGATGCGCTTCTCGCGTTGGAGCGGCACGCCACCAGCAAGATCGCCACCGACGAGGATCTCTTCTCGCTCTCTACGCTTGGTTTCCGCGGCGAGGCCCTCCCGTCCGTTGCCTCGGTGGCCCGCCTCGTCATCTCCACACGTACCCCGGACACGGTGGAGGGAACGGAGATCTACGCCGAGGGGGGGCGGATCAAGGAGGTCAAGGGGTGCGGCATGGCCGCCGGGACCGTGATAGAGGTGAGGAACCTCTTCTTCAACACCCCCGCGCGCCTGAAGTTCATGAAGAGCGCGGAGACGGAAGGGGGACATGTCGGGGAACTCCTGACGCGACTTGCCATCTCCAGGCCGGAGGTCCGCTTCACCTATGTCAACGACGGCAAAACGGTATTCCGCGCGCTGGACGCGGACCTGAAGGAGCGGGTGGCGACCATGCTCGGTCGCTCCATCGCCTCCTTCCTGTACCCGGTCAGCTACCACGACGCCGGCGGGCTGAAGGTGACCGGGCTCGTGGCGGCGCCGGAGTGCAGCCGCAGCGCGGCGAGCCATCTCTACACCTACATAAACGGACGCTTCATCAAGGACAAGGTGGTGCAGCACGCCATTTTGCAGGCGTACCGGAATTTCATGGAACGCGGCCGCTATCCTGTCGTCGCCGTATTCATCGACATCGCACCGGGTGAGGTCGATGTGAACGTACACCCCACCAAGCACGAGGTCCGCTTCCGCGAGCAGGGGAGGGTGCACGACGCGATCCAGCACGCGGTGGAATCGGTGCTGAAGGAAACGCCCTGGTTAAAAAGAAGCATGGAAGCGCCGCAGCAGGCCAAGGCGGCGGCGCCTGCGCAGACACCTATCCCCGAAGCGGTGCGACTCGAAAAAAAGGAGGCGCTCTCGGTCAGCGAGACGAAGGTGGCTGAGATACGGGAACTGCTGGTCGACTATCAGCCGAGGCCGCAGCCGCCGCTTCGCCCGCATTACCAACCGGCTCCCGCGCCGAAGGTGCCGGCGCCGATCATCGGAAACGCGCAGGCCAGCGTGCCGGTTGGCGCGGAGTCCGAGGAGCCGGTACCGGTCAACGCCGGGTCCGCCCGGGAAACAGAGGCGTCTGCTGCCGGTTATTTCACGTCGCTCTCGGTGATCGGCCAGTTCAACGCCTCCTACGTCCTCTGCCAAAGTGGGTCCGATCTGGTGCTGATCGACCAGCATGCCGCCCACGAGCGGGTGGCCTTCGAGAAACTGAAGGGAGAGTTCTCCGGGAGGGAGGTGGACAGCCAGGGGCTTTTGTTCCCGGAAACGATGGAGCTGTCGTTTCGCGAGTCCGCCGTGCTGCGTGAACACCAGGCGGAGCTTGCCCGCCTCGGCTTCTCCTTCGAGGAGTTCGGCGGCAACACCTGGCTCCTGAACGGGGTGCCCCAGATCTTGGCAGGGAGCCAGTACCTGCGCACCATCCGCGACATCATCGAGGAACTCGGGAGCCTGAGCCGCAGCCGCACCTTCACCGACATCCAGGAAGACCTCCTGGCGCGGATCGCCTGCCACAGCGTGGTCCGCGGCCGGCGCACCCTCACCGCACAGGAGATAGCCTCGCTGTTCCGGCAGATGGACCAGACCGACTTTTCCAGCAACTGTCCGCACGGCAGACCGGTGATGCAGACTATCACGCTGGCCGAGGTGGAGAAAATGTTCAAGAGGGTCTAGTGCCGAGCTGAAGGTAAATAAGAAGGTGACGTTGGGCGAATCGACTGAAAAAAAGATAAAGCTGCTGGTTCTCTCCGGCCCCACGGGGTCAGGCAAGACCGATCTCGCGCTAAGGCTCGCGGAAGAGATCGGCGGGGAGATCGTGAACGCGGACTCGATGCAGGTGTACCGGGGGCTGAACATAGGGACGGCCAAGCCCTCCCCCGAGGAACTGGCCAGGGTTCCACACCACCTGATCGACATCCTTTCTCCGGACCAGGACTTCACCGCATCCGACTTCAGGCGCGAGGCGGCCGCCGCCATCGCCGACATCGACAGCAGGGGAAAGAAGGCGCTGGTCGTCGGGGGGACGGGGCTATACATCCGGGCCCTCTTGGAAGGGCTGGTGGATTCGCCGACCGGCGATCCCGAGCTGCGCAAGGAGTTCGCCGATGTGCCGGGCGAGGAGTTGCTACGGCGCCTGTCGCTGGTCGATCCCGAGACGGCCTCGCGTCTCCATCCAAACGATCGCGTACGCATCGTACGTGCGCTGGAGGTCTACACGCAGACGGGGCGTCCCATCTCCGCGTTTCGTTCCGAGCACGCCTTCTCCGGTTCCTACTACGACCCACTGAAGATGGCGATCCGGATCGAACGCGAGGAGCTATACCGCCGCATAAACCTGAGGGTCGACCTGATGGTGCAGGATGGGCTGGTCGAAGAGGTCCGCTCGCTGCTGGCGCAGGGATACGGTCGCGAGCTGAAAGCGATGCGCTCCATCGGATACAAGGAAATGACGGCATATCTCGCCGGCGAAATGACGCTGGATGAGGCAGTTACGCTGATAAAGAGGGACACCAGGCGTTACGCCAAGCGGCAGATGACATGGTTTACCAGGGAAAATGATATTTATTGGCTTGAATATCCCGGAAGTTTTGCTAGTATCCTTGGTCATGTGATTGAATTTTTTGGGTAAAGGAGCGGAACCATGCCGAAGACACCTTTTAATATCCAGGACCAGTACCTGAATCAGTCCCGCAAGGAACGCGTAAAGGTCCTGGTGCAGCTCATGTCCGGCGAAAAACTGGAGGGACATATCAAATCCTTCGACAACTTCTCCGTACTTATGGAAGTACACGGCGACATCCTGATTTACAAGCATGCTATCTGCAGCATAACCTCGGTAGATGGCATCTTCCGTCTGCACCAATAGATACAGCGAAAGCAGTTTCTTTGCATCAAAGAGCTTCATCAGCAACAACGCCTAAAAAGAGATAATCTCCTGACAGCCGGCTCGAAAGCGCCGGCTGCCTTTTTTTATCTGTTGCCAAAATCATCCTTCTGCTCCTATGATTGGGTCTTGCGTGCTACCTCGGGTTGAAGTGGGCGTACTGCCGTGGCCTCAGCATATGCATAAAAGCACGCGACACCAGGAGGATGTTCGATGGCAGGTCTCATCGTTGACAGGGTCATGCCGGGGAGTATTGCCGAGGAACTGGAGGTCGAGCCGGGGGACAGGCTCGTTTCCGTGAACGGCCATCCCCTGCGCGACGTCATCGACTACAACTACTACGGCGCCGACGACGTGCTCGATCTCGAACTGGAGAAGGCGGACGGCGAACTCTGGGAGCTCGAAGTGGAGCGGGAAGAGGGGGAGCCGCTGGGGCTTTCCTTCGAGGCACCGGCGCCGGCGCGTTGCGGCAACAACTGTGTCTTCTGCTTCGTGCACCAGCTCCCGAAGGGGTTGAGGAAACCGCTCTACGTGAAGGACGAGGACTATCGCCTCTCGTTTCTGTACGGCAACTACGTCACCCTTGCCAACATAGGGCGAGAGGAACTGGAGCGGATCAAGGAGCAGAGGTTGTCTCCGCTCTACATCTCGGTGCATGCCACCGATGCCGGGCTCAGGGAGCGGATGCTCGGAAAGAAAGGCATCCTCCCGATCCTCGAGGTCATGAGGGAGCTTGCCAAGGCGCGGATCACCATGCACACCCAGGTGGTCCTGTGCCCCGGGTGGAACGACGGCGAGGTCTTTGCGCGCACGGTGGAGGACATGGCCTTGATGCATCCGTGGGTGGCATCCCTGGCGGTGGTCCCGGTCGGGCTCACCGAGCACCGGAAAAAACTCCCGGCGCTCACCCCGGTCGACAAGGAGTTCGCCGCCTCATTCGTAGCCGAGTGGGAGGGGAAGGCGCAGCTTTTGGCTGAGCGCCTTGGCGAGCCGTTCCTGTTCCTTGCCGACGAGTTCTATATCAAGGGCGACCTCACGTTCCCCCCGCTGGAGAGCTACGGGGACCTGCCGCAGATAGAGAACGGCGTAGGCATGATCCCCCTCTTCCTTTCGGAGGCGCAGGAGGTGCTAAGCGATGCGGAGCACCTGGGAGCCTCGAAGGTGACGGTGGTGACGGGGGAATCCCCTTACCGTTACCTGGCCGAGTTCCTGGAGCGCCTGTCGGCTGCCACCGGCGTCTCCGTCACCCCCGTGGCGGTCGCCAACAGGCTGTTCGGGCCGACGGTCACCGTCACCGGACTTGTCTGCGGCACGGATATCGTGGCTGCCCTGCAGGGGAAGGATCTGGGGGACCTGGTGCTGGTTCCGGACGTGATGATGAAGGAGGGGGAGGGAGTCTTCCTGGACGACCTCACTTTGGCCGATCTGGAGCAGCAACTCGGGAAGCCGGTTCAGGTCGTGGAGTCAACGCCGTACGGGATCTACGAAGCCCTGAACGGGATCTCCTCCTAGCTGACCCTTTCCCGGGGGCGAGGGGATTCAAGCAGGGGGAGTTTTGAAAACAAGTGAGCCGGAGGAGGTGCGAAACCCCTCTCCGGCTCTTTTTGTCTCAGCGGCTCATGGCGTCGATCGCCTCGAAGTCGAAGACCCCCTCGGCGGAGGACTTGATCAGGTTGATCTTCTCCTGGTCGTCGGCCGTTATCTTGGAGATGTGTTCCGTCAGGGTGATGAAGACGTGTGCGGTATTTTCCATGGAGCGGATGTACGGGATGTTGCTGTCGTCGAGGATCTTCTGCGTAATCGCCGAGACCGGTGCGGATCCGGGAATGACAAGCCCTGCCAGCTTGCTCCGATAGGCGGGGATGTTGTAGAGGGCGGATGCGGTAACCAGCAGCTCGTCCCTCGAACTGGTGGTGATGAGGAGCGTGGATTCCTGCAGGGTGTCGATTACCCGCTGCGAGGAGGCGGCGCCAAGCTGGATGTTGTGGATGATCCGGCTTCTTCCGTCCTGGTCTCCACGGATGGGGAGTTGCAGCAGTTTCGAGAGGTCGAGCAGCGTCGGGTTGGCGAGGATCGATGAGTAGTCGAAGGCGCCTGCAACCTTTTGTTGCCGGCTCTCGAAAAAGGTGTTCAGGTAACCAAGCGTCTCCTCCCGCTTTTTGGGGATCAGCTTGTTTACCAGGACCAGTTTGACATCCGCCCCGTGCTGCTGGAACAGTGAAAGGTTGAGTTGCACCGAGTCGATGACGCAACCGATCCCGCCGCTCGCCACCATGATGACCGGCGCGTCCAGCGTGCGGGCTATCTGCGCGTTGTTGATGCCGACAACCGAGCCGACGCCCCCGTGCCCGGACCCCTCGATGATGAGGAAGTCGTTCTTCGCCTCAAGTTCCCTGCACGCCTGCTTTATACTTTCCAGCGGCGCCTCTGGCGCTATCTGCCCGGAGAGGTATTTCTTCGTGTAACCTCTCCCGAGCACTACCGGGGACATGAGCCTGCGATCCTCCTCCAGGCCATAGATGGAAGCGATCAGAGCCGCGTCCATGTCCATCTCCACCCCGTCCAGCATCAACAGTTTCGGTCCTATCGGTTTTATAAAGCCGACACGGGCATATTTCTTTCTGGCCAGGTGTATCAGCGACAGGCTGATGGTGGTCTTGCCGCAGTGCTGTCCCGTAGCCGCAATGAAGATCTTCTTGCACATCTTTTTCGGTCCCGTCCGTATCTTCTTCCAGGGATTAGTTCCTAATTATCGGGATTATACTACGTTCCTAACAGGGGGAGCAACATGGTATACGTTTCTCGCGCATACCGGGCAATCCGGTGAAAACTCTTATGATTTCCCGCGGTGGCATAGTGGCCGGGTGGCTTTACCCCTCAACCAATCCTTGCTTGACGCTGGGGAGATATTCTGTAATAATCCGGCGGTCCAAACCGCAGTTTGCTCATATCAAAATGCACTGCCATTCAATAACAGAGGGAAAAGGAGTCAACAGTGAAAAAGATCCTGGGTTTGTTCTCGTTTGCGCTGGTCCTCGTCTGCGCCGTTTCCGCATTTGCCGGTGACGGCTCCTTCCAGAGGGTGAAAAGCCAGGGGAGCCTGACCATCGGCCTCGACGACGCGTTTCCTCCCATGGGGTACCGCAACGACAAGGGGCAACTGGTAGGGTTCGACATCGACGCAGCCGAAGAAGTCGGCAAGCGCCTGGGGATCAAGATCAACTGGCAGCCGACCGCCTGGGACGGCGTCATTCACGCCCTCAACTCCAAGAAGTTCGACTGCATCTGGAACGGCATGACCATCACCGACGAGCGCAGGAAAGAGGTCGCCTTCACCAAGCCGTACAAGATGGACGGGCAGGTGGCAGTGGTGCGTTTCGGCGAGAAGAACCTGAAGAAACTCGCGGACCTGAAAGGGGCCAAGGTTGGCGTGCAGAAGGGTTCCTCGGCCGTCGAGGCGGTCAAGAAGCTTCCGGCTGCTCCCGCCGAAGTGCGCGAGTACGAGGACAACCCGAAGGCGCTGCTCGACCTCGAGTCCAAACGCCTTGACACGGTCATCATCGACGACGCAACCGGCCGCGACTTTATCGCCAAGCGCCCCGGCAAGTTCCAGATCATCCCCGGCAACATCACCAAGGAGCCGTTCGGCGTAGCCTTCCGCAAGGAAGACGTCGAGCTGCGTCAGGCGGTGCAGAAGACCCTGGACCAGATGGTCAAGGACGGCACCATGGCGAAGCTCTCCAAGAAGTGGTTCGGCGAGGACATCACCAACCCGAAGAAGTGGAAATAGATCTGTCTTTTCCGTCTCCCCGGCAACGGGGAGACGGTGAATCAGTCCGAGAAAATAAGGTGTGCCGATGAAACTTTTGTCCGGCAGGATCTCCAAAACGGCGATCCTGCTTTTTTCATGTTTGCTTCTGCTCCTGGTCCCGGTCTCGTACGCGAAGGACTACGACCAGGTTTTCAGTGACGCCAACGAAGCGATGGGGAACGGGGACCTTCCCGCCGCCATCACCATCCTGAAGAAGGTGCAGTTCGAGAAGGGGGACGACGGCGGCGCCTTCGTCAGGAGCAGGATGCAGATCGCGAGGCTCCAGTTCGCCCTGAAGGACATGCCCGCCGCCAGCGCCACCGCCCGGGAAGTGCTGGCCGTCTATCCCGACAACAGCGAGGCGCTCAACTTCATCGCCTCGGTCAAGCAGGAGCAAAAGCCGCGCTACGTCGTCTTCATCGAGGACTGTCTCCGCTTCCTGCCCCAACTGCTGAAGGGGGCGGTGATGACCATCGCCCTGGTGGTCTGCATCATCCTCATCTCCCCTCTCGGAGGCCTGCTGATTGCCCTTGGGCGCATCAGCGCCTTCAAGCCCGTTTCCGGCCTCTGCTGGTTCTTCATCTGGCTCTTCCGCGGTACGCCGCTTCTTCTGCAGCTCTTCTTCATCTACTACGGTCTCCCCTCGCTCGGCATAACCTTCAAACCCTTCACCGCCGCCATCCTCGGACTCGGGCTGAACTACTCGGCGTACCTGGGCGAGATCATCCGCGGCGGCATCCAGAGCATCGAGCACGGGCAGATGGAGGCGGCCAAGGCGATCGGCATGACCTACTGGCAGGCTATGCGCCGGGTCATCATACCGCAGACCTACAAGCGGCTCATGCCTCCCATCGGCAACGAGTTCATCGCGCTCATCAAGGACACCGCGCTGGTATCGACCATCGCCATGGTGGAGCTGATGCGCTCCGCCGACCAGATGTTCAACGCCTACTTCAACGTAACGGCGCTGATCCTGGCGGCGCTGATCTACCTCCTGTTCACCACCATCTTCACCTTCATCTTTGAAAAGATAGAAATACGGGCCGGCATCTATGAAAACCGCTAACCAACCGCTGTTAAGCCTCAAGGGGATCACCAAGCGCTTCGGTGCGCTCACCGCGGTAAACGGCGTCGACCTCGACGTCTGCCCGGGCGAGATCGTCGTCATCATCGGACCTTCGGGCTCCGGGAAATCGACCCTGCTCCGCTCGGTCAACTTCCTCGAGGAGATCGACGAGGGGACCATCCTCTTCGAGGGGGACGAGATCGGCTACGTCAGGAACAAGCAAGGGCGGCGCCACCTCGATGCCCCGGCCAAGATCTGCGCGCTCCGCTCCGAGATCGGGATGGTGTTCCAGCACTTCAACCTGTTCCCGCACATGACCGTGCTGGGAAACGTCATGGAGGGGCCGCTCACCGTGCAGAAGAAGAGCACGGCTGCGGCGCGCGAGATAGCGCTCGACATGCTGGCGAAGGTGGGGCTCTCCGAGAAGAGGGATGTCTTCCCCGCGACCCTTTCCGGCGGGCAGAAACAGCGCGTGGCCATTGCCCGGGCGCTTGCCATGCGGCCTAAGCTGATGCTCTTCGACGAACCGACCTCCGCGCTCGACCCGGAGCTGATCGGGGAGGTGTTCGACACCATCCGCTCGCTGGGGAGGGAAGGGATGACCATGATCATCGTCACCCACCAGATGGGGTTCGCCAAGGAGATGGCCGACCGGGTCATCTTCATGGAGAACGGGTCCTTCGTGGCCCAGGGGACCCCGGAAGACTTCTTCGCCAACCAGATGGAGCACGACAGGATAAAGTCCTTCCTGAATCGCATACTGTAGCCCGTTGACGGCGGCGACTCCGCCGCCGTCCTCCGCTTCCCCACCGTCGTACCACGTCTGTACCACCGTCCGTCCCGCCGTCGACATCCCCATTCTCCGTGCTACAATCTATCCGTTGCGCCGTCTGTGTTCTTATTAATGTCAGGCGTGACAGTCTGCTCACCTTGCTTGACGCCGAACTGCCGGAAAGGCTCGGAAAGGGGGACGAACCATGTTAAGAGAGGAAGAGGTCATCGGGAGCATTCGCGCCGCCCTGGAGCGGGAGCCGAGGATCAACCTGCACAGCCATCCCATGGGAATTACCTTCGCTGACCGCGTGGTCACCATCACGGGTGAGGTCGGGGGGATAGCCGCCAAGAAGCTCGCCCTGAGCATCGCGGCGCAACCCTCTCCCGTTTCCGGCATCGTGGACCGGCTGCGCGTTGAGCCGTCCGAGGCGATGGAGGATGGTGCCATTCGCGACCATGTCTGCAACGCTCTCACCAGCGAGCCAGCCTTTCAGTCGTACTCGGTGCGGGCAATGGTAAAGCAGGAAATGGAGACGGTGCGGGCCGTTGAACAGGAAAGGTTTTTCGAGGTGGAGGTGACCGACGGGGTCGTGATCCTGAACGGCTCCGCAGAGAGCATCTCGCACAAGCGCCTGGCCGGCGTGCTCGCCTGGTGGGTCCCCGGGAGCCGCGACGTGGTGAACGGCATAGAGCTCTTTTCCAACATGGAGGAGAACGATGATGAACTGGTCGACGTGATCCGCATCGTTTTGGAGAAGGACCCCTTGGTGAACGCGTCACAGATACGGCTCCGCAGCAACGACGGCGTCGTGACCCTTACCGGGACGGTCGCCACTCCCAACGCCATGAGGGCCGCCGAGGCGGATGTCTGGTACGTGCTGGGGGTAAACGAGGTGGTGAACCAGTTGGTAGTTCTCGGGTAAAGCCGGCAATGAAGAGGTAGATAAGTCCGAGGGATGTCATGAAGAGCCGGCCAAAGCAGCCATTCGTCCCCCCCGATCGGGGGGACACGGTCCGCCAGGAAATCATCGCGCTTTTGAGCAGCGAAACCCTGACGGCCAAGGAGATATCCGGACAGGTAGGGATTGCGGAAAAGGAGGTGCTGGAGCACCTTGAACATATCAAGATCGCACTACACGGAGGGCTGGTGGTGACACCGGCCCTCTGCCTTTCATGCGGTTTCTCATTCAGAAAGAGGGAACGACTGAAAAGTCCCGGCCGCTGCCCGGTTTGCCGCAGCGAGCGGATCGTCGATCCCTCTTTCTCGGTCAGCTAGTCTAATCACTCAGACATCGAGGACCACCGTGGCCCTCCACCCCTGCGGTACCTGCTCCAGGGAGTACCTGAGCATGGTGACCGCCTTCACGTCCGTGTTCATCTCATGCCGCGCCACGTCGATCTCCTCACCCCGCAGCGTCCCTTCCACCATGTATCCCCCATCGCTCTCGGAGATGGCGAGATGGTCCGGGAGGAGAATGAGCCTCCGCGCGTCCTTGTAGAAGATCAGCTCGTTCAGGAAATCGAAGAGGAGCATTTCCAGGTTCTCCTGCTCCAGTTTCAGGTCCACCGTCTGCGTCGGGCGCACCGCCGCCAGGTTCTCCACCATCACCTGCATGGTCGCGCGCGCGGCCTCCCGGAACAGTTCTTCCAGCGTCCCCGCCCAGGCGTTGAACGCCACGTCGGCGTGCGCTATGTCTCCACGATATTCGAAAGGCATGGTTCCTCCCGCTACCCCTTGATGTTGCCGATCGGCAACAGGCGCGCCACCCGCTTGCTGAGCCCGGCAAGCTCCGTCGCCTCCACGACCTCGTCTATGTTCTTGTAGGCGTCCCCCGCTTCCTCGGCCAGCCCGCCGAAAGAGTCGGTGCGGACGTAGATACCTCTCGCCTCCATATCGCGCTGCAGTTTGTCGCCGCGGAACCTTTTCTTCGCCTCGTGTCTGCTCATGGTCCTGCCGCTGCCGTGGGCCGTGGTGAAGAAGGCGTCGGCCCCGCTCGACATGCCGGAAAGAAGATATGACCCGGTCTCCATGCTCCCCCCTATGATCACCGGTTGTCCCGTCTTTTCATAGCAGGCGGGAAGCCCCGGAGCGCCGGGGCCGAAGGCGCGGGTCGACCCTTTCCTATGGATCAGGAGTTCCTTCCTGCTCCCGTTCACCCGGTGCCTTTCCAGCTTCGCCGTGTTGTGCGCCACGTCGTACACCATCCGCATGCCGAGGTCGTCCGGGGAGGAGTGGAAGACCTCCGAGAAGACCTCGCGGATCCGGTGCAGGATAACCTGCCGGTTGGCGAATGCCATGTTGACGGCGCACTTCATGGCGCTGAAGTACGCCTGTCCCTCCGGCGAATGGAACGGGGCGCAGGCAAGCTCGCGGTCCACGATCTTGATGCCGTACTTTCTGTCCATGACGGAGAGGAACAGTTTCAGGTAGTCGGTGGCCACCTGGTGGCCGAACCCCCTGCTGCCGCAGTGGAACATGATGACCACCTGGTTCGGCAGGTTCAGCCCGAACGCCTCGGCGAGTTCCGCATCCCATATGTTTTCCGGTTTGACCACCTGGATCTCGCAGTAGTGGTTGCCCGACCCCAGCGTCCCGAGCTGGTTGTAACCCCGCTCGACCGCCTTGTCGCTGATGTCCGAGGCGTTGGCGCCGGGGAAGCAGCCACCCTCCTCGGTCATGTCCAGGTCGTCCTGAGTGGCAAACCCCTCTTTCAGGCACCAGCGCGATCCCTGCTGGACCACGGAGCGGAAGTCATCCTGCTTCAATTTGACGAAGCCGTGGCAGCCGACCCCGGTCGGGATCCGCGTGAAGAGCCTGTCGACCAGCTGATGGAGTTTGGGGATTACCTGGTCCGCGGTGAGGTTCGTGAGCACCAGGCGCATGCCGCAGTTGATGTCGAAGCCGATGCCGCCCGGGGAGATCACCCCGGCGCCCGGGTCCATGGCCGCCACGCCGCCGATGGGAAAACCGTACCCCCAGTGTCCGTCCGGCATGCAGTAGGCGTATCTCTGGATCCCCGGGAGCGTCGCCACGTTGCTCACCTGCTCGAACACCCCCGCGTCCATCTCCTTTATCAGCTTCTCCGTCCCATAGAGCCGGGCCGGGACCAGCATCCCTTCCTTGTAGCTCACGGGGAGTTCCCAGATCGTTTCCGATATCCGTTTCAGCGCCGCCGGTACGTTCATACCCCCTCCGATGCTGTCGTTTCAGATGGCCGTGCACCTGGAGATAGTACCATATTTACCGTGTGGGATCGAAGCGGGCGGATTTCCGCGCTGGCGGGCGAAGGGGGATTTTCGGGAGAGGCTTTGGTGCATCCGGAAGGCTCCGGTGATGTTCCTGGGGGGGGCGCCACGGGGGAGACTGCCCGCCGGGGCGCAAGGCGGGCACGTCGGTCTCTCCGTCACGGGGGGCGCGGGGCGACATCGACGCGAGAGGGTAACGGCGTGTCAGCGAGGCAGTTCGTTTGGTTGAGGCGTGGTCGCTTCCCTTTTTACCCAGTGATCGGATTTGTCGTAACCGATGATGACGCCGGTGGTGACAAGGTGGTCGAGATGGTAATCGTTCACAACATCGTAGGTGAAGTCGTCGTAGCAGACCAAAACGCCCATGATATCCTCCTGTGATGCGCTCTCAGCGCAGTTACTAGACGTATCGGCCGGCGCTTCCCGGACTTTAGCGGGATCACTGTTTTTTTAGAAAGCCGGGGGCGCGCCTCCCCCGGCAAGGCGAGGCGCGGGAAGAGTTCAAACATGGGTTGACAAGGGTGCAGGGTCACCTGTATTCTCCATGGGTGCTAACGCGCAACAATACGGTTAAGAGGTTATTAAATGGACAACGATCACAGGGAAGAGATGGAGACTGAAGAGGAAAGTTTTGCCGACATGTTCGAGCGGAGCCAGAAGGATGCAGGGCATCTTGAGCCGGGTTCGAAGGTCGAGGCGACGGTCCTCAAGATCGCCAAGGACTGGGTCTTTCTGGACACCGGCCGCAAAGGCGAAGGGGTCCTGGATATAAAGGAAGTGATGGACGCAGAGGGGAACGTTACCGTCGGTGTCGGCGACAAGGTCACCGCCTGGTTCATCTCCTCGCGCAACAACGAGATGCGTTTCACCACCAGGGTCGGCGCGGGTAGCGGCCAGTCTGCAGGGAACGCGCAGCTGCAAGACGCCTACGCCGCCGGCATCCCGGTCGAGGGTGTCATCGAGAAAGAGATCAAGGGTGGTTTCGAGGTGAAGATCGCCGGTTCCCGCGCCTTCTGCCCCTTCTCACAGGTCGCGCTGCGCAGGGTCGACGACACCGCCAGCCTGATCGGGAAGCAGATGCCTTTCCGGATCACCGAGTACTCCGAGAACGGCCGCAACATCGTGCTGTCGCACCGTGCGCTCCTCGAAGAGGAAGTGCAGCAGCAAAAGGACGCCCTGAAAGAGACCCTGAAGGTAGGGGACCGCGTCACGGGCAGGGTGACTTCCCTGCGCGACTTCGGCGCCTTCGTATCCATCGGCGCCGTCGAGGGGCTCCTCCCCGTTTCGGAGGTCGCCTGGTCGCGCGTCAACAATGTGAGCGAGGTACTCTCCGTCGGCCAGGAAGTCGAGGTCGTGGTGAAAGGGATCGACTGGGAAAAGGGGCGCATCTCCTTCTCCCTCAAGGATACCTTGGCTGATCCTTGGGAAGCGGCAGCCACTTTGTTCCCCGAGGGATCTTACCAGAACGGCACCGTGGCCAGGCTCACCCCGTTTGGCGCTTTCGTGACGCTGGGAAGCGGCGTCGACGGCCTGATCCACATCTCCAAGCTCGGCGCCGGAAAGCGGATCCAGCATCCGCGGGAAGTCCTCGCCGAGGGGCAGCAGGTCGAAGTGAAGGTCGAGGGGATTGACCGCGAGCAGAAGAGGATTTCCCTCTCCCTCGCTTCCATCAGCCGCGCCGAACAGGAGCAGACAGAGACGATGGACGCCTACAAGAAGACCGTATCCGAGGCGCCCAAAGGAATGGGGACGCTGGGCGACCTGCTGAAGGCCAAGATGAAGGGGTAGGAATTGGAGGAGCTTTTTCCCGACGCAACCCAGCTCCTGAAGCTGGCGCGCACCAGGATGCCGTATGGGAAGTATGCCGGGACGCTGCTGGTCGACCTCCCCGAGCCGTACCTGGTTTGGATGCGGCAAAAGGGGTTTCCCGAAGGTGAACTCGGCATGATGCTGCAGTGCATGTACGAGGTGAAGGCGAACGGCCTCGAGTACCTGTTCGACCCGCTGCGCGGCCGTTGAATCTGAGGGTCTGCTCCCTTGATACGAACAAAAAAGACCCTCTTGCTGTAAAGCAAGGGGGTCTTTTCTTACCCGAGGCAGCGGGGCGGCGGCTACCGCATCCAATCCACCCGCACCATGTGCTGGTCGTGGCTCCACTGGTAGTGCAGCTCGCCGCTTTGGGACTTGTACACCTCCCGGCCGATTTTCTGGGCCAGCTTGTCCTCGGTCGTCGTCACCGTGATTCGGCCGTCCTCCTCCTTGATCTCGATGATGCGACCGAGGGGGTTTTTTTCGCGGTGCTTCGCCTCCTGCTGCTTGATGACGTTCAGGATCTCTTCCCTGTGCTTGCCAAGGTACTCCCCGGAAAGCGTCACGACACCCGCTGGATCTCCCGCATCGATACGCTGGCACGCCGGGCACAGCACCTCTTCGCTGCGCTCTCCTGCGGCAACGTGTTCCAACTGCCACCTTTTATTGCGGTAGACTATGCCGCACCTCTTGCAGAAGGACCCGTCCGGCAGTCCACCTTTGGGCCGGTAAGGCTCCAGGCTCCGGACGCTCCTTTGTCCCTTCTCATCCATGGTGATTCTGGCACCTCGTGGCATGGTGACCTCCGTGATGATTATTAAGATTCACCAAGTATAGCACCCGGATCATGCGGCGCATTGCGAAGAAGAGGGCGCGGGCGGGATCTCTGCAGGCGAAGCCGAGGTGGTGACGATCACAAAACCGGCGTCGTGAAGACAATAAAAAAGGCCCGATGTCTTGTGACATCGGGCCTTCGGCGAAAGGTATAACTGGCGCTTAATATATGGGATCCTTTACCCCTATCCGTCGGTGGATGACTCAGTAGGTGCGGAGGATATGCTCTGTTCGGACCATACCATCCGTTGAGCCGGATCGTCTTCCCCTTTTTGAAGCGGTTGTTACGCGCATGGCGGATGAGATTATTTTAGGCCAATCGGCTTGATCTCCTTAAAACGCCAGTTATTGACTCCAAAGCGCCGTAAAGGTTTATGTGAAACCACGCACTTTTGTAAAGCATCTCCCCGGAAAACGCTTTAGGTAATTCCTCTGAGAACATCGGGGAATTGCACACCGCGTCTGAAACCCGGGAAATCATATGTGTGGACAAATCAGGCTATTCACGCCACCTCTACCTGTACCCCAGAGCCATTTTCAAAGAGCACTCTCTGCTATGATTTTAGTGTACGCTCACCCCGAAAAAGTGTCAACGGATTGAAAAGGGGCATTTAATGACTTATTGAGTTTGACTAATAAGTACGTCCGCCGCATCTCCTGCCTTGTCTGCCGCCATCACACATCGATAACACATATCGGTTCATCCTCACCCGTGTCCCGAGATTGCTCCGTCCCATGCCCTGGTTGTACCGCCCCTGCCGTATGGTAACATTGAGCTTTTTGAAGGGGGTATGCCCATGGATCGGGATAGAGAGCTGGCGGCGAGCAGGGAGCGGATGCTGAGCGATGATCTCGTGGGGCGCGGGATACGCGATGCGGCAGTTCTGAGGGCGATGCGGGAGGTGCCGAGGGAGAAGTTCCTCCCGCCCGGTATGGAACAGTATGCCTACGAAGACAGTCCGCTGCCGATCGCGGAGGGACAGACCATCTCGCAACCGTATATCGTGGCGTACATGGTCGAGGCGCTTGAGCTGCGCGGCAGGGAACGCGTTCTTGAAATCGGTACCGGTTCCGGTTATGCCGCGGCTGTGCTGAGTCTCTGTGCGGCCGAGGTCTACACCGTGGAGCGGATCCCTCTACTCGCGGAAACGGCGCGGGAGAGGATGAAGTCGCTTGGCTTCAGGAACGTCACCGTGCACCTCGGGGATGGCACCATGGGATGGCCCGACCATGCGCCTTACGACGCCATCGTGGTGACTGCGGGGGCGCCCGACGTGCCTGTCGAACTCACGGAGCAATTGGCGCCCGGGGGGAGGCTGGTGATACCGGTCGGGGCCACGCCCTACCTGCAGGAACTGGTGCGGGTGCGGCGCCCTGCGGAGGGGGAACTCCGGCGCGAGAACCTCTGCGCGGTCCGCTTTGTGCCGCTGATCGGGGAACAGGGGTGGTAGGTCACACGGCTTCGTACTCCGGCGCTGTCGACAGCGGCACCGTCTCCGCAGCCGGCACCTGGTCCAGGGTTTTCAAAAGAGATTGCTCGGTCACCGCCCCGAACCTCGAGAGGAGCCGCAGCAGCTGTTCCGGGAGCGGCGCGGGGATCTCGATCTCCTCTCCGCTTGCGGGGTGCACCAGGTTGGTCTTGAACGAGTGCAGCGCGAAACCGGTGAAGCCGGAAAGGGGCCTGCCGCCGTAGCGCTTGTCACCAAGGATCGGGTGACCGATCATCCTCAGATGTTGCCTGATCTGGTGCATCCTCCCGGTGAGCGGATAGACGGCGAGGAGCGACACCCCCCCTCCGTGGAAAAGACGCAGGTAGCGCGTCAGGGATTCCTTCCCGTCCAGCGGCGCGTCGATCATCCCCTGCTTTTGCAGCTTTCCTTCCACCACGGCCAGATAGAGCTTACCCAGGCCGTCCTCCTGCACCATCTTGCCGAACATCCCGGCGGCGACGGAACTCTTGGCCATGATGACGGCGCCCGAGGTCCCCTTGTCCAGCCGGTTCACCGGCCGCACCCTGCCGACCCCGTCCCTCTTTTTCAACAGCGTCTCGGCGAGGTCGACGAGGTTCTCCTCGTCGGCGTCCTCGGTGCGGTGCACGGCGAGTCCCGGCACCTTGTTGAAGCAGATGATCCAGCTGTCCTCGAAGAGGATGTCCAGCTCCGGGGTGAGACGCGCCAGGAAGGCGGCGGTCTTGGCGCTCTCCTTCAGCGTAACCTGGTCGGCGTGGCTGAGAATCTGCTCCGCTTGCGCGGAGTCGCCGTTCACTTTGAGATGTCCGGAGTTGATCAGTTTCTTCAGGTAGGAAAACTGGGCGGTTGGGAGCAGGTTGCGCAGAAAGCTGTCCACGCGCCTGCAGTGGTCTTTGGGGTCGATCTGGTAGGTTAACATGGGAGGGAGTATACCCTCATGAGAGGGACGGCGCAAGGGAATCCCTCGGCAGGTTGGCTGCTGGGAAGAATGGGAAGCATGGGAAACCGCGGGTGGGGCAATCAAATAAAAAGAGAGCGCCCCCACTGGAAGCGCTCTCTTATCTATTTACAGGTTTTCTGCGGCTGTTACTTCTTGAGGTTGTAGAACACCTCGTGCCCCCTGAAGATCGCCACTTCGTCCAGCTCGTCCTCGATCCTCAGCAGCTGGTTGTACTTGCAGACGCGGTCGGTGCGGCAGAGAGAACCGGTCTTGAGCTGCCCGGCGTTGACTGCGACGGAGAGGTCGGCAAGGGTGGTGTCCTCGGTCTCGCCGGAGCGGTGCGAGATGACGCAGGTGTAACCGGCGCGCTTGGCCATCTCGATGGCGTCGAGGGTCTCGGTCAGGGTGCCGATCTGGTTCAGCTTGATCAGGATGGAGTTGGCGATTCCCTTCTGGATACCTTCCTTCAGGATGGCCGGGTTGGTGACGAACAGGTCGTCGCCCACGATCTGGATACGCTTGCCGAGGCGCTCGGTGAGCTGCTTCCAGCCGTCCCAGTCGTTCTCGGCCATGCCGTCCTCGATGGAGATGATCGGGTACTTGTTGACCAGCATCTCGTAGAAGTCGATCAGCTCCTTGGCGCTCTTCTTCGGCTGTGCCTCGTTCTCCAGCGTGTAAACGCCGTCCTTGAACAGTTCGGAGGATGCCACGTCGAGCGCCAGCAGCACTTCCTCGCCCGGCTTGTAGCCGGCCTTGACGATGGCTTCCATGATGACTTCCAGCGCTTCCTCGTTCGACTTGAGGTTCGGAGCGAAGCCACCCTCGTCGCCGACGGCGGTGTTGTACCCTTTCCCCTTCAGTACCGCTTTCAGCGAGTGGAAGATCTCGGCGCCCATCCTGAGGGCTTCCTTGAAGCTCTTGGCGCCTGCCGGCATGATCATGAATTCCTGGATGTCGACGTTGTTGTCGGCATGCGCGCCGCCGTTGATGATGTTCATCATCGGAAGCGGCAACTCCTTCGCGTTCGTCCCGCCGATGTACTGGTAAAGCGGCAGCCCGACCTCGTCGGCCGCGGCCTTGGCCACAGCCAGGGACACGCCGAGGATGGCGTTGGCGCCCAGGCGGCTCTTGAAATCGGTCCCGTCCAGGGCCAGCATCCGCTTGTCGATTCCTACCTGGTCGGTTGCGTCCATGCCGGTGATCTCGTCTGCTATGATGTCGTTGACGTTGGAGACGGCTTTCTCCACCCCCTTGCCGAGATAGCGCCCCTTGTCACCGTCGCGCAGTTCCAACGCCTCGCGCTCACCGGTCGATGCGCCGGAGGGAACCGCTGCCCTTCCCATGGCACCGGAATCCAGGAACACCTCGACCTCCAGTGTCGGGTTCCCCCTCGAATCCAGGATCTCTCTGGCGTAAACGTCCGTAATCTGGCTCATCTCTCCCCCCTTTTATGAACAGGCGACGCCGCCTGTCTTAATGGAATTTACCTTATATATCACATCTGTCGTTAAATGGAAGATGTTTTGTAAATTTTTGCTAACGCCAGGCCTGGCCCACATCCGCACGCTCTTTGTGATTTTTTGTAATAGATTGACAGTGCTCGCGGAAAAGGGATATATTCACCACTTGTCTGCTAACTTGCAGTTCTCTGCCCTTAAGACAGGGGAACCATTGACATAATGCCCACCGATAGCGGCGATAAACAAATTAAACAGAAGAGCTCGCTGGTCCGGCTCTGCGACAGCTGGATGGATGGGGTCGCCAGTGGATTCTGCTGCGAAAAGTATGAAAAGCGCAGCCGCTTTGCCATGCTTTTCCTCTCCGCGCTGTTCCTTACCCTGCTTATCATCCCGAGCCCGCAGTTCCTCTCCGATCCCTACCGCGAGGGGGACATCGCCACCTCCGACGTACGCGCGACACAGGACTATCTGATCGAGGACCTGCTGCTGACCGAGAAGAAGAGGGCCGAGGCCGAGGCCGCCGCCCCCTTTGTCTACAGTCTTGCCCCCACTGCCAGCATCGAGGTGGTGCGTCGTTTCGAGGAGGCGCTGGACCTGCTTCGCGACGACGGGCTGCAGGGCGAGCCCCGCCGGAAGGGTGTCGCGGCCACCATCGCCGTCGAGGTCACCCCGCAGGAGGTGGCGGCGCTGTCGCGCGTCAGGCAGGAGCGGGCATTCCTCTCCGACCTCGGACGGCAGCTCTCTTCGCTGTACCGGCAGCGGATCGTCGCCGACCGCTCCAATTTCTCCGACGACATCCGTCACGGCATCCTCGTGGTGGACGAGACCACCAGGCAGGAGGTGGCCGGCGGCGACTACTCCACCAGCATCGACCTCGCTGCCGCCAGGCGTTCCTTCGCCAAGGTCTCCCTGACCCAGGGAGGCGCCTCACACGACCTGGAGATACTGAAGGGGATGGCGCTGCGGATGATAGCGCCCAACCTCACCTTCGACCGAAACGGCACCGACCAGAAGAAGAGCGAGGCGCGCGCCGCGGTGCGCCCGGTGCTTTTCAAGATGAAGCGCGGGGAGATGATCGTCAGGGTCGGGGAGCGGATCACCTCCGAGCAGGCGATGAAGCTGGAGAAGATCTTCAAGGCGAGGACCCGTGCGCCTGTACTGACCGGCCTCGGGATTTTCGGCCTGGTTCTCGTGCTCTGCTACGCGCCGTACCGGTTCGGGCGCAAGAACATCAGGAAGTTCAACCCGAGCAACAAGGACATCCTGCTCCTGTCGCTCCTCACGGTCATCAACTTCGCCGTCCTGAAGCTCGCCTCCACCGTCTCGACGGCGCTCGGCGGGATCTTCCCGTCCATCGACACCAGCAGCTATTTCTACCTCTTCCCCTTCGCCGCCAGCGCCATCATCGTCAGGATCATCCTGAACTCCGAGGTGGCCCTGGTCTACTGCGCGATCTGCGCCCCCCTGACCGGGATCATGCTGAACAACTCCCTTCAGGTGGTCGTCTACGCGCTCCTGGGCGGGATCGTCGGCGCCCACGGCGTGCGCCAGTGCAAGGAGAGGGGGACCATCTACTCCGCAGGTCTCAAGGTGAGCGTGGTGAACATGGCGCTGGCGCTCTCCTTCAATATCTACAGCGACAGCCCGTTTTCCCTGCAGACCCTCTTCTGTCTCGTCTTCGCCTTCCTGGGCGGGATGATGAACGCGGTCTACGTCTCCGGCACGATCCCGCTCGTGGAGGCGGTCTTCCAGTACACCACCGACGTCAAGCTCCTGGAACTCGCCAACCTCAATTCCCCGCTGTTGCGGGAGCTGATGATCCGCGCCCCCGGGACCTACCACCACAGCGTACTGGTCGGCAACATGGTGGAGGCGGGCGCCGAGGCCATCAACGCGAACCCGCTCCTGGCGAGGGTCGCCGCCTACTACCACGACGTCGGGAAGCTGAAGAAGCCGCAGTACTTCATCGAGAACATCCGCGACGGCGAGAACCGGCACGACAAGCTCTCGCCGAGCATGAGCGCGCTCATCCTCATTTCGCACATGAAGGAGGGGGTCGAACTCGCCCGCGAGCACCGGATCGGCCAGCCGATCATAGAGATCATCCGCCAGTCCCACGGCACCTCGCTCATCAACTACTTCTACCTGAAGGCGAGGGGGTTGGAGACGCCGGGCGCCCCCCCCGTGGAGGAGCGTGACTTCCGCTACCCCGGGCCGAAGCCGCAGACGAGGGAGGCAGGGCTTGTGCTTCTCGCCGACTGCGTCGAGGCCGCTTCCCGCACCCTGACCGACCCGACCCCCGCGCGGATCCAGGGGCTGGTGCAGAAGATCATCAACAACATCTTCATCGACGGCCAGCTCGACGAGTGCGAGCTGACCTTGAAGAACCTGCACGAGATAGCCAAGAGCTTCAACCAGATACTTGCCGGGATCTACCACCAGCGGATCGATTACCCGGAGCCGGCCTACAAGGAGAAATGCATTGGCAAGAAGTTCCCAGAGGATTGCGATAGCGAACCGTCAAAAGCGGATTTCGGTCGGGACGACGGCGTTGCGAAAGGTGGCACAGAGGATCTTAGACGCCTTGGGATGTCCTGAGGCCGAACTCTCCATCTCCATCGTCGGGGATCGCAGCATCAGGATACTGAACCGCGAGTACCTCGGGCGCGACAAGGCGACCAACGTGATCTCCTTCGCCATGCAGGAGGGGGAATTCGCCGCCATCAACCCGGCGCAGCTGGGTGACGTCGTCATCTCGGTAGACACCGCGGCGCGCGAGGCGGAAGAGGCCGGGGAGACTTTCCTTGGCCGCCTGTACTTCCTGCTCATGCACGGCATCCTGCACATCACCGGCTACGACCACGAGCGAAGCGGAGAGGCGGAGGCCGCCCGGATGGAGGCCAAGGAGCGCGAGATCTTCGCGCTACTGGTGGAGGAAGGGCTTGTCTAGGCAGGCAGGGGGCAAAGGATGAAGCCTACCCGCTTCATCGACTCTGTGAATTGCGCCATAGACGGGATCCTGTACACGGCGCATACGCAGAAACACATGCGGCATCACTTCGCGGCCGCGCTGGTGCTCCTCTTCACCGCGCTCCTTTTGCGGGTCTCCTCGGTGGAGTTCGTGCTGCTCGCCCTCGCCGTGAGCTTCGTCCTCTTCGCCGAACTGCTGAACACCGCGGTCGAGGTCGTGGTCGACATGATATCGCCGGAATTCCATCCCATGGCGAAGATCGCCAAGGACGTCGCGGCGGGCGCCGTGCTCGTGGCCGCCTTCGGCACCGCGATCATTGGATACCTGATACTTTCAAAATATCTTTTTCCGGTTGAAAAGAGGGTGCTGGCGATGGTTGGGAAAGGGTCGGAGCTTGGGATCGTGGTCTCCGTCATACTGGTCCTCATCGCCGTCATCATACTGAAGGCGATGACGGGGAGCGGGACGCCGCTCAAAGGTGGGGTGCCGAGCGGACACTCTGCCGTGGCGTTCTCGATAGCGACCTCGGTCTCGCTGAACACCCAGGACCCGCTCATCTCGCTTTTGAGCCTCATCCTGGCCACCATGGTCTGCCACTCAAGGCTTCTCTTGCGGATACACACCATGCGCGAGGTGGTCTTCGGAGCGTTGACCGGGATCGCGATCACCGTCGGGGTGACCCTGCTGTTCCAGGCGACGTAAGAGACAGTAACCCTCCACCGGCAAGTGGAGGGGTAGAGCGACATTTCTGTCGACACTAACAACGGAGGTAATACGCCCTTGGAAGAGGGAAACGGACGGAAGGGGCAGGGGCTGATCGAGTCCCTCACCCGATTGCTGTACGGCAAGAAGCGGGTGACCGAGGCGGAGATCCAGGAGCTGATGGATGCCGGCGAGGAAGAGGGGGTGATCAACCAGGAGGAGAATGCGATGATTCGCAACATCCTCTCCCTGGGAGACTCCATGGTGCGGGAGATCATGCTGCCGCGCATGGAGATGGCCTGCGTCTCCATTGAAGACGAGGTGAGCCAGGTGCTGAAGGCGATCATCGCCTGCGGGCATTCCAGGCTCCCGGTCTACGAGGGGACCATCGACAACATCATCGGCCTCATCTACGCCAAGGACCTCCTCAAGTACTGGGGCCTGGCCGACGGCGCGGTGGAACTGCGCAAGCTGATCCGTCCCCCGTTCTTCATCCCGGAGACCAAGAACCTCGAGGAGCTGCTGCACGACTTCAAGAAGCGGCGCGTGCACATGGCGGTCGTGATCGACGAGTACGGCGGCACCGCTGGGCTGGTCACCATAGAGGACCTCCTGGAGCAGATCGTGGGAGACATCCAGGACGAGTACGACCTGGAAACGGAGCGGCTCTCGGTCCAGCCGGACGGCGCCATCGTCGCCGACGGCAGGCTCCCCATCGAGGAGGTGGAAGAGCATTTCGACGTCGAGATCGAGCGGGAGAAGTACGAGACGGTGGGGGGGCTCATCTTCCATCTGACCGGACGCATACCCTCGGCAGGCGAGGTGATCGAGAGCGACACCCTGGTGCTCACCGTGCTCGAGGCGGACGACAGGCGCATCGCCAAGGTCCACATCGCACGGCGTGAGTCGGGGGCGCAGGATAGGGAGTCGGAAGCTTCGTGAGAAAGAAGGGAGCAATTCCTGGCTGGCCGGCGGCGGGGCGTTACCTGCTGGCGGTGGCCTCCGGCGTCATGCTGGCGCTGTCGTTTCCCAAGCCCGCCATCTCCGCCTTGGCCTGGTTCGCCTTCGTGCCGCTTCTTACCGCTGCGGCAGGCGTCTACCCCAAGGTTGCGTTGCGGCTGGGATTCGCGGCAGGCTTCACCGCCTACGCCGGCATCCTTTACTGGCTCAACATCGTCATGACCACCTACGGCAAGCTCCCGTTGGCCGCAAGCGGCGCGCTTTACCTGGTGCTCGCCGCATACCTGGCGCTTTATCCCGCCCTGGTCATGTGGCTGGTGCGACGCTGCGAGATGAGGAAGATCTCCGCGCTTTGCTCCTTCCCGGTGTTGTGGGTGGCGGGAGAGCTGATCCGCTCCTACCTGCTGACGGGATTTCCGTGGGCGAACCTCGGTTACTCCCAGTACCGCACGCTGCCGCTGATCCAGATCAGCGACCTGACAGGGGTGTACGGCGTCAGCTTCCTGGTGGCCTTTGCCAACGTGGTAATGTACCGCATCTGGATCTCGATGCGCCGCAGGCAGCCCTACCCGGTGCGCGAGCTTCTTTTGCTGCTGGTCCTTTTGACCGGGACCGTGGGATACGGGCTCGATGCGCTGAACCGGGTGGAAAAGGGGCCTTTGCAGCGGGTGCTGATGGTCCAGGGCAACATCCCGCAGGACGTGAAGTGGGACCCGGCCTTCCAGGAGTCGACTGTCCGGACCTACGAGCGGCTCACCCGGAAGGGGTGCCAGACCGGGGGGACCTTGGTGGTCTGGCCCGAGAGCGCGCTCCCCTTTTATTTCCAGGGCGAGCCCGCCTATGCGGCCCGCGTCAAGTCGCTTGCCGCCGAGTTGAAAAGCTGCCTTGTGACCGGGAGCCCCGCCATCGAGAAGGAAGGGGAACTGGTCCGCTACCTGAACAGCGCCTTCCTGATCTCGCCGACCGGCGCCGTGACGGGGCGAAGCGACAAGCTGCACCTGGTGCCTTTCGGGGAGTACGTGCCGCTTAGCGCGCTCTTCCCCTTCGTCAACAAGCTGGTTGCCGGGATCGGCGACTTCTCCCCGGGAAAGGCCGCCGTGCCTCTGCAGACGACCGTCGGCAAGATCGGCGTCCTGGTCTGCTTCGAGGGGATCTTCCCCGAGGTGGCGCGCGCCTATGTCAGCGCCGGCGCCGGGATGCTCGTCAACATCACCAACGATGCCTGGTTCGGGCGCTCCTCCGCCCCTTACCAGCATCTCTCCATGACCGTGTTCCGCGCGGTGGAGAACAGGGTGCCGCTGGTGCGCGCCGCCAACACCGGGATCTCGTCGGTGATCGACAGTAAAGGGCACATCCGCGGCATGACCCCCCTTTTCGAGGAAGCTACCCTGGGGGCCGAGGTGAGGACCGGGACCGGCGGCAGTTTCTACAACCGTCACGGCGACGTCTTCGCGCTAGTCTGCCTTGCTGGGAGCATCCTGCTGAGCGTCGTCGCCTTCCGGAAGAAGTCGGCCAGGCGGTAGCGTGAATGCAGGCAGGAGCAGGTAGGAGCGGCATTCCTGCCGCGATGATTTGCGCCGGATGATCGCGGCAGGAATGCCGCTCCCACGGAGGTTGCAGATGAACGGCGGCAGCAATGCCGCTTCCACAAAAACATGAACGGCCGCGGCTGTTCATTCTTAAATAAGGAGCATCAGATGTTCAGAGAAGAGATAGCCAAAATAGAAGGGCTCGTGGAGCGTATCGACAAGCTTCGGGGGTCTCTTTGACGTAGATGACAAGAAGGAACGGATGATGGAGCTGGAGGAAGTCACCTCCCGTCCCGACTTCTGGAACGACGCCGAAAAGGCGCAGAAGGTGCTCAAGGAGCGGATGGTGATGGAGAAGGACGTCACCTCCTGGGAAGGCCTGAACCGCCAGGCGCTGGACATCCGGGAACTGATCGAACTCGGGAGCGAGGAGCAGGACGAGGCGACGCTCTCCGAGGTCGCCGCCATGAACGCCGCCCTCGAGACCGGTGTGAGCCAGGCCGAGTTCCGCAGGATGCTATCGGGCCCGCACGATGCCTCCGGGTCGTTCGTCTCCATCAACGCAGGCGCAGGCGGCACCGAATCGCAGGACTGGGCGGAGATGCTGCTGCGCATGTACCTGCGCTACTGCGAGAAAAAAGGGTGGAAGACCGACATCACCGATTACCAGGAGGGTGACGGGGCAGGGGTGAAAGGGGTGACCTTCGCGGCGACGGGAGAGTTCGCCTACGGCTACCTCAAGGCGGAGGCGGGGATCCACAGGCTGGTCCGCATCTCCCCCTTCGACAGCAGCGCCAGGCGGCACACCTCGTTCGCTTCCGTGTTCGTCTTCCCCATCATCGAGGAAGAAGACATCGACATCAAGATCGTCGAGAGCGACCTGCGCATCGACACCTATCGCTCCAGCGGTGCCGGGGGGCAGCACGTCAACACCACCGACTCCGCCATCAGGATCACCCATCTCCCCAGCGGGATCGTGGTCGCCTGCCAGAGCGAGCGGAGCCAGCACATGAACAAGGCGACGGCCCTCAAGGTGCTCCGCTCCAAGCTGTACGAGCAGGAGTTGCGCGAGCGTGAGGCGAAGGCGTCGGACATCGCCGGAGAGAAGAAGGAGATCGGCTGGGGGAGCCAGATCCGCTCCTATGTGCTCCATCCCTACAAGATGGTGAAGGATCTCCGCACGGGCGTCGAGAGCAGCAACCCCGACTCCGTGCTGGACGGAGCCCTCGATGACTTCGTGGTGCCGTACCTCATGGGCGTGCGCCGGGAGACCAAGGATATTTGAGGTTGGAGAGGGCGTAGTTGTCGGAACGAGGTGGGGAGATGGATTTTGCCCCGCCATGTTTGCTACACGTTTGCAGCGATGAAGGAACAGCAATGCTTAGAAAAGTAAGGATGTTCACCCTCTGCCTGTTGTTGCTGGCGCCGGCCGCAACCGGATGCGCGGCCCAGCGGGCAGGTTTGAAAAGCATAGGATACGCCATCCAGGTGGGTGCCTTCTCCGAGGTGAAGAACGCCGAGCGCCTGACCCGGAAACTGCAGGGTGAGGGGATCGAGGCCTTCTACTTCAAGAAGGAGAACGGTATCTACGCGGTTCGCTTCGGCGATTTCGACCGGCGCGAGGATGCCAGGAAGGTCGCGCAAAAGCTGGTCAAGGACCGCGTCGTCTCCTCGTACTTCATCGCCCCGCCGCAAGGCGAGAGGGGGCCGGTCCGCGAGACCTCCATCGGAAAGGCGCCGTCGGCCTCCATCTCCAAGCCCCCCGTCGCCGTGAAGAAACGGGAAGAACCGGTGGCGAAGCGGGACCGCAGCGACATGGGCAACATAGCGGCCCGTACCGCGGAGCGTTTCGTCGGCATTCCCTACCGATGGGGCGGGGACACGGTGGTCGACGGCATGGACTGCAGCGGCTTCGTCCGCGCCGTCTACAACCTCTGTGGCGTCAACATCCCGCGCACCTCGCGCGAGCAGTACCGGGTGGGGGATGTGGTCGGTCGCGACGAGCTGAAGGATGGCGACCTGGTCTTCTTCGGAGTCAGTGGGGATGAGATCAACCACGTCGGGATCTACGTAGGCGACGGCAGGTTCGTCCATGCCCCCCGCAGGGGAGACGACATCAAGGTCAGCTCCCTCGACGAGAGCTACTTCGTGAGGAAGTTCGTGGGAGCGAAGCGGTATTTTTAATGTGCCTCCCGCCTTGTGCCGAAGAGAGATGAATAGAAGCTGGCTGGCAGCCGATGCCGCCCGTTGGCCCGGAACATTGAACATTGAACATTGAACATTGAACATTGAACATTGAACGTAGAACGTAGAACGTAGAACGTAGAACGTAGAACGTAGAACGTAGAACGTAGAACATAGAACTGAATTTAAGAAACAGGAGCATCTATGGCATTTATAAAACCGTTCAAAGCGGTGCGCCCGAAGAAAGAGCTTGCCGAGAAAGTGGCGGCTCTTCCCTATGACGTCATGAACACCGAAGAAGCGATCCAGATGGCAGCAGGAAACGAGGTCAGCTTCCTGCACATCTCCCGCCCGGAGATAGACCTGCCGCAGGAGATCGATGCCCACTCGGAGGAGGTGTACGTCAAGGGACGCGAGAACCTGGCTCAGTTCCTGGCCCAGGGTGTGCTGCTGCAGGACGATACGGAGCGCTACTACGTGTACCGCCAGAAGATGGGCGGCATCACCCAGACCGGCCTGGTTGTCTGCGCCGGCGTCGATGATTACCAGAGCGGCACCATCAAGAAGCACGAGCTGACCAGGGCGGACAAGGAAGAGGACCGTGTGCGTCACATCGACGCGCTGAACGCCAACGACGAGCCGGTCTTCTACACCTACCGCAACGATGCCGCCATCACCAGGGCGATCGAAGGGGTGACGGCAGGGGAAGCACTCTACAGCTTCACCACCGATGACGGCGTTTCCCACGCACTCTGGGCCGTCGCCGACAGCTCGCTGGTCGATGAACTGACCCGTCGCTTTGCCGCCATCCCGACCCTTTACGTAGCCGACGGCCACCACCGCAGCGCCGCCGCCAGCCGGGTCAGGGACCTGAGGAAGAACGCCAACCCGAACCACACGGGGAGCGAGGAGTACAACTTCTTCCTGACCGTGATCTTCCCCGACAACGAGATGACCATCATGCCGTACAACCGCGTGGTGAAGGACCTGAACGGCCGGGGCGTTGCCGAGTACATGGCGCGGGTCGGGGAACACTTTGAGGTCACCCCGCTCTCCGGCGCCCTCAGCCCGGAAAGGCGCCACCAGTTCGGCATGTACCTCGGCGGGAAATGGTACGAACTCGTCCCCCGCGAGGAGTCCTTCAAGGAGGATGATCCGGTCGCCTCGATGGACGTCTCCATTCTCCAGGACAACCTCCTGAGCCCGGTGCTCGGGGTACGCAACCCGCGCACCGACCAGCGCATCCACTTCGTGGGGGGGATCCGCGGCGTGGAGGAGTTGGAGCGGGTCGTCAACTCCGAGGAGTACCAGGTGGCATTTTCCCTTTTCCCCACCTCGATAGAGGAACTGATGTCCCTTGCCGATCAGGACAAGATCATGCCGCCGAAATCGACCTGGTTCGAACCTAAGCTGAGGAGCGGCCTCTTCGTCCACATGCTGGATTAGCTAAAAAACCTGGACCAATACCCCTCTCCCCCGTTGACGGGCCACCGGCCCTTTCCGGCAACGAGAGGGGGATACGTAATGAAAAAACAAAAAAAGATGGAGGAAGTTGATGCGAAACGTTGAGAAGTTCATCGTGTTATTGCTGCTCTTGGCTGCCGTGGCCATCCCGGCCTGCTCCCAGAAAGAAGTGAAGAACGTGCCCGCCGAGAAGGGCGCAGCCGCTCCGTCCCAGGCGGGCGCCGGGGCCGTGACCACCCCTTCCGGCCTGTCGTACACCGATATCGTCAAGGGAACGGGCGCCGCTCCCACTTCGGGAAAGAGCGTCACCGTTCATTACACCGGCATCCTTGAAAACGGCACCAAGTTCGACAGCTCCGTCGACCGCGGTCAGCCCTTCGTCTTCCGCATCGGAGCCGGAGAAGTCATCCCCGGCTGGGATGAAGGGGTCATATCCATGAAGGTCGGTGGCAAGAGAAAGCTGGTGATCCCGCCCCAGCTCGGTTACGGTTCGGCCGGCGCGGGCGGGGTGATACCGCCGAACGCCACCCTTATTTTCGACGTCGAACTGCTGGACGTAGAGAAGTAACCTACCGGCTTTCCTTGCATCGGATTGACCGCGCTGTATCATTTGTCACTTCTGTTTTTTGTGACCCTACAGCGATTGTCCCTGCGAGGTGCCTTATGCGTCTGTTGCTTCTTGCCTTGGGAATGCTCCCCGCGCTGCTCTGCGAAGAGGCTTGGGCGGGGCAAAAGAGTGTCACCTGTTTTCTGGACGGCGCCCGTGTCGTCCAGGAGGTCGCCGCAACGAACGGATACCTGGAGCTGCCCCTGCCGGACAACCTGGTGGGCGGGTCGCTACGGGTGAAGGCGCTGGGCGGCGGGAGCGTCATCCGGGTGGAACTGGTCCCGGCGGAAAAGGACCTGCGGCGCGCCCGCGAGATAGCGCGGCTCCAGGAGCGCAAGGGGGAGCTGCAGGACCGTATGGCGGCCCTGGAAAAGCGGGAGGAGATCTTCAGCGCGGCCGCCAAGTCGCAAAGCGGCAAGGCCCCCCGCAAGACCAAGGCTAACCCGAACCCGCTGGGGACCCTGCAGCAGGGGACCGAGTTCGCGCTGGCACAGATGGAGAGCGTGTACCGCAGCAAACGCAACTGCCGCAAGGCGCTCGACACCGTCGAGAAAGAGCTGGCGGTCGCTTCCAGGGGAGTAGCCTCCGCCCGCATCTGGATCGCCGGCGGCAAGGCCCGCGTCAGCTACCTGGTGCAGGGCGAATTCTGGACCCCAAGCTACGACATCCGCTGGTCGGGGGGGAGCGACGGGGAACTGCTGCTGCACGCGAAACTGCCGCAGCGCGAGAAGGGGGTGCAGTACCTGGTGTCCCGGGGGACCATCGAGCAGGCGGGCGCCGCCGAGGTGGCACGGGGAGATTTCCCGACCCTCTCCCGCTGGCCGCTGACCCTCGCGTCCGGCGGAGGAAAAGACGAGCCTCCCTCATCCTTTGCCTTCGCCGCCGTTCAGGCGGGGCTGCCGCCCGGGGACGCAGCGGTTTTCTGGAAGGGGGAATACCTTGGCAGCGGCAGGTTCTCCGGAGGGGGCGCCACGGGGTTCTCGATCAACAGACAGTGAGATGGCGATCATCCTTGCCTTTGTATGATTAGGATGCTATAAGGAAGCACTTTTTTGTAATGCAGACTATTCCCATGAAAAGGAGGTAGACATGCCCGCAACAAATCCGGATTTCGTAAAGGCTCTCGAGATAGGCCGTCCGCCCAACGTTGCCAAGCTGTTCCCGAATTCCAAGGCGCTCCTGGTAAGCGGCAAGGTCATCGACCGCGCCATGAACGCCAAGGGACACGCCCTGGCGCTGGCCGCCAACGGCAGGAATCACTTCGTCATCCGCGGCGTGCTCGCCGCCGCCCAAAAGGCCAACGCCGCGGTCATCATCGAGATCGCCAAATCCGAGGGTGGTCAGAAGGCCTACTGCCCGGTCAACTACTGGAACATCGCCCGCCAGGTGGATGCCGTCTGCAACGAGCTCGGCGTCACCATCCCGGTCGCCATCCACGCCGACCACTACGGCATCAAGGGTGAAGCCGACGTGAAATCGGCCAAGGTCGAAATCCCCAGCATGTTCGACGCCGGCATCACCTCCATCGCCATCGACGCGTCGCACCTCCCCGACGAGGAGAACCTGATCGCCAACCTCGACCTGAACTCCGTCATCCCGGCCTGGTCCGGCCTCGAAACCGAGGTGGGCGAGATCAAGGGGAAGGAAGGTCTCTCCACCGTCCCCGAGGCACTCTTCCTGATCAAGGGGCTCAACGCGCACGGCATCTTCCCGGACTGGATCGCTCTCAACAACGGCACCACCCACGGCATCGAGGCGAGCGACGCCGGGATCCAGGTGGAGCTGACCGCAGAGATCCACGAGGCGATCAAGCCCTACGGCGTGAACGGCGCCCAGCACGGCACCTCGGGCAACAGCTACGAGAGGCTGCGCCAGATCGCCCAGAAGACCCGCACCACCAAGGCCAACGTCGCCACGGCGCTGCAGTTCATCTCCTGGGGGCTCGAAGTCAACGAGTACGGCAACGCCAACCTCGACGCGACCGGCAACTTCATCAAGGTGAAGGGCGAAGGGATGACCGAGGAACTGTGGGCCGAGATGGTCGCCTTCGCCGACTCCAAGGGGTGGAAGAAGGGGGATTACAAGAACCTGAACCTCCCGTTCGAGAACAAGCTCTTGGCCCAGCCCAAAGAGGCGCGCGACCGCATGGCCAAGCGCGTCGAGGACTTCGCCTACAACCTGATCGCGAACGTCTTCAACTCCGCCGACACCGCGCCGCTCGGGATCGCCGCCATCATCAAGGCCGGATCCTATAATCTCGCTCCCAAGGGGAAAAAGATCGAGGACCCGGCACAGTGGACCAAGGAGCAGCTCCCGCTGCGCGCCAAGGGGCTTAGCAAGGACAAAGGGCCTGCCGGCAACTTCGAGGACTAGCGGTAACCCGGCAACAGCGATGCGGAAAAGACGGGGGGGCTTCGCGCCCCCCCTTTGCAACTCCTGGTCGAAAGGGGATTGACATGGAAGACAGACGTAACTTCACGCGGGTGGATTTCAAGGTTTCGGCGCTGTTGCAGGCCGAGGGTGTGGCGGTAAAGGGCGAGGTTTCCGACGTGAGCCTGCATGGCATGTACATGGAAACGGAAGAGAGACTTCCTGTCGGGACACCCGTGGAAGTGACCATTTACCTGAGTTCGACCCCTGACCCCGTCGTCATCAACGCCAAGGGGACCATCGCGAGGCTGGTGCCCGGGGGGATGGGCTGCGCCTTCGATAAGATGGACGTCGAGTCCTTTGCGCATCTGCGCAGCATCATCTCCTACCAGGGGGGCGACGAATCGAAGGTGATGGCCGAATTCGCCGAGTACATCGTCAAGAAGATGCAAGATGACTGATGCCGGGACGCTGCCCGACCTGGCGCCGCTGCACGCCTGGTTTGCCTCCTACTGCGGTTCCTTCGGGAGCCGGGACATGGAAGCACAGCGAAATTATGACCTTAAGGAATTACACACCCGCAACGTCTGCCGGGACGCCCGCCTTATCGCGCGCGGGGGCGCCCCCCGCTTCAAGATGCTGGCAGAAGTGGCGGCCCTTTGCCACGACCTGGGCCGCTTCCCCCAATACCGCGATTTCCGCACCTTCAAAGACAGCGCCTCCAAAAACCACGCACATCTCTCCACCCAGGTGATGAGGCAGAATTCCCTGCTCGATTTCCTGCCTGAGGCGGAAAGGGAATGCGTGGAAATGGCGGTGCGCCTCCATAACCAATTCAAGGTTCCCGACGGACTCTCGCAGTATACCGAAACCCTCCTGAAACTGCTGCGCGATGCGGACAAGCTCGACATCTGGCGCGTTTTCATCGAGTACTTCGACCTTCCCGAGGCGGAACGCGCCTCGGCCGCAGGGCTTGATTTCCCGGATCTTCCCTCCTGCTCTAAAGAGGTGCTTGCCACCATCGGCGCGGGGGAAATGGTCCAACTCTCCACCCTCAAAAGCCTCAACGATTTTAAGCTGCTGCAACTTTCCTGGGTTTATGATATTAATTCCCGGAGTGCGCTGGAACTGGTCCGCGAGAGAGCCGTGCTGGATCGCTTCGCAGCCATACTCCCCAAGGACGCGGCGGTAGTCGACGTCCTGGCGCGTGTTCGGGAGTACCTGGACGGGCGGCTGGACAACGGTGCAGGCGAAGATTTCCCTTTCGGTTCCTGGCAAGAAACAGAGGATTCGAGCGAGTAAAAGGAGCAGATATGAAGAAATACCTCAGGATTTTTGCGGCAGTTGTGGCGTTGTTGGTGACGACGGTGCTGGTGGCGGAAGAGAGCGCCCATGCCAGGGCGGGGGGAGGACGTTCCTTCGGGAGCAGGGGGAGCCGGAGCTATTCGCAGCCGGTGGCGCCCCCTTCACAGAGTTCGCCGTCCCGGCAGTATGCACCCAGCCCGACACCGAGTCCCGCGCAGCCCTACCAGCAGCCCTCGCGCGGCTTCGGCGGCTTCGGCAGGAGCATGCTGGGTGGCCTTGCCGGCGGCCTTCTCGGCGGCATGCTGTTCAGGTCCCTTGGCTTTGGCGGCGGCTTCGGCGGGGGGGGCGGCATCGGCCTCTTCGAAATCCTGCTCCTGGCGGGAATCGCCTACATGATCTACCGCATGGTGGTCAAGAAACGTCAGGCCGAAGCGGGGACGTACGCCCAGCCGGGGAAAGTGGTCGACATCAACCAGTACCAGGCGCAGGCACAGAGCTACCAGCCTGAGCAAGACGACCTGGCGCAGGGTATCGCGCATATCCGGCAGATGGACCCGAACTTCGAAGAGGCGCGGTTCAACGACGCCGTCATGGACACCTTCTTCAAGATCCAGGGAGCCTGGATGAACCGCGACCTCTCCGTCGTTTCCGGGCTTCTCACCGACGAGATGCGGACCGCCATGCAGGGCGACGTGGATCAACTGCTGCGGGATAAGAGGGTGAACCGGCTGGAGAACATCGCGGTCCGCACGGTCGAGATTTCCGAGGCGTGGCAGGAGAGCGGTAAGGATTACGTCACGGCCCTGATCTACGCGAACCTGCTCGACTACACCACCGACGACACGACCGGCGCAGTGGTTTCCGGCAGCAAGACAGATCCGGTCAAGTTCGAAGAGTACTGGACCTTCACCAGGGCGGTCGGCAACAACCCCTGGAAGCTCAGCGCGATAAACCAGAAGTGATGATGCCGGCAGCCCCGCCTGCCAAATGATCAATCAAAGGCCCTCCCGCTGCGAGGGCCTTTTTTCGCCGCTTAGGCACGTTTGAAGGGAAGGGGAGCCTGTCGTGGAACTGCGTTACGCAAGACTGTTGTTCAGCTTTAAGCTCATGACGGACCTCCACGATCCCCATGCCTTCTTCGCCAGTCGCTCCGAATTCGAGGTCGCCTTCCGCAAGGCGCTATCCTGCCGCAGGCTCGCTTGCGACGGGTGCCGTTGCGGCGATAACTGCCCCTATCCCGCCACTTTCGGGCAGGAAATAGCCCGGGACCCCGAGGCGGTGAAGCGCCACCAGAAACCGCCCCTTCCTTTCATCTTCGAATTCCCTTTGCTCCCGCTTCCCCCCAACCGCGGCGGGACCTTCGAGCTGGCGCTCAACCTGGTCGGGAGCGCGGTGCAGCACGTCTCCAGCTATCTCGCGGCGGTGAAGTTCCTCATCGAGGCGAAGCAGGGCGAACTTCTCGGGATAGAAGCGGAATCTCCCGGCGGAGGGCGCACGGAGGTTGCGTCCGCGGCATGTCCTGCTTTGCCGCTCCTGAGCCCGTTGGACCCCACTGTGGCGGGGCCGCTCTCTACCGAGACGGTTGCCCTTAGCTTCGTGACGCCCCTGAAACTCGTGCACGAGGGGCGCCTGCTCAAGAGCTTCACCTTTTCCAACCTCGCCCGTTCGCTGATGCGGCGCATCTCGTCCCTCGCCTACCACTACGAGGGGGCGGAGCCTCCCCTGGATTACCGCTGGCTTTCCCTCTGCAGCGAGGTCATCGAAACCGTCGGTTCCGATTGCCGCTTTGTTTCCTGGGGCGGACGCCCCGCCGGGCTCCTCGGCACCGTGCGTTTCAGCGGTGATCTCGAACCGTTTCACCTGCTGTTGCAGTCCGGTCTCGCGACTCATCTCGGCAAGGGCGCCTCCTTCGGGTTCGGCGCTTACCGGATCACGGGCTGATTCCGTCGCCGGTCGTTTCCCTCTCCCGCTTTACCTCAGGGCTTCCTCTCTTTTGGGTTGGCTGCTGCATGTGCCCGCTCCCATTAGAATAATCGTCTTGTAATGCCTGCCATCTCGGATAGAATACCCTAGTGTTTGCTGTCAGCCCGATTACAGGAGCCTTTCATGGGGCAGACCATCTGGAAACCCTTAATGATTACAGCGCTGCTGGTGTTGCTGCTTGACCTCTTTTACGGAGCCATCGTAAGGCAGACGGCAGAGCGTGGGGCGGAGATCAGCTACAGTCGTTTCAGGGACGAACTTGCCGCGAACAACGTGACCAAGGTCACCTTGAGGGGGAGGAACGCCAAAGGGCAGTTCAGGAATCCGGTCAAGGTGCCGGTGGTAACGGCGGAGCAGAAGGAGGCCGGGGCGACGGTAACCACTTTCAGCACCAATCTCCCCTTGCTGGAGGATCCGACCTTGCTGCCGGAGCTGGCCAGCCGGAGGGTCGACGTCACCGTGGTTTCCACAGAGAGTTCGGCCCTGGGGACGATGTTTCTTTACCTTCTCCCCTGGGTACTGATCATCGGGGTCTGGTTTCTAGTCATGAGGGGGATGAGGAAGCAGGGCCCCTCCGGCATGATGGGAGGGTTTGCCCGTTCCGGCGCGAAGGCGTACACCTCGGAGCATATTCAGGTCACCTTTGCGGACGTAGCGGGGATGGAGGAAGCGAAGCAGGAGCTGCGCGAGGTGGTTGAGTACCTGAGAGAACCGCAGAAGTTCAAGCAGATAGGGGGCAAGGTACCGAAGGGGGTCCTGTTGGTGGGTCCTCCCGGCACCGGCAAGACGTTGCTGGCCAGGGCAGTCGCCGGGGAGGCGGGTGTTCCGTTCTTTTCCATTTCCGCATCGGCCTTTATCGAAATGTTCGTAGGTGTCGGGGCGAGCCGGGTGCGTGACCTGTTTGCCACGGCGCGCAAGTCCCTGCCCAGCATCATCTTCATTGACGAACTCGATGCCGTCGGCAGAAGCCGTGGCGCGGGGTTTGGCGGCGGGCACGACGAACGTGAGCAGACACTGAACCAGTTGCTCTCCGAGATGGACGGTTTCGATCCGCACATGGAACTGGTTGTCATTTCGGCCACCAACAGGCCCGACGTGCTTGACCCCGCACTGCTTCGCCCCGGTCGTTTTGACCGCCACGTCGTCATAGAGCGCCCCGACTGGCGGGACCGCGAGAAGATCCTGAAGGTGCACACCAGGAAGATACCCCTGGCCCCCGATGTCGATCTGGCAGTCATAGCGAAGGGAACCCCCGGCATGACCGGGGCCGATCTTGAGGGGTTGGTGAACGAGGCGGCGATCCTGGCTGCGAGGGACAACAAGCTGGTGGTCGGTCTTGATGACCTGGAGCGGGCGAAGGACAAGATCCTCATGGGGGGCGAGCGTCACATGGTGATCTCGGACGAGGAGAAGCGGATCACCGCGTACCATGAAGCGGGGCACGCCCTGGTAGCGCGGCTGCTTCCCAGCACCGATCCGGTCCACAAGGTAACGATACTGCCGCGGGGCAGAGCGCTTGGCGTCACCCAGCAACTTCCCGAAGACGACCGTTACCACTATCCGCGTGCCTACCTGGTGAACCGGCTCTGTGTGGCGTTAGGCGGCCGGGCCGCCGAGCGGGTGATATTCCACGACGTATCCTCGGGAGCCCAGAGCGACCTGAAGCTTGTTACGGAACTCGCAGAGAAGATGGTATGTCAGTGGGGGATGAGCGAGAAGATCGGGGCGATGACCTTTTCCAGAGGAGAGGAACACCCCTTCCTGGGTATGAAGCTGGCGGAAGAAAAGACCTTTTCCGAAGAGATGGCGTGGATGATCGACCAGGAGATAGCGGCGCTGATACGGGGAGCCGAAGGGAAGTCGCTGGAGCTGGTGACAGCCAACCGCGGCAAGTTAGACGCCCTGGCCACAGCCCTGCTGGAAGAAGAGACCTTGAGTGGCGAGCGGGTAGACGAGATACTGGCAGCCGCCTGAGCGTGTCGGCATCGAGAAAAGTCCGTACAGTCAGACAAGTCCGAAAAGTCGTCCTCCGTCCCACCCCTAGTAGATAATGATATATCCCTTCCTAGTGGCGATCCCGGTTATCTCCAGCGTGTCCTTAATGTGGTAGGCTTCACCATCCAGTGTGAAAATATACCCGTCGCCGTCCGGAACGGCAAATTCCAGCAAAGCCTCAAAAGTTGCAGTCTTTATAGTGTCCATGGGCGGCACTATACCATTTCTTTCTCCCGCGGTAAAGCCCCTGACAGTATTGCAATACATCCGTTTTATGTCATAGTACATTCTGCTCAATTTCCGGCGCCATTTATTGGTTGCCAATTTCAATGCAATCGAGGTGTTCGTGGTGAGACAGAGAAAGAGCGGCATACTTTTGCACCCAAGCTCCCTTCCAGGCCCCGGCGGTATCGGCTCCTTTGGTGAAGAGGCCCGCCGTTTTGTAGATTTTCTGCACAAGTCGGGACAGTCGCTCTGGCAAATACTCCCGCTCGGCCCCACGGCTTACGGGAACTCTCCTTATTCCTGTTATTCGGCCTTTGCCGGTAACCCTTTTTTGATCAACCTTGAAGCGCTGGAGGACGACGGCGACCTCATCCCCCAGGATCTGAAGTCGGAACCGACATCGGAGCGAGTGGATTACGCGGTAGTAGAGCAGTTCAACGCGGGCCTTCTGAAGGAAGCCGCAGCGCGGTTTTTTGCAGAGGGGTCGCTGAAGCGGAAGGAGGAGTTTTGGCAGTTCTGTGATTCCACCTTCTGGCTGCATGACTTCGCACTCTTCATGGCTTTGAAGGAGCAGTTCAAAGGGTTGAGTTGGAAGGACTGGCCGGACGCGGTGGCAAACCGGGAACCGGAGGCGTTGGCGAACTGGAGCGAGAAGCTTGGAACCGCGATCGGCGAGCAGAAATATCAGCAGTGGCAGTTCGCACACCAGTGGAAGAAATTGAAAACCTACGCCAACGTTCTTGGCATATCAATAGTCGGCGATCTCCCCATTTTCGTCGCCTATGATTCCGCCGACGTCTGGGCGAACCCGCACCTCTTCCACCTCGACGAAAAGGGCGTTCCTATAGTGGTGGCGGGCGTTCCGCCTGACTACTTCAGCAAAACCGGCCAGTTGTGGGGCAACCCGCTCTACAACTGGGATCAGATGGCAAAGGAAGGGTACAGCTGGTGGATCGCCCGTCTGCGCAACGACCTGTCGCTCTACGACATGGTGCGCATCGACCACTTCCGCGGCTTCGAGGCCTTTTGGGAAGTCCCGATGTGGGAGAAGACGGCCATAAACGGGCGCTGGGTGAAAGGCCCGGGGGAAGCTTTATTCCACGCATTGCGCAATGCCTTGGGCAGACTCCCCATAATCGCCGAAGATCTCGGGGTCATCACGGCGGAGGTGGAGGCGCTCAGGGAGCAATTCGGCTTCCCGGGGATGAAGATACTGCAATTCGCTTTCGGCTCCGGTCCCGAAAACCCCTACCTGCCACACAACCACGTCAGATCATGTGTCGTCTATACCGGGACCCACGACAACGATACTACCGCCGGATGGTTTGAAACGTTGAAGGTGAAGGAACAAAAAAACGTGTTGGCATACTTCGACCGGGACGGGGATGACATCGTGTGGCAGATGGTGAAATGCGCCCTTTCTTCGGTGGCCGATTATGCGATCATTCCGATGCAGGACCTTATGGAGTTGCCAAGCACCGGCAGGATGAACATTCCTGGCGTCGCAGGTGGAAACTGGAGCTGGAGATGTTCGGCCGATGCGTTTTCCGCAAAACTGGCATCAAAGCTGGCGCGGGCTACAGAAATCTACGGGCGTCTTCCCGACTGAATCCATTGGGAAGGTGGATCAAAGTTGTTGACAGGTGAGATATAGTTTTTGTATAGAGGACGTCACTGTTTATCGAAACATTTCTAAAAGGTTACGGGAGGTAGCCCATGTCGGAGAATACTCTAGGATTTAACACCCTTGCCCTTCACGCTGGCCAGACGGTAGACCCTGCAACACTGTCCCGAGCAGTCCCCATTTACCAGACGTCTTCCTATGTCTTCAAGAGCGCGGAGCATGCCGCGAATCTTTTCGGACTTAAGGAGTTCGGCAATATCTATACCCGTCTGATGAACCCGACCACCGACGTGCTGGAGAAAAGGGTGGCCGAGCTTGACGGCGGCGTGGCGGCCCTGGCAGTCGCCTCAGGCCAGGCGGCCACCACCTATGCGGTGCTCAATATTACCAGTGCCGGTCAGAACATCATCTCGACCAGCTACCTTTACGGCGGCACCTACAACCTGTTCCACTACACCCTGCCGAAGCTCGGCATCACGGTCAAGTTTGTAGACTCTTCCGATCCGGAGAACATCCGCAAGGCGATCGATGGGAATACCCGACTTGTCTACAGTGAGGCGATCGGCAATCCTAAGAACAACGTTGACGATTTCGAGGCGATAGCAAAAGTAGCCCACGATGCGGGAATCCCGTACATCATCGACAATACGGCCGCAACCCCGTACGTGTTCCAGCCGCTCAAGCACGGTGCAGACATCGTGGTCTACTCCCTGACCAAGTTCCTCGGCGGGCACGGCACGAGCATTGGCGGGTGTGTCGTTGACGGGGGGACCTTCCCTTGGAATAACGGCAAGTTCCCGGAGTTCACCGAGCCGGATCCGTCCTACCACGGGCTCAAGTTTTGGGAAGCGCTGGGCAACATCTCCTACATCATCAAGATGAGGGTGGAACTGCTGCGCGACATGGGCGCCTGCATCTCCCCGTTCAACTCCTTCCAGATCATCCAGGGGTTGGAGACCCTGCACGTCAGGATGCAGCGTCACGTGGAGAACGCCCAGAAGGTTGCCGAGTGGCTGGAGCAGAATCCCCTCGTCAACTGGGTCAATTATCCCGGCCTTGCAAGTCACAAGGATCACACCAACGCGAAGAAGTATCTCACCAACGGAGCGGGAGCGATCATTGGCTTCGGCATCAAGGGTGGGCTTGAAGCAGGTATGAAGTTTATCAACAGCGTGAAGTTGCTGTCCCACTTGGCGAATATCGGAGATGCGAAGAGTCTGGTGATCCATCCGGCGTCCACGACCCACCAGCAGCTTTCGCCGGAAGAGCAATTGGCGACAGGTGTGAGCCCCGACTTCATCAGGCTTTCCGTAGGCATAGAAGATGTCAAAGACATCATCGCCGACATAGACCAGGCACTGAAGGCGGCCCAGGCCTAGTTCAGCAAACCACCGTCGACAGAAAAGGGGCGGTGCGAAAGCATCGCCCT
>DNJC01000078.1 GCA_003490025.1 Geobacter sp. | reverse complement strand
ACCTCGATGATGCCGCCGACCCCTTCCTGGTAGCGCCCCTCGGCCAGCGCCCGGTTTTCCTCTGCCGCCGCCGACTGCTTTTCGGTCGAGACCATCCGGGCGGCGGCTTCCTGCACCCCGAACCACGCGGTGTCCACCTCTTTGACGATTTGAAGCTTCAGGCTCTCCTGCCGTGCGGCGATGGCGCTCTGGGCGGCGGTTGCCTCCCGGACCTGTTCCACGGAGGAAAACCCGGAAAAGATCGGCACGGTGAGGCTGAGGCCGACGCCCCATACCTGGCCGTTCGGCGGGAAGTCGCGATCGGCATAACCTAAGCTGGCGGAGCCGGAGATGGTGGGAAGGTAGCTGCTTTTCGCCGCTTTCAGCGCCGAGCCGGCCGCACCGGAAAGGTCGGCTAACTGCCTCATTTCCGCTCGGCTGCGGAGAGCCTCGCCGCAGGCTTCGTCACGTGCCGGAAGCGTAACCGTCGCCGGGGCAGGCTCGACCGGCGAGAAGTCGTCAAGGGAGGCGAGACCGAGGGCGTTGGCGAGTTCGACCCTCGCCAGCGCCAGGCGGTTCTCGGCGCGGATCAGCGTGGTCTTCTCCTCGAACAGGTTCGCTTCCGCCCTGGCCACATCGACCTTCGCCCGCAGTCCCAGCTTGAAGAACTCGACTGCCTGCAGCTGCACGGCTTCCCTTGCCGCGACTGCGTCCCTGGTGGCCGTTACCTGCATTTGCGCCGCCAGCAGCTGGTAGAAGGCGACCTTGACGCGGGTTGCCAGGTCGATCCGGGTCAGGGCCACACCCTGCTCCGCGGCGTCGCGGTAACCGCGCGCTGCGGCGACGACACCTGCGGTACGGCCGAAATCGTAGATGGTCTGCTTCAACTGGACCGTCGTACTGTCCACCTCGGTCGACCTGACCTTCTCCAGCGCGGTCAGGAAGCTGCGCCCTTTGCTCCAGTCACTCACCACACTGATCTGCGGGTAGTAGGCGGAGGATGCCTGGCCGGCCCTCGCCTCCGCGCCGGCCAGGTTCTCCTTCGCCTCCGCTATCTGCGGGTGTTTCTTCTGGGCAAGGGAGAGCGCCTCGTCCAGGGTGAGCGGCGTGGCGGCATGGACCGGGTGGGCTTGAACCAGCGCGGCGATCAAAAAGGGGAGGTAACGTTTCATGGCGCTTCCATATTCAACGGGTTGAATGTTAAGTGACCAGGTACTCACAACAGGGGCGAAAAAAATTACCGCAGCAGCAGGGTGAAATTTTTCCAGAGCTTTTCAGCTTCCGGCCTCAGTTCGAAGGAGGCGTTGCTTATGGTCCAGCGCAGTGCCGTCATCTGGACCATCCCGAGCAAGGTCAGGGCGGTCTCCCTGGGCGCCAGGCCCGGCTGGAAATCGCCCTCGGCTATCCCGGCGGCGATGACCCCGGTTATGGTCTGCACGTAGGTGCCGATATGCCCGGCCAGGGTCTCGGCGACGTCCCGGTAACCGAGGTGGATGTCGTCGGAGAAAACAAAACGGGGCACCCCCGGGTGCTCCTGGATCAGCGCGATGTGGTTGAAGAAGATGGTTTCAAGTTTCTCAAGCGGCTTGCGGCTTCCGCCTGCGATGGCGGCCGCCTTCCCCATTACCTCGCTGCCTATGAACCCAGCCACGGCGGCGTAGATGTCCTTCTTGCCGCTGAAATGCCGGTAGATGTTGGCCTCGCTCATACCCGCGGTTTCAGCGATGGCGGCTATGGTGAGGGAACCCACCCCCTTGCTTCCCAGGATTTCGAGGGACGCCTGGACGATCTCTTCCTTGCGGACCCGGGTGCTCTTCTTTTCCTGCATCGGCACCCGGGGATTTTTCTTCTCGGACATCTGCACCTCATGTGAACGAATGCTCGCATAATACCGGGATCGACGGGGCGGGGTCAAGCACATTTTGAGATACCTGGTTCCCCCTCCCCTTCGAGGGGAGGGACCCAAGACACCCATCCCCCTCCTGGCCTCCCCCTTGAAGGGGGAGGGACGTGGGGCGGAAGATCGTCGCTAATCGGCTAACTTAACGGCAGTGAGGGACGGGGTGGGGATGGGTGAAACGGGGGACGCACAGCGAAGATGGGCGCTAATCGGGTTAGTCAAGGATTGTCGTCAGCTCCCCCTCCCGCAAGGGGAGGGGGGACCGGAAATGCGGAGGCGGATCGCGGCAGGAATGCCGCTCCTACGGGTGGTGCTTCTCTGACTCTTTTGTCGCCTATCGCCAACTCCCCCTCGCCCTCCGGGAGAGGGTCGGGGTGAGGGCGTTGATCGCGGCAGGAATGCCGCTCCTACGGTGGCTTCAGCTCGGCAGGTCATTCGTCCTTGAGTTCCTTGTCGATCCCGGCGCGACCGTCGTCGCACTCCTCCTCGGGCCGGCCGGGGCGGCTGTAGCGCGGATCGCTGGTGGCGCTGACGCAGACCGGCGCCTGCTCCTCGGCAGCACCCGCCGCGGCCGGCACGTGGTCGTGGCGGCGCCCCCCATCCTTCGGTACGTCCCCCTTGCTCGGCTGCCAGTCCGCCATGTCCCGGAACATCCGGAACCGCTCCATGGCCTCCTCTTCCATCTGCGCCCGCAGCACCCGCGCCACTTCGGGGTTNNGCGAGCTGGCTCTCCTCGATCGATTTCCCCATCCCCTTTCTGAGCCCCTGGTTGATGCAGGTGGAGTAGGCGACGATCAGCGACGGGCCGGGATACGCCTCCGCCTCCGAGATCGCGCGCAAAGTCTGGTTCTTGTCGGCCCCGATGGCGATCGAGGCGACGTAGACGTAGCCGTAGGTCATGGCCATGCGGCCGAGGTCCTTTTTCGAGGTCCTCTTGCCTGCCGCGGCGAACCGGGCGATGGCGCCCAGCTGNNATCCAGATCGACTTCTTGGTGAAGAGGTCGCAGGCCGCCGCTATCTGCTTCAGGAGCGGGTTGTCCCCGGCAGCCGGGAGGAGTTCCTTCAGCCGGTCGCCGTGGCGCCGGGAGAGTTCGGGGTCCATCATACCTTCCAGCCACCCGGAAAGCGATTCCCTGAGTTCCCCTGCCACCCCGCCGGCCAGCGCCTCCCGCACCTGGTCAGCGAGCAGGGCGCGGCGCTGCGATATCGCCATGTGGTAGCCGAAACCGAACTCGGCGGCGTCCTCGAAGAGGGAGTTGTTCCAGGCGGGGCCGTGCCCCTCGGCGTTGGCGCAGTAGGGGGAGACCGGGGCGGAGGCGCCCCAGATGGAACTGCAGCCGGTGGCGTTGGCGACCAGCATCCGCTCGCCGAAAAGCTGCGTCACGATCCGGGCGTAGGGGGTCTCGCCGCACCCCGAGCAGGCGCCGGAGAACTCCAGGAGCGGCTGCTGGAACTGGCTCCCGATCACCGTGTTCCGCTTCACCAGGTGCCCCTTGGGTGGAAGCGTCTCGGCGAACTTGCGGTTTTCCTCCTGCACCACCGCCTGGGTCTCGATCGGCTTCATCACCAGCGCTGAGACCTTGGCCGGGCAGATGTCGGCGCAGTTGCCGCACCCCATGCAGTCGAGGGTGTAGACCTGGATCCGGAAGCCGTGCCCCTTCACCTCCCTGGCGTTGGCGGGAATGGTCTCGAAGCTGGCCGGCGCGCCGGAAAGCTCCTCCTG
>DNJC01000090.1 GCA_003490025.1 Geobacter sp. | reverse complement strand
CCGATCTTTTTCAGGATCTTGTCCACACCCTTGGCCATGAGGCTTGCGGTGTAGGAGGATTCGGACGGGTTTGCCTTGCGCTCCTGGATCACGCGGTAGACCGCGGCTATGATGTCGTCTTTGGGCTGCTCCATTTCTTTGCTCCTTCTGTTTTCACTCTCACCCCGGAGGGAACTGGAACCGCCGGCGGCGTCCAAAAGCTACAGCCTTACCGGGACGCCCCTGTCGCGGAGGTAGGTTTTCGCTTCTTCGATGGTGTACTCGCGGTAGTGGAAGATGGATGCTGCCAGGCAGGCGCTGGCCCCGGCCTGCGTGAAGCCGTCGTAGAGGTGCGACAGCCCGCCCACACCGCCGGAGGCGATGACCGGGATGCTGACCGCATCGACCACGGCGCGGGTGAGCGGCAGGTCGTAGCCGTCCTTGGTCCCGTCCCGGTCCATGCTGGTCAGGAGGATTTCCCCCGCGCCCAGCTCTTCCATCCGCTGCGCCCACTCGATGACGTCGATCCCGGTCGGGTTCCTGCCGCCGTGGGTGTACACTTCCCAGCCGCCGTTGGCGCGGCTTCTGGCGTCGATGGCAACCACGGTGCACTGCGAGCCGAACTTCTCCGCCGCCTCGTTGACGAACTCGGGACGGTGCACGGCCGCGGTGTTGATGGAGACCTTGTCGGCGCCTGCATTCAGAAGCCGCCTGATGTCCTCGACCACCCTGACGCCGCCACCGACGGTGAGCGGCATGAAGACGCGCTCCGCCGTGCGGCGCACCACGTCGATGATGATGTCGCGCTCGTCCGAGGACGCGGTGATGTCCAGAAAGGTGAGTTCGTCGGCGCCCTGCTGGTCGTACAGCTCGGCAATCTCCACCGGGTCGCCCGCGTCGCGCAGGCCGAGAAACTGCACCCCTTTCACTACCCGTCCACCCTTCACGTCCAGGCAGGGGATGATTCTTTTGGTCAACATCTGAAACTCCGGAATGAGGTTAAACAAAGGTTGAAAAAAGATTAAGACAAAGATTAAGACAAAGGGAAAGAGGCCATTAAGACGGGGTTTCCCTCAATCTTAATCTTCATCTTAATCTTCATCTTAATTCTGCTTCTTGGTCAGTGCGATGGCCTCGGCGAGGTTGATGGCGCCGGAGTAGATCGCCTTGCCGGTGATGACGCCGGTGACGCCTGAGGATTCGATGGCCATCAGGTTCTCGATGTCCTTGAGCGATGAGAGGCCGCCGGAAGCGATGACGGGGATGCTGATCGCCTCGGCGAGCGCCTTGGTCGCCTCGATGTTCGGTCCCTGCATCATGCCGTCGCGGCTGATGTCGGTGTAGATGATGGCGGAGACGCCGTCGCCTTCGAACCTGCGGGCAAGGTCGGTGGCGGTGATGTCGGTGACCTCTGCCCACCCCTGGACGGCAACCATGCCGTTCTTGGCGTCGATGCCGACCACTATCTTGCCGGGGTAGAGCCTGCAGGCTTCCTTGACGAAGCCGGGGTCGCGCTGCGCGGCGGTCCCGATGATGACGCGGCCGATGCCGAGGGAAAGGTATGCCTCGATGGTGGCGATGTCCCTGATGCCGCCGCCCAACTGCGTCGGGATGGTCACGGACTTCACGATCGACTCGATTGCGCCGCGGTTCTTCGGTTCGCCGGCGAAGGCGCCGTCGAGGTCGACGATGTGAAGGATCTCGCCCCCCTGGCGCTGCCACTCGGCAGCCTGGGCGCCGGGATCGTCGTTGAAGACGGTGTCCTTCTCCATTAGCCCCTGCTCGAGACGGACGCAGCAGCCGTTTTTCAGATCTATCGCTGGAATAATGATCATTTCAATCCCTCATCGCTATAAGATGCGCCCTCTCCACCCCTCCCCCTCCGGGGGAGGGTGGCCGAAGGCCGGGTGAGGGCGTTGCCACGAAGCAACATGGTTACAGCCTGCAGCGCCCTCACCCCCGCCCCTCTCCCAAAGGGCGAGGGGGGAGATGCAGAGCCAAAACTATTTCATCTGCGCGAAGTTCTTCAGCATCGCCAGACCCTTGTCCTGGGACTTCTCGGGGTGGAACTGGGCGGCCACGATGTTGTCGCGCCAGATCGACGAGCAGAACTCGATGCCGTAGGTGGTCGACGACGCAACGACGCTCTCGTCATCGGGCTTCACGTAGTATGAGTGCACGAAGTACACGTTGGAGCCTTCCTCGACTCCCTGGAAAATCGGCGCGGGGCGCTTGATGGTCAACTGGTTCCATCCCATGTGCGGGACCTTGAGGTCTTCCCCCGCCTCCACCATCCCCTCCGGGAAGCGGAGCACCTTGCCGGGAATGACGTTCAACCCCTGGTGCTTTCCGAACTCCTCGCTCTCGGTGAAGAGGAGTTGCAGGCCGAGGCAAATACCCAGGAAGGGCTTGCCTTCCTTGATCACCTTGAGGATCGGCTCTACGAAGCCGCCCTCCTCCAGGTTCCTCATGCAGTCCCGGAAGGCGCCGACCCCCGGTAGCACAACCCGTTCGGCATCCAGCAGCACCTTGGGATCGGAGGTGACGACGGCGTCGAAGCCGACCTTCTCGAACCCCTTTTGCACGGAGCGAAGATTCCCCATGCCGTAGTCGATTATCGCGATCATATCTGCATCCTTCCGGCGCCATGCTGGCGCACGTTAACACTATTCGTGAACTCTTTTACAACCCCTGCCAGTGCTGAAATGCAACACCTTCCCGATCCGGCTCGCAACAGAGATAGCTACGCCCTCATCCGCCCCTTCGGGGCACCTTCTCCCGGAGGGAGAAGGGATCAAAACCCCCTCGCCCTCCGGGAGAGGGTCGGGGTGAGGGCGTTGCCATAAGCTAAACGGCTGGCCGGATCGCTATGACTTCCTACAGCTTCCCTTTGGTCGACATGACCCCTTCGATGCGGGGATCCATCTGGGTCGCCATGTCCAGCGCCCTGGCGGCGGCCTTGAAGCAGGCCTCCAGGATGTGGTGCACGTTCTCCCCGTACATGACGTTGACATGGAGGTTCGCGCCGCAGTGGTTGACGAAACCCTGGAAGAATTCCCTGACCAGCTCGACATCGAAATCGCCGATCTTCACCTTGGGGAGCCGGACGTTGTAGACCAGGTAAGGGCGCCCCGAGAGGTCGGTGGCGACGCTGGCCAGGGTCTCGTCCATCGGAACGCTCGCCTGTCCGTAACGGCGGATGCCGCACTTGTCGCCCAGCGCCTCCTTGAAGGCGGAGCCGAGCACGATGCCGATGTCCTCGACGGTATGGTGGAAATCGATATCGATGTCGCCGTGGGCCTCGATTTTCAGGTTGAACAGGCCGTGGCGGGCGAAAAGGTCCAGCATGTGATCCAGAAACGGAACGGAAGTGCAGATCTGCGACTCCCCTTTGCCGTCGATGTCGAGGGAGAGCTTGATCTGCGTCTCCTTGGTGATCCGTTCGATAACTGCCGATCTAGCCATGTCGCCTCCTCGGTGAATAACATTAAAAGGATGAACTACCGCTGTAAGGTCCCTCGACCCCATCCCCACCCTGCCCCTTCCTGCTACTTGTCCAGCCTTAGACTCACCGACCTGCCGTGGGCGTCAAGCCCCTCGAGCCTGGTGATCCTGACGATGTCCTCGCCTACCCGCTGCAGACCGCCCTTGGTGAAGTGGATGATGGAGCTCTTCTTCACGAAGTCGTCCACCGAAAGCGGCGAGAAGAAGCGGGCGGTGCCGCCGGTGGGGAGGGTGTGGTTCGGGCCGGCCAGGTAATCGCCGGCGGCCTCGGGGGTGTAGTGTCCCATGAAAATCGCGCCCGCGTTGGTGATGAGCGGGAGGATCTCGAAGGGGTTCTCCACGGCGAGTTCCAGGTGCTCGGGAGCTATCCGGTTCGAGAACGCTATCGCCTCTTCCAGGTTGCCGGCGACGATGATGACGCCGAAGGATTCCCAGGATTTGCGCGCGATGGTCTGGCGGGAGAGTTCGTGCAGCTGGCGCTCCACCTCGCCGGCGACCTTTTCGCCGAAGGCGCGGTCGGTGGTGATCAGCACCGAGGAGGCGAGTTCGTCGTGCTCGGCCTGGGAAAGGAGGTCCGCCGCCACGTGCGCCGCGTTGCCGCTGCCGTCGTTGATGACGAGGATCTCGCTCGGCCCGGCGATCATGTCGATGCCGACCTGGCCGAAGACGAGCTTCTTGGCCGTCGCCACGTAGATGTTGCCCGGACCGGTGATCTTGTCGACCCTCGGGACGGTGTCGGTGCCGTAGGCAAGGGCCGCGACCGCCTGCGCGCCGCCGATGCGGAAGACGCGGTCGACGCCGGAGAGCTTGGCGGCAACCAGCACGTGCGGGTTGGTCTCGCCGCCCGGCGCCGGGACGACCATGACGATCTCGCCGACGCCGGCAACCTTGGCCGGGACGGCATTCATGATGACACTGGAGGGGTAGCAGGCCTTGCCGCCGGGGACGTAGATGCCGACCTTGGCGAGCGGCGTCACCTTCTGCCCCAGCATGATGTCCGGCTCCTCCGTGGAGAGCCAGCTCTGCTGCTTCTGCTTTTCATGGAACCGGGCCACGCGCTCGACCGCCAGCTTCAGGGCCGCGAGATCCTTCCCGTCGACCTGCGCGAACGCCTTTTCGAACTCCTCGGCCGTTATCTCGAGGCCGGCGGCGTCGCACTCCAGGCGATCGAACCGCCTGGTGTAGTCCAGGAGCGCCTCGTCGCCGCGCTTGCGGACGTCGGCGATGATCCCCTGGACCACCTCCTCGACCTCGCGCCCCGACTCCTCGCCGCGCTCCACGATGGCGTCGAACTTCGCCTGAAAACCTTCTTCCCTAATGTCGAGGAACTGCATGTCTAAACCTCGCTATTCAATAACATTAAAAACTCAGGGATTACCTTCTATAACGGCCTTCAGCTCGGGGTCGATCTCTTTTTCGGCTGCGCTGCCATCCAGGCCGGAGGCGGAAAGGGCATCCTCCAGCTGTCCGAGGATCTTGGAAAGGTCCTGCAGCCGGTCGCCGATTTCGGTCAGCCGCCCGTCCCGGTCGGCGAGTTCGCCCTTGAGACTGTCGAATTCGGGCTTCAGGAGCTTCTGGTGGAACTCCTGCAACGCGTCAGCCAACTCCTTTTCCACTTGCCACCTCTCTAGACGTACTGCTCCAGCCCTTGGATGATCTTGGAGATCCTCTCGTGCTTGGTCTTCATGCTCGCCCTGTTGACTATGAGCCGGCAGGTGATCTCGGCAATGGTCTCGATCTCGGCCAGGCCGTTTTGTTTCAGGGTTTCGCCGGTGGAGACAAGGTCGACGATGCGCTCGGAAAGCCCGACCAGGGGGGCAAGTTCGATCGAGCCGTAGAGCTTGATCAGCTCGACCTGGACACCCTTGGCCGCGAAATACTTCTCCGTGATGTTGGGATATTTCGTGGCGATCCTGATGTTGTTCCAGGCGGCGGGATCGTCCTTGCTGGAGAGTTCCACGGGCTCCGCCACCATGAGGCGGCAGTAGCCGAACTTCAGGTCGAGCGGCTCGTAGAGATCCTTGTCCTGCTCCATCAGCGTGTCCTTGCCGACGATGCCGAGGTCGGCGCAGCCGTACTCTACGTAGGTCGGGACGTCGGTGGCGCGCACGATCATGTAGCGCATCTTCTGGGCCTCGTTCTCGAAGACGAGCTTGCGGGTGTCGGAGAGGAGCTCGTCGCAGTCGATGCCGATCTTCTTGAACAGCTCGACGGAGTCCTGAAGGATGCGGCCTTTGGGGATGGCTATGGTGATGAAATCGGGCATGGGAACCTCGAAACCTCTTTTTTGTGGACTGCATGGACTTAGTGGATCCGGTGGACTTATGAAAGGCAAAGCCCACCTCCTGAACGCGCCGCTAGGGGCCTTCGTCGTCCGGGACACGAACTATGTCGGCGCCAAGACCCGCCAGCTTCTTCTCGATGCTCTCGTAGCCACGGTCCAGGTGGTAGATGCGGGAGATCTCGCTGGTGTTGTCGGCGGCCAGGGCTGCCAGGATCAGCGAGGCGGAGGCCCTGAGGTCGGTGGCCATGACCGGGGCGCCGGAAAGCTTCTTCACGCCCTTCACGGTGGCGCTGTTCCCCTCGCAGATGATGTCGGCCCCGAAACGAAGCAGCTCGGAGACGTGCATGAAACGGTTCTCGAAGATGTTCTCCGAGATGACGCTGGCCCCCTCGGCGATGCACATGAGCGCCATGAACTGGGCCTGCATGTCGGTCGGGAAACCGGGATACGGCCTGGTCTTGATGTTCACGTTCCTGATCTTCCTGGGCCCCTTCACCCGGACCATGTTGTCCTTGTTGGTGATCTCGACGCCGGCATCCTGCAGCTTGAAGGAGAGGGCGTCCAGGTGATCGAGACGCATGTTGCGAATCTTGACGTCCCCGCCGGTGATGGCGGCTGCGACCATGAAGGTGCCGGCCTCGATGCGGTCCGGCATCACGGCGTGCTCGGCCGGGGTGAGCCCCTCGACTCCCTTGATGCGGATGGTGTCGGTCCCGGCTCCCTCGATGTTGGCCCCCATCTTGATGAGGATGTCTGCCAGGTCGACGATCTCCGGCTCGCGCGCCGCGTTCTCCAGGATGGTTTCGCCCTGGGCGGTGGCGGCGGCCATGAGGAGCTGTTCGGTCCCGCCGACGGTGGAGATGTCGAAATTGATGCGTGCGCCCTTGAGCCGCTTGGCCTTCGCCTCGACGTAGCCGTGCTCAAGGGTGATCTCGGCGCCGAGAGCGGCGAGCCCCTTCAGGTGCAGGTTGATCGGGCGGGCGCCGATGGCGCAGCCGCCGGGAAGGGAGACGCGGGCCTGGCCGAAACGGGCGAGCAGCGGCCCGAGGACGAGGACGGAGGCGCGCATGGTGCGCACCAGGTCGTAGGTCGCCTCGAAGCTGTTCAGGTCGGTGGTGTCGATCTTGACGACGTTCCCCCTGCCGTCCACCTTCGCGCCGAGTTTCTCGAGGACTTTTATCGTGGTGTTGATGTCCCGCAGGAAAGGGACGTTGCTGATGGTGTGACATCCCGGTGCCAGGATGGTCGAAATGAATATGGGGAGGGCGGCGTTCTTCGACCCGCTTACCGTTACCTCGCCGGAGAGCTTGTTGCCGCCTTTGATGACCAGCTTTTCCACTGTTACCTCTTTACTCTTGTTCTGATGTTGCCCGCCTCTTCAGGAGGAGGGATGCTGCCTGTACGGACCGGCTATGGAAGCCTTCCGCCAACCACGCGCTCTATGCCCGCGGGATCTGTCTGGGTGAAATTTTCCAACGTGAAACCGCGATCCCGCAACAACCCGAGCACTCGGGGCGCCTGCCCGGCGCCTACCTCGAAGAGAAGCCAGCCGCCCTGGTTCAGGTGACCGGGCGCTTCCTTCGTGATGAGCCGGTAGAAATCGAGACCGTCGGCGCCTCCGTCGAGGGCGCTCATCGGCTCGAACCCGCTCACCTCATGCTGCAAGGTCGCCAGGTCGGCTTTGGGTATGTAGGGCGGGTTGGAGACGATCATGTCGAAGCGCCGCCCCGGGAACGGCTCGAAGAGGGAGCCCTGGAAGAACCGCACCGTAGCGCCGTTTCGCTCGGCGTTGCAGCGGGCGACCGCAAGGGCATCGCCGGAAACGTCGACGCTGCAGATTTCGGCGTCGGGGAGCGCCTTGGCGAGAGAAACGGCTACGCAGCCGCTCCCGGTGCCGATGTCGAGGATGCTCGACGCGCCGGCGCCCCTTTTCACGGCTTCGGTGACCAGAACCTCGGTATCATGGCGCGGGATCAGGACGGCCGGGGTGACCTGGAAGTCGAGCCCCATGAATTCCTGGCTTCCCAGTATGTACTGCAGCGGCTCGCGCTTGCCGCGCCGCGCCACCATGCCGCGGAAGGCCGCCAGTTCGGCGTCGGAAAGGGGCTTGTCGAAATTGAGGTAAAGCCCGACCCGGTCCAGCGAGAGCGCCTCGCAAAGCATCCACTCGGCCTCCAGACGCGGGTTCTCCACGCCTTTTTCGGCAAGGTAGCCTTTGGTCCAGTTCAGGACCTTGAGGACGTCCCATTTTTCGGGTTTAGCGGTCATGGCAGTTCGGTTTGGACTTTGTGGACCTGATGGACCCGGGGGACCCGGGGGACACAATTTGAACGATTAAGCGGACGGTTAAGCGCCTTCGCTCTGGGCCTGCAGGGCTTCCATCTGGTAATGGGCGCGCAGGGCATTGGCTATCTCCGTTATGTCCCCGGCCATGATGGCATCCAGCCTGTAAAGGGTCAAGCCGATCCTGTGATCGGTCATCCTCCCCTGCGGGAAGTTGTAGGTCCGGATGCGCTCGCTCCTGTCGCCGCTCCCCACCTGGCTCTTACGGTCCGCCGCCAGCTTCGCGTTCTGCTCCATCATCAGGTTGTCGAGGATCCTCGACTTCAGGACCTTCATCGCCTTGGCGCGGTTCTTAATCTGGCTGCGCTCTTCCTGGCAGGCCACGACGGTCCCGGTGGGAAGGTGGGTGATCCTGACCGCGGAGTCGGTGGTGTTGACGTGCTGGCCGCCGGCGCCGGAGGAGCGGTAGACGTCTATCTTCAGGTCGGTCGGGTTGATGTCGATGTCGATGTCCTCCGCCTCGGGCATCACCGCGACGGTGCAGGCGCTGGTGTGGATACGCCCCTGCGCCTCGGTCTCGGGAACGCGCTGAACCCTGTGGGTCCCGGACTCGTACTTCAGCTTGGCGAAGACGCCACTACCCTCGACGAGCGCCACGACCTCCTTGAAGCCGCCCTTCTCCGACTCGGAGGCGGAGATCACCTCGACGCGCCAGCGGTTGGTCTCGGCAAAACGGGAATACATGCGGAAGAGGTCGCCGGCAAAGAGAGCGGACTCGTCGCCGCCGGTGCCGGCACGGATCTCGAGGACGACGCTCTTGTCGTCGTTGGGGTCCTTCGGGAGGAGCAGCACCTTGATGTCCGCCTCCAGGGTCTCGCGGCGCACCTCCAGGGAGAGCAGCTCGGCCTGGGCCATCTCGCGCATCTCCTGGTCCGGCTCCTTGAGCAGCTCCCTGTTGTCCTGCATGTCGGCAAGCACCTTCTTGTACTCGCGGAATGCGGCGACCAGTTCGGCGAGGCCCGCGTGCTCCTTGGACAGTTTCCTGAATTCGTTCTGGTTGGCCAGCACCTCGGGGTCGGAGAGAAGGGATTCCAGCTCCTCGAAACGTCTTTCCAACTCGGCAATCTTATCGAACATTTATGAACCTCAAAAAATGACAATCATCTGCGGCTGCCTGCGGCAATCCCGTAGGAGCGGCATTCCTGCCGCGATAGCACTGGGGATCGCGGCAGGAATG
>DNJC01000138.1 GCA_003490025.1 Geobacter sp. | reverse complement strand
GCCCATCATTCCTGCCGCGATCCACCTTCGCCCTTCGGGCTACGGCGGACACGTCAGGCGATGCGCAGCCTGGCGACCAGGGGGAGGTGGTCGGAGGCTACCCTGGTCAGCCGGGTCTGGGGGATGTGGACCTCCTCCGCGACCAGGTCGGGCGATATGAACAGGTGATCGAACCTGACTATCGGCATGTGGCTCGGGAAGGTCCACTGGGTGTGCCCCAGCTTGAGTTTCTCCTGCTCGTCGCTGACCGCTTCCTTCAGTTTTCTGTGGATGGCGGAACTCGGCAGTGCGTTGAAGTCGCCGCAAAGCACCATCGGGGGACGGCAGTCCGGGTGCAGCAGCCATTCCGGGCCGGTGAGGACCTTGGTCTGCGAGCGCCTCTCCTGCGGCGTGAGGCCGAGGTGGGTGTTGACCACCTGCAGGAGCCTGCCGCAGATCTCGATCTCGACCCAAAGGACGCCGCGCGGGATGATGGAGCGGCGCCTGTGCTCAGGGTGCAGCCCCCCGGCCCTTACGAAGCGCATGGGAAAGCGGCTGAACACCACGTTGCCGTTTCTCTCCCGCTCCAGGTTGTAATGCTTGGCGCCGGCCGACAGGAGCGCCAGTTCGTGGGCGAGTTCCTGGCAGGTCCCCCCCACCTCCGGCCGGGTTCTGGCGCCCGGCAGTTCCTGCAGGGCCACGATGTCCGGCTGGTAGGCTTCGATCACCCGGGCGATGCGGGAGGCCGAGGCGTGGCGGTCGTTGCCGATCAGCCTGTGCACGTTGTAGGTCATGATGGTGAAGCAATCCTCGGACATGCGCACCTCACCGTAGGGGCGAATAATCATTCGCCGCACCTCGCCGTAGGGGCGAATAATCATTCGCCCCTACACAACGGTGAGAATTATACCGTGATTGCGGGAGGTGTCCTGCGGGAGATCACCCATCCCCACCCCGGCCGCCCTCGCCGTAGGGGCGAATAATCATTCGCCCCTACCCGCGCCCGCGACGTTGAACCTGTCGATTTCGTTCTGCAGGGCGGCGATCTGGTAGGCCAGCGCGGACATGCTCTCCCGCAGCACCTTGACCGCGCCGAGGTTGCTCTCCGTGGCGGCCTTGATGCTGTCGACTGCCGGAAGGACCTGGTCCGTCCCCCTGCTCTGCTCCTCGCACGCCTTCTGGATGTGGCGGATCATGTCGCTGATCTTTTCGGTCGAGCTGGCGATGAAGTTCCCCACGTTGCTCTGCTCCCGCGTCGAGACCTTCACCTGCTCGGTGAGCATCTTCATCCTCTCCACCGCCGAGAGGACCAGGGTGCTGCCGTCCCCCTGCTCCCGGGTCGAAATGGCGATCTGCCTGACCATCGCCGTTACCCGCTCGGTGGTGTCGCGGATCATCAGGCTCCCCTTCGCCTGTTCGGCCGTGGCGCGCGCTATCCCGTTCACCTGGTCGGTCGCCCGCTGCACGCCGGTCACGATCTTCTCCAGCGCCTCGCCCGACTTCCTGGAAAGCGCCTCGCCTTCAGCGATGTTCTGCTCCGCCTGGTTGATCGCCACGACGGCGCGGCCGGTCTCGTCCAGCACCCCGTTGAGGACGTCGGAGATCTTGCGGGTGGAGGCGGTGGTGCGCTCGGCGAGCTGCTTGATCTCTCCGGCTACGACGGCGAATCCCTTGCCGTGCTCGCCCGCCTGGGCCGCGATGATGGCTGCGTTCAGCGCCAGGAGGTTGGTCTGTTCCGCGACGTCGTCGATCACCGAGAGAATGGTGCCGATGTCGCCGGCGCGCTGGGAGAGGTTGGCGATCACGTCCGAGGTGATCTGCGAGGAGGCCTTTATCGCGTTGATGCCGAGGATGGTGGATTCCACGGCGCCCTTGCCGATCTCGGCGTCTTTCCTGACCGATTCCGAGATGGCGACCGTGTTGAGCGCGTTCTTCTCGACCTCCTTGATGGTGCTGTCCATCTCCACGATCGAGGAGGAGTTGACGCTCGCCTCTTCCAGGAGGAGATCCGCATTCCTCCCCACCTCTTTGATGGAGGCGGCCATCTCGATGATGGCGGAGCCGACCTCGTCCACCGACTGTGCCAGCGACTCCGCGTTCAGGGCCACTTCCTCGACGCTGGAGGCCATCTCCAGTATGGAGGAGGAACTCTCCGATGCCGACAGCGAAAGCCCCTCCACCGCCTGCGCGACCCCCTTTACGGAGGCGTTGATCTGGGTCATCGCCGAGGAGGCCTCCTGGACCGAGACGGACTGTTGCTCGGCGGCCCCCATCACGGTCCCGGAGACCTGCAGCAGGTTACCCGAGACACGGCCGAGTTCGGCGCTGGAGCAGCCGACCTGCCGCACCATCTCGGAGAGCTTCTGCGTCATGGCGTTGAAGTCGGCGGCTATGGCCCCTATCTCGTCGTGGGTGTCTATCTGCAGCGGCTTGGTGAGGTCCCAGGTCGTGGTCACCGAGACGATGTGCTCCTTGAGCGTGCCGAAGAGGTCGATGCTCCTTCTCAGGGAAAGGTAAAGAAGGCTAAGCGAGCAAACCAGTATGGCGATGAAGATCCCCAGCTGGGCGGCGACCCCTTTCCACATGGTGCGGAAGAGCGGGCTCACCTCCTTGTGCGTGAACAGCAGGCCTACCGTGCCTCCGGAGGCGTCCTGGACCGGGCCGATGCCGACCAGGTATTTCCCGCCGCCGTAGGAGACGATGCTAACCCGGGGCTCCTTGAGGGACTCCTTCATCTCGGGAAGAAGCCTGGCGGCAAGCCCGAGGGTAACCTGCTTCTGCGTGGGGTAGAGGATCTTGAAGCCGCCGACGGATTCGGTTTTCACCTCGGTCGATTTGCCCTTCAGGAAGTCGTCAGCCAGGAAGAGGCAGACGTCGCTGCCGGTGATCTGCTTCATCTGGTTGAAGACGTGGTCGATCTCCTCGGCGACCTCCATGAACCCCAGCGGCTTCCCCTGGAAGGATACCGGGCGGACGCAGCGTAAAGAGAAGAAGTTCTTTCCCATCTCCAGGCCGCTGGCGAGCTTCCCGGTCGACTGCGCCTTCAGGAAGGTCTCCCTGGTCAGGACGTCCCCCGCCTGCTCGGGCTTGTGCACCCTGAGGAGCACCTTGCCGTCCGGCTGGATGAAGTACATGTGGGTGATGTTGTTGTTCTGGCGAATCTCGTTGAAGACCGGCCGCGCCGCCGCGAGGAGTGCGTCCTTGTTCCCTGCGGCGAAGGGGGCGAGGAGCCCGTCCATCTTGTCGAGACCGGCATGCGCGCGCGCCAGGCCTTCCGCGTCGGCGGAGAGAATGGCGCTGAACAGGCGGCCGTCGTTCCTGGCCTGGTCCTGCAGCCCCTCCCGCATCTGGTGCATCTGGTACTGGTAGGCGAAGAAACCGAGGATGGTGATACTGGCGATGCAGAGGCAGATGACGGAAACCATCACCCTTTTCTTGATGGACCACATGGCAAACATTCGTTCAACTCCCGCATAACATGATTACAAAAAAAGGCCCTTTGACGGAGACTTTTATATAACCTAATCGGGCCAAAGATTAAAGAGATAACTGCGCCACCGTCACTACTTCCCCTTCAGCCGTGTCAGCCGCGCCAGGCGAAGATTCCCTCGGCAGTGTCACGTTTCCTTGACTTCAACCCTTCCGACATTACTTTTTACTGGTGCCGTGTACCTCCCTCGCCCTTTGGGCGAGGGGCAAGGGGTGCGCTGCGCTAAAATTTCACCCCTTTACGCTGGTGCCTACTCTCCCTCGCCCTCCGGGAGAGGGGCGGGGTGAGGGCGCCGGCGGCTGCCAGACTGCTGCCTGGGCCTCTTCATTGCCCGTGGCACCTCCCTCACCCGGCCTTCGGCCACCCTCTCCCGGAGGGCGAGGGGCAAGGGGACGCGGCAGAACTACAGGACGCGGCAGAACTACAGGACGCACCAGAAAGGAGACCACGGATGAACACCAAGAAGATCACCTTTCCCAATTCCCGCGGCGAACAACTGGCGGCCCGGCTGGAGCTTCCCGACGACGAGCAGCCGATCGCCTACGCCATCTTCGCCCACTGCTTCACCTGCACCAAGAACCTGAAGGCGGCCGTCAACATCACCCGCGCCATGAGCAGCAGGCGCATCGCCGTGCTTCGCTTCGACTTCACCGGCCTCGGGGAAAGCGAGGGGGATTTCTCCGAGACGACCTTCTCCTCCGAAGTTGAAGATCTCGTCGCCGCTGCCCGCTTCCTTGAAAAGGAGTACCAGGCTCCGAAACTGCTCGTGGGGCATTCCCTCGGCGGAGCCGCGGTCCTGGCCGCGGCGGAGCGCATCCCGTCGACGGCGGCCATCGCCACCATCGCGGCCCCCTACAGTCCGCGCCACCTGCGCGAGATACTCGGAGATACGGCGGAGGAGATCGAGAGACGCGGCGAGGCGACCGCGCACATAGGAGGGCGCGAGTTCACCATCAGGAAGAGCCTGCTCGACGACCTCGAGGCGCACCACCCGGCAGAGGGGCTGAGCCGGCTCAAGGGGGCGCTCCTGATCATGCACTCCCCGGGGGACGACATCGTCGGGATCGAGAACGCCGCCGAGATCTTCCAGGCCGCGACCCATCCCAAGAGCTTCGTTTCGCTGGGCGGCGCCGACCACCTCCTTTCCGACGCCGCCGATTCACGCTATGCGGGCGAGGTCATCGCGACTTGGGCGGCCCGCTACCTGCCGCAGCCGGAGGGCGTGCCCTCCCCGCAGCCTCCCAAGGGGGCTACCGACAACCGGGTGACCGCGAGGACAGGGCCCGAGGGGTTCAGGACCGAGCTTTTCGCCAACGGGTTCAGCCTGATCGCCGACGAGCCTGTGCAGTACGGCGGCAGCGACGAAGGGCCGTCACCCTACGAGTACCTCCTGGCCGCCTTGGGCGCGTGCACCACCATGACGCTGCAGATGTACGCCCGCCGCAAGGGATGGCCGCTGGAGGACGCCGTGGTGCGCCTTACCCATGAGAAGGTACATGCCGAGGACTGCAAGGAGTGCGACACCGACGACCGGCGCATCCACAAGTTCGTGCGGGAGCTGGACCTGTACGGGAGTCTCGACGAGGGGCAGCGGCAGAAGCTTCTGGAGATAGCCGAAAAATGTCCGGTGCACCGCACCCTGACCGGCGAGATCCTGATCGAGACCACCCTGAAAGAACCATCGGTCCGATAAGTCCACCAGGTCCACCAGGCCAACTTCAGCCTAAAGTTCCCCTGAGAACCACCGATAAAACCCTGCAGGAGGATCAGCCATGGATGTCACTCAGATAGCAACCATGCAGATAGCCGGTGCGGCGGCCCTCGCGCAACAGGCAGCCTCGATGGCGCTGTTGAAGACCGCTGCAGAGTCGCAGATGCAGATGGCCAACATCATCGCCCAGCAGGCAGCAGCAACGAATCCGCAGGACGGCTTCTCGGTTTTCGCCTGACTCCCGTCAGGGAGAACCAAACCAGCAACAACGTGAAAGGCCGGGAATTCACCCGGCCTTTCCATTTACACATTATCATTTCCCAGCCACCGTAGGGACAACCGCCTGCCTTCAACCATCCTGTCTCACATAAGCTCCCGGACCGTCTTGTCGAAGGCCTCCTTGGTGATCTCCCCGACCACGAAGCTGCGCGCCACCCCTTTCCTGTCAATGAAATAGGTTGTGGGCGCCGCCCTGACGGCGTACTTGGTGGAAGCGATGAGGGCGGGATCGAGGAAGACGGGATAGGAAAGCTTCAGCCCCTTGGCGAACGCCTCCACCAGCGGCTTGGAGCCCCCCATGTTGACCGCAAGCACGGTCACACCCTGGTCGCGATACCCCTTGCTCAACTGGTCCAGCACCGGCATCCCTGCCACGCACGCCTTGCAGCCGGTGGCCCAGAACCTCAGCACGACCACCTCTCCCTTGAAATCAGAGAGCTTCACGGTCTTCTCGTTGAGATCCAGCACGCTTATCTCAGGCGCCTTGGAGCCGGTCTTCCAGCTCTCTTCCTTCTTGCACCCGGAGACCAGGAGGGCGCACAGGAATACCAGGACGGCTCCAGCTATCAAGCGGGTAATGGTGTTTGACGGTCTCAGCATGCCTGCACCTTTCCGTGATGCAGCCTCACGGTACGATCGGAGAACTCGGCCAGCTCCGGGTTGTGGGTGACCAGGATGATGGTGCGCCCCTCGGCGTGAAGCTCCTTGAACAGGTCCAGGATGATCTCCTCGTTCGCCTCGTCCAGGTTTCCCGTCGGCTCGTCGGCAAGGATGATGGCAGGCTGGTTGATCAGCGCCCGCGCGATGCAGACGCGCTGCTGCTCCCCGCCCGAGAGCTGGGACGGCAGGTGCTCTATCCTGTGCGAGAGGCCCACCCGCTCCAGCACCTCCGCGGCGTCGCCGCGGTCGATCATGCCATGGTAGTACTGGGAGAGCATCACGTTCTCCAGCGCCGTCAGGTAAGGGACCAGGTGGAACTGCTGGAACACCAGGCCGATCTTCTCACGCCGCACCACGGCGCGCTCCCTCTCGTTTACCGTCGAGGTGTCGACCCCGTCCAGTATGTAGCGCCCCTCCGTGGGGGTGTCGAGCAGCGAAAGGAGGTTCAGCATGGTGGTTTTGCCGGAGCCGGAGGGCCCCATGATGGAAACCCACTCCCCTTCCCTCACCTGCATGTCGACATGGTCCAGCGGCGTCACGCTGCCGTACCTCTTGGTCAATCCTATTGTTTCAAGCACTATCTTTTCCATTTAAGCTTCCCCTTGAAAATGGCTCTGTTAGCGATCCGTGTTGTTTTCGTTCCTCTCACCAAACTCTCCCTCTCCCTCCGGGAGAGGGCTGGGGTGAGGGCGTCGCAACGGGAGACGGTGGCTCTATTCCTCTTTAAGCACCTGTGCCGGCACGACCCGCACCGCCATCCTGACCGGGAGCGCAGCTGCCAGAAGCGCCGCGGCGATGGACGGGACCAGCGTCACCGGGAGCACCATCATCCTGAACGTTATGAAGGAGCCGAACACCGCCTGCCCGAGCGCCTGGGCCAGCAGGAAGCCGAGCAGCATCCCGGCCGCGACGCCCGCCAAACCTATGGTCAGCGTCTCAGAGAGGAACTGCCGCACGATATCCCTGTCGTCCGCGCCGATTGCCTTCATGAGTCCGATCTCCCTGGTCCGCTCCGAGACGATGGCGATCAGGGTGGTCATCACGCAAAGGGTGGTGACGGTCAGGATGATCACGGCGACGATCGCCATGAGCCCCTTGATCTTGTCGAGGATCTTCCCGTCCGAGTGCGAGACCTTGCGGATCGGCTTGGCGTCCAGCCCCGGGAACTTCCCTTCCATATTCCTGGCGAGGGAGTCGATGTCGGTTCCCTCCGAGACTATGCTCAGCATGGCGTGGTTCGCCTTCCCCTGCTGCCCCAGGATCTCGCCGGCCAGCTCGAGGTTCACGAAGATCTGCTCGTCCTCCGCCTGGCCGGTCTCCGCAATCCCCTTGATGGTCAGGCTTTTCTGGAACCCGGTCTCGTTCTTGATGACGTTCACGCTGTCGCCGACCTTGAGCTCCATGTTCTTGGCGAGCGTCTTGCCGATCATGCAGGATTCCCCGTCGAAGTCGACGCTGATCCATTTCCCCTCCACCTGCCAGTACGGGGAGAGCTTTCTCAAACCCACGAAATCCACCCCCGCCAGCACCGCGTCCCCCAGGTCCAGACGCACCACCCCGTAGATGTACGGGGAGGCGCCGATCAGCTTGTCGGCGGGGACCAGCGCCACCGCCTCCCTGATCGCACCCGCATCGGTGGTCCGGCTCTCGGCCCCGGCCTTGGGCCCGATGAAGAAGTTGGCGCCGTAGGCCCGGAGTTCGCGGCTCATCTTCGCCGAGATGTCGAAGTAGACGCTGGAGAGCGCCGTGATCACCGAGGCGCCGATCATGATGGAGAAGAAGGTGATCGCCACCCGGTTCTTCCGGATCTTCAGTGACTTGAAGAGCACCAGCAGGAACATCCGCCCCCTGGTCACGCTTTCCTTTTTAACGTCTGCCATGGAGCACCTCCGCCGGGTAAAGCCTGGTGATGAGCCTGGACGGCATCAGCGAACCGGTCAGCGCGATCAGAACCGAGATGGTGACGTTCACCGGGATCACCACCCAGTTGAAGGAGATCAGCGCGCCGAAGATGGAGAGCCCGATGACCTGGGAGAGGAGGGCGCCGACCGCGCACCCCAGGAGCCCGCCGACCACCCCCACCAGCGCCGCCTCGCTGAGAAAGAGCAGGTAGACCTCGCTGTCGGCCGCGCCGAGCGCCTTGGTGAGCCCGATCTCCCGGGAGCGCTCCATGATGGTGGTCACCATGAGCGACGAGATACCGAGCCCCGAAGCGATGAAGGCGGCGATGGTGACCACTATCATCAGCAACTGGATCTTGTTGATAACCGCCCCCTCGCTGGCCGCCACCTGCCAGATCGGACGCGCCGCGATGTTGGGAATGGCCTCCTCGATCTGGTGCGTGATGGCACTCACGTACGCGGTGCAGTACCAGCGGTCGTACTCGAGGGAGTCGAGGGCCTCGGAACTCCTTCTCGCCTTGCGGGAAAGCTTGTCCTCCGGGACCGTCAGTGCGCTCACGCTCACCGACTGCACCTTTCCCTCCATCGCGGCCATCTTCTGCACCACGGCCAGGGGGGCAACCAGCGCGGATTCCTCGGAACCGCCGGTGCTGAGGATCCCCTTGACGGTGAAGCTCCCCGAGCGCCCGCCGATCCTCAGGTCGATCCGATCCCCCACCTTCAGCCCCCTCTCCTTGGCCAGGAGCGCCCCGACCAGGATGGAATCCCCCTCGTCGTCGGCCGGCCAGGCGCCGTTCACCTGCCAGTACGGGTTGATCACCTTCACCCCGATGCGGAATTCCTCGTCACCGGCGACGGCCACCGGCTTGTCGAAGTTGGTCCCGATCAGCGGGATGCGCCCGGGCTTGCCGCCAATCTCCGCGCCGGTCTTCAGGAAGGGGGCGTACCCCACGATGTTGTTGGCCCAGAAGATCTCCTTGATCTTGGGCAACGACTTCTCCTCGATGAGGAACTGCCCCTCGAGCGGGTTGTAGTCCACCCCTCCGATCTCCAGCGAGATGTTCTCGCTCTTGGGGACCAGGTTTATGTTGGCGCCGTAAGATTTCATCTCCTTCGACATCTTGTCGCCGACGTCGATGGATATGTTCATCAGGGCGGTGATCAGGCTGGCCGCAAGCACTATGGTCGCGGTGGCCAGCACCTTTCTCCTCCAGCCTTTCACGAAAGACTGCCTGAGCATCAGAAAAAACATCGCTTTAACCCCTTTTGTAAATATCCGGCTCTCCCTTCCCGGGAGGCCGGCCCCTGCTCCGCTCGGGAAGCCGTCAATTCACCTGCGACTGGAAACCGTCGGTGCGGTAGAAGCGGGACTGCTGCTGCCCGAGATAGGTCTCCGGCGACTTCAGGAACTTCTCTCCAGATTCCTCGGACTCGAAGAAGTAGGTTCTTCCCTTGTAGTCGTGGCGGTAGCGTGCCTTGCCGCTTTCCAGTTCCTTGCCGCTCACCGGGTCCTTCACCTTCCGAGAGACCACCTCGCTGAAGTAGCGCGCGCCCTTGTCGAGTTCGGCCGACGTCACTACCACTTCATCCCCCTGGATGTTGTGCGCCAGCGGTATGGGATTGCACCCCCCGGCCTTGCCGATGGAGGGAAGGAAGATCCTGACGTTGCAGGCAATGCAGATGATCTCGTTCTTCTCCTGCAGGTATCCCATGTCGCCGCAGAGCATGCAGGCGTCGTAGACCACCCCGATCTTGTTCCCCTGCCCCAGCGACCGGTTGACCAGGAAGAATCGGACCACGTGGCCGTCATCGGTGACCATGGCGTAGCGGTGCAGCTTCCCGTCGTTGACCTGGGCGATCTTGATCCTGATCTGGCCGGAGGCGTCCGGCGTCAGCATCGTGGGGGGCGTGATCTTGCGAGGACGGGTGGCGTGGAGATCATAGTAGAGAAAGATGGCGATGACGAAGCAGACGCTGGAAATCGCCCACTTGAACCAGCGCAGCTCGAAGACGACCCGGCTGCGCGCCTTGCGCCGCTCCGCCTTCTGCATCCCCTGCAGTTCCTCGGCGGAGGGTGTCTGCCGGCGCAGGAAGAAGGCGGCCGAAAGAAGCGCCACCAACAGCGCCTGCAGATAGGGGAGAACGTAGAGGTACTTGGTGACCTTGGCCACGAAGGAAAGGCGCAGGCTGGTAAGCTGCATCATCTCCAGCCGCATCAGCCCGAGCAGTACGTCGGCGGCCCACTGGGCCACGAGCAGCAGCGATGAAATAAGCACCAGCCAGCAGACGAGCCGCCGGGTGCTTTTCTCGCCGAGGTGCGCGACCACGGGGACGAGGAGCACCATGAGCCCCATCCCGACCAGTACTCCCGCCACGTTCAGGATGAGCTCGGTATTGAGGACGGTGACCGCGGTCAGGGCCTGTTCGGAGACGTGCCCCACGAAGGAGTACGCCGCAACAGCCGCGAGCGCGGCGGCGAGAAAGAGCGCGCCCCACCACTTCACCAAAACGACAGCGCGCCCCTTCCGCATGACCGGGAGGAGCGCCGCGTGGGCCAGTGCCGCGACGGCCGCGACGCCGAAAAGTAGAACGCGCGCACCCGTGGCCGTCTCCAGGCGCAGCGCGACCGGGTTGACGGCGGCACCGATCACGAGGCCTGCGGCCAGGGAGTAGAAGAGCGGAGCTGCCCCCTTTTCACCCCGCGCCGGTCTCCAGAGCGCCAACAACAGCCCGGTCAGCAGCGACAGCGATATGAACGCGTGTAAGAAATGCACCAGATAGGAAAGCATCGACTTCTCCATTTGCTCTTTATTGATCCGGAGACTGAACATGGCCATCCCGCGGCATGTTCAGTCACCGGAGCAATAAAAGGCGGCCGAGGCAAGTCCCCCCTTTCGAGAGAACTTGCCTTCGGTCCACCGACTGTTTCTTTGCTTGATTACTTGATCGGGACGTACTTGAACTTGTAGTCCACGTTGAAGGGCTGGAACCACTTGCCGACGCCGCTCGACTTGTCGGTGTGACGGCCAAAGCCCTGTTTTTCGGGGGATTCTATGGTGAAGGTGACCTTGTAGTTGCCGGCTCCCATCATCTTGACGTTGCCGCCGTAGTGCGGGCCGTCCTTGGCCACCATCGGCATGAACTTGCCGGTCTTGGATGCGCCGGTGTCCAGGTTATCCAGCTTGTAGGTGATGGTCAGGTAGGGGATCCACTCCCCGGCGCCGAAGCCGTTCGGGTTACCCTTGGTGGCATGGATGTCCGCTTCCAGGTGGACGTCGGCCTGGGAGGCCGGAAGGTCGGTGCCGCGCGGCTCCATGTCGATCGGCTTCAGGTATACCGCGGCGATCTTCATCTTGTTGACCAGCTTCTCCTCGCCTGCCGGGTACTCTTTCATCTTCTCCGCCCCGCTTGCCAGCGCGGCAATCCCAGTCAGCATCCCCACCATTGCACATGTTGCAATAAACTTCTTCATTCTCAATTCTCCTTTTGTCTTCCGGCACCAACAGGTCCGGTTCTGAAATTTACTCCGCCTCGTTTCCTCTTCCCCTGCCCATGAGCACCAGGCCGACCACCGCGGCAAGGACGATCAGCAGCTGAGGCACCAGGGTCTGCACGTAGGGGTGTACCCCGATGAACTGGACCGTCGGCATCCAGGAGACCAGCGAGGATTCCAACAGTTTCCCTTCCACCAGCTCCATCATTCCGTTGCCGGCAAAGACGAAGGCCATGAAGTACAGCAGCGCGCCGGTGCAAAGGAAGAACGGCCTGAGCGGCAGACGGACCGCCCCGTAGCGCATGGCAAGGTAGATCCCGACAAGGATCAGTGAGCCTGCCACGAAGCCTCCAGCCACTGCGGTGATCCCGGTGCCCGAAGCGCCTGAAACGAGGGCCTGGTAGAAGAGGACGGTTTCCGCCCCCTCGCGGTACACGGCCAGGAAGGCGGCAAACCAGAGGGTCTTCAGGGACTTCGAGGAAACGGATTCGCCAACCTTGTTCTTGATGTAGGTGGTCCACTTCTGCGCCTCTGCCTTGGAGATAAGCCAGTAGGAGACGCTGAAGAGAATCACCGAGGCGAGCAGCATGGTGCCGCCTTCCATCAGCTCCTGGCTTGCCGCGGAGACCTTGAACACCCACTTGACCAGCAGCGCCGTGATGCCGCTCAGGACCAGCGCGGAGATGCAGCCGCTGTAGATGACCTTGACCTTGTCGGTCTGGCCGGTCTTCACCAGGTAGGCGATGATCGCGGTGATGATCAGGATCGCCTCGATCCCCTCGCGCAGGATGATCAGCAGCGAATAGATGAACTGTGCCGCCGGCGAGTCGACGTTCTTGCCGAGGAACTCTGCTCCCTTGGTGAACTCGACCTTCAAGGAGGAGAAGGTCGGCGCGATCTCCTCCACCGGCGCGTCGCCCTTCATCTGGCTGATGATCTTGTTGAAGTGCCCCTCCAGCTTCGACTTGAACGCTGCGTCACGCGCGCCGATCTTCGCTTCCATGCCGCTCGCCTCGAATATGTCGAAGTAGGCATCCTGGACCAGTTCGATCGCCTCCAGCTTGTCCCCCTTCCCGTAGAGGGCGATCGCCTTCTCAACCTGGGCGAAGAGTTCGGCGTTGACCTTGGTCCAATCCTTCTGCGACCGGTCCGCCTTCTCCGCCGGTTTCCCCGAGGCGACCGCGCCGTCCACCAGCGGCAGGCCGGGGAGATCCGCCTGCAGCCCGGTCACCAGCGCCGCTATCTGCGGCTCGATCTTGTCGGCCGGGGCCCCCTTTTCCATCATGCCGGCGATTTCGGCGAACGCGGAGTTGTTCTCGTAGTCCTTGGCCTGGGAGACGTTGCGCCTCACGGCGGTCTCGAAGAGGGAGTTTTTGTACTCGTCGAACTGGGTCCGGATCACCAGCTCGGACGCCCCCTTGGCATCTCCCTTCCGGTAGGCGTCAAGCGCGCCGGCAAGGTTGGTACGGATGTTATTCATGGCCTGCTGCCAGACCGGCTCTACGTTCCCGCCCCCCTTGGCTTCCGGCGCCGCCTCTTTTGCCGGCTGGCTGCCACCCGACGATGTCTCGGCAACCAGTTCCGCTCCGCCTTCGAGTTCGGGAAGGACCTTGCGCAGTTCCACCATGAAGTCCTGGATCCTCTTTTCGATGGCTGCGACCGGTTCCTTGGCCACGATCATCTTGCGGATCTCGATGAACTCCTCCTCGAGTTCGGCGTTTTTCCTGGCGGAGACGTTGATCCGTATCGGCCCTTCCAGGTTCTCGAAAACGTGGAAGTAGGCCGACTGGGCCTTTTTCTTCGCCTCCTTGATGTCACCCTTCTTGTAGAGAACCACCGAATCCTTGAAGATGGTGTCTATTTCGTCGACCATCCCCTTGTAGTCGAGCCCTTCCTTGGCGTTGGCTGTGGATATGGAGCCTGCAGCCGTGATCGACAGAACAAAGAAAAATACACATAAGCCTCTAAGCCAAGCTCCAACCATATCGTCCCTCTTTTCAATTGATCTCTCGGGAAGCCGGGGGCGCCTGCGGCGCCCCTACCCTTTTGCATATCCTAAAAGCTGATCTTGGTGCGCAGCGCCAGCGCCACCACGTTGTCGGTGCTGCTGTTGCCCGCCGGGTTGACCAGGTACTGCACCACCGGCGCGATCTCGATCTGGTCGCTCACCTTGACCTTGTAGTTGAGTTCCGCCAGCTTCTCCTGGGAATCGGCGATGCTCCCGGCCGCCTGGATCTGGCCGTAGGCGAGGCCGAGCACGTCGTCCTTCCTGTCGCTGATGAGCCCCGTGTACTGCCCGCCTGCGCTCCAGGCCCTTCTCACGGCGTAGACTTCCTCGTCGCGCTGGCCGTAGCGGGCGAAGAGGGTCAGCTTGTCCGTTACCTGCTGATCCAGGCTCACGCCGTAGCTCACCGCGTTTTTCTGGGACAGCTTGCTCGCGCCGTCGGCAAGGGAGCCGTCCAGCGCCGCATAGATCCTGTAGTTCCCCTCCAGCTCGCCCGCCTTGTGCTTGTAGGCAAGCTCGGCGATGCCGAAGCCGTGGTCGAAGATGTCCGCGCTGTCGGAGCTGTCCGCGCTCTCCGCGTCGCCGCTGCCGTAGCCGAGCCCCAATGTGACGGCATCGGTCAGCTTGGCGCCGACCCTTGCCCCCGGACCGTTGGCCGGAAAGGGGAGCACGGCCGAGTGGACGAAGGCCGCAGACAGGAACTGCCCGTTCTCGTCGTTTGCCACCGCGTTGGAATCGAAATAGTTGGAGAGGTCCACCTTGCCTGCCGTCAGGACCAGGCGGTCGTTAAGCGCCGAGTGCTCCACCCATGCCTCGCGGAAACGGGTCCTGTCGCCGGTGGAGCCCGCCACCCCGTTGAGGCCCGCGAACGAGGGGACGCGGGTGTCGATGCCGTCGCCGCCGGTCGCCTCGAGGTCGATCACCGCGATGGTGTTCTCGCCAACCTTGAAGTTGAAAACGAGGTCCGCGCGGCCGACCACATCGGTGACGTCCTTGGGCTTGTTGCCGATGGAACCCTGCAGCACTCCCACCATCCCGCCGGAGAGCGAAATGTTCTTGGTGAGGGCGGTGAACTTGGTCCCCAACTCCTCGTAACGCGACTGGAAGGTCCTGGTTCCGACCAGGAGCATCTCGGCGCGCAGTTCCTCCTTCAGGTCGCTCAGGAGTGCCAGGTCTTCCTTGTCGACCGCCTGGTTACCCTCCTTCACCACCTTCTCCGCCATCTTCTCGGTCAGAAGGTGCACCGCCACCGCCACGTCGATGCGGCTGCAAGGCTGCTTGCCTTCCTGGAAATCCTTGGAGAAGAGCCCCTCCACCTGGTACTTGTTGCCAAGCCGCATGATCTCCTGACACGCCTTGTGCTTGAACTCCACCTTTTCCGGGACCACCAGGTCCGGATGCATGGCGAACGCCGCGCCCGAAGAAAGGAACAGGTTTCCCAGCAGAAACATGCTTGCCACAGACATCTTTTTCACTTTGAACATATAAACCCTCCGGCTCTCACTGTTATGGCCCCGCTGCTGTACTCATCGGCAGAACCGCTACTGAATAAAAATCACTCTAACGATTACTATTTCTCTACTTGCACACGCTTCGACACCTGTTAGTACCGTTTCGTTGGCGGTACTTAAAATTGAAAACCATTTTCAATAAAGTGGCAAAAAAACAGCTCCCCCTTGATCCGATCAATACAGCCGCCGAAGGGACCCTTCTGGTATTAAAGTAAAATGACATTCACTTTCATTCACAGAGCCTGAAAATCCTACTGTCCGCAACGCCGCACAGACAATTGTCAAGGCAAACGGGCCAAACAGCAGGTGAATTTGTGTCAGGAGGATGGCTGTGTAGGTTGGAATTGAAAGTTGAAGTCGTTTATATAGGAGGGGATCTGACTTGTCAACGATTTCTTTTGAGGGAGGAACGAAAAATAATGCCTTACGAGGCGACAGCGGTCAAAGCAGGCGGATCTTCAGTGGATACTCCGTGCCGAGCCGCTGCAGGTTTCCCCCTTCGGAGGCGTGGGCTATGACAATCTCGTCAGCCAGTTCCATCATCATACGGTTGCGCTGATAGCATTTCGACTCGCACGGGTGACTGACGCTCTGCGCGTATCGGGATATCACCAGCAGGCGTCCCGCCGCGATGGGGCGCTCCCACTCCGGGTCCAACCGTTTCAACCCCATCGCCATGGCTATGATCACAGGTTGCGTCCCTTTAAGGAGTCGGCAGAGGACCTCCTTCTCGATCTGGGAGTGGTAACCGGAGATCACGCAGGTCCCCATCCTTCTCTGTTCGTCGGCCCACTGGTACGAAATCGATGCCACTCCCGCGGGGAATTTGCGCGAGCAGAGGAAGGCGACCTTGCGCAGTTTGAGCAGTTCGGGATTTCCTACCGAGTGCAGTGCAGATCCGTTTTTCATTTCTCCCCTCCTTTCCTGGCAGCGCTCAAATTATACCGGATTACGCTCCCGGCACGTTCAGGCCAGTGAAGAGACGAGGGCGAATGAGAGGTTCATACGCCGACGATGAAAATCTCCACCCTGCTCTGCCTTTGTGTAATAAACTCCGACAAATATGCCGAACAATATCGGAATACTTTACACATTCCAATTCGATTTATTTTACAATCAAGGGCAGCCGCATCGCAATTCAAGGTATTTAATCGAGTGTATCCGGCCGGAATGAATCTTGCTGTTTGAGACGGTTTAATAGATGTTTGTAATAAAATCTGTCACCTTCCAGTGCCCAGGCCTCTCCGCGATGGTGAGCCTAAGCGTTACGCTCAGCAAATTATCTGCTGAGCTTGATATTAGATGTAGATGCATCTATTGGTGGCAACTCCCATAACTCAATCTACGCTTTATTACGATGGTTATGATCGTGCGTTCAACTTTAGTTTTGCTGGGGTGGGGCCATACGGCACACAGTTTCTCCCGATAGTTGATCCAGCAAAAGGTTGTGCTGGTTATGGTGTGGCTGTTATGTCTGCTGAGATTCAAAATCCAGAACAGACACAGGTTCAGAGCCTTCTACTATGCTGCTTCTTTGGTTGGGCTGGCCGGGGTGAGCTTTCGAGTTGCTTTACAGAATTCCAACTTAAACAACGTAAACATGTCGATTTTCTTTACATTCATTATATTTTAATATGTAAAAGAATATATAAGTTAATTATATTAAGGAGTTGGAAGTGAGCTAGGAGTATGGCTCAATACTTGCTGTGTCCGAAAAAACTTTTTAAGGAGGACGCTATGAAAAAGATTTCTTGTTTTTTTCTTTTGTTGGCCATCTCGTCATTCGTAATGGTTAATCAGGTTAGTGCCACCATGTTGGGTGATCAGTTAACTATAAGACGGCTTTATCCGGATTTGAATACGGAGTTTGCAGGATCTGTTTCAACTATTGTACAAAATGGTACTGCTGATGCAGTTTCCCCTCAACCACCTGGATGGTACGGAGGGTATACAATAAATCCGGAAGCAGATAATATTATTATTAATTTCTTTGGCCATAGTGGTTTCGGAGGATATGCTTACTGTGCATTCGACGGACTCCAATTCGTTGATTCTAATCCTCTAAAAGAAATTACGAATGTTCAGGTAACTCAGCTTTATACCTCTGGTAATCTTTCAATACCCGAACTCACATTTGACGATCATTTAATCAACTTGAACCTACTGGGATGGTTTAACGGGGGCGATTTCATTAATCTGCAAGTTAATACTAGAGATGTTACTAATTCATCTACTCCTGTCCCCGAACCCTCAACCCTTATTCTCCTTGGTGCCGGTCTTGCAGGTGTTGGCTTCATAAGAAAGAGAATGCGCAAGTAAGCACATTCTCTCAGTTGAAATGAATAAGAGGCACCCATATCGGATGCCTCTTATTTTTTACCTCAGGGTGTACTTGCGCCACCTCACGATGGGCCGACGCATCACTCGGCGGCGCGCGCGGAGCGGGGGACGTTGCTGACTTTGTTGACTTATTGTGGCGCGGGGTGGCGCGGGTGGCGCGCGGAGCGGGGGACGTTGCTGACTTTGTTGACTTATTGAATCCCTGCGCTAGCGTTAACGGATGCCAAGGCTAGCGCGGATTGACATACCCGGTTTGCTGCAGCATGTGATGGTCCGCGGGATCGAGAAGAGGGACATCTTCCTCGACGATGTGGATAGGCGCTCCTTCGTCGAACGTCTTTCTCGCCTGCTCCTCAAGACGGAGACGGAATGCCTTGCCTGGGCACTGATGTCCAATCACTTCCATCTGCTTCTTCGTTCGACGAAAACCAACCTCTCAACCCTCATGCGGCGACTTCTTACCGGTTATGCTGTCGTCTTCAACCTACGTCATCATCGTACCGGTCATCTTTTCCAAAACCGCTACAAGTCCATCGTCTGCGACCAAGACAGCTACCTGTTGGAGTTGGTGCGATACATCCACCTGAATCCTTTAAGGGTAGGTCTGGTCTCTTCCGTAGCTGAACTGGATGAGTACGAATGGTGTGGTCATCGCTGCATCATGGAGCATGGTGGTCTCGTAGGCCAGGCAATAGACGAGGTTCTTGCCATGTTTGCCGGCGATAGAGCAGCGGCCCGTGCGGTGTACCGACAGTTTGTGCAAGAAGGTATCGCTATGGGGAGGCGCGACGAGTTGGTAGGAGGAGGTCTGAAGCGATACTTGCTACTGTCGGGAGCACATGGGTGTCAAGCATGGGACGAGAGGGTGCTCGGGAGCGGGGATTTCGTTGAACAACTCTGGCAGCAAGCGGAGCGCCCAGAAGAACCTTGCAAGCAACTCCCTCTGGATGATCTGATAAGGGAGGTTGCCGCCATCTTTGAGATTGAGGTGTCGGCGCTGACAAATGGGAGTCGGAGCAGACAGGTGGCAGCGGCAAGGGGAGCCGTATGTTTCATAGCGAGCAAAAAACGGGGTATAAACGGCGCCGAGATTGGGAAAGTCCTGAAGATCACGCGTTCTGGGGTCGCAAAAGATTCTCGTAGAGGTGAAGATCTCTGCAGCGGAAACGAGAAGCTGAAGTCGTTGTACGAATAAGTCAACAAAGTCAGCAACGTCCCCCGAGAACGGAATTGCAACCAGCGGCCCGATCATCCCAGGTTGCTCCTCTGTGCCGCTTCCGCCGACCTTCCGGCGCCGGTCGAGCCGCGGCGGAGTCAGGGGTTGCCTGCGGCGGCGTACCCCTTGATGGTGTCCCTTCCCGCATGCTTCGCCTCGTACATGGCGATATCCGCGGCCCGGATCAACTCCTCCCTGCTTGCCGCATCTTCTGGGAACGAGGCCACGCCGAAACTGGCTGTAAGCCGGATCGGCTGCCCGTCGTCGGAACTGAAATCGGTCTCGTGAAGTCGCTGGCGAAGGTTGGCGGCCATGGCCATCGCCGCTTCCTTCCCGGTATGGGGCAGGATGATGACGAATTCGTCACCTCCGTAACGGGCCGCCCTGTCGTTGGCCCTGATGTTGCGGGCTATCAGGTGGCCCAGTTCGCTCAGCATCCGGCTGCCGACGAGGTGTCCATGGACGTCGTTGATCCCCTTGAGCCGGTCCAGATCGAGGAACACCAGCGACATCTCCATACCATATCTGACGCAGCGGTCCACCTCCTCCTGGATAAGACACGGGAAGTGCCTGGAATTGTAGAGTCCTGTGAGGTCGTCCGTGATGACCAGTTCGTTGATCCGATCGTAGTTCCGGGCATTTTCAATGGCGATGGCGGCAAAATCCGCGATGGCGGAGAGGATGGTCATGTCGGCCTGATTGAAGACCAGCTTGTCGAGGCTGTTGATCAGTTCGATCACCCCTACCACCCGTTCCTTGATCTTCATCGGGACGCAGACGATCGACTGGGTGGTGAACGAGAATCGCTGGTCGAACTGCCCCTGGAAACGTTCGTCGCTGCTCACGTCCGGTATGAGGAGCGGCCCCCCGTTCAGGGCGACCCATCCCGCGATCCCCTCTCCCCTGCGCAATCGGAGTCCCTGGAGCTGCTCGGCCACCGGCGAAACGGCGATCTCGAAGACCAGGTCCCCGGACTCCTTGTCGACGAGCAAAAGAGACCATGCCGCCGGGCTGATGAGGCGCTCCACCTGTTTCATTATGGTTTCGAGCACGCTGCGGATCTCCAGGCACGAGGTGAGGGCCTTGGCGATCTCGATCATCGAGAGCATCACGTCATCTCTGTTTTCCGGCAGCTTCTTTACATTCTCGGTACCATCCTTGGACATGGTTGATTCCTCACATTAGTACGACGGTGAACGGAGTTTTAATTATAGTGACTCTTCGGCTAATTTCAAAAAATATGGAAGTAAATTCAAAAGCCTTGGCCGCAGAGGTGCACACGCCGTCCTCTGGCTCTCTATCAGTTCTCCTCCCCCCGGAGGGGGGAGGCTGGGAGTGGGGGAAGAGCCCGCCGGCTTCACTTTGCTACGGTAAAAGTCTATAATAATCGGGTAGGTAGAAGTAAAATGGCTTCAGCAAAGAGGTGAGATATATGTCGGAAAAATGCTGCAACAGCATGGCGCACTACGAGCACATGTGCTCGCTTACCCTGAACGGGTGTGCCATTGAGAGGGCGAGATTGTCCAGCAGCTTCGAGTGCATACCGTGCGACGATCCCGCTCACAATCACAGATATGTCTGCACTCCCAGTCTGATCGGTGCCTGACAACGACAGCAAGGAGAGACCTCAGAAAAGGCGGCCAACGGGCCGCCTTTTTTTTTGTATCCGTCTTCTAAAGCCGCCGGTAGACCTCGCGGCGATGGCGTACGTAAAGGATGATTATTGTGGAGCGGGGAAGATCCATCTCTTAGATGACGCGATAGTCGCCTATGCGGTGACGCCACGTTCTTTCTGCTCCGGTCAATTTCTTGTCTGGTGGGATACAGGGTGCGTCGGCAAGTTGTTCGATGGCTGCAAAAAAGTGGCGTACAACAGTGGAGGGAAGCTTGCGGAGGTCCTTTTCTACGGACGGTTTGAGGAGTATCTCAAACTTCGTTTCATCTCGTTCAAAGAAACCGGAGCTTCTTCACGACGTTCTGCCACAACGCTGAGATCATGCAGGTCTTCCAGCAAGCGCTCGTATTCCCGAATGGGGAGAATGATTGCTTTTTTCCTGCCAGTGGGGCTGGTAATGAAATTTGTTTCAGCATCTCGCATAGCATCCTCCAGAAATGACGTAAAGGGTGATCGCTACTGGTGACCTCTACCATACCGAAATAAGGATAGTCAAACTACATGAATATGTTGAGCCCCCTAACTACGCGTCATTCAACGAAGATGGTGCAGGTCGCATCCCGTCGCTCCCCCTTCAAGGGGGAGGAGGGGGATGGGGATGCTCGGACCCCGTTTTCACCCATCCCCACCCCGACCCTCCCCTTGAAGGGGAGGGGGAGACCCGTTAAACGCCTTGTCTTTAACGAATGAAGTTGGTGTAGACCTTCGCTTCCTTCTCCGGTTCGGCAACGACCCCCTTCCCGTTCTGCACCAGCCTCATCATCCATACCATGTTCTTGCCGAGCACGCGCATGATCTGTACACCCTCTTCGTCCTGCAGCGCTTCGCCGGGCGCCCTGCCGTGGATCACGTTCCAGTAGTTCGAGGTCGCGATCAGCATCTCGGAATAGTTCAGGAAGTGGTTCAACTGGTCGAAGGTCGGGATACCGCCGGAACGACGCACCGCGACAACCGATGCCCCGACCTTGTGCCGGTAGAGCCCGCCATTGACGCCGCCAACGAAGAAGGCACGATCAAGGAACGATTTCATGGTCCCGCCTATCGCGGAGTAGTGCACCGGCGAGCCGAGGATGATGGCGGCGGCGTTCTTCATCTTCTGCACCCACTCGTTGACCTCGTCGTCCTTCAGCGCGCACTCCTCGTTTTGGTGTTTAGCGCACTGCATGCAGGCTATGCAGCCACGGATCGTCTTGTTCCCGACATGGACGATCTCCGTCTCGATCCCTTCCTTCTCGAGTTCGGCGGCTACCATCTTTATCGCGTGATAGGTATTTCCTTCCTGGTTTGGGCTTCCGTTGAACGCCACCATCTTCATGCTTTCTTCCTCCTGTTCCAGTTTGTATCCCTCCCCCTCCCCTGACTGGAGGGTGCCGGAGGGCGAGCGGACTTCTGTAGCATAGAGCTTCACACGCCGCCGTTGGCAGCGCCGTATCAATGGGTAACGCTCCTCCCCCCGGAGGGGGGAGGTTGGGAGGGGGGAAATGGGCTTGGCGCTCCCCCTCCCTGGCCCTCCCCCTCCGGGGGAGGGGACATTCGCTTTTCTTTTTCTCCGTGATGGGCTATATAGGACCATTGGTACGGGATCGTCAATAACGAACTTATTCGGAACGTAGTACCTTTTACGAAACACAGTACCTTTTTGGGAACCGGCAAAACGGAGCAGACGATGCAAGACGGGCAATCGGCAGCGGAACAGATGGTATTCAGGGACAAGGAATACAAGTGCGGCATCGACGTGACGCTCGCGCTGGTCGGCGGGAAGTGGAAGGCGTCCATCCTCTGGCACCTGGCACAGGAAACGATGCGGTTTTCGGACCTGCAGCGGCAGTTCTCGGATACAACCCGGAAGATGCTGACCCAGCAGTTGCGCGAACTCGAGGCCGATGGCCTGGTGCACCGAGAGGTTTACCCTCAGGTGCCGCCGAAGGTGGAGTATTCGCTCACCGAGCCGGGGAAAACCATCTTTCCGATCCTCAGCCTCATGTGCGAATGGGGGCGCAGCTATGTGCAGGAATCCGCATCGATGTGACAGGAGCACACAATGAACAAAGACAAATCGCCGCTGCGCCGACTGTTAAAAGTGTGCTTAAAGACATTGATAGCTCTCATTGCTTTTACTATCATTCTTGTCATTTACGCTGGCTTCAAAGTGAGGGATGCGGAAAAACGGGTGCGGGCGTTCAGCCAACAGGTGGTCATCGGAATGCCCGTGGCGGGCCTGGATGAGAAGGCGAGTGAAATGGGCCTGAAATTCAGGCGAACGACCGGCAGTAGCAACCAAAGCGGCAGCATCCAGGTCTGGCAAGGGTTTGCCTTTGGCCGCTGGTTCTGCACTGTGGAGTACCAAGACGGGAAGGCTACCGGAAAGCGGGTCACGTCCCTGGACTGAACCTCCGTGCGCCTTGGGGTGAGAACTCGCAGCAAAAAAAGAGGCCCTTACCAACGAGGGGCAAGGGCCTGTCTGTTCAGTCACCATGGGCGATCAGGACGCGCTAACGCCCCCGCCCCTCGTCTTTATCCTGGCCGTGGCCCCTTCCCTGACCATGGTCCCTCTCCTGCCCTCCACCTCGTTCCTGCCCACCGCCCCTCTCCTTCACCCTCGGCTCAGGGCCCCGTTGCGGCTCACGGACTCGTGGTGGCTCATGGCCGCCTTGCGGCGCGCGCTGCTCGCGCATTACGGGAGGTTGCTGCCGCGGCTCGTGAGCCGGCCCCCTCTGCTGTGGAACGACCTGTACCGGTGCCGGTCTTTGCTGATCACCCTGCCGCTGCGGCCCCCTCATTTCGGGCCTGCGCTCCCTTTCCCGCGGGGTAGGCGCCGGCGCCCTTTTCTCCACCTGCCTTAGATGCTCGCGCACCACTTTGTTCCTGGGCTCGTACCGATAGCTATCTCTGCGCACCCTCTGTTGCTGGTCGACACTGGGATACCGGTCACCCGAATAGCTGCGCTGATAGACGGGCAATGGTGCGCGCCTGGGGGCACGGTTGCGGTCCCAGCGGTCCCAGCCGTGTCGACGCTCTTGCCAGGGGCGACCCCAGTGGTGGCCCCACCGAGGCGGAGCATTGGGCGCCCAGCCACGGAAGTACACAGGCGGCTGCCGGTAATATCTGACCGGGATGCGCAGGATGTAAACCGGCACATAGTACGGGTCTACCAGTCCCCAGGGGCCGTTGTACCAGGAACTGGCGTACCAGTTGTTGTCGTAGAAGACCCAGTACAAGCCGTCGTAAAAGAAGTAGTTGCCGGGAACCCCAGGTGCGTAATAAACGGGATACCCTGGCACCGGTACCAGTTCAGGATACAGCGGCAGGTTGATCCCGATGCTGACATTGGGCAAGCCGATTCCGATACCTATGCTCACTCCCGCTGTCGCAGTCGTCGTCATACAGAACAACAGCCCCAGCACAATGAAGCCGTAACGCAGTCTACGCATGTCGTCCTCCTTTCCTAGGCCGTTTTTTGGATTTCGGTTGCAGTCTCAGCCAGCCGGCTCGCTCAGACTGCCGGGACAGCTCGCCTATGAAGCCGATACTGTTCGGCTTCACACCGCTACAGAATACCACAACCGCACTGGCAAGGGATGACCGCAGACGCAAAAAGAAAAGCCACCCATTGCGGATGGCTTTTGATTTTTCCTCTCGTGTCTCTCGTTCCCAAGCTCCTGCTGCCCTTGCCCCTCGTATCCCACCGCGCTGATTACTTTACCGTCGGCCTTCTCGCTCCCAGGCTCCTGCTGCCCATTACTTTACGATCCCTGCCGCCGTACCGGTGAAGGTCCCGGGGCCACCGCCGCCAATTTGTCCGGCGGCGACTCCCATCATCTGGATATTGCCGTTTCCGTTAACCACGCCGCTGGTGCCGTTGAAGTCGATGGAGGCTCCCCACTTGTTGTTGGTTCCGTCCCACTGCTTGATGTTGAAGACAGGGGTGAGGCCGGAGGTGTTGCCGGTCACCTGGGTCAGCGTCGCGGAGCCTGCCGGCGTGGTGACGTAGTAGTTGCCGCTGACTTTGTCGGTGGCGAATATCTCCGGCCGGCCGCTGCCGCTCCCTACCCGGGTGAAGAACCTGAGGTCCTTCAACAACACGTCGAAGTCCCCGTTGCCTCCGCTGAAGTCCGCCTTGCCTACCTCCACCGTCGGTATGTTCAGCTTATCCAGTGCCGCCGGGTTGCTTGCCAGGAGGCTCAGGAACTTGGCGGTCTCTATCCAGATGCCGGAGGTCATAGCCTGCAGGCTCACGGGGTTGAAGGTCCCGATGGTCTCGCCGATGAAGATGCCGGTCTCGGGCGCTACCGCCGGCTGTGTCGCCAGCATGTCTACCCATGCGCCCCTCGCGTCGGCAAAGAGCCTGCCGCCGGTGGTATCCCAGAAAGAGCCTGCCATCGTTCCGGCCATGACGAAACTGGGGAGGGTACTGTCGGTGATGGAGAAATCGATGTTCCACGGCGAGCCGTCCGCAGGCGCCGACAGGTAGGGGGCGTAAAGGCCGAACTCCCCGATGCCCCACCCGGGAGAAGCGGTGATGAAGCTGCGGTTGTAGGTACCGGGGGCCCAACCGGAGAGCACGGGGTTCCCGCTGAAGAAGGTGCCACCGGTCCCGAAGGGGGTGGATACGGTGGTGACGCCCGAGTTGTTGAGGCTCTCCGGCGCGAGGCCGGAATTCGGCAGCAGCGTGACCGGGAGGAGGTCGACGTCGGCCATCCAGACGTTGCTCGTCTGGTCCAGGAAACCGCCGAATTTGCCGCGCAGCACGCCGGCGTTACCGGACGGATCTATGAAGAGTGCGTTCATGACGCCGACGATGCCTGGATCGGCGCCGAACGTTTCAACGCCGGCGATGACGTGCCCGTTGTAGGCGCCGCCGTCGGCGGTGAGGGCCTGGCCGGTCGGCAAGTCCTTGGAGAAGATCGGGGCACTCATGACGTAGTCGCCATCAACCAGCGTCTGGTTGGGGGTGAAAAAGCCGACGGCCGTGGCGTCGGAGGTGAGCGTCGGCGTGCTGGCCCAAAGCGACATCCCCCCCATGATCCCGTCCAGGTCGCCGAAGGAGGTTGCGCTCCCGTTGTAGTAGCGGGTCAGGTGCGCGGAGCCGCCGCCGATGGTGTTGAAGTAGGTGATCGGATGGGCGAGGCCGGCGGCGGCGCCGGTGAAGGTGTTGCCGGTGTAGGTGCCGGCCGCGATGCCGTCGAACTCGCTTCTGAAGGAGCCGCCTGCTATCTCGCCGAAACCCTCGACGGTGCCGAGCCAGGTGCTGGGTCCGGTTGCCGGGGTGACGCTGCCGATACGCATGTTACCCATGATTGTGCTGCCTCCGGCAGTCGTGCCGTTCGTGAGTGAGAACCTCTGCTCCAGAGTCCCGCTGAAACTGCCGTTGACGTTCGGGGCGACCCAAACCGATACGGGGTCTCCCGCGCTCCTGCTGTACAAGCTGATGGTGCCGAGGGAAACGCTGCCGGTCGCACTGGAACCGGTGAGGGTGAACGTGTCGCCCCCCTTCAATGTCGGAAAGCCGAGGTTCCCGGCGAGGGCCGGGTCGGAAAGGAAGCGGTTCAGGTCGATGAAGGCCCCGGTGCTGACCGCGCCGAAAGTCGACGTGGCAGCATTGGACGACCCGATGAGCGTACCGGTCAAGAGCCTGATGCTCCCGCTGTTCAGGTTCCCCCAGACGCCGTCCGCCGTCGCAGAGAGGGCGCCTCCGGACTGCCACCCCCCGAGGGAGATCACCTTCACGGCATCCTCAAGGGTGAAGAAGCCGTCGACGTTCGTGCTCCCCCACTCCGCATTGCTGATAAGAACGAACCTCGTCCCGCTGCCGCTGTACGAGCCGAAGGATTCCCTGGTCCAGATGCCGAAGCTCGGGTCGGCGCTTAGATAGCCCAGCTTCAACACGTCGCCGCGATTGGTCATCTCGCTGGTGATGTCCAGCCCGTCCATCAGGAGCCCCTCGGTCGGGTTCCTATTCTCCCTACCCGCTCCGTTGGTAGCGCCGCCCGTCGTCGCCGCGGTGGTGGTGCCGCCGGTGGTGCCGCCGGTGGTACCGGTGGTGGTGCCTGACGGCGGGATGTAGCCGGAGTAATCGCTCAGTGCCGGGCCGGTCACCTCCACAATGGTGCTGCCGTTCTTGGCATCCCACCAACCGGCAGCGAACGATGCCGGGGCAAGGCCGCTGCTCGCGTTGAGTTCGGTCAGGGTGAGCGTGCCGGTGCCGCTTATCGCGCCACCGGAGGTGAAGGTCCCGGGGATGGATCCCTGCATGATCCCCGCCTTCCCGGTTGGGTCGACGTACAGCGCGCTCAGGTTGGCGTCGAGGACCCCGCTGCCGTCCAGCGACATGCCGCCGAAATAACCGAAGTAGGCGCCGCCGTCAGAGGTGGTGTCGGCGGCCGTGCTGCCGGAGAAGAAATGGCCGAACCAGTAGTGGTTGGGCTGCAGCAGGGGGAGCGTCGGGTAGGTGCCGCCGAGAGCAGCTTGGGCGCTCCCCGTCCAAAGCGACGTGGTGCCCGAGAGGATCGGGGCGAAATCCGGATCGCTGATGATGGTCAGGAAGTTCGAGTCAGGATCGACGGTCGAATCACGCGACATGAGCCCCGCGGGAAGGACCCCGGTGAAAAGAGGCGTCGACGGCGTCGGGTCCGGAGTTGGCGTCGGGTCGGTGGTCGGGACCGGGTCGGTGGTCGGGACCGGGTCGGTGGTCGGGACCGGGTCGGTGGTCGGAGCCGGGTCAGTGGTCGGAGCCGGGTCGGTGGTCGGAGCCGGGTCAGTGGTCGGAGCCGGGTCGGTGGTCGGAGCCGGGTCTGTGGTCGGCGCCGGGTCTGTGGTCGGAACCGGGTCTGTGGTCGGCGCCGGGTCAGTGGTCGGGACCGGGTCGGTGGTCGGCGCCGGTTCCACTGTAGGTTCCGGTTCCGGTGTCGGTGTAGGAGTCGTCACGATCACTGTCTCGATGTCTTCCTTGATCTCTTCCTTGACATCTTCACGTGTGTCGCTCACCGGGACGACCACCGGTTGTACCTGTGTCGTAGTCGTCGTCTGCGTCTGGGTAGTGGGGGTGATCGTGTTTTCCGCCGGTGGGGTGAACGAAGAGACCGTGATGACGGGATCCACTACGGCGGTGATCGTGCTGCCGGAATAACTTTCACCGGTACTTACCGTCGTTGTGCTAGCGGCTGTTGTGCTCGTTGTTGTGTCCGTACCGGAGGCAGTGGTTGTACTGCTCGAGGCGGTGCTGTCGCCGGTGGTCGAGGTCGTGCTTCCTGAGCTTGAGCCACTGCTGTCCGTAGAATCTGCCGTCGCGCTGCCGGCAGAAGTTGTAGATGTTGTTGCCGTGGACGACCCTGCCGAACCCGTCGACTCCGCACCGCCAGCAGGGGCAGTACCATGCACATCGCCCCCCTTTGTCGCCGTCGGTGACACGTCGTTCTTATGGGTATCCAGCTCGGTCGCCGAGACCGGCCGCGGCGGCGTCGGTGCGCCCTTTTTGGTGATGGTGGTGGCGGTTCCGGCCACCAGCGTCACCCCCTTCGACGGGGCGAAGAGGCTCGTGGTGCGCACCACCCCTTCCAGCACGGCGACTCCGGTGACGTTCGCCTGGTGATAGACGTAGAACGAGGTGCCGCGCACCCCCGCTATCGCGTTCGGTGTCCGGATCTCGAAGCTGTGCGTTGCACCTCCTCCCGCGCTCGGAACCACCGTCGCCTGCACCTTGCCGCGCGGCAGGCCGAGTTTGCGGACCGAGCCGGAGTACTCCGACACGTCGATGCGGCTGCGCTGAGCGATCTTCACCACGCTCCCGTCGTTGAAGGTGATCTCGGCGCGGGAGTTGCTCTTGGTGCGGACGAAGTCCCCCGTCTGCACCGCCGAGCCCCCCTTGGCCGCGACTGCCGGAAGGCTGCCGCCCGGCATTATGTCGACGCCCCCTTCCACGCGGGTGAGTCTGCCGACGACCTCCGCCAGTGCCGTACCGGAAAAGGCGAGCAGCATGAGTGGTAACAAGATGGAAATCAGGATCGGCCTGAATTGACGAGCTGTCATGGATTTCATCTGCGTTTCCCCCTAGAAACTGAACTCTATGCCGGTGGTGAAGGTGTTGCGGCTGTAGCCGTAGACCGGGATGTTGGACTGGGCCGTCGTGTGGGCGTACTGGGCCGAGAGGACGACGTCATTGGTGAGGTTGTAGCTTATCCCGGCGGTGCCGAACCAGGTGGTGTCGTCGCGCCTGACCCCGAAGATGGTGTTGGTGTTCAGGTAGTCTTGCGTCGAGACCTCGCCCGAGAGGTTCAGCTTCAACTTTTCCGCCAGCGGGACCACCCCGTTCACCGACCACTTGTGCCCCCTGTTCTGCCAGTTGACCCCGGCGGTGTCGTCGAAGCTGTAGTCGTAGCGCAGGGATGCCATCCCTCCCCGGGTGCCGTAACTGAAGATGTAGCCCGCCGACGCGCCCCAGATCTCGGCGTCGCGTCGCTCGTCGCCGGAGAGCGCGGACTGCAGCATATCGCGGACGGTGTAGCTGACGCCTCCCTGCAGGATATGCTGCGCAGCGGCCTGCCAGGACCAGGTCGGGCGTACCGCGAAGAGCTGCTGGTACTTGTTTTCCTTGAGCAGAACGTGGGTGTAGTTGAAGGGAATCGATATGGCCGAGTCGCCGAACGTACAGCCCGGGATGAGGGTGAGCGAATTGATCACCGTGCTCGGGTTTTCCTCGCTCGTGTTGGTGTTGCCGTACTTGGTGCTTTGCACGAGGTACTGTGCGCTGAACAGCATCTCGTCGGAAGGCATCGGGTTGTAGTCGAGGCGGAGCGTCCCGAGGAAGGCGTGGTCCTGCTGGCCGGTCGGGTTCCCTATCTGCGCCCGGGCCCCGGCGTTGGAGGGATTGGAGATGGCGTTGTCGTCGTACATGTAGTTGAGCCCGACGGCGAGGCGCAGCGGCCGGTAGCTCTCAAGTATCCTCGTGAACGACTGTTCGTACTCCTTGGCATAGGAGGCTATCTCCGAGCTCGGGTCGGCGGCGACCACCGCCCTCAGCGCGTCGCGGGCGCGGGAGAACTTGCGGGACCCGGCCATTGCGATGGCGATCTGGAAATCGGCCGGCTGGGCCAGCGTGGCGTCGAGCCGCTTTGCCTGTTCGAAAGAGAGGATCGCCTCAGCGCGCTGCCCCTGCCCCGCCAGGATCATCCCCTTGAGAAAGGCGCTCCGCCCCGGTCTCACCCCGGCCTTCTCCGAGCGGTTGACCCATTCCAGGGCCCTGTCCTCGTCCCCCAGGACATGGTACGCGTCGGCCAGTTCCAGGTAGGAGTCGAGGACGGGCGGCTTCAGCGTCGCCGCGTCCGTGAGGTCCTTGACGGCGCCGGAGAGGTCGCCTCCCTGTTTGCGGGCCATGCCGAGGTAGAAGGCGGCCAGTGAGGATTCCGGCTGTTCCGTCCGGGCCTTGGTCAGAAGCACCAGCGCCTCCTCGAAATTCTCGGCCCGGTACTGCTCGACCCCATCCTCCAGCGTCCCAGCCTGCGCCGGCGCACCCCAGGCGAAACAGGCCAACAGTGCCAATATGGCGATAGAAGCGGCTTTGCTCACGGTCGTCCCTCCTTTAAAAACAGAAACCATAACCGTTGGCCACGGAGAAAATCTGAGAACTTCCGAGAAAGGCTTTCAAGGGGGCAACCTCAGATTTCCTCAGATTTTCTCCGTGCCAATGGTTTTCGGTTTTTTTCCTACTTCTCCGTCAATCTCAGCGGTTCCAGGTCGGCGCATTCGGTGATGACCGCGGGGGCCGCGTCTGCCGGCACCACCTGGTACAGCGTCACCGGCTGCTGCTTTCCCTTCACTATTACCCGGCGCACGCCGCTGATCTCCATCCCCTCCAGGGTCCCCGCCTCGATCGCGCTCCTCAGCTTCGCCACGGTCTTCTCGGTCACCAGGATCCCGGCGTCGAAGGTGCGGGTCAGCGACTCCACCCGGGAGGCAAGGTTCACCTCGTCGCCGATCACCGTGTACTCCATCTTCTTCCCTTCGGCCCCGATGTTCCCGACGATGACCTCGCCGGTGTTGATGCCGATGCCGCAGGAGAGCTTCGGCTTTCCTTCCCGGTCCCACTTGTCGTGCAGCTGCTCCAGCCTTGCCTGCATGTCCAGTGCGCATCTCACCGACCGCTCGCCGTGGTCGGGACAGGGAAGCGGGGCGTTCCAGAATGCCATGATGGCGTCGCCGATGAACTTATCCAGCGTCCCCCCCGACTTCAGGATCACGTCCGTCATCTCGCCCAGATACTCGTTCAGTATGGCGACCACCTCTTCCGGCTCGTGCTGCTCGGAGAAGGTGGTGAATCCCCTGACGTCGGAGAAGAGGATGCTCACCTCGCGCTTTTCGCCCCCGAGCCTGGCCAGCGCCGGGTTGTCGATCAACTCGTTGACGATGGTCGTGGTGACGTAGCTCGAGAACATGGCCCTGATCCTGCGGGCGCGACGCTCCTCCACCGTGTAGTTCCAGGCGGTCACCGACATGAACATCCCGAGCACGTTCCCCAGCGGGCAGGCGAGGTTGACCCACACGCCCCACCGGTTGAACAGGAGCAATCCCGCCGCGGAGATCACCGCCATGCAGATAGCCGTTGCGCTCGCCCCCAGCATCAACCGGAAACGGCTCAACAAAAGGGCGGTCGCCAGGCCGGAAAGGAGCAGAAAACAGAGATCCTGCAGGCGTGTCGCCTGGACCAGGAACCGGTTCTCCAGGATGGTCGCCGCCACCGTCGCCTGCTTCTCCACCCCGGGCATGACGGCGGAAAACGGCGTCACCCTCAGGTCGAAAAGCCCAACCGCGGTCGCGCCGACGAAGACGATCTTGTTCCCCAATTCCTTGACGCCGACCTTGCCGTCCATGATGTCCGCGATGGAGATGTGGCGCAGCGTGCGGCCGGGGCCGTAATAGTTGACCGGCATGCGCCCCCAGCGGTCCGTCGGGATCACCGTCTTGCCGACGCCGATGGAGCGGGTCGCGCGCACCTTGAGCTTCTCGGTGGGAATCCCCTTGAAGAAGGCGGCGCTGCGCAGGCCAAGCGACGGGTAGAGCAGGTTGTTGTAGCCGACGAGAAGCGCCTCCCAGCGCAGCGTCCCGTCGAAGTAATCGGGGAGCATGCTGATATGGGCCAGCCCCATGGCGCCATCCCTGAGCAATTTCACCGGCATCAGCGGCTTTCCGCCCGAGGCGAGCGGAGGGTAACTCCGATACAGTCCCGGTTCCTCCAGCTCTGAGAGGGCGAACTGCTCCAGGTCCGGGTTCGATATCGCCGTGCTTCTGCTCTCGAAATCGAAGGCGACGGGGAGGATGATGTTGCCGGCGTCCTCTATGGCGCGGCTCAGCTCCCGGTCGTCCTTGTCCTTTTCCGAGAAGATGACGTCGAAGGCCACCACCGCGGCCTCGGCCTGTGCAAGCTTTCGCACCAGTCCGGCCATGGTCTTCCGGCTCCAGGGCCAGCGCCCGAGTCTCGCCACGCTCTTTTCATCGATGGCCGCGATGACGACGGTGTCCGGGGGAGCGACCGTCCCGCGCAGGTGGAAGCGGAGGTCGTAGAGCTTGGCCTCCACGATCTCCAGGGGGAGCGGGTTGTTGATCAGCAAGAGGCAGAAGAGGGAGGTAACGGCACAGCCGATCAGGAAACGGATTGTGGCTGCGCTGATGTTGGTCATGGCTGAATATTTCCTTCAGTAGCTCGCCCTTTTGCCGATTAGCTACTTACATGTTTCGGAAATAACGTTTGAAACTTTAAGGGAACTTTTCACCCGTCCCCACCCCGCCCCTCCCCCTGAAGGGGAGGGGGGACTACAAGGAACGCCCCGTCATGCCGGAAACCGATCTGCTCAAACAACAACTGGAACATCGCAAGCGGTTCATGGAGAAGATCAACGAGATCCATTCCTCCGGAAACCTGAACACCATCCTGATCCAGTTGCGGGACAGCATCGCCGAACTCTTCAAGGCCGAGCGGCTCACCATCTACGTCATCGACCATAAACGGAAGATGCTGATGTCAAAGGTGAAATCGGGGGACGAGATCCAGCAGATCACGGTCCCGATCGGCAGCAACAGCCTCGCCGGCTACTGCGCCCTTTCCGCAGCGGTGCTGAACATCAAGGACGCCTACGACAGCCACGAGCTGAGGATGATCAGTTCGGAACTGACCTTCGATGTGAACTGGGACAAGAAGACCGGCTACAGGACCAGGCAGGTGCTCTGCATCCCGATGAAGTTCAGCAACCAGCTCCTCGGGGTCATGCAGCTCATCAACAAGAAGGACGCCCCGGTCTTCGACGAGACGGACCTGAGCTACGCCATCGAGCTGGCTACCTCGCTCTCCATCGCCATCCAGAACATCTTCAGGCTCTCGGCTTCCGCCAAACTGATACGGAACAAGTCGCGCTACAACTACCTTCTGGACAAGAACCTGCTGGAGGAGCCCGACATACAGAAGGCCGCGGCCCATCCGGACGCCGCCGCCATCGGGCTCGACAACCTCCTGATGCGGGACTTCAACATCTCCCGGGACGAGATGACCAAGTGCCTGAGCCTCAACTTCGGCACCGAGTTCATCTCCTTCGACCCGGACCTCCCGAGGCTGGACGACATCCTGAAAAGGATGAAGCCGAACCGACTGAAGAAGGAGCGCTGGGTCCCGGTGAAGATCGACAACAGCGTGCTGCAGGTCGCCATGGAGGACCCGACCGACCTGGCCAAGCAGGACCTGATCAAATTCATCTTCCAGGAGTGCAAGAGGATCAGCTTCGTGGGGGCGTTCAGGGAGGACATCGGGCGCTTCATCGACCACTACTACGGGCTCCCCGCCGTCGTCGACGATGGCCCTCCCCCCACCGTCTCCGACCTCCTCAGCAAGCTGGACACGACGGAGGACCCGGCAGTAGAGCAGGAGGTGCAGCGGGTCTCGGAGCAGGACAGCGTCATCGTCCAACTGGTCAACAAGATCATCTGCGAGGCGTACGAGAAAAACGCCTCCGACATCCACATCGAACCGGCTCCCGGACGGGAGGACGTGCTGGTGCGCCTCAGGATCGACGGCCGCTGCGTCATCTACCATCGGATTCCGTACAAGTTCAAGCACGCCATCACCTCGAGGGTGAAGATCATGGCCGGGCTCGACATCGCGGAGAGGAGGAAGCCGCAGGACGGCAAGATCGACTTCAAGAAATTCGGCCCCAAGAACATCGAGCTCAGGGTGGCGACCCTGCCGAGCGCAGGTCAGCTAGAGGACGTGGTGCTGAGGATCCTCGCCTCGGGGGAGCCGATCCCGTTCGAGAACCTGGGGCTCACCGAGCGCAACCGGCGGGTCTTCGTGGAGAACATCAAGAAGCCGTACGGGCTCATCCTGGTGGTCGGGCCGACCGGCTCCGGCAAGACGACCACGCTCCACTCCGCCGTCTCCACCATCAACACGCCGGAGACCAAGATCTGGACCGCGGAGGACCCGATCGAGATCACCCAGAGGGGGCTCCGACAGGTGCAGGTGAACAGCAAGATCGGCTTCTCCTTCGCCGTCGCCCTGCGCGCCTTCCTGAGGGCGGACCCGGACGTGATCATGGTCGGCGAGATGCGCGACGAGGAGACCGCCTCCATCGGCGTGGAGTCGTCGCTCACCGGGCACCTGGTCTTCTCCACCCTGCACACCAACTCGGCGCCCGAGACGGTGACGAGGCTTCTCGACATGGGGCTCGATCCGTTCAGCTTTTCCGACGCGCTGCTCTGCGTACTCGCGCAGCGCCTGGCCCGGAGGCTCTGCGGCGCCTGCAAGGAGACCTATACGCCGCAAAAGGCGGAGCTGCAGGAGATCATCACGGAGTACGGGGTGGAGCAGTTCCGCGCCCTGGGGATGGACCCGGCGGGGATCGTGCTGTCAAAAGGGAAGGGGTGCCCCAAGTGCAACGGCTCTGGGTACAAGGGGAGGCTCGGTCTGCACGAGCTTCTTGACTGCAGCGAACCGATGAAGGCGCTCGTGAAGGGGAAGGCCGAGGTTTCCGACCTGAGGAAGCAGGCGATCGCGGACGGGATGACCACGCTGAAGCAGGACGGCATCCTGAAATGCTTCCAGGGGCTGACCGACATCCACGAGGTGCGCCGGGTCTGCATCAAGTGATAGAGGACCGCCTGCTTTTGACGGAGCGGCTTGTTTTTCGGAAGCGGATGAGCTATAAAACAGTGTCTGCTGCAATTCTCATGGGCAAGCACCCTTTCTATGACAGATAAGAATCTGAGCCATAAAAGTCTCCTGGTACTGGTCACCTGCGTCACCACGATCTGCATCGCCTTCATGGGAATGCGGGTACCGGACCTCTCACGCCCGCACCGTCCTAAACCGAAGCCCCGCGCCTACATAGAGCAACAGTTAAAGAAAAGCCAGCAGGCCCAGGCGAAGAAGTGCCTTGAAGTGCAGCACGCCGCCGTGCTGCCGGTCGCCGCTGAGCTTGCCGCTCCTGTCATCCACGTCACCGCCCCCCCCTTCGCCTTTCAAGGCGCCGCGTTCCGCCCCCTTTTCCCCAACGGGTCGAGGGCCCCTCCCGCTTTTCACGTCTGATTTCAACCCGTTAAGCATCACAACCGCTGCCTTTTTTGACAACCAGTCTCCCCGGCAGAGTTGCGTCGTTACACCACCATTGCGTCCGCTTACGCGGTATCTTTTATGTCATCCCCGCAGGGGACCAAGGAGAGAAATCATGAACAGGAAATTAAAAGGGATCGTACCTATTCTCTGCACCGGCCTTTTCGTCTTCAGCGGCTGCGCCAAGCAGCAATCGGTGAAGGTCGATCCGGCAATCGCCCCGTCCGCGACCACCACTTCCGCAAGCAGCTCGGTCACGCCCCAGGCAGCGGTTTCGGCTGTGCAGCAGCCGGCCTCAGGCTCCGGCGCTGCCGCATCGGTAGCCGCTCCCGCCACCTTCAAGGAGTCATCGATCGCCGCGCAAAGCGCCTCCTTGGCAAAGGAATACGCCAAGGGAAGCGCCGGCGCGGAGAAGGAGCTGGAGAAGATCTACTTCAACTTCGATTCGGCGGCCCTCGGCGACGACGCTCGGAAGACTCTGGCGGAGAACTACGAGAAGCTGAAGGGGAACCCGCGAGCGAAGCTGAAGATCGAGGGGCATTGCGACGAGCGCGGCTCGGACGAGTACAACCTCGCCTTGAGCGAGCGCCGCGCGCAGGCCGCGGTGCAGTACCTCTCATCGCTCGGCATCTCCGAGGACCGCTTGTCGGCCATAGGGTACGGCGAGGAGAAGCCCGCGGACGCGGGACACACCGAAGATGCCTGGGCCAAGAACAGGCGGGACGAGTTCAACATCATCAAGTGAAAAAGGGAGGGGGGGCGCAGCATCGGCCCCCTCTTAGTTTAAGAGGATTTATGAATGAAATAATACCCGGCCGGGCGTTAACGTCAGGCATGCTCCTGCTCGCCCTCCTGTCCTGCGGCTTTACCTGGGGAGGCAAAGACAAGTGCACCCAAGCAAGAGAGGTAAGCCAAAAAATCACCCTCGAGACACCCCTTTCCGACCGTATCGAGGCGGAGAAGCAAGTCCAGGAACTCTGCCCTGAAGGCGCTCCCCTCTACTACCTCAAAGGGCTCGCTTTTGAGGAACAGCGGAAACCGGAGGAGGCGGTCGAAGCGTATCGCACCGCATCGAAGAAGGACCCCTTGCTGGCGGAGGCCAGCGGGCGGCTCGGGCTGTTGCTTCTCGGGCGCGGTGCGCGGGAGGAGGCGTCCGTCGCGCTCTTCGAGGCGGTGAAGCAAAAGCCGGATCCGCATTACTCACGCGCGCTGGGCCAGGTTTTCCTGGACGGCAAGCTTTATGCCCTGGCGCTGAATCAACTTCGGCAGGCAACGCCGTTTTTCCCGTCGGACGTAAACCTGCAGTTGGACCTCGCACGCGGCTATTCCGGTCTTGGCGATACCGTCCAGGCGAAGGAGGCCTTCCGGGAAGCGCTCCGGCTGCAACCGGGGCACCTGGCCGCGCACCTTGGCCTCGCCACCCTGTACCAGGAACAAAACCAGTACGAACAGGCGGCCGCACAGCTGCGGCAGGCTATGGCTGCAGACCCGGGGAATGCCAACGTCCACTTCCGCCTGGCGCAGTTGCTCGAGTTGAAGGGGGAACGCGAGCAGGCAGAAAAGGAATACCGGCTGGCGGGGGTGCAGCGGACCGCGACGCCCGGCGACCACCTGAAGAGGGGGGCTACGTACCAGGAGGCCGGGGAGTATGCGCTCGCGGCTGCGGAGTATGCCGCCCTGCTGGTGAAGTACCCTGAGACGAGAGGGGCGCGCGAGAAGCTTGGCGACTCCCAGCTCGCGGCCGGCCATGACAGCGAAGCAGCCGCCGCCTACGAGGATGCCATCCGGGTGAAGGAGGATTCCAGCCGGCTCAGGTATCACCTCGGCACGCTCAACGAGCGGAAAGGGGACCTCGACGAGGCGGTCCACAACTTCACCGAATCGCTGAGGCTCGACCCGACCAACAGCGACGCGAGGAGGAGACTCGCGGACATCTACACGCTGCGCGGCGACATGCCACAGGCGGTCCGGGAGTACCGCGAGCTGATCGCGCGTCAAGCCGACAACCCGCTTAACTACCTGAAGCTGGCCCGGTTGCTGGAGAAGCAGCGCGTCTACAAAGACGCCATCCAGGCCTATGAAACGGCCCTTGCCCTCGACCCGGAAAACAGCGAGGCGCACAGGAGCATCGCGTTCCTCTACCTGAGGCAGAAGGGACTCGACAAGGCCGAAAAGCACCTGCGCGAGGTATTGAAGCGCGATCCCAACAACACGCCGGCAAGGGACGCACTCATCTCGCTGTACGTGAAGATGAAGAGATACGAGGAAACAACCGGGCTACTGGAGGATGACGCGAAGCTAAACCCGCAAAGCGCAGACAGCCAGTACCGGCTCGGCGTGATCTACGCCTTCAGGAAGGAAAGCCAGAAGGCTTTTGCCCAGTTCGACGCGGCTTTGAAGCTGAAGCCGGACCACGCACGGGCGCTGAACGCAGTCGGCAAGCTGTACCTGAAGGAAGGGAACGAGGAGAAGGCTCGGGAATCGTTCGCTGCGGCACGAAAGGCGGACCCGGACCTGCTGGAACCGGTCGCGCTCCTGAGCAAGCTGGACGTAACGCCGAAGAAGCAGTACGTAAAAAAGAAATCGCGCTCCGACAAGAAGCACCATTCCAGGAAGAAGGCCGAACCGAAGAAAAAGAAGCCCGCCAAGCGGAAATCCAAAACGTAGGGGCGAATAATCATTCGCCCTACGTTCATTCGCCCCTACGTGGGAACGAGCGAAAAAAGAAGGAGGCGCTCCGAGTGGGCGCCTCCTTTTGTTACCGCAGCATCTTTCCCGTCACCTGCGCCACCCGGCCCAGACCGGGATCCCGGCTGTATCCCGCAGTTGCAGCAAGGCATCGCCTTTCCTTACCTCTGCTGCGATGATCGCCGTTTTACCGTCGATCACGACACGGGATCCCTTCACCTCGACCTGGTCCCCTTTCTCGATCCGGGTATCGAGCCGCTCGATGTACCACGACGGCCCCAGGTGGACCGGGACCGTCTCGCTGCCGGTTTTGAGCATGAGGTGGATGCCGTTGCTCGGCCCTTTCCTTGAAGGCGTCTTTTCTACACTGACCACCTCACCGGTTACGGTCTCTACTTTGGCAGGATCGTACATCCGCTGGTAGGCGCCTCCCGTGCCCCACCCACCGCTGCCGCGCCACCCCTTCCACTGCGCCGCATGCGCCGGCAAGGCGAGTGACACGGCGATGAACGATGCCAGAAGGATCGGGAAGCTTTTTGCTGTCATGTGGACCTCCTTTCCCAAAGATGACCTACAGCTTACCATCACCCCCGGAGTTTGCAGCGCAAGCCGGCTCCGACGGCTCGATTCATTCTCCGGGTGCAGGATGATCGCTTCGTCGATCAGCGGCGACTGTGGCCGTCGCTCAAGATCAGGTACCCGGTTGCGCCTGCCAGCAGTGACGCGACCAGGATGGTGAGCTTGGAGCCGACAAGGACCGTATCGTTCTCGAAAGCGAGCGCCGTTATGAAGATCGACATGGTGAACCCTATCCCGCCCAGGAATCCTGCGCCGATTACGTGCTTCCAGAGCACGTCCTTCGGGAGCCTCGACCACCCCGCCCTGATGGCGAGATAGCTGACAAGAGTGATCCCTAGCGGTTTGCCGATGAGAAGGCCGGCGAAGATGCCGAGACTGTTCGAAGTCGCCAGCAGCTCCATCCAGTTGCCGGGGAGCATGATGCCGGTGTTGGCGAGCGCGAAGAGCGGCATGACGATGAAGGCCACAGGCGTGTGGAGGAAGTGCTGCAGTTTGTACGAGGGAGACGCCCCGTCGCCGGAGCGAAAGGGAACGGCGAAGGCCAGCAACACCCCCGCGACGGTGGCATGCACGCCGGACTGCAGCATCAGGTACCACATGACCGCTCCTGCCAACAGGTAGACAGGTAGCCTCTTGATGCCGCAGCGGTTCAGCCCGAGCAGGAGGACGAACACCCCGATAGCGGAGACCAGATAAGGCGCAGAGAAGTCGGCGGCGTAAAACAAGGCAATGACGATAATTGCTCCGAGGTCGTCGATGATCGCCAGCGCCACCAGGAAAATCTTTAGCGACGACGGTATCCTGCTCCCGAGGAAGGCGAGCACCCCTATGGCGAAGGCGATGTCGGTCGCCATCGGTATCCCGGCGCCGTCAACCGTCGCCGTGCCCCGGTTGAAGAGAAAATGGATCAGGGCGGGTGTGGCCATCCCCCCTATGGCGGCAAAGATCGGCAGCGACGCGTTCTTCGGATCGGAGAGCTCGCCGACGTACAGCTCGCGCTCTATCTCCAGGCCTATCAGCAGGAAGAAGATGGCCATCAGCCCATCGTTGATCCAGTGCTGCAGGCTCCTGCCAAAGAGCTCCGCATGCCAGAAATGAAGGTAACCCGCGCCCCACGGCGAATTGGCTGCAGCGAGCGAAAAGACCGTGGCAAGGATCAGGACGATGCCGGAGGCTTTTTCGCTTTCGAAAAAATCCCCGAAAAGGCTAGCGACTCTTCTACTCTTCAAGCTTCTCCCCCCTTTCTGACCGTCTCGCCGCCTCCCCGGGCAGGCCCGGGAGCATGGCACCGAACCCTGTGGCACACCTGATTCCTCCCAACCCGATTCCGGTGCCGGGTCGGACCGCCGTACAGGATACCACAGACTTCACCCGGCCGTGCGGCAACCCATGCTAGCACTTCGACTCCAACCCACCGACTACCGCTTCCAGGAGGCCCAGGATTTCGGACTGCTGGTTAAGGTAATATGCCGCAGCAGTCCGATCATCCTTGCCGACGTGAATGCCGAAAACGTCATCGCGATTCAGGCGGAACACTTCCTCGTCGGTCTCATCGTCGCCGAAATAGACCGCCCTGGTGGCACCCAAGCGCTCCATTGCAGCGGCGAGCGCGTCCCCCTTGCCGAAAGCCTCTCGCGGCACGACATTGACGGCGTACTTGCCCGCCATCCTTCTCGGGCCAGGTTGCAGCCCGTCGATGGCGCGATGGATCAACGACAGGGCACGCTCCTGATCGTCAGCTTGACGATAATGGAGCGTCAGGGATTCGCCCTTGAACTCTATCTCCACTCCTTGCTCGTAGAACAGGCTGTTTTGCAGTTCATCCCTCCATTTCAGGCAGCGGCTGACGAACTGCCAGTTCCGGTTGGTCGCCTGGTCCGGCCACTCCGCCCCGTGGTTGCCGATCACCATGTGCGGCTCGAAACCCAGTACCGACACCGCATCCTTTCTCGACCTGCCGGTTATGACCACAACCTTCGCCAGCCCGGCCAGCCTTTGCAGCGTGTTCCTGACCGGCTTCGGAACCCTTGCCAAGGAGCGATCATCCTCGATAGGCGCCAGTGTGCCGTCCAGATCGAAGGCAAAGAGGGTGTCCGGTGCTACATATCGCGCAAATGCGGCAATTTCTTTGGAATGAAAGAGATACGATGGCATTGGAAATCTCTCCTTTTATCGAGGCGCCTTTCGCCCTGTGGAGTGCGCCTCCCATGCTGGAGGGTTTAACTCGCACAGGCAGAGCCGAGATTGAAGTAGGGAAGCAGCAGATCCTCCATTCCGTAGAGGCCGTTCTCCTTTTCTCCGATATGGTTTGCGGCAAAGAGGACCCCGTTGCCGAAGGCTTCCCGGGTTATCGACTCGTGCTTTAGCCGCACTGTTTGGTACGGAAAGCCGAAAAGTATCTCGTGGACCCCGATGATCCCCCCCGCCCGGACCGTCTTGATCGACTCGCAGGGAAGTTCGAGGGCCGCCGCGATCTTCTTCGCAGTGCCGGAGACCTCCTGCTTCGCCTTGAAGTGTTCCTCCACTATCTCGATATCCGTATACGGGGCTATGTTCTTGAGAATCTTGGCTGCGATCATCAGGAAGTTGATGCCGATGGTGATATTCGGGGACCACACCACCCGCGTTTTTTCCGCCAGATACGCGAGATACTCCACCTTTTTGCGGCTGTAGCTCGAGATGGCGCTAACGACCGCGATGCCCCGGGATCTCGCCTCCTCTCCGTAATACTCGAGCCCCTGCTCCGACGAGAAATCGATGATCACGTCCACCGGGAGCCTGTCCAATAGTTCGGCTGCGCTGAATTCCTCGATTGAATGAATGAACCCGGGCTCGTCCGAAGCGATCCCGAGGAATTCCGGGACAGACCTGTGCTCCAGGTTGTGGGATTTGCGAACCACCCACTGAAGGTTCGTCTCCTTGCTTTGCAGCAGCACCGACGCCACCGCCTTTCCTGTCTTGCCGAAGCCCAACAGACCTACTTTCATGCAACACCTCACTTTTTCGCCGCAGGATGCGTCGGCACTTCGCCGCCTCGTCACCCCAGCAACGGTTGCGGCGCGATCCCCTCCGCTCCAAGAATCCGCACCACATGCTTCATCCCCTCTGAGACGCTGCGAAACTGCTCCTCCGTCAGGGCGGCGAGCCCTTCCACCAACACGACCTGGGCCACTTCAGGGGCCTTTGCGACGACCTCTTTCCCAGCTTCGGTGAGATACAGGTCGACGGCCCTGCGATCCTTGGTGGAGCGGTTCCGCGTGATCAACTGTTTCAGCTCCAGCCGGTCGAGAATCCCCACCACGGTGGCCGGGGCCAGGAACATCCTGCGCGCCAGCTCCGAGACCCGCATGGGCGAGCTATCAAGGAGAAGCTTCAGTGCCCACAGTTGGGGACCGGTGAGTTCCGTCTCTCTTTCCGCCGCCCTGGAATACTCCCCCACCGCCTGGAAAATCCTCCTCAGGTTGTCGATTACCTCCGGGATTTCTTCTGGTTTGGTTCTCATGATGGTTCCCCTGGAAAATGCCTTGACAAATTCATTAGCGTTGCAAATAATTAGCGTCGCGAATCATAACAGCGTCGTGATGCATCGTCAAGCCTGTTTGACTGAACTGAACCGACAAAGGAAGCGTAAATGAAGAAGCAGCAGGAAGGCCTTTGAGTGCACAGAAAAATCGTTGAGCAGGTGACGCTTCTGGCCAGCGTCATCAAATGGACCTGCTATGCCTCCATCATCGGCGCCCTGGTGGGACTGGGTACGGCCACCTTTCTACTGGCTCTGAAGTCGACCTCGGGACAGTCCTCCGCCTTCCCGGATTACTACCTGCTGCTGCCGGTGACGCTGATAGCGAGCAGCTTGCTGGTTACCTGGCTTGCGCCGGACGCCGCCGGACACGGCACCGAGAAGGTGATCGAGGCCGTGCACCAGCGGATGGGGAGGATCCCGGTCATGGTGGTCCCGGTCAAGCTGGTGGCGACCGTCATCACCCTCGCCAGCGGCGGCTCCGCAGGCAAGGAAGGCCCCTGCGCCCAGATCGGCGCCGGGCTTGCCTCGTCGTTCGCCACGCTGCTGCGTCTAAACGACGTGGACCGTCGGAAACTGGTTATCTGCGGCATCAGCGCCGGCTTTGCGACCGTTTTCGGTACCCCCATCGCGGGGGCGCTCTTCGGCGTGGAGGTGCTGGTGCTCGGACAGGTCTTCTACGACGTCCTTTTCCCATCCTTTGTCGCCGGCATCATAGGTTTCCATGTCGCTTCCCAGCTCGGGGTGGCTTACCCCCATCTAAGCTCGAAGATAATCCCGGCCGTGACCGGCTGGAGCTTCACCGAGATGATCATGCTGGGGGTCTGGTGCGGCCTTATCGCGCTCCTGTTCATCGAACTAATGAAGCTGGGGCACCGGCTCTTTGCACGCCTCTCCTGGCATCCTGCGGCCAATGCCTTTCTGGGGGGGGCGCTTATGGTCCTGATCGGCAGATTCGTTTCCGTGCGCTACCTGGGGCTGGGGCTGGACTCCATCGAGGCCGGGCTCAACGGCACCGTCTTGCCCGCCGGCGCGTTTTTCATGAAGGCGCTGGCGACCTCCATAACCCTGGGATGCGGCGGCAGCGGCGGAGTGGTCACGCCGATTTTCTTCATCGGCACCGCAGCGGGGAATCTGTTCGCGACCCTGTTCCATGAGCCGCTGGTGGCGACATTTTCCGCCATCGGCATGGTTGCGCTTTTGGCCGGCGCTGCCAACACACCCATCGCCGCTTCGGTCATGGCGATGGAGCTGTTCGGAGCCGGGATAGCTCCCCACGCCGCCGTCGCCTGCATGGTCAGCTTCCTGATCGTGGGATACCGGAGCATATACCCGAGCCAGATACTTGGCATCCAAAAGAGCAGTTCGCTGAAGGTGGAAACGGGTAAACCTCTGGCGCAGTTCGACCCGGAGAAGCTCGACGACTTCACACTTTCACTCCCGGGCTTCATCATCAAGGGTGTTAAGGTAATCCGCCGCAGCAGGAAAACCGGCGGGCGGAGGTAAGCCGCGTCCCCAGGGGGACGCCAGGAGGAGAAGGAGATGATTCGACTGATAGCCAAAACAGTGTTGCTCGCCACCGCGGCCATGGTGGTCGGGTGCTCGGCTGCGGCCCGCACGGCGGCGCCTGCGCGCGTGCCGGTTGCTGGGAAAGGTGCGGGCGGAAAGGCGGTCGTGCTCTGCATAAGCGGCAACCGCTGGGAGGGGTGGAACAGGGCGGATAACTCCCGCCACCGGGGCAAGTTTCTTCCCAATCCCCCTCGGGGTTTCGCGGTCCCGAGGAAGATCGTGATCGTCAAGACCGTCAATGACTCAGGATTCACCACGGGGAGGTACGTCCTGCCGCTCAGCACCCCTGAAATGGTGCTGGACGACCTGAAGCGTCAGGTATCCGCCGCAGGTTGTGCCCCGGTCGCGGTGCGGAGCCTTCCCACCAACTCCCCGTCCGGTTTCGACGTCTCCTCGGTTCAGGCAGACGTGCGGCAAAGGTCAGGTCTGCTGGCCGACAGGGCCACCTGCGACCTCCGCATCAGGTTGGACCGTTGGCGCAACGGTTTGAAGGTGGAGTCGACCTACTACGCCTCGACCGTTTCAGGCTCATCCATCTTGGGCCGGGACCATGTCACGGCAGCCACTATCGCAAAAGCCGTGAACGAAGTGACGGCAAAAGCCGCAGCCGACATCGTCAGGGCACTCTGAGACCTTTCGCGCCTGACGCCGGCCTCCACCAGGTTCACCTACTGGAGGCGCCATTTAGTCGCGGGGCGGAAAAAGATCAGGGGGTGCGGCGATCGCCGTACCCCCTGTTTTCGTTGCTACTGGTTCGACCTCTCCTTTTTGAAGAAGGAGAGGAACTCCTCGCGGGTGAGCCACTTCTTGCGGACCAGGTGCTCGACGCTGCGGCTCATCGCCATCCGCTCCCCCTCTTTCATGGCGTCCTTCAGGAGCACGAAGAAGGGGATGTTGCGGGTCTGCGGGTAGAGGCGGAAGCGCTCCAAAAGCTCGAAGGCCCCAAGATCCTGGAGCATCAGGGAGCAGAACATCATGTAGGGATGGATGATGGTGCCAAGCGCCACGGCCTCCTTCCCGGTGTAGGCGTTCACCACCTCGAAACCGAGCTTCGTCACGGCGTGCTGGACGTCCTCCTCGCCCTTCCTCGTCACCAGCATGACCTGGAGGTCGTAATCCTCGGACTCGTCGGTGAGCCCCAGCTGTTTCAGCTTCTTGGAAAGATAGGCCCGGTCGATGGGGAGGGTGAAGAAGCCGGCCACGGGGAACACGGCGCCGACCTGCCCGATCTCGCTCAGGTACATGGGGAGAATCGGGATCTCCCTCGTCGCCGGGTTTTCCTTCAGCGTCAGCAGGATGCCCCACCCGTCGTCGGACCAGGGGGAGAGGTCGACCAGTATCGCCTTCGGGGTGCAGGTGGCTAACTCCGCAACCTTGGCGGTGCGGCAGCGGTGCCCCCCCTCTGCGAGATAACTGCAGACTATGGCACCCCTTTCCACCTTGTCCCCAAGCCCCATAACCCAGAGCTCGCGCTCATCACATTCGATCATCCCTACTCCTTTTTCAACAAGCAAGTTGGCTTTTTTTGGGTGCAATATTAATGGGAATCTCACAGAATTTTTAATAAATAACATATTTTGCAGCATGAGCAAGAAAAACTTGTCCGCTGTTGAATTGGCGCCGGATATGTGATACCAATCGCAGATCCATCAGGACGGCTAGAGGGAAGACCAATGAGGTTTCCCTCCGTCGCTGACAGTGCGATGGGCTGAAGGCCCGATCAAGGAATTTCAAGGAGGGATGGTGTTATGTCCAGCAAGGTTTTTTTCGCGGATATGCGGGCAGGGGCGAAAGAGAATCTCTTCGCGAAGATAGGGAGGTTGATGCAGCAGGCAGGCCTTGCCGGCGCCGTCTCCGAGGGAGATCTCGTCGCCGTCAAGGTTCACTTCGGCGAGAAGGGGAACCACACCTTCATCCGTCCCATCTTCGTGCGCCGGGCGGTGGACGAAATCAAGGGGTGCGGCGGCAAGCCGTTCCTGACCGATTCCTCGACCCTCTATCCCGGCGAGCGCAAGGAGGCCGTGTCGGCGCTTGGCTGCGCCATTGAGAACGGCTTTGCCTACGCCGTCGTCGGAGTTCCCCTCATCATGTGCGACGGACTCAAGGGGCACAACGCGAAAGACGTCCAGGTGGACGGCGAGATCCTCAAGACGGTCAACATCGGCGCAGAGATCCTGGAAGCCGACGCGCTGGTCGCCCTCTCGCACTTCAAGTGCCACGAGCTGACCGGCTTCGGCGGCACGCTGAAGAACCTAGGCATGGGATGCTCGAGCCGCACCGGAAAGATGCAGCAACACTCGACGGTGGCGCCCAAGGTCGCGGCGAGGTTCTGCAACGGTTGCGGGGCCTGCCTCAAGTCGTGCGCCCATGCGGCGATCAGCATCATCGAGGGGAAGGCCGAGGTCGACCCGGAGGCCTGTGTCGGCTGCAGCCGCTGCATCACCGCCTGCCTCAGGAAGGCTATCAACATCCAGTGGAACGAAAGCGCGTCGCTGGTCATGCGCAAGATGGCGGAATACGCCAAGGGGGCCGTGCACGGCAAAAAGGGGAAGACGCTCTTCCTGAACTTCATCACCCAGGTCTCGCCCGCCTGCGACTGCTACGGGCACGCCGACGCCCCCATCGTGAACGACATCGGGATCTGCGCCTCGACCGACCCGGTCGCCCTGGACCAGGCCTGCGCCGACCTGGTGAACAACGCCCGCGGCAACCAGGACACGGCCCTTGCCGGCGGCTTTGAGCCGGGCGGCGACAAGTTTCGCGGCGTTCACCCCGAGATAGATTGGGAAGTGCAGCTGGAGCACGCCGAGAAGATCGGCCTGGGGAGCAGGGAGTACCAGCTGGTTAAAATCTAAAAATCCAGATAAAGATAAAGATAAAGATAAAGATAAAGATAAAGATTAAGGAGGTCCTTCTTATTGTTCCTACGCTCCAGCGTGGGAACACATCGCAGGACGCTCCCGCGTCCGGTTTTTCTTTACTGCCGGTTTCTAGTAGATTCAGCCTATGGTTGACGCTGGAGCGTCAGGGGCTTTGCGTTCCCACGCCGGAGCGTAGGAACGATGAATTAAGGAGGTCCCTAGAGCTTTGTCTTAATCTTTGTCTTAATCTTTGTCTTGATCTTTTCCCCTGCCTCACAGAAACGTGCCGCCGTCCAAAGTGATCAGCAGGGAGAAGTCGTTCTCCCTGCGCTCTTCACCCCTGCTGTCCGATCCCTTGTACTCACCCCTGATGCCGAGGGAAGGCTGCTTGCGGCTCCACCTGAAAAGGCGCGGCAGCGGGTAGGCGGCCTTCACCTTGGCGACGACAACCTCCTTGTCGCCCCCCGGCAGACCGTTACTCTCCTTCCGGTACCCCCCCTTCATCTCGTAGTCGAGACGCTTCTCCAGCATCGATCCCTTCACCCCGAGGTTCACCGTGTAGAGATTGGTACGGAGATTGGTCGCATTCTCCTTGACGCTCTTGACGGAGAAGTCGGGCGCCACGGTGACGGGGTCCGCCGCGAATTTGGGAAGGAAGGTGACCGTCGTCATGCTCGACTCGCGCTGGTTCTTCAGACGGTCGGTCCGCTGCGACAACCCTCCCCGCAGCCCCAGGTCCCACTGCCCCAGCAGATAGTTCGCCCGCGCCGACACGGCGTCCTCATCGACTTCCTTCGAGAGGGTCCCGAGCGGCTCCCTGGTGCTGTCGATGAAGCTCTTCCGGTACTGCAGGGAGAGCGGGATGTGGTCAAATCCCTTGAAGCGGTAGTCGACGACCCCCTCGTACCGGTATAGGCGCGGGTACAGCTCGCTCTTTTCCGTGTTGTCGTTGTAACGCGACAGCTTCACCTCGAAGGCATGGAGTTCGAAGGCCGTCTCCATGCCGAGCGCCACCCCTTCGGAGTCCCTCGCCGGTCCCTCGCCCGTCAGCAGCCGGTACCGCGGCCCGGTCTTCTCGTAAATCGCGCTGTAACGGCTCAGCTGCGTCCCCCCGCCGAGCTTGAACCGGAAGGCGCTGTCGCGGTCGGCCGAGGCGTCGTCCGCCGTGTCGCGGTCAAAGGCGGAGTAGTCCAGCTCCGCCTCGGCGGAGAGCTTCCCCCGGTACGGGTCGATGACGGCGAGAAAACCTATCACCTGCCCCTTTCTGGCCCCGGCATCAGGCCACCTCCCCTCCTTGTCCAGGGATTCCCTCCCGCTCAGGAAGATGGTCTTGAAACGCGCGCTCTCCTGCAGAAGCGAGATCTCACCCGTCGCTCCCGCCAGGAACCGCTCCGGGCCGCCTCCGTCCGGGCCGGCCGTGGCGAAGGTCTCCAACTTGGCGGCGTTGCCGGAATGTCCGCTCTGGAAGGTGAACCGCCCTCCGCGGCCTGCGATTTCTTTCGCCGTGTTCCTGGTCTCGCTGACGCGGATGTCCCCCATCTCGGCCAGGACGCCGAAACCGCTCCCGCGGTATTCCCCGCGCTGCAGGAGGTAGGAAGGCGCCGTGACACCCTGGTTCGCCGGGGACTCCTCGGGGAACTTGACCTTGAAGTCGCTGCGGAACCTGCCGCTCTCGGTCTCCGAGGGGGATGGGGCGAGCCGCCCGAGTTGGAAGGCAAAGGAGTCGGGTGAAAGCGCCGTAGCTGCCGCGGGCGCAGCGGCGCCGGCGGAATTTTCGGAGAAGGAAGCGAAAACGGGGTGTGCCGGGACAAGGAGCAACAGGAAACAGGACGCGGCGAGGTGACCGTGGAGGAACGTCAGGGGAAGAGGGGATCTCGAGCCGGAGGCCGCGATCGTAGGAATTGTCATCAGCATGTGAATCACCAACGACTGCGGCCTCGCGAACTCCGGGGAGTTGCGGAGGGAATCTCCATCCGATTTCATTCAACAAAAGCTCCCTCCCCTGCAAGGGGAGGGACGGGGTGGGGAATGGGTTATTTCAGGAAGCCGAACTTCTTCATCCGGTACCGGAAGGCGTCGATGCCGAGGTTCAGCTTCTTCGCCGCCTTGGACTGGTTCCAGTCGGTCATCTCCAGGGACTGCTTGATCAGCTCGCGCTCGACTTCTTCGATGTCGATCCCTTCGGAGGGGAGTTTGAAGGTGGTGAGCGGCACGGTCACCTGCGACGCCTTGGCCACGATCTCCAGCGGGAGGTTCTCCAGGAGGAGGTTCTCGTCGTTGCCCAGGATGATGGCGCGCTCGATGACGTTCTTCAGCTCGCGGATGTTGCCGGGCCAGTTGTACTCGACCAGGAGCTTCTCAGCCATGCTGGAGATCCCCTTGGTCGGCTTGTTGAACTCCCTGGTGAACATCTCGATGAAGTAGTTGGCCAGCACCAGGATGTCCTCCTTGCGCTCGCGCAGCGACGGGAGGAAGATCGGGATCACCTGGAGCCGGTAGTACAGGTCGTTCCTGAACTGCTTCTCCTCGATCGCCTTGATCAGGTCCTTGTTGGTCGCCGAGATGATCCTGACGTCGACCGGAATCACCTTGGCGCCGCCGATGCGCCTGAAGGTCCTGTCCTCGAGGAAGCGCAGGAGCTTCGCCTGCATCCCGATCTCCATGTCCCCGATCTCGTCGAGGAACACGGTGCCGCCGTCGGCCAGCTCGAAAAGGCCCTTCTTCGAGGTCTTGGCGTCGGTAAAGGCCCCCTTCTCGTGCCCGAAGAGCTCGCTCTCCAGGAGGGTGGCAGGGACGGCCGCGCAGTTGATCGCCACGAAAGGCTTTTCGGCGCGGGCGGACTCGTAGTGGATCCACTTGGCGACCAGTTCCTTGCCGGTCCCCGACTCCCCCTGCACCAGGACGGTGGAGGCGTCGCTTTTCGCCACCTTGGCCATCATCTCCATCACGTTCTTCATGTGCTTGGAGCCACCGAGGATCTTGGGAGGACCCTGCTTCTTATGCTCGCTCCTGAGCTGGACCACCTCGCGGCGCAGCTCAGAGGTCTCCAGCGCCTTCCTGATGACGATCGCCATCTCGTCCAGGTTGAAAGGCTTGTTGATATAGTCGTAGGCGCCGTGGCGCATGGTGTTGACCGCCGTCTCCAGCCCGCCCTGGGCGGTGACCATGATCACCAGCACGTCCTCGTCGATCTCCTTGAGCCTTTGCAGGACCTCGAGGCCGTTGATCCCGGGGAGGTGGTAGTCCAGCAGCACCAACTCCGGCTGCTCCTCACGGGCCATTCTGAGGGCGTCCTCGCCGGTCCCCGCCGTGCAGACGTCGTATCCCTGCTTCTTCAGGTTCTGCTCCAAAGACCAGCGAATCAGATGCTCGTCGTCGACGACCATTATCTTTGTCTTGCGCATGGCAGCTCCTTGAGACGTGATGTTTCGGATTTGCTTTCGGTGTGGCCCGCTGCTCGCTACGTTCGTCGCGTTCAGGCCGCGTCGTCCGGCCTGATCTTGTCCCTCAGTTCCTGCTGGTGCTCCTCCATCCGGTAGGCCGGGAGTTCAACGGTGAAGGTGGTTCCCACGCCGTCCTGGCTCGTCACGGAAAGCGTCCCGCCGTGCTGCTCGATCAGGCGGTGGCTGATGGCGAGGCCGAGACCGGTACCCTGCGCCTTGGTGGTGAAGAACGGGGTGAAGATCTTCTCCAGTATCTGGGGCGGGATCCCCTGCCCCGTGTCCGTGACCCGCACCTGCACCATGTCGACGCCGCCCACCTTGGACAGGCCGCTTTGCACGGTCAGGATGCCGCCGCTTTGCATCGCCTGCACCGCGTTCAGGAACAGGTTCAGGAACACCTGCTGTATCTGCTTGGGGTCGACGTACACCGGGGGAAGGTCTTCGGTGAGCTCCAGCCGCTTCTCGATGTCCTTCCCCCCCCTGTGCTGGGCGGCGAAGACGAGAATCTTCTTGAGGGCCAGGTTGATGTCCGTGCAGGCCGGCTCGGCCACCGTCGGCTTGCCGAAGAAGAGGAGGTCGTTCACCGTCTTGTCCAGGCGGGAGACCTGCTCCAGCACCTCGTTGATGATCTGCACGCGGCCGTCGTCGGCGGGGAAGTCGTCCTTCAGGACCGTGATGGCCGCCGCTATCCCGGTCAGCGGGTTCTTTATCTCGTGGGCGATGCCGGCCGCCATCTCGCCGACGGAGGCGAGCCGGTCGGCGCGCTCCATCTGCTGGAAGTGGTAGGTCTCCAGCTCCTTCTTGGCCCGGTCGAGACGTTGCACCATGGAGTCGAAGCTGACGATGAGGCGCGCGATCTCGTCCTTTCCCTGCGGCGGCGCCATGCGCACCGACAGGTCGCCGGATTCGACCCTCTGCATGTTCTTGCCAAGCACGGTCAGCGGCTTCTTGACGAACTTCAGCATGACCAGCGATATGGCGAGGGAGAGAAAACCGATGATGGCGACGGTCGACATGACGAAGAGCTTGGTCAGCTCTACGATGCGCCTCCTGGTCTCAACCAGGGAGTAGTTCACGTTCAGAAGGCCTATGATCCGGCTCTTGGAGCCGTGGCACAGGTTGCACTGCCGGTCGTTGTAGATCGGCTTCACCATCCCCAGCACCTCGCCGTGCCCGTCGAGCGTGAAGACCCCTTCCCTCTTGTTGTCCAGGAAGAGCTTGAAATCGCGCTCGTCGACCAGGCGGCCGACCTCGTTTGGCTGCGACGATTTGAGGATGATGCCGTGCGGATGGAAGATCCTGACCCCCACGAGCTTCTCGTTCTGCCCCACCATCTCCAGGATCACCTTGACGTCCTCGGTGTTCCCGATGCGCATGGAGTTGTAGACGCTCCGCTCTATGGTGTTCAGGAGGAGTTCGCTCGATTCCCGGGCGGAGTTGATGAGCTGCATCTGCTCGCGCCTCAGGGTCAGGAACGCGAAGGTCCCGATGCCGAAGACGAGCAGGCAGATGGAGAGCACGATGACGCGCGTTGTGAGACTCTTGAAAACCAGGCTGCCTCCGGTTCCGGGGGGTGGTTTTTCTGCTGAAAAGACCTGCCCCGCTTAAGGCGGGTCCAGGGGATACGCCCCTCGCCCCTTATCTGGGGACGGGGGGAGGGACCGGCGATCCGGTCGGAGGCGCCGGGCTGCGCGTGCAGATGAACTGCCATTCGCTGTACTTCTTCTTCCCCTCGAAGTCCGCCGGCTCCAGGTCGAAGGGGAAGTTCGCCTGCTTGATCGGCTCCTCCTCGCTGGTGCTCTTCACGCCGACGATCTTCTGGGCGGTGTCCTTGACCAGCGCCCAATCCTTGCCGGTCATCGGGTCGATGAGGGCTACAGCCCGCAGGTAGCGCGCCTTGCTGGCGGTGCGCGTGTCCTGGAGCAGGTCCTTCAGTTCCGACGGGCTCTGGATCTTGGGGTCGACGTTCGCGGGGACCTGGCCGTTTTGGGCGGGCTTCAGGCCGTACCAGCGCCTGAGCGCGTCGCGGACCTGGGTGCCGCGGGAGATCAGCTCGATTTCCCGCTCCCGCTGCATCTTGGTCTTCCAGACCTCAGCGGCCCGCGCCGACATGATCCCGACGATGACCACCATGACCAGGGCGGCGACGTAGGTGAAGCCGCCGTTTGATCGCAGCAACCTGCGCATCATTTCTTCCTCGAAACGATCTCCCTTGCTTCTTCAATGAGAGTCTCGGCGTTCAGGCCGAAATACTTGAGCAGTTCGTCGGATTTGCCGGAGGTGCCGAACCTGTCGTGCACGCCGACCCTCTTCATGATGGTGGGGCATTCCTCGGCCAGGACCTCGGCCACGGCGCCTCCCAGGCCGCCGATCACCGAATGCTCCTCGGCGGTGACGATGGCGCCGGTCTCCTGCGCCGCCTGGATGACCAGCTCCTTGTCGAGCGGCTTGATGGTTCCGATATGCACCACGCGGGCGGAGATCCCCTCGGCCTTCAGCTTCTCGGCGGCGATGACGGCCTGCGCCGTCATGAGGCCGGTGGTGATGAAGGTGAGATCGGTCCCTTCGACGACGGTGCACCCCTTGCCTATCTCGAACTTGTGCCCTGCCGGGAAGACGTTGGCGACCTTGTTGCGGCCCAGGCGGACGTAGACCGGTCCCTTGTAGGCTGCGGCGGCGCGGATGGCCCCCTTGGTCTCCTCGCCGTCAGCCGGCACGATGACCGTCATGTTCGGGATGGCGCGCATGATGGCGATATCCTCGACCGACTGGTGGCTCCCGCCGTCCTCGCCGACCGTGATGCCGCCGTGGGTGGCGACGATCTTCACGTTGGCCTTCGGGTAGGCGACCGCCTGGCGGATCTGCTCCCAGCCGCGGCCCGCCGCGAAGATGGCGAAGGTGGAGAGGAAGGGGATCTTCCCTACCGAGGCAAGACCCGCCGCCGTGCCGACCATGTTCGCCTCGGCGATCCCCATGTTGAAGAAGCGGGTGGGGAATTTCTTGGCGAAAACGCCGGTCTTGGTCGACCCGGAGAGGTCGGCGTCCAGCGCCACTATCTTATCGTTCTCGCCCCCCAGCTCGGCCAGCGCCTCGCCGTAAGCGTCCCTCGTTGCGATCATAATTGAGTCCCTTTCTGTATGTGTCCGCCGCCCCACGTCCCCTCCCCCGGAGGGGGAGGGTCAGGGAGGGGGCTGTTTCCTGTCCCGGCCGCCGGCTTCCCCCCCTCCCGGCCTCCCCCCTCCGGGGGGAGGGGAACCGGCAGAGGGCGTCGGGGCCCATGAAGTTTAATCACAGCAGCCAAGGCACCTGAGCGCCTCCGGAAGCTCCTCGTCGTTGGGGGTGACGCCGTGGTAGGACGCCTTGTTCTCGAACAGGTGGACCCCCTTCCCCTTGACCGTCTTGGCGACGATGGCGGTGGGCGCGCCCTTCAGCGTCTCGGCCTCGTCCAGCGCCTTGACGATCTGCCCCATGTCGTGCCCGTCGATCTCGATCACGTGCCAGCCGAACGCCTTGAACTTGTCGGAGATGGAGGCCACGTTCATCACCTTGGAGACCTCGCCGTCGATCTGCAGGCCGTTGGAGTCGATCAGGGCGCAGAGGTTGTCGCTCTTGTAGTGGGCCGCGGCCATGGCCGCCTCCCAGATCTGCCCCTCCTGGAGTTCGCCGTCGCCCAGGACCGCATAGACCCGGTTCTCCTTGCCGTCCAGCTTCAGGCCGAGCGCCATGCCGTTGGCCATGGAAAGCCCCTGCCCCAGCGAACCGGTGCAGACGTCGACCCCCGGGGTCCCCTTGCTGTCCGGGTGCCCCTGCAGATGGCTCCCCAGGCGGCGGAGCATCATCAGGTCCTCAGCGGGGAAGTAGCCGCATTCGGCCAGCGTCACGTAGAGCGCCGGAGCCGCGTGCCCCTTGCTGAGCACGAAGCGGTCCCTGCCGTCCCAGGAGGGTTCCTCGGGGTTGTGGCGCATCTTGTGGAAGTACAGCGCGCACACCATGTCGATGGCGGAGAGCGAACCGCCGGTATGGCCGGACTGCGACTTGTGCAGCGTCTTCACGATGGAGACGCGCAGGCGCCTCGCCTTTTCCTCCAGATCTGCAATCTTTTCTTTCACAAAGGTTCCTTTCAGGCTGGCTTTATTTGTCCTCGCCGGTGATGAGGTAATCGAGGATCACCTCGTCCAGGCTGCGAGCGGCTGGGGATACGGGGGGAGTATTTTGCGCCGGTGGGATTTCCGGTCCCCCGGGCGTTTCCGGTAATCTGGGTGCGGCTTGCGCTTTCGGCGCGTCCTGCGCCTCCTGCGGTTTCGGCGCGTCCTGCGCCGGGGCCGAAGCCTGCGCCGGGGCCGAAGCCTGCGCCGGGGCTGAGGCTTGCACGGCTGCCGCGGCCTGGCCGGGGAAGATCCGGGCGTCGAATTCCCCCCCCTTGAGCCGCCGCATCATCTCCTTGTGCTGCTCCTTCATGATCGATTCGACCACCGCCTCGAGCTGGTCGACCTTGATGATGTCGGCGTAGCTGGTCTTGGCTGAGGCGAGAATGGTCCCGCCCCGGTAAAGGAGCGTTATTATATGGGGATTGGCGCGGCCGCTGTCCTCCGTCTGTACGTGGAACAGCTCCCCTTTGTACCCGATGTTGTGATTGAAACCTACGACCATCTTGGTTACCTCTACGCCAAATGGCGTACCGCACGCAAATTAGCACAGCGGGCTCGGCGTTGCAAGCGATATTCAGGGCCAAAGATCTGCACGTCCGGCAGGAAAGCGTTTATTTTGCCAGCAGTTTCTTGATCCGGGCCACCGCCTCCATGGCGTCCTTGGCGTAGAGGTCCGCCCCTATCTCGTCGGCGTACTCCTGGGTGACGACGGCGCCCCCCACCATGGTGAAACTCTTCACCCCCTCGGCCCGGAGGAGCTTGAGCACCTTGTCCATCTGCGCCATGGTGGTGGTCATCAGCGCAGAGAGCCCTACCGCGTCCACCTGCTGCGCGCGCGCCTCTTCCAGGATGCGGGAGGCGGAGACGTTCTTGCCGAGATCGATCACCTCGAAGCCGTTGTTCTCCAGGAGCGTCACCAGGATGTTCTTCCCGATGTCGTGGATGTCCCCCTCGACGGTCGCCACCAGGATCTTGCCGAGGCTCGTCAGCCCGCCGCCGGAGAGTTCCTGCTTCAGCCTGGCGAAGGCGGTCTTCATGGCGTCGGCCGAGACCATGACCTGGGGCAGGAAGAACGCGCCGCTCTCGAAGCGCCTCCCCACCTCCTCCAGCCCCTTCAGGAGGGCCTCGGAGCTGATCTCCATCGGGGTGAGACCCTCGGCGAGCGCCTCTTCCACCAGGGGGACGATCCCCTCGACCTCGCCGCGAATGACGGCGGCGGCAAGCTTGCCGCGCACCCCTTCGGGAAGGGCCGCGGCGCTGGACGCGCTGCCGCTCTTCTGGCCGGCAGCCGCCTGGACGGACGTGACCGCCTGGTCCTTGTACGCCTCGATGTAGCCGGCGGCGTTGACGTCCTGGCCCAAGAGCACCATGGCGCTTCTCCAGGCGGCCATCATCGGCGCCTCCTTAGGGTTGACGATGGCGGCGGTGAGGCCGGAGTACATCGCCATGGAGAAGAACGTGGAGGAGATGAGCGGACGGCAGGGAAGGCCGAAGGAGATGTTGCTGACGCCTAAGACCGTGTTCAGGCCGAGCCGCGCCCGCACCTCGCGCACCGCCTCCAGGGCGACCAGCGCCCCCTTGGGCTCGGCGCTCACCGTGAGGGTCAGGCAGTCGACCACCAGGTCGCTCCGCCTGATCCCCTTCAACTGGGCGCGGTCGGCTATCTTGGCCGCGGTGGCGACGCGCCCCTCGGCGGTGGCGGGAATCCCCGCCTCGTCCAGGGTGAGGCAGACCAGCGCGGCGCCGTACTTCTTCGCCAGCGGCAGGACGCTCTCCAGGCTCTTCTCCTCGCCGTTCACCGAGTTGATCAGCACCTTCCCGTCGGCCGCCTTCAACCCGGCCTCAAGGGCGAGCGCAGAGGATGAGTCGAGGACCAGCGGCGTCTGGACGGCGCCGGTGATGCAGAAGACGGCGCGCTCCATGGCGGCGGGCTCGTCGATCCCCGGAGCGCCGACGTTCACGTCGAGAAGGGTGGCGCCCAGTTCCGTCTGCTCCAGCGCCTCGCGGCGGATGTAGCTCACCTTCCCTTCCCTCAGCTCCTGCGAGTAGAGCTTCTTCCCGGTCGGGTTGATCCGCTCGCCGATCACCGCGACCGGATGATTCCCCCCGATGGCGGCAAAGGCGCCGCGGCTGGAGAGCCAGGTGGCGCCGTCCTGCTCCCTCTGGGTGAAGGGGATCTGCTTCCCTGAGAGCGCCTTCTTGATGGCGCTGATGTGGGCGGGGGTGGTGCCGCAGCAGCCGCCGATGATCCGGACGCCGAGGGCCAGGAGCCGGTCGTGGTAGGCGGTCATCTCGTCCGGAGTCCCCGGGAAGACCGTGACGCCGTCCTTCAGGATAGGGAGACCGGCGTTGGCCTGGGAGATGAGCGGGAGGGTGGTCACCTTCCTCATGGCGCAGAGGATGTCGTGGATACCGTCCACGCCGAGGCCGCAGTTGGAGCCGATGATGGAGGCGCCGACCGCCTCGAGCGTGATGGCGGCAGCCTCGGGGGGGGAGCCGAGCACGCTTCTTCCCTTCTCCTCGAAGGTGAGCATGGCGATGACGGGAATCTCGGCGGAGATCTCGCGGATGGCGATGACCGCGGCGCGGATCTCCTTTATGTCGAGGAAGGTTTCCAGGGAGATGACGTCGCACCCGGCGTCGATGAGCGCCTGCGCCTGTTCCCGGAAGAGGTCAGCCGCCTCGTCGAAGCTCATGTCGCCGACCGGTTCCACGAAGCGGCCGGTGGGGCCGATGGAGCCGGCCACGTACGCCTTGTCCCCCGCCACCTCGCGGGCGATGCGGACCGCCTCGGCGTTGATGCGCGCCACCTGGTCCGAAAGATCGTAGTGCTCAAGCTTGGCGCGGGTCCCCCCGAAGGTGTTGGTGACGATGATGTCCGCGCCCGCCTCCAGGTAGGCCCGGTGCACGCCGGCCACCACCTCGGGCGCGGTGAGGTTCATCTCCTCGGGCGACTGCCCCGCCTTCAGGCCGCGCTCCTGCAGCATGGTACCCATGGCGCCGTCAAGGACCAGCACCCGCTCGCTCACCGCCTGCATAAAAGGCATTTTCATTTCGGTTCACCCCTATTGTTTTTGATCCGACGGATCGGTCCGATCGGACGGATCCGACCGATCATTTGTTTTGCTTCTCCAGCCCGAAATCCGCTACTATCGGCTGGCTCAGGTCGAGATGCCCCTTCAACTGTGCGATCGGCGCACCCTCCACCAGGAACTGCACCGCCTTCACCTGCGGGAAGTTCGCCACCACGGTGTCCACCACCGAATAGACGGCGGCCATCTCGGCGGAACTCCCGGAAGGAAGACCCTCCACCAGCTCGGGCCCGAAATCGACCTGCGCCACGTCCCCCTTCAACTGCACGCCGAGCACCCGCGTGTTGGACGGCAGCGTCGGGGCAAGGGTCCCCAGCGGACCACCCACCAGCTCGGTCACGACGCTCTCTATCGTCTCCTCGACCTGCTCGCCCACCTCCAGCTCGCGCCCCTCGCGCACCAGCCCTTCACCCTCCTGCGAGGCGAAGAAGAGCGACACCACGACGGTGCCGGGAGCCTGCTCGCTCTTTTGCGGCGGCTGCGCCACGCGCGTCGCCGTCTCGTACTTCCTGAAGACCAGCAGGCCGACTATGACTGCGAACACCAGGAAGGCGATCAGCAGGATCCCCTTGGCGTTGCTAGTACGTTTCTTCACCGTCCCCCCCATCCTGCAGTTCCTGCTCCAGGTTCACCTGGTAGACGTCTCCCAGCTCGCCGCCCAGAAAGCGGTTGCCGACCCTGATGAAACCGGCGGGAATGTCCGTAACAAAGTAGTGGTGGTTCCCTTTCTCCACGCTGGGGCGGAGCAGTTCCTGCTCCCCCAGTATGCGCGCCACGGTGAGCGCCGTCTGCTCCGCCGAATCGACCAGCGTCACCCCGTCCCCCATCGCCTCCGCGATCACCTGCTTCAGTATGGGATAGTGGGTGCAGCCGAGCACCAACGTGTCGACCCCCTGCAGCTTCAGCTCCTCCAGGTAGATCCGCGCCGTGAGCCTCGTCACCTCGTTGTCCACCCACCCCTCCTCGGCCAGTGGGACGAAGAGCGGACAGGCGCGGGAGACCACCTCGATCTCCGGGTTGATCCTCTTGATCGCCTTGGTGTAGGCGGAAGAGGCGATGGTCCCGGCGGTGCCGATCACCCCGACCTTGCCGCTGCTGGTCGCCTCGACGGCGGCCCGCGCTCCCGGCTCTATCACCCCCACGATCGGGATGTCGAACTCCTGCTGCAGCGCGGAGAGGGCCACGGCGGACGCGGTATTGCAGGCGACCACCAGGAGCTTTATGTCGCGGCCCAAAAGGTAGCGCGCGATCTGGCGCGAGTAGCGCACCACAGTTTCCGGGGACTTGGTGCCGTAGGGGACCCGGGCGGTATCGCCGAGATAGATGGTATCCTCCTGGGGGAGCACACGCACCACCTCCTTGAGGACGGTCAGCCCCCCCACTCCCGAATCGAATATGCCAATTGCTTTCCAGGCCAAGATCTTTTCTCCTGTAGATCGCCGGCGGCAACGCCGATGTATATAAAAATGGATGGCGGCTTGAATGCCGCTTCCCGTTTTCATTGGGGCGAAGAGCGCATGTTATTAAATATCAAGCGGGATTGTCAAGGCTTTGGCCCGGCGGGCGGCTCAGGCGGAGGCGAAGAGCATGACCAGCGGCGGCGCCAGGAACACGGCGGGCAGCAGGTTCCCCACCGGCAGCCTCTTCATTCCCAGGAGGTCGAGGGCGATCGCCACGATCAGCAGGCCTCCCACCGCGTTCATCTCCTGCACCACCGACGGCGTCAGGATCTGCTGCGCGAAGGAGGCCCCGAGGGTTATGGAACCCTGGTAGGCAAGGAGCGGCAGGGCGGAGAAGAGGACCCCGACCCCCAGGGTGGAGGCGAGGGCCACCGAGGCGATGCCGTCCAGGGCGGCCTTGGCGTACAGTATGTCGGGAGGGGATCCCAGGCCGTCCTGCAGCGCCCCCATGATGGCCATGGCGCCGACGCAGTAAAGGAGGCTCGCCGTCACGAACCCCTCCGCCACCTGCCCGCTCCCCTTGAAGCGGGAACCGATCCACTCCCCGAGCTGCTCCAGCCGCGCCTCGATCCGGAGCAGCTCCCCGACGACTCCGCCGCCGATGAGCGACCCGATGACGATCATCGGTTCCCGGCTCTTCAGGGCCAGCTGCACCCCGATCAGTAGCACCGCCAGCCCCAGCCCCGCCATCACGGTGCCCCGCACCCGGCTGGAGATGAGATGCCCGGCCTTCAGCCCCAGGAAACTTCCGGCAACGATCGCCGCCGCGTTTACCGCCGTACCTTGCATGATCATCGCGTGAAGATAAATACTCGGTACCGGAAAGGCAAGGGAAAAGAGGGGTGCGGGGGGAAGGGAAGCGGGCCGCTGTGTGGTACATTTTTATAACGCCATTCCATGTTGACAAAGTGGCTCGAAAATGCTTTTATATGCCGGCTTTTGAATCTCTTTAAACATTTAAAATTTAAAAAGAAAATTGGTTTTACCAAAACGTCTGGTCTGTTTTATTTTGATAAAAATTTTCACCCTCAATTTTCACTATCGGTAAAAAAATCACCCAAAAGGAGAAGCGATGGAAGCAAGGAAATTCAGGAAAGTGATGGCAGCAAACCGCGGGGAGATCGCGATAAGGATCTTCCGCGCCTGCACCGAGCTCGGGATCAGCACGGTCGCCATCTACTCGGAAGAGGACAAGCTTTCGCTGCACCGCTACAAGGCGGACGAGGCGTACCAGGTCGGCAAGGGAAAGGCGCCGATCGACGCCTACCTCGGCATAGACGAGATCATAGCCCTCGCCAAGAAGCGCGAGGTCGACGCCATCCACCCGGGGTACGGCTTCCTTGCCGAAAACGCCGAGTTCGCCGAGAAGTGCGAGCTGAACGGCATCGCCTTCATCGGACCGACCGCCGAGATGCAGCGCGCCATGGGCGACAAGGTGGCGGCCAGGAAGGTCGCCAAGGCGGCAGGGGTCGCCACCGTCCCCGGCACCGAGGAGCCTATCCTGCACGAGGAGGAGGCCCTCATCTTCGCCAAGAACCACGGCTACCCGATCATCATCAAGGCAGCCGCGGGGGGCGGCGGGCGCGGCATGCGCGTCGCCACCGACAAGAAGGAACTCCTGGAGGGGCTCCAGTCCGCCTCTTCCGAGGCGAAGGCCGCCTTCGGCGACGCCTCCGTGTTCCTGGAGCGCTACCTGAAGAACCCGAAGCACATCGAGGTGCAGGTGCTGGGCGACGCCTACGGCAACCTGGTGCATTTCTACGAGCGCGACTGCTCCATCCAGCGCCGCCACCAGAAGGTGGTCGAGTTCGCCCCCTCCATCGCCCTTCCGGGGGCCACCCGCCTCGCCCTTTGCACCGACGCGCTGAAGATCGCCAACCAGGTCGGCTACAGGAACGCGGGGACCGTCGAGTTCCTGCTCGACGAGGAGGGGCGCTACTACTTCATCGAGATGAACCCGCGCATCCAGGTCGAGCACACGGTCACCGAGATGATCACCGGCCGCAACCTGGTGCAGGCGCAGATCCTGATCGCCGAGGGTAAGAGGCTCTCCGACCCCGAGATCAACATCCCGAACCAGGGGTCGATCGAGATGCGCGGCTACGCCATCCAGTGCCGCATCACCACCGAGGACCCGACCAACAACTTCGCCCCGGACTTCGGGACCCTGACCACCTACCGTTCCTCGGCAGGCTGCGGCGTCCGCCTCGACGCGGGCAACGCCTTCACCGGCGCGATGATCACCCCGCACTACGACTCGCTGCTGGTCAAGGTCAGCTCCTGGGGGCTCACCTTCAGCGAGGCGGCGCACATCATGGACCGCTCGCTCCAGGAGTTCAGGGTGCGCGGCGTGAAGACCAACATCGGCTTCCTGGAGAACGTGATCACCCACCCGGTCTTCCTGGCCGGGGAGTGCAACACCTCCTTCATCGACCAGCACCCGGAACTCCTCGTCATCCCCGAGAAGAAGGACCGCGCCAACAAGGTGCTGCAGTTCCTGGGCGAGGTCATCGTGAACGGCTCCCCCGGCGTCGCCAAGCCGCTTCGTTCCGCGAGCCTCATCGAGGCGACCGTGCCGCAGATCGACCCCTTCGCCGAGAAGCCCAAGGGTACCCGCGACATCCTGCGCGAGCAGGGGGCGGAGGGGCTCTCCAAGTGGGTGCTGGAGCAAAAGCGCCTGCTCATCACCGACACCACCATGCGCGACGCGCACCAGTCGCTTTTGGCCACCCGCGTCAGGACCCACGACCTCCTGAAGGTCGCCGAGCCGACCTCGCACCTGGCCAGCGACCTCTTCTCCCTTGAGCTCTGGGGGGGCGCCACCTTCGACGTCACCATGCGCTTCCTGAAGGAAGACCCGTGGCAGAGGCTGCACGAGCTTTCCGAGGCGATCCCGAACCTCCTGTTCCAGATGCTTCTGCGCGGCTCCAACGCGGTCGGCTACACCAACTACCCGGACAACGTGGTGCAGCGCTTCGTGGCGCAGGCGGCCGAGAGCGGCGTCGACGTCTTCCGCGTCTTCGACTCCCTCAACTGGACCCGCGGCATGCAGGTGGCGATGGAGGCGGTGCAGAAGTCGGGCAAGATCTGCGAGGCCGCCATCTGCTACACCGGCGACATCTCCGATCCGACCCGCACCAAGTACCCGCTCTCCTACTACGTCTCCATGGCGAAGGAACTGGAGAAGATGGGCGCGCACATCCTGGCGATCAAGGACATGGCGGGGCTCCTGAAGCCTTACGCCGGCTACCAGCTGGTCAAGGCGCTCAAGGACGAGATCGGCATCCCGGTGCACCTGCACACCCACGACACCTCCGGCAACGGCGGGGCGCTGCTCCTCATGGCGGCGCAGGCCGGGGTCGACATCGTCGACGCGGCGCTCTCCTCCATCTCCGGGCTCACCTCGCAGCCGAACCTGAACGCCCTGGTGGCGACCCTCAAGGGGACCGAGCGCGACCCGCAGGTCAACGAGCGCGGCCTGCAGCAGCTCGCCAACTACTGGGAGACGGTGCGCGACTACTACACACCGTTCGAGAGCGGGCTCAAAAGCGGCACCGCCGAGGTGTACCACCACGAGATCCCGGGCGGGCAGTACTCCAACTACAAGCCGCAGGTGGCGGGCCTGGGCCTGATCGAGCGCTGGGAAGAGTGCAAGGAGATGTACCACAAGGTGAACGTCCTCTTCGGCGACGTGGTGAAAGTCACCCCGTCGTCCAAGGTCGTTGGCGACATGGCGATGTTCCTGGTGAAGAACAACCTGGAGCCCGAGGACGTCTTCAAGGGTGAGGACCTCGCCTTCCCCGAGTCGGTAGTCGGCTTCTTCAAGGGGATGATAGGCCAGCCGTACCAGGGGTTCCCCGAGGAGCTGCAGAAGATCATCCTCAAGGGGCAGGAGCCGATCACCTGCCGTCCGGGCGAACTCCTCGAGCCGACCGACTTCGTGAAGGAGCGCGCCGCGGTCGAGGCCAAGGTGGGGCACCCGGTGAACGACGAGGAGCTGCTTTCCTACATCCTCTACCCGAGCGTCTACACCGAGTTCGACGCCCACCGCCAGGAATACTCCGACGTCTCGGTCATCCCGACCCCGATCTTCTTCTACGGCCTTGAGCCGGGGCAGGAGACCTCCATCGAGATCCAGCCGGGGAAGGTGCTGATCATCAAGCTGAACGCCATCGGCAAGACCCAGCCCGACGGGACCAAGAAGATCTACTTCGAGTTGAATGGCAACGCGAGGAGCGTCATCGTGCGCGACCAGTCGGTGCAAAGCGACGAAGCGAGCCGCGAGAAGGCCGACAAGTCGAACCCCAAGCATGTCGGCGCGCCGATGCCGGGGAAGGTCCTCAAGCTGAACGTGAAGGCCGGCGACGCGGTCAAGGCCGGGGACATCCTCGCCGTCACCGAGGCGATGAAGATGGAGACCAACATCAAGGCGAAGGAAGACGGCACCGTCGCCGAGGTCCGCTGCAAGGAGGCGGGGAAGGTAGAGAAGGAAGAACTCCTCTTCGTCATGGCGTAGAGATCCGAAGCAGTGAAACACAAAAGGGGGAGCTGACGCTCCCCCTTTTTTTTTGTGCTCTGCCGGCGGGAGGCGTCTTATTGTTCCTACGTTCCAGCGTGGGAACGATGAGCCCAGCTATCACAAACTCCCCCTCCCCTTCAAGGGGAGGGACCGCTGGAGAGCGAATTCTTGGGCAGAGTCGAGACAGGAAGGTAAGCCAGGCCCGGATAGCAGTCGTTCCAGTTTGACTTGGCTCGGAAGAAATAATATAGTGCCGCTTGTTTAATAAAATCTTACTTATAGCTGATGATGAGCAAGGCAGCGTTGTCGACATAAGCCTGAATACAGACAACTGGGTATCAAGACCAACTTATCGCTTCGAATGTCCGTATGTCTGGCCTGACCCCATCAGCCGAAGTTATTCTCGAGCCTTCGACTACAAAGGAAATGACGAGAGAGGACTTGATACAACTGGCGCAGGATGGTGTGAAAGCACTGCTGCTTCTTCAGGGTAAAGGAACTGCTATTGTCTCGCGGGAGAACCCGCGCCGCTGCGCCTCATACACGTTGGTCGCTGGTGGCAAGCGCAATTGAGCAGCTTTGGTGCGGTCCGTGTCAGCAAAAGACCTCTTTCGTAATCCAAGCAGGGAGCATATGTCATGACAAAAAGCGGACTTGTACGGATGGCTGTTTTTGAAGGTAAGCACATCCGCAAAATACTGCACGAAGGCGAATGGTGGTTCTCCGTAATCGACGTTATCGAAGTATTGACCGGAAGTGACAGGCCACGCAAGTACTGGAGCGACCTCAAGAAAAAGCTTGTTTCGGAAGGTTATGTGGAAGTGTCCGACAAAATCGGACAGTTGAAAATGCTCGCTCCAGACGGCAAGATGCGTCTTACCGACTGCGCCAACACCGAGACAATGTTCCGCATCATCCAGTCCATCCCCTCTTCCAAGGTAGAGCCTCTGAAGCGCTGGCTTGCCAAGGTGGGTAAGGAACGAATCGACGAGATCGAAAACCCAGAACTTTCCATGGAGCGGATGAAGTCCCTCTATGAGAAGAAGGGCTACCCTAAGGATTGGATCGACAAGCGAATGCGGGGAATTGCCGTCCGGCAAGACCTGACAGACGAATGGCAGAATCGAGGTGCAAGGACAAGCCTCGAGTATGCGATTCTGACCAACGAACTCATGGAGGGAGCATTTGACCTGAAGGTGGAGGATTACAAGCAGGTCAAGGGATTAGAGCGGGAAAACCTGCGTGACCACATGACCGACATCGAGTTGATTCTGACCATGCTGGCCGAGGCAACGACTACCAAGCTTCACCTCGACCGTGATTCAAAGGGGTTCGAGCCACTGAAAAAAGATGCCCAGGAGGGCGGAGCCGTGGCTGGCAGCACGCGCAAAGATATTGAGAGACGTTCTGGCAAAGCAGTGGTGACAAGTGAAAATTACAAGGGGTTGACGGGGAAGGAAAGAAAGAAGGTCAAAACTGGCTAAGATAGGCCGGCCTATGGGGCGAGCGTGGAACTTCGGGAAGTCCCTGCGTGAATGTGTTTCTCTTGCAACCTATAAGAACGAACCGATCTAATTCACAATGCCCGGCATCGCGCCGCTTACCAAGAAGCTCACGAAGAGGAAGTCGCGGAAACGCGGGGTGGCTAGCCTTTCGGACATTGGGAAACGCGGGGTCAGAAACGCGGGGGCGATGGTGCCAGGCATTGATAAATTGGCAAAAGGTCCCCAACCAAGCGCGGCAGCGGTCACGCCGCTGCGCTCTCGGCGTTGGGCAAGGGAAAATATGATGGACCGCAAAAAGCAACTTGAAGACTTACTCAGATATCGAATGTCTCCGAAAGAACTTCGGGACATTCTGGCGGATTTTCCCTGGGACTCTGATGAAGAGCTTGTCCTGCTAGAGCGGCAGCATGTTACGGCTGTTTTGAAGCGATATCTTCGAGGAGAGATTTCAAGCAAAGAAGTTGAGGACTGGGCAAACGTCATAGAGTGCCGGGAAGACATTGGTTACGAGGAGATAGCCGATGTCGTTCACCTTCTGGCCAACCCTGCCATTACAGAAGAACTTACCGAGACAATTGCCACTCAGCTCATCGCAGAGTTAGAGGAGCCTGATAATGGGTTGATCAAGGAAAGAAGAAAAGAAAAAATCGGTCAAATGGCACCCGAGCAGGACTATCGAGAAATAGTGCGGATCATCAAGACGGCTCTGAATGAGTGGGATCCTTATGATTTGATCCAAAGCGGAGCACCAGATGATGAATTTACTGAGGAAGCTATACAAATCGCAGCAAAGGTCAAGAAAACTGAATCACCGGCTGAACTTGCACAGGTTATTTCAGATATCTTTTCGAGAAACTTTGAGAGCGACCTGTTCCAAGTCGAGGCATGTTCGCAGGTTGCATCCAGAATATTTGGTGAACTCGAAGCTCTGCACCTCCTAAAATAGGTGATGACCCATGACGCCCCTCCCTGACGCTCTGCCGCTGGCGCCTTGCGACGTTATCCGAAAGGAATTGTCCATGAAGTACTCAAGATCTATCATTCTTGTTATTATGCTTATTTCTCTTACCTCGTTTACTAGTTGTTGTCGATGGTTTCCTATGGCTGATGATGCCATATTTACAGTAACTGGCTACGCCCCATCTGACCAAGACTGTTCCTTACATTTATTACTTGACAATAAGGATCTCTATAATCCCGAAACGATCAATGGTAAATTTGAGAAAACATACTATTTATCCTTCTGTACAGAGACATATACAATCGAAGTGATGTGCAATGGTAAATCAAAATACAAAGAAGATATAAAATTTCCATATAAAAAAACACAACAGCCCTACAGCTTGGGCGTCATCGCTCCCTAGTAAGTCGCTTTTCATAACGAACTTTGAAAATGGGGACTGGAGGACAGTGGTAAGTGTAAGTTGTTAGACCTGGAGGAAATAGCCCGACGCGGGCGCGACTGGAGTGAAAGCGGAATGGGGGCTGGCCTCCCGGGTTTTTGGCCAAATGGGGAGCGGGTATTGCTACAATTTTTTAATTTACATCTTATGCACGATATCGTATATTTCAAAGCTACGTTGCATTGATGCTCGATGCATGGTTGATATGTTTTGCGTGCCTGGAGGGCAGAAATGAAGCGGCAAGTGCTATCCCGCGCCAAAGGTTGGTTCATCATCCTACTGCTTACACTGACTCTGGTCGGTTGCGGCGGTGGAGGCGGTGCTACCAAGACTGATGATGGGCTCGCAAATTCGATT
>DNJC01000099.1 GCA_003490025.1 Geobacter sp. | reverse complement strand
CGATTCTAGTTTGAAACAACTGACATTTTTGTTACAAAACCCACAAGGCTGTTTCGTCTACTATTTAGTTTTCAAAGACCAAGCCGCTCGCTGCGACAGACTCGGCAATCTACCTGAACCGGAGCCGCCTGTCAATCATTCTTTTCAGAATTATTTTCGGTGGCTTTTGCAGAGGGCCGATCCAGCGGATCGCCCCGGACCGAGAGAGCAGCACCGCAAGGTACTCCTGTCCCAATCTTTTCTGCCGGTACATATTCGGTTGCAAAGAACGTTCGTGCTGCGGAGTCCAGCTTTATAACAAAGCGATACCCGGCCGTCAACGATTTAATGAGTAGAAATATCTAATCGGCGTAATTCCGAAACAGGGCTTCCACTTAGCATCGCACCTCGGCTATACTCCCCCGCATGTCAAACCTTGCCTTCACCCTGATCGTCTTTTCCGCCGTGATGCACGCCATCTGGAACATGCTGGTGAAGGGCAGCCGCCAGAAGACCGTGTTCATCTGGTGGATGTTCGTGGTCGCCGGCTTGCTGTTCACAGCGATCCTGCCTCTGGTCGACGAACCGTTCAGCTGGCCAGGCAGAGAAACCATTCTCATGATCATGATAGGTGCAGTCAGCTTCGTGCTCTATCACCTGTTGAACGGGCGCGCCTATCACGAGGGCGATCTCTCCATCGTCTATCCGCTTTCGCAGACATCGATGATCTACGTCCCGATATGGGGGATGACCCTGCTCGGGGAGCGCCTTTCACTGGTCGGGATATGCGGCATACTGCTCGTCATCCTCGGCACCTTCTCACTGCAGATGCAGCGTCTATCCATATTGGAACTCGCACGCCCCTTCCGTGACCTGAGAAGCCCCCCCGTACGCGCCGCCCTCTTGGCAGGCTTTATCTACTCTATCGGGTCCATCGCGGAAAAAACCGGGGTCAGGCATTACCCACCGCTTTACTTCACCTATTTCCTGGTCCTCACCATGTTGACGCTGATGACCGTGAATCTATGCCGCGCCAAGTATCGATTGGCCATTGCCGAGGAATTGCGCGCCAATCACCGCCGCATACTGTGCAGCGGCCCCGTGGTGATGGCCTCTTTTCTCACCTTCCGCTACGGTCTCAACATGGCACGGGTCGGATATGCCGTTCCGGTACGACAGGTCAGCATCATGGTGGGAGTTTTGATAGGGATCTTCTTCCTGCGGGAATCCTTCGGCAAGGTGAGACTGCTGTCAGCATCGGTGATACTTGCAGGGGCCGTATTGATAAAGTTCGGGTGACATGAAAAGGCCCGCGTTTTTGGCGCGGGCCATCTTCTTTCATCTATGCATCGCGGGTGGGCCGTGCCCCCTATCTGCCGCTAGTGCCGAATATGCATGAATCTGGTGGCCTTACCGCTCATGGCGCCCACCGTTTCCGTCAGGTCGGACATCCTGCCAGAGAGATCACGCATCACCTTGTCGCTCTTGTCAGTCACGGTCCTGCTGAACCGGGCCATTTTCTTGCGGCTTTTCGCGCCGGAATACGGAGCGAACAGGAGCCCCAAACCAGCACCTACTACCCCGCCACCGACCAGCATCATCAGGTCTGTCACCGGTCTTTTCATATAGTGCCTCCTTTGAGACATTCTTACTGATGCTTCATTTTAACGCCGATCAAATTGGGAAGTCCACCCAGAAATGGGGCAGCCGGCGCAGACGTAACCGGGTCGACAGGGGACAGAGGCACCGCGAGCGCGGGAAAACGGACGGCCGAAACAGGCATTAACTGTTGCAATTGCGCTGAACGGTAGTATTTTATTGTGATGCCATTGAATATGAGGAAGGAGCGGTAGACCATGCTTCTGGAGCAACTGATTGAAAAGGCGAACCAAGAGCCGGAATTCGACTGGGATGCTTATTACAACTGGCTTTTTACCCAGGATGCCGGGCGCGAGCTAGAAGGCTTCACTTTCTGGGGCTGCAAAAGCTGTCTCACAATCAACATGCTCTACCTGCCGGCACGCTATGGCAAGTGTCGCTGCTGTTCACTCATCTATCTTCCCGGCTCGTAGCCTTACCGGAGGAGATGGCCCACCTTCTATATTAGTCTGAGGCAGGAGAGCGAAACCGGATCATGCTGAGCCTGCATGACAAGGTACTATTTCGCGTCCCTCGCCAGCCTTCCCAAAGTCTCTACCCCCCGCTCGGACCTCTCGTCCCAGAACGCCGATGACAGTCGTATGTAGTTCCTATATTTCCCGGAAAGGGAGAAAATAGAGCCCGGCGTTATCCCTATGCGGTGCTCAAGGGCCCGGTGGAACAGTTTCACCGAATCGGTCCCCTCCGGCATCTCGACCCACAGCATGAAGCCCCCGCCGGGGCGGCTCATGCGGGTTCCCTCCGGGAAATACCGTGCCACCGCTTCCGACAGCTGCGACAGGTTCTTGGCGTAGATGCGCCTGATGGCCCGAAGGTGGTGGTCGTACCCCCCGGTGGCCAGGAACTCGGCCAGGGCGAGCTGCGTCGGCGACGCGGCCGCAAGGTTGGTCATCATCTTCAGCCGCTCCATCTCGTCCTGAAAACGTCCGCCGATCGCCCAGCCGACCCGGTAGCCCGGGGCGAGGGTCTTGGAAAAGGAGGAACAGTAGATTACGAGCCCCTTGCGGTCATGGGACTTGGCGGCGAACGGGCGCTGCTGCCCGAAGGTGAGGTCGCCGTAGATGTCGTCCTCGATGAGGGGGATCTCGCGGCTCGCCAACAGCTGCACCAGTTCGCGCTTGCGCTCTTCCGGCATCAGGTTCCCCAGCGGATTGCTGAAATTGGGGATCACCAGGCAGGCGCTGATCTTGTTGTTCTCGATGGCGTAGCTGAGCGCCTCGATGCTGATCCCCTCTTTCGGGGTGGAGGGGATCTCCAGGGCCTTGAGCCCCATCTCGGCGATCAGCTGCAGGAAGTTGAAATAGAAGGGGGATTCGACGGCGATGGTGTCGCCGGCGCGGCAGGTGGCGCGCAGGGCCAGGTGCACCGCCTCGACGCAACCCGAGGTGATCAGCACCTCGTCCGGCGTGACGCTTACGCCATAGAGGAGCGAACGCTTGGCGATCTGGGTGCGCAGGCGCTCGCTCCCCGGCGGCATCATGTAGGAGATGCTCTGGGGTCCGAAACGCCTGAGTTCGGCCGCCATGATCCGGCTCAGCTTGTCGACCGGCAGGTGCTGCGGGTTGGGGACGGCGCTTGCCAGGGGGAGCAGTTCCGGATTCATCATGTTGCGGATCACCTGCTGGCAGAGGTCGCTGAAGGTGACCGCGGTGGCGCGGAAGCGCTGGTTCGCGGATACCGGCTCAGCGGTGATCTCAGGCGCGCGCGGACATACGTAATAGCCGGACTGAGGGCGGGCCTGGATGACGCGGCGGTCCTCCAGGACGGCGTATGCCTGCATCACCGTGTTTATGCTGACGTTGAGCTTGGAACTCAGCTGCCGGATCGAGGGGAGCCTCTCCCCTACCCTGAAGGTCCCCCCTTCGATCAGAGAAACGATCTCGCCACCTACCCGCTCGTAAAGCGGCCTCCCATCCGAAACCGTTGCCAGGGCCATCTCATCCTCCAATTGAGAAACAGGTTTAGGTTAAGGTTCAGGTTTAGAAAACCTCTTAACCTCAACCTGTTTTTGAGGCGATAATCTCCGGGTTCGCCGTCTCGTAAACGCTTGTTTACAGACAGCTGTGGCACAGACATCACTTGCAGCCGCAAATCTACCCGATCGCACCCGACAGGCACAGTCACAGTTTGCACGATTTACGCAGGGTACAGTTATGTTATTTCACAATCGGCCCCAATACAATCGTTTTAAATTAGGCTGAAATAACAGCAAGTTATATGCATCGCACTCATCATTGCGTCAGTACAATTTCACCTGTGAATGTTTTTGACATAATTGCTTTACTTTGTTCTTCCGGCGAGTAAGATTCCTGCCAGCTTTTTAAGGTGGAATTGACTCCATGTGACAGCAACCAGCTTTGCGGTGAAGGTCTGACAGAACCTGATTAGCACTGCCTTAGCCGGCCACCATAACAGTTGACTCTACTGGAGTTTGGGCGTATTTTGCCAAACTAGCATAGGATTAACGTTTTCAGGAAGGGCTCTTTATGTTAAAGGTCATCTCAGTTTTTGGAACCAGACCTGAAGCGATAAAAATGGCTCCGGTGGTCAAAGAACTGGAGAAGTATCCCGAGACCATCACGAGCAAAGTCTGCGTAACCGCCCAGCATCGCCAGATGCTTGACCAGGTACTGGAACTTTTCGATATCCATCCCGAGTACGACCTGGACATCATGAAGCCGGGGCAGGATCTTTTCGACGTGACCTGCAACGTCCTGCAGGGGATGAAACGGGTATTCGCACAAGAACGCCCGGACATCATCCTGGTCCACGGCGACACCACAACCACCATGGCGGCGTCTCTTGCCGCCTATTACTGCCGCATCCCGGTCGGGCACGTCGAGGCCGGTCTTAGAACCCACAACAAATACGCACCCTTCCCCGAAGAAATCAACAGAAAGGTTGCCGGCGCCCTGAGCGACATCCATTTCGCTCCGACCGAGTGGGCCCGCAACAACCTGCTTTCCGAGGGGGTTCCCTCCGCATCGATCCACGTCACGGGCAATACCGTAATAGATTCCCTGCTGGCCGTAGCCGAAAAGGTCAGGACCGACCCTGCCATCTCCTCCACCATGGAGCGGACCTTCCCGTTTCTCAAACCGGAACGAAGGCTCATCCTCGTCACCGGCCATCGGAGGGAGAACTTCGGGACGGGGTTCGAGCAGATCTGCCGGGCGCTGGCCGACATTGCGGCATCCCGGCCGGACGTCGACATCCTTTACCCGGTTCACCTCAATCCCAATGTGAGGGAGCCGGTCCAGCGCCTCCTGGGAGAGGGGACGCTCAGCAACATCCACCTCATAGAGCCGGTGGACTACCTCCCCTTTGTCTGGCTGATGGACCGCAGCCACCTGATCATCACGGACTCGGGCGGAGTGCAGGAGGAGGCGCCGTCGCTGGGGAAGCCGGTCCTGGTCATGCGGGACACCACGGAAAGACCCGAGGCGCTCGATGCCGGCACGGTAAAGCTGGTCGGGACCGACACCGAAAAGATCATCTCGGAGACCTGCCGGCTGCTGGACGACGACGCCGTTTACCTAAGCATGAGCCAGGCTCACAACCCTTACGGCGACGGTCACGCGGCTGAACGGATCGTCGGGATACTTCAGAGAACTCAATGACCTTAACTATAGTCGACTACGTCGCCTACCTCATGCTCGCATTCAAGGGGCTGCTTTTTGTGGTCGCCTGCGTCTTCCTGATCAGCGGCCTCGACGAACTCGTCGTCGACGTCATCTATTTCGGCCGGAGCATCTACCGGGCCCTTTTCATCAAGAAACGCTACCGGCCCATAACCGAGCAGCAGCTCATGAGCGTGCCGGAGCAGCCTGTCGCCATCATGATCCCGGCCTGGAACGAGTCGGACATCATCTTCCACATGGTCGACAACACGGTCAACACCCTCAACTATTCCAACTTCCACGTCTTCATCGGCACCTACCCCAACGACCTCGACACCCAGCGGGAGGTGGCGCGCCTGCGCGAGATCCACGACAACGTCCACTGCATCGTCTGCCGCGACCCCGGCCCCACCAGCAAGGCCGACTGCCTGAACTGGGTCTACATGGGGATCAAGGACTTCGAGAAGCAAAACGACATGGAGTTCCCCGTCTTCGTCATGGAGGACGCCGAGGACATCGTGCACCCGCTGGCCATCAAGCTTTTCAATTACCTGATCCCCAGAAAGAACATGGTGCAGCTCCCGGTGGTCCCCTTCGAGCCGGCGCACTGGTACCAGTTGACCCGCGCCCATTACATGGACGAATTCGCCGAGAACCACCACAAGAACATGGTGATCCGGGAAGTCTTCCGCCGCGGCATCCCCTGCGCCGGCGTCGGGTGCGGGTTCAGCAGGCATGCACTGGAGGTCCTGGCAGGCGATAACGAGGAACAACTGGTATTCAAGCTCGGCTCGCTGACCGAGGATTACGAGATGGGGATGCGGCTGAAAAACGTCGGTGTGGACAGGGCGATCTTCGTGAAGCTCCCCATCAGAAGGGTCGCCACCAGGAAATCGCTGACCGGCAAAACCGTGCAGGTCGAAAAGGAGGAACTGGTTTCCATCCGGAACGTCTTCCCCGCCGAGTTCAAGGCCTCGGTGCGGCAGAAGTCCAGGTGGATCGCCGGGATCGCGCTGCAGGGATGGGAAAACCTCGGCTGGAAGGGGGACCTGCTGACCAAGTACGTCCTGTTCAAGGACCGCAAGGCGCTTTTGACCAGCCAGGTGAACATGCTCGGCTACTTCGTGATCATGTTCGTGGCCTCCTACTACGCCGTGACCTGGCTCTTCCCGGATGCCTACCACTACCCGCCGCTGGTCGAGAAGGGGACGCTCCTCTGGGACATCATCGTCATCACGACCGTCTTCCTGATCCTGCGCCTGCTGGTCAGGATGTACTGCGTCTTCAGGTTCTACGACGCCAAGCGGGCGCTGCTCTCCGTTCTCAACTTCGTCTGGGCCAACTTCATCAACTTCTTCGCCACCAACCGCGCCATCATGATGTTCGCCCACTACCTCTCCACGGGGAAGTGGATCAAGTGGGACCACACCAAGCATGTCCCTCCCAGCGCCGAGGAACTGAGCGCCTTCAGGCGGCGCATCGGCGACATGCTGGTGGAGAAGCGGATCATCAGCTTCGAACAGTTGGAGGGGGCCATCCTGGAACAGCAGAAAACCGGGCGGCTTCTGGGCGACATCCTGATACTCAAGGGGCTGGTCAGCGAGAACGAACTGATACAGACCCTCGGCATGCAGCTGCGCATCTCCACGCGCGACGTAGATCCCTACGAGACCCCGGTCGAGCTGCTGCGCCTGCTCCCGAGGGACCTGGCCGTGCTCTATTCCGTCTTCCCCGTGGAGGTCAGGAACAACAAGCTGGTCGTGGCGGCATCCACCATCCCGCGCAGGGAAGAGCTGAGCAGGCTCGAGGAGGTGGCGGGGATGCCGATCGAACTCTGCCTCACCACCAAGAACAGCCTCTCTTTCTCTATCCAGCGCGGCTATGAAAGGCTCGACCAGCAGGAGCGCCCCCGGCCGAGGCTGGGACAGACCCTCCTCGCCAAGGGGGTCGTCACCCAGGAGCAGCTCGCCGAGGCACTGAAGCGGCAGCAGCAGACCTACTCGAGGCTCGGGGACATACTGCTCGACGAGTCCCTCATCTCCTACAACGACCTGAAGACGGCGTGCGAGGAGCACCAAGCCTCGCCGGGAGAGCAACTGGGCGAGTTCCTGGTGAGAAACAACTACATTTCCAACGAGCAGCTAAGCCATGCCATGAACCTGCAGAAGATGCGCTTCAGGACCCTCGGCGAGGTCCTGGCCGAGATGCAGGTGGTATCCAGGGAACAGATGGCGTCCATCCTCAGGGAGATGGAAAATGAGCAAGATCTTGGCACCTAACAACGTCAACAAGCAGATGCTGATCCTTTCTCTCTTTCTCCTGCTGGCGGCGGAAATCCAGCCGGCAGCGGCCAAAGAGGCGGCGCCGCTTTATCAAGCGGATACGGAGTACTACGCCAAGAAGCTCGCGGTGAAGCCGCAGAGTTTTTTCCAGGAAGAGATCAAGAAGTACCGTTCCTACCCCCGCCTGGACCGCGCCTTCCGGCTGCAGAAGGAGGGGCGCTACCCGGAGGCCCGCAAGGAATTCCAGGATTACCTGACGCTGGTCCCCGAGGACGTGCGTTCCCGCATGGCGTACCTAAGGCTGCTCGACCAGATGTCGCTCGACACGGAGGTGGTGGCCCAGGCCGACATCGTCATCAGCCGCTCGCCCGGATTCATCCCCGCCTATTTCTACAAGGGGCTCGCCTACCAGAAGATGCACAACCTCGAGGCCGCCTTCTCCACCTTCTCGCGGGCGGCGGCGGAAAAGGTGATCCGCAAGGAGGACCAGATCCTCGCCCTCTCCACGGCAGCCGACCTTGCCATATCGCTTCGCTACTACGATTCGGCGGCGAGCATCCTGCAGAGGCTCCTGGCCCTGGAGAAAAAACAGCCGTGGCACATGAAGGCGGGGGCGGTTTCCGAGAAGAGGGGGGACTACGAGAAGGCGCTCGCGGCATACAGCGCCGCGCTGCAGGAGTCCCGCTCGCCCGCGGAAAAGACGGGCGCCGCGCTGGCCGTGGCCGAGACGGCAAAGAAACTCGGCCTCGCGGAGCGCTCACGGCAGGGGTACCTGGCGGCCGTCGAGAGCGACCCTGGCAACCGGGCGGCCTTGCGGGGTCTGGCAGACGCGGCCTATGCGGGGAAGAAGTACGACGAGTCGATCAAGTGGATGCTGCAGCTGAAGAAGGTTTCCCACAAGACGGAGGACCAGGAATTCCTGGCCAACCTGTACCTGAAGAATAACGACTACGCCTCCGCCACCCGCGAGCTGAAAGGGGCGATAGCCCGGCAGGGGAAGAAGGCCGCCCCGGAAACGCTGGCAGCGCTGGCACAGATCTACGATTCCGCAGGGAAAATCCCCGAGAGCATCGCAACCTACCGGCGGCTCCTGGCCAGGTCCCCCGGGAACGTCGAGGCGCAGCTCAGGCTGGGCGAGCTGCTGGTCAGGACGGAGAAGTACAAGGCGGCCGAGCCGCTGCTGGAGAAGTCCCTGCAGGGGGATCTTTCCGCCGCGGGGAAAAGCACCGCCCACCGCAACCTCGCCCTCGTGTACGAGAAGCGGGGAGAGTACGGCAAGGCGCTGCAGCAGTTCAGGGCGAGCCTCGGCAACCAGACGGTTCCCGGAGCAGAGGAGCAGCTCCGCCTGGCCGTCCTGCTGAACAGGACCGGCAAGGGAGGCGAAGCGCTCCCCATCCTCGACCGGGCGCTCGCCGACCCGAAGCTGCCCGACCATCTCAGGCGTGTGGCCCTGCTGGAGAAGAGCTCGGCCCTGGAAAAGAAGGGGAACATCCCGGCCGCGGCCGCTGAGTTGAAAAAGGCGGAGGAGGAAGGGGCCGGAAACAACGCCGACATCAGCCTGAGGCTCGGCGTGCTGATGAACAAGGCGGGGGAAACGGACGAGGCGCTGCGGAACCTGGACCTGGCGCTGGCATCCCCCTCCCTCTCCGGCGCGGCGCGACGGGTCGCCCTGCGGGAAAAGGGGTTGCTGCTGGAGAAGTCGGGGCGCCCGCAGGAAGCTGCGCGGGAATACGAGAAGGCGATGTCGGCCGGCGACCATTCCGCCGGGCTGCGCCTCATCCTGGCGAACCTGTACCAGCAAACAGGAAAAGGCGCCCAAGCGATGGCGTACTGGAAGGAAGTGATCAAGCGCCCCGACGCCACCAGGCAGGAGAAATGCTCCGCCGAGGACGGCCTGGCGATGGCCCTGTTCCAGCAGGGAAGCGGCCACGAGGCGCTTGGGCATTTCTCCGAGGCGCTCGCGCTTTGCGGGGAGAGCCCGCAGCGGCGCTACTACTCGGGGCTCGCCCATTATCGCGACAAGAACTGGGAAAAGGCCCTGGAACAGTTCCAGAGGGCCCTGGCGCAGAAAAAGGATGCGGCAACGCTCGTGGGGATCGCTCTCTGCCAGAAGGAGCTGGGCCGGCCGGGCGCCGCGATCCACTTCCTGAACCTGGCGCTGAAGGAACCCGACGCGACGAAGCAGGAACAGCTGAAGCAGATCTACGACACGCTCGGGTACCTCTACGCCGAGGAGCATGCCTACGACAAGGCGGCCGAAGCCTTTGAACGGTCGCTGGCGCAAGGCCCGGACGCTACGATCACCATGAAGCTCGCCTGGATCCTCAACCTTGCCGGCCATACGGACCGCTCCTGGGAGGAGCTGAACAAGATCGACGCGGGCGCGCTTATCGCGAAGCAGCCTGAATACAACGACCTCAAGGCGAACCTGCTGCAGAAGTTCGGACGGACCGGCGAGGCGCTGGCGCTGATGGAAACCACGCAGAAACTGCAGCCGGCTGCCGCGCGAAGCTACGCCATGGGCGTGCTGTACCAGTCCATGGGTGAGCCTAAGCAGGCGATCGAGAAATTCCGGCAGGCATATGAAAAGGAACCGCAACAGGACGAATATGCGCTTTCGCTCGGCTATGCCTACCTTGCCGACAAGCGACTGCCGGAAGCGATCCGGATCTTCGAACAGGTGGAGGGGCGCAAAGCGGACCCGGTGAAGCTTCGCGAGGAATTGGGCTACCTCCTCGCCAGAACCGGCGAAAACGAGCAGGCGGTCCGGTGGTTCAAAAAGGCGCTGGACGGCCTCGAGGCCCTCCCGCAAGGGCACCCGGCGGAGAGGGAACTCCGGGAAAGGGATGTCCACCGTATCCGGGGCGAGATCGGAAAACTCACCGACAACCTCGGACTTTCCCTGTACGCGTCGTATCGCGCGGGACGGGGCCCCAGCCAGCTCCTGAGCACGGGGGAGACGCTGGGGGGCGGGTTGAGCGGGCAGGTCGGGGTGGAGGGACGGTACCGGCCGCCGGCAATCGGCTTCCTCGACGACCGGATCTTCGAGGTCTTCGGCAGGGTCTTCGGCAACCTCGCCCCCGACAGCCTGGATTACACCAGCAGCTCCACGCAGGCGGGCATCGGGGCGCGCTACAAGTTCCTCAAGACGGAGAACCTCTGGATAAGCGGGGAGAAGCTCTTCAAGATCGGGAAAGATGGACTCAACGACTGGCTGTTCCGGCTTCTCTACTCCCGCGGCAGCGGCTTCGAGCCGCTACCCTGGGAGCGGAGCCAGGATTACTACCTCGTCTACGCCGAACTCGACGGCTATCTTCCGAGCGACACGGCCGCAGCCTATGCCGAGGTCCGAAAGGGACGCGCCTACACGCTGGGATCGCAGTACCTCCTGGCTCCCCACCTGCTCCTGGACGGCCGGTGGCAGACTCCGTCGGAGGTTGGCGGGAACTACGTCGAAGGGGGGGGCGGGGTATCCCTCAAATACTTCTTCAACAGCGGAAGATACCACAACTTCCGCAGCTCCACCGACTTCTCGCTGACGTACAAGCACGGCAGGGTTTTCAACCAGGGCTTCGGCAAAGGCAGCGGTGACTACGACACCGCCATCCTCGGCTTGGCCCTCTTCTTCTGATGACCGCCCCCAGGATGAAAGCGGTACTCGTGCTGTTTTCGCTGTTCATCCTGCTACCCTCGGGGTTCGCCTCCGCCCTCCCCTGGTACGGCCTCGACACGGCCCGCGGCCTGCCGGCGGCGCGCGATGCGAAGCGTCCGCTTATAAACGGGACCTTCATCCAGCTGGTCGACGAACACAACGGCTGGAGCCGCGCCAGGTGGGAGCGGCTCTTCGACGCCTTCAAGGCCATCGGCCTGAACCAGATCGTCGTCCAGTGGTCCCAGCTCGACTCGACGGCGTTCTATACCGTCGGCCCGCCCGGCGCCGCGCCTCCACCCATCGAGACCATCCTGCAACTGGCACAGCAAGGGGGGATGGAGGTACACCTGGGACTGGTGGCGGAGTCGAGGTACTGGGAGATGATAAAGCAGGCGCCGACGGGGCAGGAACAGTACCTGGAGCGGCTGCGCTTGAAATCCGAGGCGGTAGCCCGCCACGTTTCCCCCATCGCTTCGCGCTACACGGCGTTCAAGGGGTGGTACATCCCCGAGGAGATCGACGACTTCACCTGGCGACCGCCCGCATCCAAGCGCCTCCTCTATCGGCATCTCAAGCAGCTCTCAGCCTCCCTCAAGAAAACCATCCCCGGAACCGCCGTCACACTGTCGTGCTTTTGCAACGCCCGGATGGACCCGGCCGGCTACGAGGAATTCTGGCGCGACCTGCTGCGGGAGACCTCCATCGACGCCATCCTTTTTCAGGATGCCGCGGGGGGGGGGAAGCTCCCCCCGGACCTGCTCCCCCTGTACCTGAAAGCAGCCCGGAGCGCCGCGGATGCCAACCGGAAGAAGCTCCAGGTGATCGTCGAACTCTTTACCATGGTTTCCGAATCCCCCTTCAAGGCGATACCCGCCCCCTTCCAGCGGCTGCGGTTGCAACTGCAGACCGCAGCGGAATTCGCCTCCGGCGGAATCAACTCCTTCAGCGTCCCGGACTACATGTCGCCGGAAGGAAGCGCCGCGGCGCGAGAACTCTACGACAGCTACCTGAAATACAGATCCGACAGCGCCCCCCTCATCTAACTTCCCAGCAGGCTCTCTTCGTATTCGGACGCGAGGGTCAGGGCGGGACCGGTGAAGCCGGGGCGTGCGCGGTCGGCAGGCGTTCAAAGGGAGAAACGGCTGCAGGGGCGAACGATCATCGTTCGCCCCTGCAGACCAGGCACGGCAGGTGACATGAGGTGCGCTACTTGAGGGTCTTGATGGTCTTTTGCACCATCTTGACCACGTTCTCCGGCAGCGGCGCGTAGAGCATCGGCGCGGCCATCTTCTGCCCCTTGGTCATGCTCCAGTTCAGGAACTCCACCAGCTTGCCACCCTTGACCGCATCCTTTTGCTGCTCGTAGACCAGGAGCCAGGTGAAGCCGACAACCGGGTAGGCGTCTTTTCCAGGCTGGTTCACCAGGGAAATCCGGTAGTCCGCCGGCATATGCTTCACTGCCGCGGCTGCCGCGGCGCTGGTGGACTTGATGGAGGGTTCCACGAACACCCCGGCCTGGTTCTTCAGGAAGGCGTAGGGGAGCTTGTTCTCGAAGGCGTAGGCCAGCTCGACATAGCCGATTGAATAAGGCGTCGTCTTCACCTGACCGGCTACCCCCTCGTTACCCTTGCCGCCCAGACCCGCCGGCCACTTGACTGAAGCCCCCTTCCCGACCTTCTGCGCCCACTCCTTGTTCACGCCGTTCAGATAGTCGGTGAAGATGCTGGTGGTGCCGCTGCCGTCGGAGCGGTGCACCACGATGATCGGCTTGGACGGAAGGTTCACCCCCTTGTTGTCGTCAGCGATCCTGGCGTCGTTCCACATGGTGATCTTGCCCAGGTAGATGTTGGCGACGTCCTCGGAGTTGAGCTTCAGGCCGGTCGGGACGCCGGGGAGGTTGTAGGTCACGACCACGGCTCCCATGACCGTCGGGATGTGGATCAGCTTGCCGGGAGCCGCGCTCAGTTCGCTGTCGGAGAGGAACTTGTCGCTGGCGCCGAAATCGACCGTCTGGGCCGAGATCTGCTTGATCCCCCCGCCGCTTCCGATGGATTGATAGTTGAACTTCACGCTGTGGTCCACCTTGGCGTACTCGCTGAACCACTTCGAGTAGAGGGGATACGGGAAGGTGGCGCCGGCGCCGTTGATGAGGGTCTCGGCCGATGCCGTCCCCGCGGTAGCTGCCAAGGCTGCCACGGCAAGGGCTGCGATTGCGATCTTGATCTTGTCTAACATTGCTCCTCCTGTTTAATCGTCTTTTTTCCGACTATAGATGTTTGTTGTGTCAGGCCTGTTACAGCCTCCGCAAGAATTGGTGAACAGCCCGGTTTTTTCAGCCTCCCTCGTATGCTGCCGGGGCTCAATCTTCCGCTGAAATCCCCCCCGCCCCTCCCCGCCCCCCCTTTTGCAAAGGGGGGAGTTGACTTGTCGATGAGCAGTCGGAGGAAGGATGGCGCCGATCGGGAAATCCTCTGGTGCAGGCGCCTTGGAGATCCGTAGCCGGCCGTTTTAATACTTGGTGATGGCGTCTCATCCTGCTAATGTGCGTTTCGGGAGCCCCCGTTGGCAGGGGTAATTCGTGACGGGAGCAGAAGCGATGAGGAAAGAGGGAAGAAGTCCGGCGGTATCCATCCTGATGCCGGTGAGAAACGAGGAACGGCACCTGGCGGCGGCGCTCCGCTCGCTCGCGGCGCAGACTTTGAGCGACTGGGAGCTGGTGGTCGTGGATGACGGATCAACCGACGGGACTCCCCGCATCCTCGCCGAGGCCGCTGCGGCCGATCCCCGCCTTCGCGTCATCACGACCGGCGGGAATGGCCTGGTCCCCGCCCTCAACCTGGGACTGGCGCAGTGCCGCGCGCCTCTGGTGGCCCGCATGGACGGTGACGACGTCGCCCACCCGGCGAGGCTTGCCGCGCAGGCGGAATACCTTCACGCCAATCCCGCCACCGGGCTCGTGGCTTGTTCCTTCCGGCACTTCCCGCGGCAGTCGGTCGGTATCGGAATGGACGGCTACGAAAAGTGGCAGAACGCCCTTTTGACCCACGAGGCGATCCTGGCCGACCTCTTCGTGGAGTCCCCCTTCGTGCACCCGAGCGTCATGCTCAGAAGAGCCGTGGTGGAGGGGGTGGACGGGTACCGCGACATGGGGTGGGCGGAGGATTACGACCTCTGGCTCCGCCTGGCGGCGGCCGGCACACGCTTCGCCCGCCTTTCCCGTCCCCTCTTCTTCTGGAGGGAGCGGCCGGAACGGGCAACCCGCACCAGCGCCGTCTATTCACCCGAGGCGTTCAGGCTCTGCAAGCTGCACCACCTGGTGAACGGCTTTCTGAAGGATGAAAAGGAAGTGATACTTGCCGGGGCGGGACTGGAGGGACGGGCGTGGTACCGCATGCTGCGCGAGGAAGGGATCCGGGTCTCGGCCTGGCTCGACGTCGACCCGCGCAAGATCGGACGGGAACTGCACGGCGCGCCGGTCCTCGCCACGGGCCAGCTGAAGCCGTCGGGCGTAAAGTTGCTGATGACCGTCGGCGCTCGCGGAGCGCGGCCCGTGGTGCGGCGATCGTCGGCCGAAGCCGGCTTCGTGGAGGGGGTCGACGCCGTCTGCGTGGCGTGAAGCTCAAAAGCGATGACCTTCAGCTACAAGTCCCTCCCCCTTCAAGGGGGAGGTCACTTTACCCATCCCTCACCCCTCACTGCCATTAAGTTAACTTGAGCCCCTATCTGTCTTGACAAAGCGGTCCCCGCCCCCGGAGGGGGAGGGTAGGGGCGAATAATCATTCGCCCCTACTTCTTCGCTGAAGCCGCTAGTCTTCCCCCCTCCCGACCTCCCCCCGCTGGGGGGAGG
>DNJC01000136.1:24326-24881 GCA_003490025.1 Geobacter sp. | reverse complement strand
GTTGTTGTAAAAGGCCTGCAGCGGGTAGCCGTACCTCTTTTCCCAGGCGGCGCAAAGGGCGAAGGTGAAGGGGCGGTTGATGCTGTTGCCCCAGAGCGTGTGCAGGATGATCTGCTGCGTCTGCGCCCCGCCGACGGGGTCGTGGTACAACTCGACCAGCAGATGGTGCCGGTGGGGGAGCGCCGCCGAGGTCGCTTCCTTCTGCCGGTTCAGGTAGAACTCCAGCGACTGCGCGGCGCCCAGGTCCATGAAGTGGTGCCGCATCAGCTCTTCGACGAGGCTTTCCTTGCCGAGCCGGCCGTTGCAGAATTCGAGGAACGAGGCGATTTTCTCGGAATAGTAGAAGTCCCGGTCCAGCTCCTCCGCCCTCCAGAAAGGGATGATCTGCTGCGGCTTTCTCGCCGGCAACACCAGCACGGTGCTGTGGGTGATCTCCGTGATCTGCCACACCTGGGCTCCCAGCGCGAAGGTGTCGCCGATCCTCCTCTCCCAGACGAACTCCTCGTCCAGTTCGCCGATCTTGGCGTTGCTGTCCTTCAGGCGGAGTTCGAAATA
>DNJC01000136.1:23079-24256 GCA_003490025.1 Geobacter sp. | reverse complement strand
AACGCCATGGAAAGGATCACCTGGACCAGTATGTCGAGCGGGGCCTCGACCGGGTGCAGCTCCTCGATGTCCCCTTCGGCTATGGCGCGGGCGATGACCGCCGCTGCAACGAAGTCCATGCCGAAGGTGGGGAAGAGAAGCCCCGAACTCACCTCGCCGACGCCGTGTCCCGAACGGCCGATGCGCTGGATGGCGGACGAAATCGATCGCGGCGTCTGGATCAGGACCACGCTGTCCAGCTTGCCGATGTCGATGCCGAGTTCCAGCGAGTTGGTGGCGACTATCGCCTTCAGCTCCCCGCGCTTCAACCGCTCCTCCACCGCCAGACGGATCTCCCGCGAAAGGGAGCCGTGGTGCGAGTAGGCGAGTTCCTCCCCCGACCACTCGTTGATGAGGCGGGTGACCTTCTCGGTGGTCCGCCTTGAGTTGGCGAAAAAAAGGGTGGAGCGGTGCCGCGCGATGATGTCGGTGAACCTTTCGACCAGCGCCGGCCAGAGATCCTCCGCCGAGGCGCTCTCCGCCTGTTCCGGTGCGGTGATGGTCAGGTTGAAGCGCTTGGCGCGCTCCCCCCTCACGATAGTTACCGGCCTTGGCCGATACCCGTTTCCCAACGGCGCCAGGCCGCCGATGAAGCCGGCTACCGTTTCCAGCGGCCTCACCGTCGCCGAAAGGGCGATGCGCTGGAACTCGCCGCTCAGAAGAACCAGCCTCTCGACCGCGGTTATCAGGTGCGTCCCCCGTTTGCTACCGGCCACGGCATGGATCTCGTCGAGTATCACCGTGGCGATGCCGGTGAGCGTGGCCCTGCTCCCTTGGGAGGTGAGGAGGATGTTGAGGCTCTCGGGGGTGGTGATGAGGATCTCTGGCGGGTGGCGCAGCATCCTGCGGCGCTCGTCGCCGGGGGTGTCGCCGCTTCTGGTCTGGACGTTGATGGTGGGGAAGGGGNNCGCACGTCGTTGTTGAGCGCCTTCAGGGGGGAGACGTAGAGAATCCTGGTCTCGCCCGGAGGCCAGGCGCCGGTAACGAGCCGGTTGATGGCCCACAGGAAGGCGGCCAGGGTCTTGCCGCTGCCGGTCGGCGCCGTCACCAGCACGTGCCGCCCTTTCATCACCTCCGACCAGGCGCGCGACTGTACCTCGGTAGGTGCGCCGACTCTCTCGGTGAACCATTTAGCTAT
>DNJC01000136.1:14648-23049 GCA_003490025.1 Geobacter sp. | reverse complement strand
GTCCGTAGATGGGCCGGTTCAAAAAGACTCAAAGGCGTGAGCCAGGACACAATAAATGAATATGTCACCCTGGTGACGGCAACTGCGGGGATGAAGGGGGGGTAGCGATTGGATGATCAGGGGCCTGTTCATATTACGGACCGAGATTTACCGTTAAACTTTGGCACTGTCCGGTCGAAATAAAGTATTGTCTTGGCTCTTTGCCGGTGATATTTAGCTGTTACTATTATAGTAGGCCTAGCCACCCGGTCATGATTGTTCAGGCCCTTCCCGGCGATCATTGGCCACTGGATCAGCCGGGAGATTAGACAGCACCAAAATGAACTGCGGGGGAATTTCATGCAGCGGAAAAGATCACTACTTCCTTTAATTGGCATGCAGTCATCTTTCAGCGCGTTCGGGATGCTGTCCCTGCTGACTGTGTGTCTGAGCAGTGCCTATGCGGAGGTGAAATGTCTCAATGGCCAGGGGAGCGCTGCCATCGTGAATGACGACATATCTTCCGCAAAAATGGAGGCCACCGCACGTGCGCGCTGGGCCGCCCTGGAGGAGGCCGTGGGCGTGGAGGTCCGTTCGCAGAGCGTGGTGGAAAACTCGGCCCTTCTGGACGACATGGTCACCATGCAGGGCAAGGGGACCATCAGTTCCTCGAAGGTGCTCTCCGAGAAGCGTGACCAGGGGATGTACCACGTTACCGTCAATGCCTGCATAGAGCCCTCGAAGGCGGCGGAAGCCGTGGCTTCACTGGCGCTCAACAACTCGGTGGCGGTATTTCTTCCGGCCCGCAGGCCGCGGGTGCTGCAGGAATCGGAGTCGACGGCAAGGGTAAGCAACTCTCGTAAAACGGCAAAGGCGAGCGTGACAAGTCAAAGCGTGACGGAGGAACAGGAGGAGAGCAACATCCTCTCCGACACGCTGATCGAGAAGCTGGTGGAGCAGGGTTACACGGTGACCGACATCGCCCCGACCGGGGTGCTCGATGCGGAGGAGGTGGACAAGGCGATCAAAAGCGGCAACTTCACCGCCATGCGGAGCCTGATCGGGAAATACCTGAGCAACCTGCTCTTGATCGGCAAGGTGGACTACACCGTGTCGCAGAAAAAAGGCGAGGAGATCGGCTACGGCATCGAGGCGCCGTTCAACAGGGTTACCGTCCGTCTCACCTACCGGCTTCTGACGCGGGAGCGCGACAGCGGCAAGCTCGTGATAGTGGGCGCCGGGACCTCCGAGGCGAAAGGAAACGCGGCGAACCTCGAGGACGCCGCGGCCAAGGGGATGGAGAACCTCTCGACGAAGGTGATCCCGGCTCTTCTGGACAAGTTCGCCAGGCAGATCAAAGGGGTGTCCCGCAAGATCGCCGTGAAGGTGGATGGGCTTGACGCCGTCGAAGGTACCTTCGACGTGAAGCAGGTCATCGGCAACGCGGCATGGGTAAGCGATGTGGAGGCGACCGGGCTTAACGAGTACCGGGTGAGCTACCCCGAAAACAGCATCTATCTGGCCAACAGCCTGAGCCGCAACCCGAAACTGAAACTGGTCGAGTTCTCTCCCTACAGCATCCGGCTCAGCTACCGGAAGTAGCGCCGCCCCGCAGGCTGGGGGGATATAAATATGTTTACATATCGGCGTCTTAATGATAATTGTTGCCCGCTGTTAACACTTTGCCGTTTCCAATTGCCGATCCGGCTGGACATCGCATGCGACTTTTTACAGGGAGCAATTCCACTGATAGCCGATCCGCCGATCCGGCGCCGCCGGATAGCGATTATCCACGGCTGATCACGGACAACCTCGCCTTCATCGAGAAGCAGTGCCGCCGCGCGGTGCTGAAGACGATGGAGAGCGGCGGGGCGGGGGGGGACGCGTTGTCGCCGGGGGATGCCGGCATCGAGCTGGAGAACCAGGCGGACGAACTGCTGAACGAGGTGCTGGATCGCCTGAGGGGGGACGACTTCAAGGCGCTGCGCGAGTTCAAGGCGCAGTCGAAGCTCACCACCTACCTGACGACCATAGTCGCCAACCTGATCATCGACCTGCTGCGCCAGAGGAAGGGGCGCAGCCGGGCGAAGGAGCGGGCGCGGGAAATGGGGGGGGTGGCCGAGCGGCTTTACGATCTCGTCTATCTCCGGGGCTGTTCGCTGCACCAGGCGCACAGCCACCTCGAGATCACCTACGGCGTCGCCGAGCCCCTGGAAAGGTTGCAGGAGATGCTGGACCGGATGCGGGGGCGGGGAGACAGGTCGCAGATGCTGCTGGCGACCGATCCGGAAGACACCTGGCTCGTCTCCGGCAGGAAGGTGACGGTGGACGAAGCCGTTGAGGTCGAGGTCACCGACCCGCGCAGGAATGCGGAAGCCGCCCTGATCGACCGCCAGAAGCGGGTCCGGGTGCAGCAGGCGGTCTCGGACCTGACCGCCGGACTCAGCGGCGAAGAGAGCTTCATGCTCCGGCTCCGCTTTCCCACCGACGATTCGGAGCCGAAATCGTTCAAGGAGATCGGGAGGCTCCTTGGCGCTTCCGAGAGCAGCGTCGACGCCAGGATCAGGAGGATACTGATACGCTTCCGCGAGACCTTGCTCCGCCAGGGGCTTACGCTGCAGGATCTCGTTTGACTCTTTTGCACAAACGGCGCAGGGAAAAGCTGCGTTGTCCGTCCAACACTGAAACCGATGCAGATCACCTCATCGGGACAACTTACTTGAGTACCGGCAGGCATGGTTCCGGCAGTTACTGCGGGAGGCCGGCCGGGAATCGGTTGGAGTGGCGGCGACTATGAAAAAGGATGATTCCAAGCTCGGGGCAGCTATAGTCGACGGTCTCGTATCGGGCACGGCAGCAGGGGAGTGCCCGACGCTGGAAGAGATCGCAAGACTCGTGGACGGCTCTCTGGCATGCGCCGAACGTGATGCCGTTTTGGGGCATCTAGCGCATTGCGACGACTGCCGGGAAACCTTTCTTACCACTGCGGAACTGGCAGGCACGGACGCTGCCTCCGGACAGCCGGCGGCCCGGACGAGGCGCAGGTATCTCGTTTCTTCCGCTCTTGCCGCCGCAGCCGTGCTGGTCGTCGCGTTGTCGCTCCAGTTCAGCGACTCTCCTACCGAAAAGGGACTCACTGCCCGAAACGTCGCGCCCGCCGCTCCGCGTGCCGCGGTTCCCGCCGACGGCGCCGTGCCGCGGCAAGAGCCGGCCCGCGAAGCTGTCGTTGCGAAAAAGAAGGAGCAATCCCCGGTCGCCGTGCGGGAAAAGGTCCAGGTCGCCAGGGAGCCCTATGCCCCGGGGACGGAGCGTATGGCCGGTCTTTTGGTCGGAAAAGGAGACGCCAAAGAACTCGCCCCGCTGGTCGGCGTACAGGAGAAGAGTTTCGGCTTCACCGCGAAGGTGGATCCCGGCAGCGTTGCCTTTCGCTTCGGCGTCAACCTGATGGATCTGCAGATTGCCCTTCTTGCCGGCGACGGGGACCGGGCGCAGGCCCAGGCCACGCGGCTTGCCCCTCTGCTCGAATCGCTTGCCGGCGCTCCCGATGCCGCCCCCCTGGAGCGGCTGGCGGCGAAGCTGGAACAGGGGGAGGCGCCGGCCAGCCTCGCCGGCAGTGGCGGAAAGCTGGAGCGTCTCATCCCGAAGGAGCAGGTACCCTACGCCCGTCTTGGCGTCTGGGCGGAAGGAGCGAGGCTCGCGTTGAAGTGCGGGAACCGGGATTACCTGGCGGCCGGTGTGCCTCGTTACTTCGGCAACCAGGAGGCCGATGCGACCATCCCCCCGGCTGCCGCCGCCGCCCTGAAGGGGCTGCAGCAGAAGCTCAAAAGACAATCCATCGATTTGCAGGCGGTGGAACAGGATGTGACGGTAATACTCGCGTCTTTCTAGTGTTGCCCCGCTTTTCCTCTCCATGAGGGGAGGCCATAGTTAAAAGTTGCACGTTCGGCGTCGGAGCTTTGCACTTTGTCCGTCATATAAGGAAACCGGATCATCACAGGCAGTGATGGACAAAACGAAGGAGGCTGAGATGGAAAAAATCCTGAAGGTCGCTGCTGCAGCCCTTTTAGTCACCCTCTGCCTCTTTTCGGTGGCGCTTGCCGCTGCCCCCTTGCAGTTGCTGAGCCTCGAAGAGGCGGCCCGCCCCGAAGCCAGGAACTTCGGGTTCGCCGCCGCCCTGCGCAACGACGGCCCTACCATCTCCGCGAGAGATCTGGAGGTTCCCCCCGGGCAGACCACCTTCCCGCTGGCGGTCGCCTTCACTGCCAAGGACGGGACTCCGGTCGACATCAACACGCTCAAGCTGGAATGCCTGAAAAGCACCCCCGTCGACCTCACCGCGCGGGTGAAACCGTACGCGGGCAAGGAGGGGGTGAATGTCGACCACATCTCGCTTCCTCCCGGCTCCTACCGCTTCAGGGTGGCCATCAGCGACTTCAAGGGAAGGTTCTCCGAGAAGGAATTCACCGTGAAGGTATCGGTTAACTACTAGGGGGACCAGGTGCTATTCGCGAAACGGACATCTAGCGGCAGGCTCCCCGGGGTGAGACATCTCGCGGCGGCGTTTCTGGGCGCGGCGCTCCTAGCCACGGCAGGAACCGCTTTCGCCGTAGAATCATTGCCGACGGACAACCCGAAGTACCTGAAGGTGAAGGGTATTTACGACAGCGTGGCCCGCGCCTTCGGCGACGGCAGGGTTCCCCCCCGTCTCATCGTGAGCCCGGTCGGCGCCGCCAGCCAGAACGCCGTCGCCTGGTCCGATCCCGGAACGGAAGGGGCGATCGGCATGGAGGCGGAGAGCGGTCCTCTCCAGGCAGGTTACATCGCCATCGAGGAGAACGTCTGCGACCTGTTCGCGTCCCTTGGCGACGACCAGGAGAGCGCCATAGCCTTCCTGCTCGGGCACGAACTGACGCACTACTACATGCGCCACGGCTGGGTCGGGGACTTCGGCAACTCCTTCGCCTCCCTGGACGTCGGGCGCAAGATGATCAAGGCGGCGAGCTACGAGGAGGTCATCAAGCGGGAGACCGAGGCCGACTACTTCGGCGGCTTCTACGGGCACCTCGCGGGGTATGACACCTTGGGGGTCGCTCCCAAGGCGATCGAACTGATCTACGCCTCCTACAAGCTCCCCAGCAAGCTTCCCAACTACCCGTCGCGCGCCGAGCGCCAGGCGATAGCGGAGCGTGCCGAGGCCAACCTGCGCAAGATGGTCCCGGTCTTCGAGGCGGGGAACCGACTCCTGCTCCTCGAGAAGTACGACGCCGCCGGGCGCCTCTTCGAGCACCTCGCCCACACCTTCCCCAGCAGGGAGATGTTCAACAACGCCGGTGTCGCCTACGCCTCCGAGGCGACCCGCCTCTTCAAGCCCGGCGCCCTCAAGTTCGCCTATCCCTTCGAGTTCGACGCAGACACCAGGCTGAAGGCAAAGGGGGGGAAACTGAAGGGGCTTGCCGACGAATTCGCCGAGCGGCGCGGTCGGCTGCTGCAAAAAGGGGCGGACAGCTTCGACAAGGCCATACAGCGCGACCGCAACTACGCCGTCGCCTACGTGAACCTTGCGGCGGTGGACTCCCTCATGGGCGACCGCGACAACGCCGTCATCCTCGCCAACAAGGCCATGGAGGCCTCGCGCAAGAGCAACGAGAACATCACCCTGGCCAACGCGCTGGTGGCGCGAGGGATCGCCTACGCGGAGGGTGGCAACAAGGAAAAGGCGATGGTCGACATGGCCGCGGCCCGCAACCTCGGCAGCCACATAGCCGCGGCGAACCTGGCGCTCCTCCAGGGGGAGCCCGGACAGCCCGCCCCCCAACCTGCCGGCGAAATCGAGAACGACAAGCGGGAGACCGTTGCCGGCATCTCCCCGCGCGACAACTTCGTCAAGGATAAGGAGGCGACCACCTTTTCCCTCAAGGGGGTCGGGAAGGACGAGCCTACCATCGTCGTTCACTCCAAGCCAGGGAAGGGATGGGAGGACATGCTGGTCCAGGCCGACGGGAAGCTGATCCGGGTTCTGGCAACCGGCAAGGGGTACGCCGACCCGTCGGGGCGGGGGGTAAAGATCGGGAGCGGTTTCGACGAGATGAGCGGCAGGTACGGGGAGCCGTCGCGGGTCCTCACCTCCCGCCAGGGTACCTGGTACCTGTACCAGAAGACGGGGATCATATTCTCGGTCAATCCGGCCGGGAGGATCACCGGCTGGATGACCTACGCTGTGCAGTGAAGAAAAAAACACGAGGGGAAAAATCTCCCTGTCCGTCTCATGGTGTGACGGACGGGTTTTTTCCGTTTAGTTGTCACCCCGCCGCTCGGGGGATTAGCTGAAAACAAAATGGAGGTCGACAATGATCAGGAAAACGCTTTTCATGCTGTTCGCACTGGCTGCCATCCTCGCGACCATGGCCGGTTGTGCCGGGCCGCAGGTGCGCAGCATATCACCTGAGGATAACCCCGAGCACCATTACCTGGGGGGGATGAACGCCCTGGAAAGCGGCCAGTTTGCGGCGGCCGCAGATAAATTCGACAGGGCCGTCTATCTCGACGAGCGTTTCTCCAAGGCATACGGGGGGCTCGCCATCGTTTCCGCCGAGAAGGTCAAGGCCCTGGCCGACCCGAAGTTCAAGACGATCGAGGTGGAGAGGGCCTTCGAGCAACTGGCGAAGGCAAAGAAGTTCGCCAATAAGCCCCAGGAGGAGTTCGACTACTTCACGGCGAAGATCAGGGTGCACACGCTGCTGAGGGACGAGGGGTGGCTGAAGGAGTGCGAGGACGCCTACCGCGCCGGCTCCGAGTTGAAGGTGGACGAGCGGACCATGACCTATTACCAGGGGGCCGAGGCGCTCACCTACTACATGGGCGGGGCATACCTGCAGGCCCTCGAGTTCCAGAAGGCCCGCGACCGCTATGCCGACGTGCTCAATTCCAGGCGCGAGGGGAAATGGCACGAGAAGGCCGACCGCGCCTGGAAGAAGACCGACAGGATCGTCCGCGCCATGGCCGGGATCACGCTGGGCGACGTCGGCAAGAAGATCGCCGCGCAGGACGTGGTGACCCGTGCCGACCTGGCGGCGCTTCTGGTGGATGAACTGAAGCTGGACAAGCTTTTCGCGGGGAGGATACCGGTCGCCTCGCAGCTCGAAAAGATGAAGGCGGAGTTCACCCCGGTGGACATGCTGAACCACCCGTTCAAGGACGAAGTGCTCACCATGATGAAGTGGAAGGTGCGCGGCATGGAGCCGAAATTCGACGAGACGACCAAGGCCCAGCTCTTCAAACCGGCCGATAGCGTCAGCCGCGGCGAGATGGCCTTCATCCTCGAGGACGTGCTGATCAAGCTTACCGGCGACGACAAACTCGCCACCGCATACTTCGGGCAGGACAAGTCCCCGTTCCCGGACGTGCGCAGCACCTCCCCCTTCTACAACGCCGTGATCAACATGACCACCCGCGGCATCATGGAGGGTGAGCTCTCCGGCGAGTTCCGGCTCAACGATCCGGTCGACGGCGCCGACGCGCTGCTCGCCATCAGGGTGCTGAACCAGAAGAAGAACATCTACTAACCTTTAATAAAATATCGGAGGCAAACACATGAAGAAACTGCTCGTAGCTGCAATGTTCGTGGCCGGGATGGTTGGAGCGGCCTACGCCGATGAAGAGATGTCCATCCAGATAGACCAGACCTTTGTCAAGGCAAGGGCCTACCTGACTCAGCAGAACCTCTCCCTCACCGGCAGCCCGTCGGGGAGGGACGACAACGCCGCCTTCGGCCAGGAGGCGATCCTCTTCTACGGCGAGGGCGCCGCCAATGCCAATCCGAGCTTCTCCGAGGCCCAGAGGGAGATGGGGGCGAAACGTGCGGCGGTTGTCGTCGCGCAACGTGCTGTCGCCGAATACCTGAGCGGCTTCACCCTGGTGGGCGACACCTCGGTGAAGGACGGCGTGCAGGAATACGACGCGATCAGGAGCACCGTGATCGCGCAGGTCAAGGGCGCTCAGGTAGTGGTGCAGGAGTACAACAAGGAGAAGGGGATGGCCATCGCCATCCTGAAGGTCGGGATGCACGGGCCGAAGGGCTTCGCATCGGCCTTCTACGACAAGATGCTGAAGGATCCCGAGCTGAAGAAGGCCATGACCGAGGTAGACGGCAAGCAGGTGCCCAAGTACAAGCACAAGGTGGAGCCGGTGGCGGAGAACTATGACGGCCTGATCATCGACGCGACCGAGCAGAACTTCAGGCCGGCCCTGATCAACCGCATCTTCAGCGGCAAGAACGAACTCCTGTACGACCCGTCCAAGGTGAGCCAGAAGGTCCTCGTCGAGCAGGGTTGCGGCGAGTACACCAACACCGTGGAGAAGGCGAAGGCCGCGCTGGAATCCCGCGGCATCAAGAATCCGCTGGTGGTCAAGGCTTCCGGCACCG
>DNJC01000136.1:14012-14535 GCA_003490025.1 Geobacter sp. | reverse complement strand
CGTCTGCAACTCCGTCTCTTCGTGGCACTCCCCTCACCCGCCCTTCGGGCACCCTCTCCCGGAGGGCGAGGGGATGGGGCAGGAGCTTGGGAACGAGAGGATTGGGAACGATAGGAAAAAGAGGCACTTCTTTTAGCCGTTGGACGTAGGAGTGGGCATGCTGCAAAAAGTACTGTTGACGCTGCTTCTGGTTGTTGTCACGACGGCGACCGCCAAGGCCAAGACCCTGGTGGTCGCCGGAAAGCTTTCCAGCGAGGTGACGGTGACCCAACAGGTCACCTTCGGCGTCGATGAGAAGCTGTCGGAACTCACCTATCGGTTTCCCGTCCCGGCTGCAGTCGACGTGCCGAGCATCACCCAGCGGCTCTCCGATCACCGACTGAAGTTCGACCCCCAGCCGGAGTCGGTCAAGGACGAGACGGATGCCTACGGCAACAACTACAAGGTCGTCACCTGGCGCAAGCTCACCGGCGACGCCCACGCCACCATCGTCTATACCACCGACATCGACGCCTCGCTCCAT
>DNJC01000136.1:0-13952 GCA_003490025.1 Geobacter sp. | reverse complement strand
CTCAGCACAGGAACCGGCAACTGCCAGAACTACGCGCATCTCGCCTGCGCGCTCCTGCGCGCCTCCGGGATACCCGCCCGGGTATCCGTAGGCCTCACCCTCAAGGACAAGTGGAAGATCCCGCTGGACGAGCGGGGATCGTCGCTGGTGCAGGGGATGGGGGAGGGGCTCCATGCCTGGATCGAGGTCTGGTTTCCCGGGCTCGGATGGCTTCCCTGCGACCCGCAGCAGTCCAAGCAGTTCACCTCGACGCGGCACATCAAGTACGCCCATGGCCTCGAGTGCGGCGAGATCGGGACCTCCTGGCGCGCCGTGCCGGTCCTGCCGCGCTATACCGCCGTCGTCAGCAGCAGCTTTAACCGCGACGTGGTGGACCTGAAGCTGAAAGGATCCGGCGCGGAGCCACGCGGCTACATGGCGAGCTTCGAGATGATCGCCTCGGCCCCGGAGGCGGAGCCCGCACCGCCCGTGGCGGTTCCGGCGCCCGTGCCGGTCCCTGTGCCGGTCGTCATCCCGGTGCCCCTGCCGTCCGTGATCCCGTCCTTGCCGAAGCTCGACGCGAAGCCTGCGCCAAAGCCTGCGCCCGAACCGAAGCCGGTTGTTCAACCGGAGCCCAGGCCGGAACCTAAGCCGGTGGCAAAGCCCGAGCCTCTGCCGGAACCCACGCCCGTGGTAAAGCCCGAGCCTCTGCCGGAGCCGAAGCCTGTTGCCAAGCCGTTGCCAAAACCGGAGCCTCCGCCCGAGCTTCAGCCGGAGCCGAAACCGGCCAAGGCGGCACCGGTCCAGCCTCCTAAGCCGGCGGTCAAGCCGCCGAAGAAGAAGCCGGCGGGCCCGCCGCCGCTGCAGCCCGACGCGCAGGGGATGATCGTCTTCGGCAACATGCGTTTCCCGAAGACCTTGAATCTCTACACCATAAGCGGCAACCGCGGCGAGGCCTCGTTGGAGCGCGAGACTGCCGAGTACGCCACCTCCTCCAGCGTCTATGCCCAGGCCTTTTTGCTGGATCGGCCGTTGCAGCTGGATAAGGTGTCGCTTGCGATGAAAAAGTTCGGCGGTGACGGCACCGTGTACCTCGATATCGTGGCCGACGACGGCGGGAAGCCGGGGTTGACGCAAGGGGTCCGCTCGCAGCCGATCTACCTGGAGAACATCAGGCGTCTTCCCGGTTACGGCTGGCTCGACTTCACCATCCCTGCCGACTCCGATCCATTCCAGCCCGGCAAGTACTGGATGGTGCTGCGCCGCTCCGGCGAGGCGATCCTGAACTGGTATTACACCCCCGGCAAACCTTACGGCGGGCCGGACGACACCCGCTCGACAGCCCGCGGCTGGCAGTGGGAGGACATCCTCACCTACGACTTCGTCTTCAAGGTTTCGGGACGGGAGTTGCGCCGGTAGGGGCGAATGATTATTNNTGCGTTACCCAACGGTTGCCCGGAGAAAACAGATTGACTTGAGGGGAATGTGATGAAGAGAAGGGTCGTGTCGCTACTGTTATTCGCCTGCCTGGCGCTGCAGCTGTTCTCCCAATCGGCTTTTGCGGCCGCGCCGCCCAAGGAACCGATGCTCCGCATCGAGACCGGCAGGCACACGGCGATGATCAAGTCGATCTGCGCCGATGCCGCAGGTCGCTGGCTCGTCACCGCGTCCGAGGACAAGACGGTCCGCGTCTGGGACCTGACCCGGATGGCAGGCACGGAGGCCGGAAGGACGGAGATCGCCCCGGCGCGCGTGATCCGCCCCTCCATCGGCCCCGGCAACGAAGGGAAGCTCTTCGCCGTCGCCATCTCCCCCGACGGATCCACCATCGCCTGCGGCGGATGGACCGGCTGGGATCTGCAGAAGAAGGCGGCAGTCCTCTTTTTCGACCGCTCCAGCGGGCGGCTGTTGAAGCGCCTGGACGGGTTCCCGAACGTCATCAAGGCGCTCAGCTTCTCGCGCGACGGCAAGCGTCTCGCCGTCGCTCTCGGCGCGGGGCAGGGGGTCTACCTGGTCCGGGTTTCCGACTGGAAGCTCGCCGGTGCGGACGGGTCCTACGGTAACGACTGCTACGGACTCGACTTCGACCGCGCAGGGAGGCTCGCCACCGCCTCGTGGGACGGCTTCGTCCGGTTGTACGACGCGGGCTTCCGGCTGGTCGCGAAGAAAAAGGCGCCCAACGGCGAGCGTCCTTACTCCGTCTCATTTTCCGGCGACGGCGGCAAGATCGCCGTCGGTTGTGACGATTCCCGCAAGGTCGCCGTTGTCTCCGGCAAGGACCTCACCCCTCTTTACACCCCTCCCGGTGGCGCGGACAGCGGGAGCCTGTTCAACGTCGCCTGGTCGCCGGACGGGACTGTCCTCTATGCGGCGGGGAGCCATCGCGATGACCGGAAATACCTGGTGCGTCGCTGGGAGCAGGGAGGGAAGGGGGGCTATAGCGACCTCAAGGTAGCGGACGGCGACATCATGCAGTTGCTCGTCCTCCCCGGCGGCTCGCTCGCCTACGCAGCGGCCGGGCCCGAGATCGGCGTGGTCGGCGCCGACGGGGCGACCTCCTTTTCACTTGGCTCCAGCGTCGTCGATTACCGTGACGGCAGGCTCCTGGTATCCGCTGACGGCTCCTCCCTCGCCTTCGGGCAGTATTCGGGGGGGCGCTCGGACCTGCTTCTCTCGGTTGCCGATCGCTCTTTCAAAGCGGGCGGAGCATCAGCCGGACTGGCGCCCCCGGTGGCCGATGCGCCGCAACTGAAGGTGACCCAGTGGCGCAACGGCATGACGCCGCTTCTGAACGACGCCCCGCTCGCCCTGGACCAGTACGAGACGGCCCGCAGCCTTGCCCTCGCCCCGGACCGCGACTCGTTTCTGCTCGGCACCGACTGGAACCTGCGCTGCTTCGACCGCGAGGGGAAGCAGCTCTGGCGCGTCGCCGCTCCCGGCAACACCTGGCAGGTGAACGTCGCCGGAAACGGCAAGATCGCCGTCGCCGCCTTCGGTGACGGCACGATCCGCTGGTTTCGCATGAGCGACGGCAGGGAACTGCTCGCTTTTTTCCCGCACGCGGACCGGAAGCGCTGGGTGCTCTGGACCCCGTCCGGTTTCTACGACGCGGCCGTGGGGGGGGAGGAGCTGGCAGGGTGGCACCTGAACAACGGGGCGGTCCAGGTCGCGGACTTTTTCCCCGTTTCGCGGTTCCGCTCCGTTTACTGCCGCCCCGATGTCATCAACCGGGTCCTCTCCGTGCTGGACGAGGCCGAGGCGGCCAAGGCCGCGGACGTCGCCGCCGGCCGAACCGGGGGAGGGAAGTCGGTGCTGGCGCTTCTGCCGCCCGTGGTGAGCGTAACCTCCCCGCCGGACCAGAGTGCCGTGGACAGCGGCGAGGTCACTGTCGAATTCAGCGTGCGATCCCCCTCCGGGGAGGAGGTGACCGGGGTGAAGGTCCTCGTCAACGGGCGTCCCGTTCCGTTCAGGGAAAAGGGGAAGAGCGGGGGGGAGAGGCGCACCGTTACCTTCTCCCTTGCCGCGGGCGAGAGCGAGATCACCGTCATCGCCGAGAACCGCCACGCTGCGAGCGAGCCGGCGACGGTCAGGGTCACCCGCGCAGGCGAGCCCGCGACGGAAATCATTTCGATGCAGCCGCGGCTCTTCATCCTGGCCGTCGGCGTGGGCGCCTATCCGGACAAGGAGATGGCGCTCGATTTCGCGGCCAAGGACGCCAGGGATTTCGCCCGCCTGATGCAGCTCCAGAAGGGGGGCATGTACGGCGAGGTCTCCATGAAGGTGCTGACCGATGCCGAGGCGAAGCGGCAGTCCGTGCTGGAGGGGCTCAAGTGGCTCGGGCAAGAGGCCGGCGAGCGGGACACGGCCATCGTCTTTCTCTCCGGCCACGGCGTGACCGAGGCGAGCGGCGCATACTACTTCCTCCCGATAGACGGGGTGGCTGACAAGCTGGCGGCGAGCGCGGTGGTCTTCTCGGAGATCAGGAACACGCTCATGTCCCTCCCGGGCAAGGCGGTTCTCTTCGTCGACACCTGCCATGCCGGCGACGTGATGGGCGGGAAAAAGACGGGGAGCGACGTAAACGCCGTGGTGAACGAGCTTTCCAGCGCCGAGAACGGCGTCGTGGTCTTCGCCTCCTCCACCGGACGGCAGTACTCCATCGAGGACACCGCCTGGGGGAACGGCGCCTTCACCAAGGCCCTCGTCGAGGGGATTTCCGGGAAGGCGGACTACACCGGCAAGGGGCGCATCACCATAGCGAGCCTGGATCTCTGGCTTTCCGAGCGGGTCCAGGAGCTGACCGGCGGGAAACAGACCCCGACCACGGCGAAGCCGAGGACCATTCCCGATTTCCCGCTGGCGGTGAAGCGGTAGAGGCGGTTGCGGCAGGAAGATTAAGTTGATATTTCAATTGCGTTAATGTGAAAAGGAGTGATAAATGAAACGAGTCGTACTGTCGGCGCTGCTGCTTCTTTCGCTGGCGGCTGGATGCGCCGGTGACAAGGGGAAGGAACTGTTCGAGACGGCGCAGTTCGAGGAAAAACAGAACAACCGGGAGCACGCCAGGCAGCTCTACCAGGAGATAGTGAGCAAGCACCCGGAGAGCCCCCTGGCAAAGCAGGCGCAGGAGAGGCTGAACGCGCTGGGAGCGAAATGAGCACATGAAAATCTCGTTCCCAAGCTCCTGCCTGGGAACGCAACCGGGATTCATTCTTAACACTGCTTTTACTTTGGAGGGTGCTTATGCGAAACATCTTTCTAGCCGGCTTGATGCTGCTTCTGCCGTCGCTCGCTCTCGCCGCACCGGTGGGAAGCGTGACCAAGGCCAAGGGCGCCGCTCTGTACAAGGCGGGCGCCAGCGCCTCCTACAAGGCCCTCGCGTTGGGGCAGGGTGTCAACGAGGGGGACTGGGTCATGACCGGCAAGGACGGCTGGGTCGAGCTGACCCTTTCCGACAACAGCCGTTTCACCATCGCCAACAACTCGGAGCTTGAGGTGCAGAGCTTCATGGTCAGCAAGACCAGCAAGAAGGGGAGCTTCGGGCTGCCGCACGGCAAGCTGCGCGCATCGGTCATGAAACTGGCCGGACAGCAGACGGACATCAAGGTGAAAAGCGGCACCGCCGTCGCAGGGGTGAAGGGGACCGAGTTCCTGATGATGAGCCAGGGGCCGGCCAACATATTCTTCGGCAACGAGGGGACCGTCTCCGTCTCCGGCGCTGCAGACGAGGCGGAGCCGCTTCCCGCGGACACCATGACCCAGAACACGCGCGGCGCCAAGCCGATGGCCGCCGTACGTGTCGACCAGGGTACCCCCCTTGCCAAGGCGAAGCTCGATTTCGAGGCCGCCACCGGTCAACTCCCTCCGGCCGAGTGGGCTGACGCCGACAACCTCCCCAACATCATCGCCCGCTGGGATATCAACCACGGCCACTACCTGGCCGATTCCGGAAAACACGAAGAGGCGCTCCAGGTGTTCCAGATCGCCCTCGACCTGACCAACCTCCCGGGCATCCGCGCCGATGCGCGGTTAGAGCGCGGCGGTGTCTACGGCAGGTTCCTGGCCCACCCCGAGGCCGCCCTGGCGGAGTATCTCCTCGTCCTGGAGGAGTATCCCAAGATCCCCCAGATGGAGACGGCCCTCTTCAACGTGGGGCAGACCCTTTACGAAATGGGGAAGACGGACCTTGCCAAGGCGCGTTTCACGCAGTACCTGGCCGAATACCCCCAGGGGCGTTTCAGAGGTAGCGTGGAGACGCTGCTGAAGGTGCTGGACAGGCAATGAAGCGTACCCGCATCTTCCTCGCCATAGCCATCGCGGCATCGCTTTTCTCCCTCGTTCTCTACAGGGGGCAGTTCGCCTTCTTCGAGCAGGTGGACCTGAGGGTGAGGGACGCCCGTTTCTGGGTGAGGGGGGCGGTTAAGCCGGGACCGGATGTCGCGGTGGTGGCGGTCGACAACAAGAGCATCAAGGAGGTCGGCCGCTGGCCCTGGTCGCGGGAGACTACGGCGAAGCTGATCCGGAACCTGCAGGAATACGGCGCGAAGGTGGTCGCGCTCGATATGGTTTTCTCCGAGCCCCAGGGCGAGGCGCCCGACCGGGCCCTCGCCCAGGCGGTCGCCTCGTCGCCGAACCTGGTGATGGGGTATTTTTTTCGCAACGAGGTGCAGCAAAACGACCCGCTCTCCCTGGAGCAGGTCGCCTCGTCCAAGGTCAAGTTCCTGAAGCTGGAGGAAGGTGTCACCTCCGTCCCGCTCACCGAGTTTCCCGGCATCGACGCCAACATCCCGACCGTCGCCAAGGGGGCGAAGGAATTCGGCTTTTTCAACCAGATCCCGGACTACGACGGACTCTTCAGGAAGGCGCCGTTGCTGCTTCTGTACGACGGGGAGATCTACCCGTCCCTGGGGCTCCTGGCGCTCAGCCGCTACCGCGACAAGCCCGTACTCGTCGACGTGGCGCAGTTCGGAGTCCGGTCGGTGAAACTCGGCGGCGAGCCGATCTCGGTGAACGAGCAGGGCCGTTTCTCCCTCAACTACTACGGCCCGACCGGCAGTTTCCCCACCATCTCCGCCGCCGACGTCATTGCGAAAAAGGTCCCGGCCGAGGCGCTCAGGGGAAAGATCATCTTCCTCGGCGTCACCGAAACGGGGATCTACGACATGCGCGCCACCCCCTTCGATGCGGGGCTCCCCGGGGTGGAGATCCACGCCACGCTGGCGGCCAACGTCCTGGACCACCGCTTCCTGATCCGGGACGGGAGGACGCTCGGGCTCGAGATGGCGTGCATGTTCCTGCTGCCGTTGCTGCTCGCCCTGTTGCTGAACTCCACCCCCCGCACCCTGGTCGGCCTCGGCTATTTTTTCATGTGCGACGGGTTTTACCTGATCCTGAACTACCTCCTGTTCAAGAACTACTCCCTCGACCTGAGCTTCATCTACCCGTTGGCCCCCATCGCCCTCACCTACGTCGGCGCCGAGGCGTACCGGAACCTGGTGATGGAGAAGCGCGGCAGGCACCTGAAGAAGGCGTTCGGAAGCTACGTCTCCCCGGACCTGGTGGACGAGATCGTGAAGAACCCCGGGTCATTGAAGCTCGGGGGGGAGAAGCGCGAGGTGAGCATCCTCTTCTCGGACATAAGGGGGTTCACCACCCTTTCCGAGTCGCTGTCGCCGGAGGAGCTGGTACGCCTTCTCAACGACTACCTCTCCCCCATGACCCGGATCGTCATGGAGGAGAAGGGTACGCTGGACAAGTTCATCGGCGACGCGGTGATGGCGATCTACAACGCCCCGCTCAACGTCGCGGAGCACGCCGGTCATGCCTGCCGCAGTGCGGTGAAGATGCTGGAGCGGCTGCAGCATCTCAACGCCGGTTTCGCCAAGCGCGGCATGCCGCAGATCGACATAGGCATCGGGATCAACACCGGCGAGGCCGTCGTCGGCAACATGGGGGCGGACATCCGTTTCGACTACACCGCCATCGGGGACACGGTCAACCTCGCCTCTCGCCTGGAGGGGCTGAACAAGCTGTACGGAACGCATATCCTGGTGAGCGGGTTGACTAAATCCCAGGCGGGCGACGGGTTCCTGTTCCGGGAGGTCGACCTGGTGCGGGTCAAGGGGAAACACGAGCCGGTGGCCGTCTACCAGCTCCTGACCGAGATGCCGGAGTTCCACCGGGAGTACGCCGAGGGGCTGGCGCTGTACCGTTCGGCGGAGTTCGCCAGGGCCAAGGAGATATTCGCACGGATCGCCGAGGTAAATAACGACAAGCTCTCGGCCCTCTACGTCTCCCGCTGCCTTGAGTTCGGCGCCGCTCCCCCTCCCGAGGCATGGGACGGGGTGTATGTGGCGCTGGTAAAATAGCCCCCTCACCGGTATTTACGTTCCCAAGCAGGAGCTTGGGAACGAGAACGCCACAACAGTGATGTAGAAAACCGCAGCAAAAGCGAGGCAACTGTGAAATTACGTGTGCTAGGTTGTTCCGGCGCGGAGTTCCCCGGACACAACCCATCGGCTTTCCTGATCGACGACTCCTTGCTGCTGGATGCGGGGACGGTCGGTTCCGTGCTCAGCGAGGATGAGCAGTGGCGTATCCGGAACATCCTGGTGACCCATTCCCACCTGGACCACATCAGGGGGATCCCGCTGCTGGCCGACAACATCGTGGTGTCGGGGCAAACTCACACGGTCGAGGTGATCGCCACCGGCGAGGTCCTTTCGGCCATCGGCACCCACCTGATGAACGGCATCATCTGGCCCGATTTCACCGTGATACCAAACCCCGACACGCCGATACTGCGCTACCGAGAGATCCTGCCGGAAGACTCCTTCACCATCGGGGAGATCTCGGTGCAGTCCTGCCCGGTCAACCACACGGTCCCGGCCGTCGGATACCGGATCACCAAGGGGAAGAGCTCACTGCTCTACACCGGCGACACCGGTCCCACCGAAAAACTCTGGGAACTGGCCGGCGATCTCGCCGCGCTCATCGTGGAGGTCTCCTTCCCCAGCGACATGGAGGAGATCGCGCTCATGACCAGGCACCTGACCCCGGCGCTCCTGGGGAAGGAGCTGGCGAAGCTCTCCAAGCTCCCGCCGCGCATCCTGATCACGCACCTGAAGCCGCAGTACCACGACAGGATCAACGCCGAACTGGCCGCCCTGGAGATTCCGGGCATCGTGCTCCTGAGCGACGGGGACGTCTATGACCTGTAGCGACCGGGCCATACGGGGGGGCGCTNNATACGACAGGGAGCCCGGCCGGTCTTGAGCGTCTATCTGCGCCAGGTCTATTTCACCGGCCTCGAGGCGTTGAAGATCATCATGGTCACGGCGCTTCTCATCGGCACGGTCGTCATCACCCAGATCATCAGCATCGCCGGCGGCGGCAGCGAAAGCCTGACCGGCAAGGTGATCGTCTGGATCGTGGTGCGGGAACTGGCCCCTCTATTGACCTCCATGATCGTGGTGGCGCGCAGCGGCACGGCGATCGCCGCCGAGCTGGCGCAGATGAAGATCGCCGGGGAGATCGACTACCTGGAGTCGCTCGGCATCCCGTGCGCGACCTACCTGATCATGCCGCGGATCTTGGGCGTCGCCACGGCGGTCCTGCTGCTGACGGTCTATTTCGAGGTCGCCGCCGTCCTGGGAGGTTTCCTGGTCGCGACCCTTGGGTGGCATGTCCCCTGGGAGCAGTACTCGCAGGGGGTCTTCTCCGTGCTCACCATGTCGGAGCTTGCGGCGTCGCTCGCGAAAAGCGCCCTGTTCGGGCTCTTCATAGCGGCGATCTGCTGCCGGCAGGGGTTGAGCGTCGGCCGGAGCGTCACCCAGATACCGCAGGCGGCGACCAGGGCGGTGATGCAGAGCCTGTTCCTCCTTTTCCTGATAGACGGCGTCGTTTCGCTGTTCTTTCTTCTGTAGAGGTAGCCATGGAGTTCGCGGTAAAGTTCGACAACGTGGTGGCCGATGAACTGCAGGAGAAGGTTTCCTTCGCCGTTACCGGACGATGCATGACGGCCGCCGTCACGGCGCGGCAGGAGGAAAACGAACTCCTGGTCCGGCTGATGCTCGGTCTGGCCAGGCCGCTCTCCGGGGAGATCGCCCTTTTGGGGGAGGATGTCTGCGCGGCGTCGGAAAAGGCGCTGAACGCCCTGCGCAGGAAGGTCGCCGTGGTCTATCCCACCGGCGGGCTGATATCGAACCTGAAGGTGTGGGAAAACCTGGTCCTCCCCCTGGAGTACTTCTCGGTCTGTCCGCAGGGGGAGATCGAGGAGAGGGGGATGAGCGCCCTGCAGAGGGTGGGGTACGCGGGGGGGCTCATGGAACTCCCCGGACACCTGTCGCTCTACGCCAGGAGGCAGGTCGGACTGGCGCGGGCGATGCTGCTCGATCCCGAACTGGTCATTTATGACGAGATCCTGGCCGGTTTGAGCGGCGACCAGAGAGACGCCATCACCGGGGTGATGGAGACCTTCCACCGGGAAAGCCCCGGCCGGAGTTCGCTGTTCCTGACGGCAAACAAGGACGCCGTCCGGGAGATCGCCGTCGAGGCACGCATAGCTATCAAAGGGAGTTCTTTGCATGATTAAGGTAGAAGATCCCCGTTTCAGAAACCTCAAGAAGAAGGTCGGCTTCTTCAGCGTGGTCGGCCTTGCCGTCCTGGCGGTGGTCATCCTGCTGATCGGGAAGGAGAACGACCTCTTTACCAAGAAATACGAGCTGCAGTTCACCGTCGACAAGGGAACGGGGTTCACGCGCGGCATGCAGGTGAAGCTCTCCGGCTTCAGGATCGGGAGACTCAAGTCGATATCCCTCAACGAGGAGGCCAAGGTCGACATCGTGATCCAGATCGACCAGAAATACCAGAAGTGGATCAGGAAGGACTCCACCGTCAAGCTCGTCAAGGAGGGGCTGGTCGGGGAATCCATCATAGAGGTCGCCGTGGGCGACCGCTCGCTCGACGCGCTGAAGGACAGGGAGAGGCTCACCTACGTGAAGACCAAGGCGCTGGACGAGCTGGCGGACGAACTGGCGAACAAGTTGCAGCCGGTGCTGAGCGACGTGAGGGGGATCATCGGCTACCTGAACGACCCCAACGGCGACATAAAGCAGTCGATGAAGCATTTCAATCTCCTCGCCAGGAACATGGACCGCACCCGCGAGAAGGCCGACGCGCTGCTGCTGCAGGCCGGCGGACAGATCGGCGCGATGTCGGGAAAAGTGGGGAGCGTCCTCGACGGCACCGGCGATACGCTCTTGAAGGCCAACAGGTCCATCTCCATCCTGGAGCAGAAACTGCCGGGGCTTCTGACCAGCGCGGAGAGTTCGTTGAACAACATGGAAAAGATCACCGGCGACCTGAAGGTCGCCGAGCAGACGATGCTTCCCAAGGTCCCGCCGCTTTTGCAGAAGTCGGAGGAAACGCTGCAGGGGACGACCAACGTCTTGCATGCTGTGCAGGGGATCTGGCCGATCAGCAGCCAGATTCAGGCGCCGCAGGAAAAGCAGTTCGTGCCGGGGGACAGCCATGAATAGGGGNNGATCAGGAGAAGGCCCTGGCCGAATTCGCCAAGGCGCTCAGGCTGCAGAGTTCAATCGACAACACGGACGGGATGATCGTCGCCCTGGTGAACAGCGCGAGGACGCAGCGGCTGAAGGGGGATCTGCAGGGCGCCCGCGACAGCGTCGAGCGTGCCGCTTCGCTTTTGCCCGAAGGCTCCGGCCTCGCTTCCGAACTCCATTACGAGAAGGCGAAGCTGCTCTTGGCGGCGGGGGATCTTTCCGCTGCCAGGGAATGGGCGGTCAAGGCGGAGGCGGCCGAGAAGGGTGACCAGATGGGACGGAGAAGGAACCTGGTCGCCGCGCTGCTGCTGCGCCAGGGGGCGTCCGCAGAGGCGAAGGAGCAGGCGGAGCAGGCGCTGGAGTTGAACCGGAAGGCGAAACTGACGGCTGAGGAAGCGAACTCCCTGCGCATCCTGGCCGAGATACACCTGACCCAGGGGAGCGGCGACAGGGCAGGGGAGAACTACCGGCAGGCGCTGGCGCTAGACAAGGAACTCGGGTTGGGCTCGAAGATAGCCACGGATCTCTGCGGGTTGGGAGCGGTTGCCGCCAAGGGCGGGGATACCGCCGGGGCCGCAGCGTGGTACCGCAGGGCCCTCGAAGTGAGCCGCAATGGCGGGGACAACGCCTCGGCCGCCGCCGCGGCCGAGCGGCTGGCGCAGCTTTACCGGCTGCAAGGCGACGCGCCCCGCGCGCAGCAGGCGGAAGAGGAGCGGAAGAAGCTTCTTGGCGCGGGAGCGGCGAAGTAGATGAACTCCTCCCCCCGGAGGGGGGAGGCTGGGAGGGGGGAAGGCCGGCGGCTTGGCCAGCAAAAGAATTCCCCCTCCCTGACCCTCCCCCTCCGGGGGAGGGAAATCGGACGAGGTCCCCTCCGGCTTACCCCGCCTTCAGAAACTGATCCGGGACCAGGCTCGTCGCCAGCATCACCGAGTTGACCTCCCGATGCTCCTTCCAGTTCGCCGTTCTCCGCTTCATCTCCGCAATCCAGAAGATCTCGATCTTGTCAGCCAACGGCAGGAAACCGTTGTAGTCCGACAGGCAACGGCGCAGGCCGTCAAGCACCTCCGGGTCGACCGCGTCCGGGTATTCCTCGACGAGACCGGCCAGGCGCCTGACGCCCCTGAGCCCGATGGAGAGCCCCAGTTCCCGGAAGGGGAGACGGTATCTCGGCGCGATGGTGAGGAAACTTCGCCCGATGCCGTCTATGCTGGTCAGCGCGGCTTGCAGCACCTCCTGCAACAGCCGGGTGTCCCGGAGATCCCCCTTGCTTGCCAGGTGCTCCAGCCACGCCGCATCGCACAACAGGCCGCCGACGCCAAGGGTGTCGTCCGTGGTGAGATGCAAGCCGCGCGACATGACAGAGAGTTCCGCTATCTCGCTGGAGAGGTCCGGCAGATCTTCCGCGGCGAAGTACTTGGCTGCCGATTGAAGCTCGCTGTAAGCGGTGAAACCGTCGACCGGGTCGTGCTGCCCCGCCGAGCGGACCAGCGTGCGGGTCAGGTCTATGCTCATCTTCCAGTGCAGGGACTGCGCCCCTTCCACAGTGGCTGGATACCGGAAAGCGGCATGGACCGCCTGCGCCATTTCCATGCCCCACCGGAGGTAGGTCGCATCGCCGGTGACGCGGGCCATCGCATGCAGCGCATGCATCCACTTGGTCAGGTAGTGGTAGTACTGGCCGTCGCGTTCCCATTCCAGGTGCTCGTCGGGGGGCTCGTCAGGGGCGCGCTCCGGCAGCCTTTTCCCGATCCTGAGCCCGCCGCGGGTCGGGTGCAGTTCCCCTTTTTCCTCCCTCAGTCCGCTGATCCACCCCTTCTTCTCCCCGTCGGGGCGGTGCCGACCCAGGACGTGATGCACCTGGTTCACCAGCCGCTTCGCCAGCTCCATCCAGTTCTCGTCCAATGAGCGCCGATACAGCTCAAGGAAGTTGCACACGGCAAAGGCGTCGGTCCACAGATAGCGCCGCGGCTGGTTCCTTTCCTTCTCAATTCCGGTCTCTGCCGCGAAATCAAGCATGATCTCTCCGGCCATTTGCGTCCTGTCAGCTCGGTCCATAACCACCTCTCCCTGGTCAGTCTCCGCGGTTTTTTTCAACTCCTAACTCTACAATTGTAGATTTCAAATGCAAAGGGGCGCAGCCGATTTAGCGCTCTCATTGACGCTTAAGGTTAATCATTTATAATCTACGTTTTTCCGGCCTTACGGAACCGAAGGAGGAGTCATGGATGAGTTTTTCGCCTCGCCCGAACCGCAGCTCTGCCGCAGCGTACGCGAAGCATGTCTGGGTCGTGGCCCCGGGATCGTGCGGAGCATCGCCGGGAGCGATCGGGTGCGCGACTTCGCCATCTCCAGCGCGCGGGGGCTCCTGTCGCTGCCGCGCCGCCTGGAGAGCCGTTTTCTCTACGATTCCGCAGGGAGCGCCCTCTTCGAGGAGATAACGGAGCAGCCCGAATACTACCTGACCCGCACAGAATCCGCCATCCTCGCTGCCAGCGCCGCGCGCATCAGGGAGGTGACGGGACCGGCCACGCTGGTGGAACTCGGGTCGGGGAGTTGCTGCAAGAGCGACCTCCTGCTGCGCGCCTGGCTCGACCAGGCCCCGAAGCTCTGCTACATCCCCGTGGATGTCAGCGAGAGCGCTCTCTCCGGCGCCTGCAGCAGCATCTCTTCAAGGCACCCTGAGGCCAAGGTGATCGGAGTGAACTGCGAGTACCGGGAGGCGTTCCCGGTGCTGGCGCAGCTCTCGCCAGTGCTGGTGATGTTCCTTGGCAGCAGCATCGGCAACCTCACCCCCGGAGAGATGTCCAGTTTCGTCGCCTCGCTCGCAGCATCGATGCGTCCCGGCGATTTCTTTCTCCTGGGGGTCGATCTGGTCAAGGAGCGGACGCTCCTGGAGGCGGCGTACAA
>DNJC01000084.1 GCA_003490025.1 Geobacter sp. | reverse complement strand
CCCCGCTTCCAGACGCTCCCTGAGCCTTCTCGTGATCCGCTCCCTCAGGACGGCGCGCTCCCACCTGATCCCGAGGGTGAGCGGCGCTATTTCGGGCCAGGGCCCGCTCTCCCCCCGGAACTCGGCGATCTCTATGGCGCGGACCAGCCGGGGGCGCTGCCTGAGGTCGGTGCTGTTGTGGAGTCCGTGGTTCGCAAGTTTCAGCCGCAGCTCCAGCTCCTCCATGGAGAGGGGGGCAAGCTCGCTGCGCAGGGCCGGGTTCTCCGGAACCTCGCTCAGGCGGTAGCCCCGGAGCACGCAGTCGAGGTACATGCCGCTCCCCCCCACCAGGACCGGCAGCGCGCCGCGGCTGGAGATGTCGTTAAAACAATCGAGGAAGAGCCGCTGGAACCGGAACAGGTTGAACTCCGACCCCGCAGGCGCCACGTCGATCAGGTGGTAGGGGACCTCGCCGTACTCGTGCAGGTCCTTCCCGGTCCCGATGTCCATGCCGCGGTAGACCTGGCGGGAGTCGGCCGAGATGATCTCTCCATGAAGCCTGCCGGCCAGTTCCACGCCGAGCCTGGTTTTTCCAGAGGCGGTGGCGCCCAGGATGACCAGCAGGTTGGCGCGCTGCTCCGGCTCCCCCGTGCTGCGTTTTTTCACTTAAGGCCGCTCGTCTTGATCATGTTGACCCCCTTCAGCAGGTCGAGTGCCCGCGCGAGCTGGTTGTCGCCGACCAGCAGCTCCTGCTCGCTCGGCTCCTTCTTCCCGTTCCTGCCGGCATCCTTGGCTCTCTTTTCCTCCTTGGAGCCCTTGGGGGGGGTGGAGTCCTGGTCGTTTTCGCCCTTGGGCTTCTTGGGGTCCTTCCCTTCGATCCCTTCCATGTGCCCGTCGAGATCCTGCTCGCGCAGCTCCGGCGTCTTCTCCTTGTCGCTCTTTTTCGCCGGCTTCTTGACGAACTCCACCACGATGTCCGGGGTGATCCCCTTCGCCTGGATGGAGCGGCCGCTGGGGGTGTAGTAGCGGGCGGTGGTGAGCTTCAGGCCGTCGCCGTTTCTGAGCGTGATCACCGACTGCACGCTTCCCTTGCCGAAGCTCTGCGTTCCCATGATGACGGCGCGCTTGTGGTCCTGCAGCGCCCCCGCCACGATCTCCGAGGCGCTGGCGCTGCCGCCGTTGATCAGGACCACCATCGGGTAATTCGGTTCCTTTTCGCCGATCACCGCGGAAAGGGATCTCTGCGAGGAGGGCTCGCGCCCCTTGGTGGTGACGATCAGGCCGTTTTTGAGGCTCTCGCCTATGAAGCGGTCCGTGACCTGGCACGCCTGGTCGACGAGCCCCCCCGGGTTGAAGCGCAGGTCCAGGATGAGGCCGGAGAGGGGGGCGCCGTTGTCGGCGGCAAGGGTCCTCAGCGCCCGTTCGAAGTCCTCGCCGGTCCTCTCCTGGAATTCGGCGATCCTTATGTAGCCGTATCCAGGCTCCAGCATCCTCCCCTTGAGGCTCTTGGTCTTGATGATGGCCCGCACCAGCTTGAAGGTGAGGGGGGGCGCGCCATCTTCGCGCATGACGCCGATGGTGACCGCGGTGCCGGGGGTGCCGCGCATCCTGCTTACGCACTCGGCCATGGGGACGCCGCGGGTCGACTTGCCGTCGATCTTCCAGATATGGTCGCCTGCCTGCACCCCGGCGCGGAAAGCCGGGGTGTCCTCGATGGGAGCGTTCACCAGCAGTTTCCCGTCCCGCATGTCCAGCTCCAGGCCGATACCGCCGAAGGCCCCGGCCATGTGCACCTTCATCTCGGAATAGTCGGTGGCAGGCATGTAGGTGCTGTGCGGGTCGAGCGCCGCCAGCATGCCGTTTATGGCGCCGGTCATCAGTTTCTTGTCCTCGACCTTGTCGACATAGCTCTCCTTGACGAGCTGCACCACTTCCCGGAACATCTGCAGGTATTGCGCCTCGTCCCTCTTGGCCCTTTCCTCCTTGTCGAACATGGGGAGTAAAACCGTTCCTGCGAGCAGCATGAAGACGGCGACGAATATTAAGAAACCTTTTCTGGACATGCTTTTGGGGCCTTTTCTCAAGTAGTGTCGGGTACTTTTGTCCGCGGCCTGATAATGTAGGTTTTGCGCGACCAGTTGTCAACAGCTATCACCGGATCTTGTCGGGCGAAAGGGGCCTTTGCTTGAGGGGTTTGTCTACCCGGCCGGGGCGGCGGAAGGTGTGTAAATGCGTTGACTTTGCAGCAACTCTGATGCATAACCGCTTCGTATCTCTGGAGGGAATGCATGGATAAGTTCGTCAGTCACCTGAAAGCCAAGTTCATCACCGGGCTCTTCGTCGTGGTCCCGCTCGGCATCACCATCTTCATCCTCAAGTTCCTGTTCAATTTCGCGGACGGCATCCTCGGCTCCTATCTCGATTCCCTGCTGAGCGCCATCCTCGATAGCGAGGCCCACATACCGGGACTCGGCATGGTGACCGGTTTCATCGTCATCTACCTTTCCGGGCTCCTAACCACCAACGTCATGGGTACCAGGATTCTCAAGTGGTCGGATCAGCTCCTTTCCAGGATCCCCCTGGTGAAGTCGATCTACAGCTCCAGCAAGCAGCTGACACAGGTGTTCAAGGAAGGGAAGACCTCCTATCGGCGGGCCGTGTTCGTCGAGTGGCCCAGGGCGGGGGTGCGGGCCGTGGGGTTTGTCACCGCTGAGGTGGAGCGGGACGGCGAGAAGCTGGTCGTGGTGTACGTTCCGACCATGCCGAACCCCACCTCGGGGTTCGCTTTGTTCTTTCGCGAGTGTGAGGTTCACGAAAGCGGCATGACCGTCGAGGAGGCCGTGAAGTTCGTGGTCTCCGGCGGCGCGGTCGTGCATTGA
>DNJC01000047.1:7110-7996 GCA_003490025.1 Geobacter sp. | reverse complement strand
GGCTGCGGGTTCTGCTTGAGGCAGATCGCGGTGATCAGGATGAGCCCTATAGCCGTGTAGTTCCTGGCGTACTCCCAGAAGGAATTGCTGCTCTTCTCCCAGGAGATTATGTAGCGGCAGGTGCTGTCGCCTCGGAAGACGCACTCCGGGTGCTCGATGCGCGGCAGCTTCGAGTGGAAGGCGGCGGCTATCGCCTCGAAGAATCCCATCCTGTTCTGGCACTGGTACGGCTTTTCCTGGGCGCCGGGGCGGGGGGTGACCTTGATCTCCACCCTATTGGAGGCGAGCTTCTGCGAGGTGTAGACGGCGGAGCGGACGAAGTTGCTGTTGACGGCGTCGCCGATCATCTCGTACGCCTTGGCGGGACCGACCAGGCCGAGGAAGTACTGCCTCATCACTCCCATCGCCTCCGGGGAAGCGGCGTAGCGTCCCGCCTCCCTGGCTATGTTCTCGTTGCCGGTCAGCTTGATCAGCCGCTCGTAGAAGAGGTCCACCTGCTCCTGGGTGAACCAGTGGCCCTGGTCGGCCACCTCGTAGGGGGTCATGCGGGCGTAGTTCAGCAGTTCGCCGATGTTGACGAAGTTGTACTTGTTCTTGATCAGCTTGATGAAGGTGTCGATGATCCTGCTGTTGTAGAGCTGCGCATCCTGCATCTTGAAAAGTCCTTGCCACGCATCCGCGGGCCGAAAAACTAACGCTTCTTGCTTTTGTTCCTGGTAACGAGCCCGGTCAGGTATTTGAGAAAGAGCGCGCCGCTGTTAGGGATGTTCAGGCACCACAGGGAGTACTTCTTGTCGTAGGCGATGTCGGAGGCCTCGGCGTAGCTCACCGGGTAGACGAGGACCGGGATGTCGTTTTGCTGGTACTTGTGCGTGAGTATGGAGAG
>DNJC01000047.1:5760-7094 GCA_003490025.1 Geobacter sp. | reverse complement strand
GGGAAAGCTCGTCGTTGTCCGCCATGTCCGGCTCGAGGTTCAGCGCATGCAGCATCAGCCCGCCGGACTCCTGCTCGTAGAAGCTCTCCAGTTCCAGCAGGTCCTCCGGCGTCGAGCGGGTGAGCGCCCACGGCCCGGAGAAGTTCCAGTCGTCGGAGAAGTTCCTCTGGTAGTGCAGGTAGGCGAAGGTGTCTATGGAGCACCCTTTCGGGTCGTTGATCAGCTTGGTCGCCGTCCCGAACACCCGGTTCGGGAACTTGTTCTCCGGCCGGTAGTAGCAGAGGGCGTAGTTCATGTGGGCGGAGTGGAGGTTGAAGCAGTCGTTTATCGAGTGCGCCAGCTGGTTCAGGACCACGAGCCCGGCGTTGCCCGACTCGGACTTGTTGGCCGCGTGGTGGTGGATCAGCCAGCTGTTCTCGTAAAAACGGAGCATCGCCATGTGCCCGAGGATCGACCCCTTTTCCTGGTAGATGAAGTGCCTGGCTATGCTCGGGTTCTGCGTGTAGAGCCTTTCGTACATCTCCTTCAGCCGGTTCTTGTTCGCCTGCACGAAGGCGTACTTCTCCGGGTAGATGAACCCCGTCTCGAAGAAGAACTGCCAGAGTTCCTCCGTGTTCGCCTTGTTGCTGATGTAGGAGTTCTTGTCCTTGGCCAGGTAGAGCAGGGAGAGGAGGTCGACGTGCTGGCGGATGTCCATGTCGAGGAAGCTCAGGCCGCACTTGACGTGGAGGGAGCCGTCCGGCTGCTGCTGCATGGTGCGGTAGACCACCTGGGCCACGCAGGTCACGGTGAACCCGTTGGCGATCCTCAGCTCCATCTCCTGGATGATCATCCCCGGCAGGAGCACGGAGGTCTCCGGTTCCTCATGGACGGAGAAGCCGGAGCCGGAGACGTCGATCACCTTGAGGTCGACCGTCTTGCCGCTCAACGGGTGCTGGAAAACCGCGTTCGGCAGCGGCAGCAGCTCGTGCCTGACGCTGCGGATCTCCTTGGGCTTGAAGCGCTGCATGTGGGTCAGCACCGGCTCCATCACGTAGATCCTGGTCTTGGGCCCGAGCCCCTGCGAGCTGATGCGGCACTCGCCCGAGTAGATGATGGAGGAGTCCTTGCTGAAGACCACGTGGACCGGGGCGTCCGGGTTGATCCAGTGGAAGGTCTGCCCGGGGAGGCTCTCCGTCTCCATCCTGAAGGAGACGGCGCTGAAGTCGAGCAGCTTCCCGGTATACCTGGCGCTGTTTTGCATCAACTCGACCTGGACCCCCTCGCAGGCGTGCCTTCTCGTCTTGCGGTAGTTGACCTCGATGCTCTTTTCCGGCAGGAGAAAGACGGCGCCC
>DNJC01000047.1:0-5745 GCA_003490025.1 Geobacter sp. | reverse complement strand
CGGGGGTACTTGGCATGTCTGAAATTTACGAGGATTGAATCTTCTTGGAAATTTATAAAGTTTAATCTGTTGATGAGCTTGCTGAGCCCGATCTCTTTTTCACTTCCAAGAGAAAATTCGATGACCGTTCCAGGTCTGGCAAATTGCAAGATCTTGCGGGCGTTTTCCATCCAAACTCCTTGATTCCAACAAAACGAAGAACGGGGGCCTTTCTAAGGATCTGATACAGTACCGACAGCTTTGATTGCGGCGCTATGACTCCGTTGTTTCACGCTGAGATTATTATCATGATTTACAGAGATTTTCACTACTAAAACGCGGTCGGCTCAAACATTGTTTATCTAGACACAAATGCAGCCGGCAGGCGGGAAGTTCGGGGTTGGGAGCGGAGGAAAACGGGGAGCGAAACCGGGAGGGAAGCCGGGCCTTTGGATCAGCTCTTGGACTGGAGCGACGCCTCCAGGTACGCGTTGAAATCAAGCGTTTTGGCGAGGTTCGCGGCCGCTGCGGCGCTGGCCGAGCGCTGTTCGGCTTTTTCCGGCTGCTTCTCCATGGCGACGGGCGCGGTGTGTGCTGCCACGATGCGGTTTCTGCCGCTCGCCTTGGCCTCGTAGAGGGCGACGTCGGAGGCGTGCACCAGGTCGGTGAAGGTCCGTCCGTCCTCGGGGAAGGAGGCGACGCCAAGGCTTGCGGTGAGGCGTCGAAGCGGTATGTCGCTCTCGCTGGGGAACCTTTTCGCCTCGATCTCGGACCTGATCCGCTCCGCGACGATCATCGCCTCTGACTTGGAGGTGCCCGGGAGAACCGCGCAGAACTCCTCGCCGCCGTAGCGCGCCACGATATCCATCTCGCGCAGCGACGCCTTGATGATCTCCGCCGTGATCTTCAGCGCCTCGTCGCCTGCCAGGTGCCCGCACATGTCGTTGTAGTTCTTGAAGAAGTCGAGGTCGATGAACAGGACGGTCAGGTTCAGCCCCTGGCGAATGCTGCGGTTCAGTTCCTCCTCGAGGCGGCTTTTGAGGAAGCGGCGGTTGTAGAGGCCGGTGAGCGAGTCGGTCACGGAGAGCTGCTCGAACCGGAACGATTCCTCCAGCACCTCGGTGCGCTCGATCATCAGGGAGGCGAGGTTGGCGAACGAGGTCAAAAGCTGCAGATCGGCGTCCGTGAAGGGGTTGAGGCTTTTCTTGTCGGAGAGGTTCAAGACCCCGATGATCTTCTCCTTCAGCTTGAGCGGGATGCAGATGAGGGATTTCGACTTGAAGCGGAGCCGGTTCGCCATGGCGACCCTGGAGTCCGTTTCCACGTCGTTCACCAGGAGAGGCTGCCCGGTCTGGGCCACCATCCCGGCGATCCCCTTGCCGACCTTCACCGGGAGGCAGCGGGCGACGTTCAGCGTCATGCCGAGGGTGAAGACGATGTGCATGCTCTCGCAATCCTTGTCTATCAGCATGATGGAGCCCTGCGTCGCGTCGATCAGGTCCGCGGCGATCCCAAGTATCGCCTCGTAGAGCTGCTCCTTGCTGTCGATCTGCAGCAGCGTGTTCGTGAGCGACATGAGCTTCTCCGAAAGGGCGTTCTCCTTGGAGCGCTCGGCAGCGTTGAGGATCGTCAGGAGTTTACCCGCCATGGCCCCGGAAAGCATGGAGATCAGGATACCCTCCTGCTGCTGGATCTCGCTGTCGAAGAGCGCGAGGAATCCGATCCGCTCCCCTTGGGAATTGAGCGGGAACGAGGTGCAGACGGTCGCCTTCAGGTCGGGGAGGAGGTTGCTCATCTGGACATCGAAGGGGACCGTTTTCCTGGCCTTGTCCGCAGCGGTGAAAACGTGCAGCGCCGAGGCCGGGATGCTGCCGAGGTCGTCCGGCACTCCCCAGATCCCGGTGACCTCGTAGGACTTCCCTTCCGCGTCGCGCAGTCCCACGGCTATTCGTTTTACCTGGAAATCGGTGGCGAGGGTCTCGCAGCAAAGGGCGATGCCGGCGGTGACGGTTTTTGCCTTGTCCAGCTTCTCCAGCGTCTGGGCGACGGCAGCGAGGAGTGGATCAGCCTGCTGCGGGGCGGCCGGTTCTTCGACCTTGTGGCTGGTGCGAAGATTAAACTGCTCGATCTTTCGGGTCACCTGGTTGGCGACCTCCTCGACCTCCTGGTACGTCGCGGTGCAAAGCGATTCCACGTACGGAAACAGCGAAAACACCTCCCCGCCGCCTGAACGCGACAGGGCCGCCAGTTGCCACAGATCGATGGAATCGTCCCTGACGCCGTCGCCGACCAGGCAGAACCGGTCGGGACCTATCTGGAAGGGGATCAGGAAACCGAAGAAACCGCCGCCGTAGCGACAGACGGAAGGGGTTTCCTCCTCATAGAACACGTCCATGCCGGGCTCGAAAAACTGACGCGAGACGTCCCTGCAAAGCGGGTCTTCGACGACGGAGCAGCAGATTTGGAACTGTTCGGACGAGGCTATGGCACCGATTTCCCGGCGGTAAAGGGTAAGGCTGTAGTGCGCGAGGGAGGGGGAGCCCTTCAAGGACGTCAGTAAATCTTCAAGCTGTTTTTTGTCGATTTCTTTCACCACAGCTTAAAAGGCTCCGGTTCCAAAGGGTGTATCGGCGTTGGGGCCGACAGGTAGACTCCATTTCGGAAAGCAGGTTCCGGCCTGAAGCGTAAACGGTTTGTGCCAGCATGTTTTGTGCCATCCGACTCCCGGGGCGATGCAGCGCATGCCGCCCGGCAGGTTCCTTCCTCTCCCTATCTTGAAAATATTACCCAGAGATATTTATCTTCCTTCTCTGTTCGCCTTGGCGCCTATGTCGGTGTTAATGCGGCTTTTTATTTTGTTCGGGTTCAGGTCGGCGCAAAAAACGGGATTTTGCGAATATAGTGAAATCCATATTAGGTGTACAGCCGATAAAGTCTGTACTTCAAATCACACATTCGCAGGTTTTATACCCGTTGACAGCTGGTGCCGCGGCGGTTCGCCGGCATGCCCCCCGGACCATGGGATGTCGCCCCTTGGAGACCTGTCTCAATTTTGCCTGATTAAAATACCTGCAGCATCCGCGCATCTTCCTGATGTTCCGGTCCTTTGCCGCCATATCATTATATCTCCAGGTGATAAAAGGCCGCAGGGTTGCCCGCCGTGTCGGTTGTCGTTGTCGCCTTCTCCGAAAGCAACCGTGTGAAAATACTTTATGCCATTTTTTGCATAAATTCGTTGATTATCTCGATGGAGACCGGTAAACTCCGCACTCCGAAAGAAGACTCGAAAGGTTCAGCATGGCGCCATCGTCCGACATCCCTCTTTACAACAGCCGTATTTTCGACTCCTATCGCAAGCTGCTGCGGAAGAAATACCCTCATGTCGACATAGATGAGGTGTTGAGCTACGCCCGGATGCAAAAGCGTGAGATCGCCGATCCGGGACATTGGTTCAGCCAGCGCCAGGTCGACCGCTTTCACGACAAGCTGGTGCAGCTCACCAACGAGCCCGGAATCGCCAGGGAGGCCGGCCGCTATGCCGCCTCACCGGATGCGCTCGGTCCGCTGCGCTCCTTCCTGCTCGGCATGGTGGGGCCGGAATACGTCTTCTTCATCATAAATAAGATCGCCTTGAAGTTCACCCGTTCTTCCCGATTCGATTCGCGCAGGACCGGCCCCCGCGAGATCGAACTCACCGTCACCTTCAACGAGGGAGTGCGTGAGAACCCACGCCAGTGCGAGAACCGCATCGGCTTCATCGAGGCGATTTTTCTCCTTTTCGACCACGATTTTCCGGAGATAGAGCACACGGAGTGCATCTTCAAGGGTGGGGACGTCTGCCGGTACATGATCCGCTGGCGACCCTCCTTCGCCACGCGCCTTCTCCTGGCCCGACGGGTCTGCTCTTTCCTGTTGCTGATTCTCGCGCTGGGCACACTTTGGACCCCTCCTCAGCTGGTAGGGTCGATGCTTTTCTGCGTCTTGCTGCTGCTCTACCTCGCTCTCACCTTGACGACGCACCATATGGAGCGCAAGGCGCTTCTTTCCTCTCTCACCAGCATGCGCAACTCCAGCGAGGCACTTTTGGCCCAGGTGCAGGAGAACTGCGACAGCGCGCTGACCATCAACGAGATCGGCAAGGTTATTTCCACGAGGACCGATCTGGAAGACATCCTCAGCAGCGTGAACCAGGTGCTTCTGAAGAGGCTCGGCTACGGCCGCGGCATTATCCTCCTTGCGGACCCGGAGAGCGATTCGCTGGTGCTGCGCGGCTGTTTCGGCCTGAGCGAAAGCGATGAGGAGCGCCTTGGCCGCATGCGGCTTCCGCTGCGAGGAGCTGCCCCGCTCGGCATCATGGTCGACTGCTACCGCTCCCAAAGGCCGGTACTTGTCGGCAACATCGCCGACATGAGGGATCAGGCGCTCCCGGAAAGCTACGCCCTGTTCACCGACCTGGGGGTCAAATCCTTCATCTGCGCCCCGATTGTGTGCGAGGGGGAATCCCTCGGGGTCCTGGCGGTTGACGACGCGAAGAGGGAAGGGGAGCTGCTGCAGAGCGACCTGAACCTGATCCAGGGGGTGGCGCCGGTAATCGGGGTCGCCATCAGGAACGCGATGCGTCTTGCCAACGAGAGGAGGCTCTCCGACCAGCTCAGGAAGGCTTCCGAGCAGTTGGAACGGCGGGTCGAGGAGCGTACGGCGGAGCTGCGCCGGGCCAACGAGGAACTGGAGTTCCTCTACGACTCCGTCTCGCACGACCTGCGCACGCCGCTCAGGGTCATCTACGGCTACGGCGAACTGCTGCTCGACGGCTACCGGGACATTCTCGACGAAGCCGGGAAGGAGTACGTCGACTGCATCGTCAAGGGGGGCGAGAAGATGGAGGCGACCCTGGACCACATGCTGGACCTTACCGAGATAAGGCTCGCCCAACTCGATCCGCAGCGGCTGGACCTGAGCCAAATGGCCCAGCGGATCCTGAACGATCTCAGGATCACGGATCCCAAGCGCCCCGTCGAGATCGATCTGCAGCAGGATGTGGTGGTGACAGCCGACGAGAGGCTTCTCACCAGCGTCATGGAGAACCTGCTTGGCAACGCCTGGAAGTACACCGCCTCGAAGCCGGTCTGTTCCATCGCCTTCGGCATGCGCGACGGCGTCTGCTACGTGAGGGACAACGGCGTGGGATTCGATATGGGCCAGGCGGAGAGGCTGTTCGTGCCTTTCCAGAAGCTGCACGACGGCAGGATCTTTGCCGGGCACGGGCTCGGGCTCTCGCTGGTCCGGCGGATTCTGGACCGTATGGGTGGGAGCGTGTGGGGGGAAGGGACGCCCGGGGAAGGTGCGACCTTTTACTTTACCGTCCCATGCCGAGAGGCGGGCAAGCCGGGCGCGCCTTTGCAGGCGTAGCAGGCCGGTTGCCGCTTTCTTCGCCTGCCGGGCTCGTCTGCGTCCCGGCGTCCGGAACGGTACCGACTCGTGTCATCCTACCTCCGCGTACTCCCTTTCGCGGAATTCGACCCCCAATGATTGCGCCAGTTCCCGCACCTTTTGCACGTCGAGGCCCGGCACCGTGACGGCGCTTGCCGTGACCTGCGGTACGTGCCTGGGCGCTTCCCTCAGGAAATCGCACACACCCTGGAAACCTGCCGCGCCGAAAGGGGTGTTGCACAGGCCGTGGTAGTCCTGCGCGTTTGCCGCGTTCAGGCTCACCGAGAGGGAATCCACCAGTCCTTCCAGTTCAGGCAGGATATTCCTTCCATGCAC
>DNJC01000097.1 GCA_003490025.1 Geobacter sp. | reverse complement strand
TAGTCCTGTATCTCCTGCCTCATGACCAGGATGCGCTGGCAGTGGGGGCAGGTGATCACGTCGTCGGCGCGGAACAGGGTGTTGTAGAGCTGCGGCGGAAGGTGCATGTTGCACCCCATGCAGTTCCCTTCCTTCGCCTCGACCACGGCGATACCCCTGCGCTGCTCGCGCAGCCTGCTGTAGCGCTTCATGACGGAGGCGGCAAGCCCCTTGACGGTCTGCTCACGGGTGGCAAGGTCCTTCGCGATGCCGGACTCGAGGCTCTGCACCTTCTCCTGCACCTCCCCCTGCTGGACGGAGACGTTCCCCTCCAGCTCGGCGAGATCGGCGTCGCGCTTGGCGATGTCCCCGTTGATCTCCTCCATCGCGTTGATCTTCTGCAGGATCTGGTCCTCCAGCTCGGCGATCAGCTTCTTGGCGGTGGAGATCTCCTTGGAGACCGCCTGGTACTCCTTCTGGGTCTTGATCTCCTTGAGGTGGGCCTCGGACCTGGTGATGTTCTCACCCTCGGACTGCAGGTTCTCCTCGAGAGCACCCTTTTCCGCCTCGACGGTCAGCGCTTCCTCGCGCCGCGCCGCGATCTTCTCGCGCGCCTCGTTGAGCTTCGCCTCCAGGGCCTGCGCCTCGGAGAGCAACTGCCCCTTCTCGCCGTCCAGACCGTCGATCCTGAGATCGATCTCCTGCAATTCGTATAAAGCTTTCAGACTGTTACGCAAAATCTGCCTCCCCAACCTTTTATTTATGACATCAAGAGCAGCCGGGCCTTCACAGGAATGTGAACGGCTCCCGCTCTCCCTGGTACTCGATTACCTCGACCTCGAACCTCTTGACATCGAGGGCGCTCCTCAACTGCGCCGCCAGCCCCCGGACCATGGGGAACTCGGTGGCGAAATGCCCGGCGTCGACGACGGCGACGCCCAGCGCCTCCGCTTCCCGCGCCTCGTGGTACTTCACGTCCGCCGTCAGCAGGAGATCCGCCCCCTTGCGGGCCGCCTCGTGCAAGAGCGAAGCGCCGGAGCCGCCGCAAAGGGCGACCTTTCTCACCTGCCGCTGCGGGTCCCCCACGAGCCTCACCCCCGGCGCGCCAAGCCGCTCCTTCACAAGGAGCGCGAACTCGGCGGCGCTGACTGACTCCGCAAGCGCCCCTATCCTCCCCAGTCCCCGCTGCCCCCCGCGGTTCAGCAGGGGGTAGAGGTCGTAGGCGGGCTCCTCGTACGGGTGCGCGCCTTTGAGCGCGGCGACGGCGGCGGCCGCCTTCTCCTTCGGGACCAGGAACTCGACCCTGCTCTCCGGCTCCCGGTGCCCGGCTCCCACCTCGCCCACGAACGGCGTCGCCCCCTCAAGCGGGGTGAACCTCCCGACCCCCTCCCCCTGGAAGGAGCAGTCGCGGTAGTTCCCCATCGGCGCCATGAAGGGGGAGAGNNCCTGCACGCCGAGCCGTTCCGCGAGGAGGTCGTTCACGCCCCCCCGGGCTATGTCGAAGTTCGTGTGCAGCGAGATGATGGCGAGGTCGTTCTTGAGGGCGAGTATGGCGAGGCGGCCGGTTTCGTCGGCGGTGGATATCTTTTTCAGCGGGGTGAAGATGAAGGGGTGATGCGTGATCAGCAGGTGGCACCCCGACTCCAGGGCGGCCTCGACGGCGGGGCGGCCGGGATCGAGGGCCACCATGATCCGGGAGACCTGGCGGACCGGGTCGCCCAGCTGCAAGCCGACGTTGTCCCAGGATTCCGCGAGGTGACTCGGGGCTATTTTCCCAGTGATTCCAACTATATCTGAAACTCTTGGAGTTATCATCGCGCACAAAAGAAAAAGAGTGCAACCGCTTGGTGTGCACTCTTTCTCCCCACGTTTCGTGTATTTTTTCGTCTGACCAGGTGCTTTAAGGGCATCCCCACATCATCCCAATTGTAAGGTGGTGGGCCCACCAGGACTCGAACCTGGGACCGACCGGTTATGAGCCGGTAGCTCTGACCAACTGAGCTATAGGCCCGAAAAGCGAATTTAAAACATATAGTAAAAGGATTAGCGTGTCAAGCTTCAATTTATAATGACATGGCGCCCTTGCCTCAATACATCTCGTACTTGAGGAGCCGGCACTCTATCGGCCCGTTGTAGAGGACGATCCTCCTGGTGGCCTTGAGGCCGACCGACTTGGCCAGCTCCAGGTTGCCGGTGAAGAGCCAGGCGGTGTACCCCTTGCAGCGCTGTTTCAGCACGTCGCCGATCTCCTTGTAGAGCGGTTTCAGCGCCTCCACCTCGCCGAGCCTCTTGCCGTAGGGGGGGTTGATGATGAGCACCCCGGGCCCCGGAGGGGGGGCGAGTTCGGAGATGGCGCACCTGCCGAGTGCTACCCGCTCGATGACCCCCGCCCTTCTCGCGTTCTCGTTGGCCATGGCGATGGCAGAGTGCGAGATGTCGGAGCCGTGCACCGGGGCGGGGAGCGAGGAGAGGATGCCGCCTCGCGCCTCAGAGAGCACCTTCTCCCAGGCGCCCCGGTCGAAGCCGTGCCAGCGCTGGAAGCCGAAGTCCCCGCGCGAAAGCCCCGGAGGGATGCGGAGCGCCTTCAGCGCCGCCTCGATGACGATGGTCCCGGTGCCGCACATGGCGTCCACGAACGGGACGCTCCCGTCCCAGCCGGAGAGCTCCACGAGCGCCGCCGCCAGGTTCTCCTTGAGCGGCGCCTCGTGCCGCTCAAGGCGGTAGCCGCGCCTGTCCAGCGGCGTGCCGGAGGTGTCGAGGCTCACCGTGCAGCGGTCCCTGAAGAGCCTGACGTTCACCCGGAGGTCGGGGTCCTTGGTGTCGACGTTGGGGCGGGTCCCGAAGCGGTCCCTGAGCGCGTCCACGATGGCGTCCTTGGTCTTCAGCGCCACGAACCCGGAGTGGGTCATGGCCGAGTCCCTCAGGTTGCAGTCGACGGCGAGGGTCATGGCGGGGGTGAGGAACTGCTCCCATTGAAGCGCGCGCACCCCCCGGTAGAGTTCCTCGGGGGTCTGGCACGGAAACTCGCAAAGCGGCATCAGCACGCGGCTCGCCGTGCGGAGCCAGAGGTTGGCGCGCCAGGCAGCCTCCATCTCCCCGCGGAAGCGGACACCGCCGCTTTCCACCGCCACCCCGTCGACGCCGAGCCTCTCCAGTTCGGCGGCGAGGACCTCCTCCACCCCCTTGGCGGTGGTGGCGAAAAAATTTTGTACGCTCATGCAGACTCCTTATAGACGAGCCCCCGGCGGGGTCATTAGCTGCCCCGTGAAAAAGCGGGCGGTCCCGGGGCCGGAAGGGGATTGCCCCCGGTTCGCTCATGAGAACTATACACGCCGCGAAGGAGCGGGTGCAACGCAAAAAAGGGAGACGCCGTCCTTTTGCTCCTTGTTTTGGTTAAGCAATCATGATAAATTTTTAATTCAGCCCGACGCTGAGCGCCGAGAAGGCTAAGCTCTCATGATTACTCGGAGCCTCCCTTTCCCCCCGGCGCCGGCATCCACCCCTCCCGCTTCCCCGAGGGTGGCACGCCGCTTGCTTTTGGTTAACCATGCATTACAATTCACGGGTTCCCCCACCCACGCGCGGCAGCGGAGAAAGTGAAATGGAGAGACTGCTCAGAGTACTGATAGTCGAGGATGCGCCCGATGACGCCCAGCTCATCGTCCTTCAACTCGAACAGGGCGGGTTCGCCGTCCAGTCCGAGCGCGTCGACAACGCGGCGGCGATGCGGGAGGCCATCGAGCGCTCCCAGTGGGATGCCATCATCTGCGACTATGTCATCCCCGGCTTCAGCGGTCTGCTCGCCCTGCAGATCCTCAAAAAGTCCGAGAAGGACATCCCGTTCCTGATGATCTCCGGCAAGGTCGGCGAGGAGGCTGCGGCCGAGGCGATACGCGCCGGCGCGGACGATTTCCTCCTGAAGGGGAGCATGGTGCGGCTGGTGCCGGCGCTGCAAAGGAGCATGGCGGAGGCGATCATGCGCCAGCAGCACCGCCGCTCCGAACAGGAGCTGAAGGAGAAGCTCGACTTCATCCAGGTCCTCATCGACACGCTCCCCACCCCGATCTTCTACAACGATCCCAACGGCATCTACCTCGGCTGCAACAAGGCGTTCGAGCAGCAGATCGGGGTGAAGAGGGGGGAGAACGTCAACAAGAGCATCTACGACATCCTCCCACCCGACCTGGCGGCGCTCTACACCCGGGGCGAGCAGACGGTGGCCGGCGACGGGCCGAGGAGCTTCGAGGGGACCATCGCCTGCGCGGACGGCGAGAACCGGGACGTCATCTTCTACAGCGCGACCTTCAGCAACTCCGACGCCTCGGCCTCGGGGATCGTGGGGGCACTGCTCGACATCTCGGAGAGGAAGCGCTCCGAGAAGAAGCTCCGCTACCTCAGCACCCACGACATGCTGACCGGCATCTACAACAGGGCCTATTTCGACGAGGAGCTGGAGCGGCTGAAAAAGGGGAGGAAGTTCCCGGTCAGCATCGTCATGGCCGACGTCGACCGCCTCAAGGAGGCGAATGACCAGTTGGGCCACGCGGCGGGGGACGAACTCCTGAAGCTCGCGGCGCGGGTGTTCAGGAGCGCCTTCAGGAGGGAGGACGTCGCCGCCCGCATAGGGGGGGACGAGTTCGCGGCTCTGCTCCCCAACACCGACGAAGCGGCCCTGGTCGAGGCGATGGAACGGCTGCAGCAGCAGATCGATTTCAGCAACGAGGCGGGGCATCCCATCCCGCTCTGCCTCTCCATCGGCGCCGCCACGGCGAGAGACGGCGACGAGCTGACGGCCGCCTGGCGCAAGGCGGACCAGAGGATGTACCGGCAAAAAAAAGGGCGCAGCGCAGGCAAATCCGCCTACACGCCGCGCCACCCGGAGAGCTGGGAGGGGACCACCGACTGCCACGTCCCCCTGACCAGCCCCTAGCCCCTA
>DNJC01000122.1 GCA_003490025.1 Geobacter sp. | reverse complement strand
GGCCTTCCAGAAACTGCCGCAGATTCTGGCAGCCACGCCCGGCCCGGATTCGGCCGCCAAGCTCGCGGGCGCCATCGTTGCCGCCAACGCCCGGATCGGTTCACTGTTCAATGTGAGCGACATCCTGGCTGACCCCGCCGGCGACCCAACCTACCGGACGGCCCTGCTGATCATCGACCAGATGATCGTTGATTCCAGGGCCTCCGGCGCCGTTACCGACACCAGCGGGGTGATGACCCTTCTCAACAATGCGTTTGCCGACGTCAGTCAACCCGGCTACCAGACCTATCTGCAGGCTCTCAACAGCGCGGCGGACAAGGTCGAGATCGCCAACCCGGGTCTTGTCGCCTCCATCGCAGTCGGAATAACGGATCTGGCGGCAAACCCGCCGGCTGAACCTGATTTCACCGATACGACCCCGCCGACCGCACCGGCGGGTCTTTCGGCGACGACTTCCGCACTCACCGCTACCACAAGCTCCATCGTCATCTCGTGGAGTCCGTCAACTGACAATACTGCGGTAGCAGGGTACGACCTCTTCCGCGACGGCAACAAGATCGCCACGGTAACGGCGCCGGGTTACACGGACCCCTCTCTGACCTCCGGCGTCACCTACTCCTATGTCGTGATAGCCTTCGACGCAGTCGGAAACCGGTCAACTGCGAGCACCCCTCTTTCGGTCACCCCGAGCCCGGCTCCCCTGGAGGTAACGATCGGCGGTCAGGTCGATCCAGGTTAGCTGGCGGCAGATTTCCCGGGTGTTTGCCGGACAGGCTCCGAACGGCAAACGGTACAGCCGATGCCCCGGGATTGTGCGGTGAAGCTGGCACGGATGCATGCAGAAAACTCTCGATGGTCAACCGAGCACGAATAAAGCAGCTCCAAACAAACAGGAGGAAACTATGATCGGCAGAAAATTATGGTACATCGTCGCACTTGCAGTATGTGCCTTGTTGCCTCTGGCGGGTTGTAGCGGGGGAGCAAGCCAAACCAGGATCACCGAAAAGGGGACCGAGGTTACGGTCGGCGGCAAGGTGACCGGAACCGCTTCTGCCAAGGCAGTCGGTAAAACACCCATCGCGCTTAACACCGTAGAGGTTTACAACGCCCAGGACGGCGCCACCCTCGGCAGCGCGGCCGTTGCCGCCGACGGCAGCTTCACCGGGCTCAACCTCACCTTGCCGGCAACCAAAACGATTCTCGTGTTCAAGGCAACGGTGGCCCAGGGTACCTTCCTCAGCGTGGTACCGGTCGACCTGAGCAATCCTCCGCCAGCCGGTACCATCACCGGGGCCAACCCGATCCGGATCGTGATCAACCAGGAGAGCACCGCTACCGCTCAACTGGTGTCCCAGCTGCTGGGGCTGACCGGGGATCTGGGCGATGCGGGGCAGACGCTCAACTCCCTTACTCCCGCCGGCACCTATGCCGCCACCGCCCAGCTTGTCGTGGACAACGGCGGCCAGCAGCTGGCCTTCTCCGGCGGCGGCCTGTCCCTGACCGGCAAATTCAGCAGCGCGGCACTGCTCCCCGCACAGGATGCCAATACCCTGGGGGTCGAGGATTTGAACAACGCGCTCCTGGACGGGGCGATTACCGCCGTCGCCATACCCGGCAACAAGCCGATCGTCAGCTTCCAGGTAACCAACAAGGATACCGGCAAGGGTATCCGGGGACTGAAGAACTTTAACCTGGTCATCGCGCAGAAAAAGCCGGGCGTTAGCGGCAGCCCCGACGAGTGGCTGAGCTACATGGTGACCGGCTCCACCGCGCGCCCCACCACGGATGAGGCGCCGAACCCCGCCGCTACCCCCCCCGTTGCGGGGTACACCGTGATCGACAACGGTGACGGCAGCTACACCGTAATCTTCGCCAAGGACATCAAGAACGGCACAGGAGGCACCGTCACCTACGATGCCAACCTGATCCACCGGCTGTTGGTCGGTATCCGGGCCACCCCCGCCAAGGCCCTCCAGAACAACGGCTCGACCCTCAGCAACTTCTGGAATGAGAAATACCTGCTCGCCACCTTTATCCCAGCCACTCCCGGTGTTGCGGTCGACCCGGCGCTGGTGCGCGACATCACGACAACCGACGCCTGCAACGAGTGCCATACCAAGATCGGCGTGACCACCCCCCACGGCGGGCGCGGCGACGTGAGATACTGCGTGATATGCCACACCTCGCAGCGCGCCAACGGCCGGACTCCGTCGACGTCCGTAGGCGGCGTATTCACCGGCACCACCTACGTCGCCGATGGCGAGGTGTCCGGCGAGTTTGTCACCCTGATTCACAAGATCCACATGGGGACCAAGCTGACCAAGCAGGGCTACAGCTACGCCGGCGTGCTGTTCAACGAGGTCGTCCTCCCCAAGGGCGTCGACAACTGCCGCCAGTGCCACAAGGGTGACACTCCGGCGCAACTGGCCCTGGCTTCCCAGGGCAACAACTGGAAAACAAAACCGAGCCGCAAGTCGTGCGGCGCCTGCCACGACAACATCAACTTTGCGACCGGGGCGAACAGCGCATCCGGCGTCGCTGGCCACTCGACTGGCCCCCACCCCGTGCAAGCCGATGACTCTGCCTGCATAGGGTGCCATCCCGACACGGGCGACGGGACAGGGAAATCGGTCGAGGTAGCCCACGCCTCGGTGAACGCAACGTTCAACAACCCGTATGTTCCGGCCGGTCTGGTCAACTTCACCTATGACATCCAAAGCGTAACGGTAGACGCCGGCAACCAGCCGGTCATCAAGTTCAGGATTCTGCAGGCCGTCGCCCCGGCAATAACCGCAACACTGCCTGTAGCACCCTCGACACCGGTCGTTCTGAACGGCACCACGACGAACCCACTGGTCGGCTTCACCGGCAGTCCCTCCTTCCTGCTGGCTTACTATCTGCCAACCGCGACACAGACCGACGTGACATCGGCCGACTATAACAATGCAGGCCTCAAGGCTGCTCAGCCGAACAGCGTCTCGATTGCCTCACTGATGCCTGCCGGCAACGTTCCCATCGATGGCGTCACAAGTGGTTTGAACGGAACCCTGAGCCTGCCTGACGCCAACGGCTACTACACCGCCACCCTGAACAATGCCCCGGCATCAGCCTTCCCGGTCGGTGCCACGCTGCGTGCCGTAGGCCTGCAGTCCAACTTCACGCAGTCCGCCGGCACCAACGGCATCGCCGTTGCCACCGCACGTCAAACGCTTTCGGTCGTCAAGGAAGTGACGGGCGATACCAAGCGTCGTGACGTTATCGATTCCGAGAAGTGCGGCAAATGCCATGAGTGGTTCATAGGTCATGGCGGCAGCCGCATCGCCGGCCTAGGCACGGTTGGCCAATCCATCTGCACCCTGTGCCACACTCCTAACCTGACCTCAAGTGGGCGTGGCATTCAGCAATCGCTGATGCTGTTCATAATAAATAACCCNNGTGGCAGCTTTGGGAGACGATCCCACTCTGTATCCTGAAACGTCCAACAACTTGAAGGACATGGTTCACGGTGTTCATGCCGGCAGTGATTCACTGATCGTCGGCACTCCGCTCTCGTTTGTCCGCGACAGGGGCGCCAGCGGCGAATTCGATTTCAACTTCGAAGAAGTGACCTTCCCGGGTGTCCTGAAGAGCTGCCAGGCGTGCCACAAAGACACCCTTACCGCTGCTGGCGTCGTTGACAATTCCAGGGCCACCTACACCAGTATTCCGGCCGGTGTGCAGGTAAGCACCCAGGTGACCACAACCGGCGTTGCGCTCACCCTGCAAACTGCAGTCGGCGTTGGCAACAACGTAACGCAGGTTAGTGCTGATCGCACGAGCCTGCCGAACGCTCTTGACCTGGTAACCACTCCGTTCACAGCTACCTGCAGATCATGCCACAGCCGGCCGAATGCCCTGGCCCACTTCGCCTCAATGGGCGGTCAGATCAGGGTGCCGCGAAATACAGCCAATCCGGGTGGTGAAGCTTGTATCACTTGCCACGGCACCACCGGCCCGAACGCACTCTGGAATGTGCACCGTTTCTCGGTAGTCGGTGACGACTAGGTCGTCGACAAAAGCCTACCTGCAGCAAGAGGCACAACAGCCCCGGCTCCGGTCGGGGCTGTTGTGCGGATAGGTCCCTTTCAAGGTGACCTATCCGCCATCCATCAGGTAGCGCGGAAGCCCTCATGGCATGGAGTAATCGGTGTTACCGATGGCTGGCAGCGTATTTGTGAATATTGTATTGAGCTGTGGGGGGTGAGTGCGCTAGAATGCCTGTGTCAGGTCTACGCTGTAGTGAGTTCAGGAGGTGGGTAGGGGTGTCTGGAAAGCGGTACTACGGAGTAAGTCAATATGGCGATATCGGTTATTTTTTCCAATGGGGAAGAGAAGAGCGTCCCATCATATATGCTCGATTACCTGATTTGGGAGAAGAAGATCGTAGCTTTCCTGAGGTCTACGGGGTGGGTGCAGATCGGACGCGATCCGATACGAATGGCGCAGAAACCTCTCACCAGGTCGGGGGAGAGGTGGAGCGATTTCCTTTACAAAAGGGGGTAGTTTCATCTTTACGTCAAGTAGCTAGTTCTGTTCAGCCTTCCTTAGGACTGGGCACCGTTCGAGGCACTCAGTCAATTGCTTTGCCGAGGTGCCCAGTTTCACTGTCTCCATCATGAACCCCACGTCCTCCGCAAAAGAGACGGCGCCTCGCAGCGTCCTGTCGTAGGCGGCTTCGTCTTCGGGTTGCGCCTCGGGGAGGTAGACGCTGGTCCTGCCGCTCTGCAAACCGAAGATGGCAGCGAGGACCCGCCGGGAGTTCCCTTTTCCAAGACAGCAGATGTACCCGCGGCAACTCTCCTGCCCTTTCCCTTCGGGAGAGAGATAGGCGTTGTTGATCGATTGGTACAGCTCCACCACCTCCTCCGGTGAGCGGTATTCCACAGACGTCACTCCTTTTTCCAGTATGAAGCGTGTCGGTGCGTCGTCGTCCGTGGCGGAGAAAAAATCGTTGAGGTCGGCAAGGGGGGGGAACTCGACCGGTTGCGACACCGCGACGATGGGCGCCTCGGCATCCCGGACGGGCTCCGGTTCCTGCTCCTGCTCCTGCTCCTGCTCCTGCTCCGGTTCCGGTTCCGGTTCCGGTTCCGGTTCCGGTTCCGGTTCCGGTTCCGGTTGCAGGAAGGGGGGCAGATTGGAGGGAAGGGAGGCGGCGCCGGACAGCTCGTCAGGAAGTGCCATGTCTCCTGCACCCGCCTCACCGCTTGCCGCGGCGACCTCGTCGGCGCGCTTCAAAGCGGCATCGCGCTGGGCACGCTCGGCGTCGCGCTCCGCTCGCTCGGCAAGGCGCTCCGCTCGCTCGGCTTCTCGGTCGGCTCGCTCGGCATCGCGGTCGGCTCGCTCGGCATCGCGGTCGGCTCGTTGCGTATCTCGCTCCGCTGAAAGTTTCAGGATCTGCTGTTCGGCTTCGGCAAGCTTTTCAGCCAGGGATGCGTTTTCCGCTTCGACTTCAACGGTGCGCCGGTGCGCCTTTTTCCCCCGGCTGGACATCTCTGCAGCCTGATCCCGCAGGGAGACCAGCTCCGATGCCGCACTCCCGGTCTCTTGGGCTGCCCGGGTGAGGGCGTCCCTTTCCGTCGTTGCCCTCGCCAGATCCTCGCGTATCCTGCAGAGTTCCGCGCAGGTCGCCTCGTGTTGCACCTCCAGTCCCCTCAGCTTCTCGGTCAAAGCGACTTTCTCGGCAACCGCCTCTTTCCTCTCCGTTTTCAAGGGCAAAAGCGCGTCCCTTTCCGCGGTCAGCCGGGCGCACTCCTCCCTGGCTTGTGTCAGTTCGCCGGCGGCTTTCTGCTGCAGCTCCTCGAGTTGCAACAGCCGGGGCGAGATGAGGTCCCTTTCCGCGGAGAGCCGGACAACCTCCTCCCTTGTGCGGCACAATTCGGCATCGCTCTCGCCGTGCCGGGCGGAGAGTTGCTGCAGCTGCGTGGAGAGGGCATCCCGTTCCGCGGTCAGCCGTGCAAGCTTGTCCCTTGCGCCGGAGAGTTCGGCCTTTTTCTCGTCGTGCCGTGCGGAGAGTTGCTGCAGTTGCGTGGAGATGGCGTCACGTTCCGCCGTCAGCCGTGCCAGTTCGTCCCTGGCGCCGGCCAGTTCGGCCGCAGCGCCCTGCTGCTGGAGAGAGAGTTGCTGCACCCGGGATGAAAACGAATCCCTTTCAGCTGCCATCAGTTGCAGTTCCCGGCCGAGTTCTGCCATGGCTGCCGTTTCCTGGAGAGCCTTGACCGCTGCGGGAAGGAGATCGGCGGCAACTGCAGCCGTCTGCGCCGGCGGGATCGCTATGGGGGGAATGGGGGAGTGGGGGGAGGCGTCATGAAGAACGGCGCCAGGGCTCTTCGTCATGGGGAGTTCCGGCGCACCGGCCGCTCCATGCTTGAGGAAGGCGCCGACCTTGCTCCCCGGGGGGCGCAGGATCTTGGTGTTGCGGATCACCACTTCCCTCATGGCGGGGCTGTAACTGAGGTCAACCTGTTCGGGGGAGAAACCCATGGTCCTGGCAATTTCAAGGGCTTGCCGCACCGTCTGCTGGTGCTCCCCCTCGCTTTCGCCCTTGCCGGGTTTGGTGAAGACGTAGATGCGTCGATCCTCGGCCACAAAGGCGAGGTAGACCCTCACCTGGGTCTTTTTCTTGATTGAGCAGACGTAAGCCTCGAGGCTCTCGGGGTTCGCGCTCGGCCCGAATCTCTTCACCATTGGGGCGGAGCGGTAGAGGTCGAGGACCTCGGATTCGGTTGCTTCAATACAGCCGATGGTACTATCCAATACCAGCATGAGACCTCCAGTACCCGTCGTCGGTTACCGTGAAAGAAAAAAACCGGACTGCCGAAAGGAGATATTTCGGCAACCCGGCTGTCTTCGTGAGACCCAATGGGCTTTCCGCCCCATCCTCGCGGATGGTTTAGTATTGTCGTGTATCGAAGTAGTATTCGGCGCGCCGGCAAAGACGTCCGGCGCTATGCTGGCGCAATCGCAAATACAATACCGTAAGAGTGCCGGGTATTGCAATGGTCATTTGAAACTATAATGCCTCGACCGCCATCCATTTTCATGACGCTGGAGTGATTGACACGCATTTTTCGTTCCAATTTGGCACAGCCAAGTTGACTTTCAATGGATGCTGAATAGAATCGTATACAGTACGGCGCGTCGGTTCAATCTATGCGAAAAGACTGTTCTTTGCCGCGGAAACTGAGGGCTGGCGGGGAGATAGTTAGCGGCGACGGTACGGGCAGATGGAATGATACCGCTGATGCGCTTTTAATTAAATTGATGCAGGGGGCTTTATGCCGAACATCGAACATGACGAGACTGGATTCACCTGTGAGTGCGGCCTGCGCAACGACTACCCCGGCTACGTGCAGGCCCATTGGAGCGTGAAACTGGCCTATTCGTGTGCCTGCCACAGGCAGTATGTTCTTTACAAGGGTACGGTGGTCATGACCTCCCGCGACATGCAGGAAGTCTTTGACAGCGAAGCTTTCGGCGACTGATGCATCCCTCTCCTCTGCCGGCCCTCCCGACGATCCTCAACGTGCGCCATCTTGGCTGCGATTTTGCATTTTCCAGGACAGACACGCCTCCTTCCGTCTAAATCATCGTTTTCACACCGGCCGGGGTGGCGGCTCGTTGACTCCGCGTCAAAATACCGCGCATGGTGCGGCTGCGCCGTGGTGTCCGGAGCGCACTTTCGCGCCACAGGAAAATTACCATGTCCATTAATCCTCTGCAGGGATTTGCGCCGAGTTCGGCGCCTTCCGAAGCTTGCGTAGGGAAAAAAAGCAACACCGGCGGTTCCGCATTCGACTCGCTGCTGAAATCGCTGCAGCCAGGAGACGACAAGGCGGCGCCAAAGGTACAGCAGGCCGAGGCGGAGCTGCTGCGGATCAAGATGCTGCAAAGCACCCTCTCCCTCTTCGGGGTACCCGAACAGTCCCCCGCCTCCGGAATGCAGGCTCTGGAATCTTTACTGAGCGGCCTGACCGGCAACAGCGGCAAACCCGCCGCGCAGGCCTGCGGTTTGCCCGCGCCGTGGCACTCCGAGGCAGCAGGGGAAACTTCCGCCGCATTTTCACCGGCACCTGCTGCTGATGTCGAAGGAATCGAGGAGACCGCCGCCCATTTCCTCGGCACGCCTTATCGCTTTGGTGGAGATGGGGCCACCGGCATCGACTGTTCCAGCTTCGTGCAGCAGGTATTCCGTGAGAACCGGATAGAGCTGCCGAGGACGGCCAGGGAACAGATCAATATCGGTACGGACGTCCCCGCGGGTGAATTGCGCAAGGGAGATCTCGTCTTTTTCCAGACCTACGCCTCCTACCCGTCCCACGTCGGCATTTACCTGGGCGACGGCAAGATGATCCATGCTTCCTCCGGAAAGGGGGAGGTCACCATCTCCGACATCAACAGCGATTACTACCGTCCCCGCTACCTGGGCGCCAAGCGGGTCGTCTGAAAAAAGGGAGACCGCGTCGCGTGAACTCCTGAAACTCCGGAAAAGGACCTGCAATAAAAAAGGGCGGCATCAAAAGGTGCCGCCCTTTCTCGTGAGGCTCGGAAGGAGCCGCCTCACACTGCGTGCCGCTTTACCCACTGCACGTACCGGTCCATCCAGCCCTGCAGGAACTTGACGGTGTCAGGGCTCGAGATCTCCCCCGCCTCGTTGAAGAACCCTTCCTTCACCTGGATGAACACCTCGGGCTGCCCCATGGTCGGCACGTCCAGGTAGGCCAGGCTGTTGCGCAGGTGCTGTTGAGCCAGGGCGGAGCCGATCGTCCCTATGGAGGCGCCGAGAACGCCGGCAGGCTTGCCGCCCCACGCGCCCTGGCCGTAAGGGCGGGAGGCGTTGTCGAGGGCGTTCTTCAGGACGCCGGGAACGGAGCGGTTGTATTCGGGTGTCACGAAGATGAGGCCCGATGCAGCCTTTACTTCGCTTTTCAGGCGCTGGACCGATTCGGCCTGTTTGGCGTCATCGTCCTGGTTGTACAGCGGCAGGTCGCCTATCTCGAGCTGTTTGAAGTAAAATTCGGGAGGCCCGAGCTTCACCAGTGCGTTGGCGAGCTTGCGGTTGATGGAGTCGCGGCGGAGACTTCCTACTATGACAGCAATCTGGTATTGACTCATGTCTATCTCCCTTTGTGTAATCGGGTACGGATGGATAGACTATAGCAGGTAATGCCGGCTTCGCGACGGACCGTAACTCTCTGCCGGTCGGTGCGGAAGAGCGAACTGGAACGTAGTGGAGATCAGAAAAGTCCCCCTTTGAAAAAGGGGGATTTAGGGGGATTTGAAGCAGGCGCCAGCCAGGAGAAATCCCCCCCGCCCCTCGAAAAAATGACACGTAGAAAGGGAGTGGCAGTCAAAAACGAAGGATCTCACCGTAAGGGAGGGTGCCATGTGGAGCGTAACTACAGCGACAGTTGTCGCACTAGCAGGGTTCGTCTGCCTTTACTCTCCGGTCGCTTCCGCTTCTGACATAGAACAGGCCACCAAGGCCTTCCAAAGTCACGATTACGGGGTCGCCTTAACCGAATTTACCGAACTGGCTGCCATGAACAACCCTGAGGCTCAGTTCTACTTGGGATTCATGTACTATTGCGGGCTTGGCATCCAACAGAATTTCGCCGACGCCCGGAAATGGTTCTCGATTTCCGCGAAAAACGGCAACGCTCTCAGCGAACTGTATCTGGGGCTTATCTATTTTGCGGGGAGCGGAGTCGCCAAGGATCACCGCGAGGCATTGAAACATCTTCGCCCCGCAGCCGAGTCCGGCTTGGCGGAAGCTCAGTACCTGGCCGGGATCCTCTACGAGCGTGGCAGGGAAGTCGGGCAGAACTACCCCGAAGCCGCGAAGTGGTATAGATCGGCTGCGGAGCAGGGGGTAGGCGAGGCGCAATCATGCCTTGCCTGGTTATACCACACAGGCAAAGGTGTATCTAAAGACGATGCCGAGGCAGTGAAGTGGTATAAGCTAGCCGCGGAACGGGGCATTGTCGACGCTCAGCACAACCTGGCGGTGATGTACGGCACAGGCCAAGGCACCCCGCAAAACTATGTCGAGGCCCATAAGTGGGCAAGTCTCGCCGGTTTGCAGGGGAATCAGGATGCCATCAAGCTCAGGGATAAGATCGTGAAACTGATGACCCGAAGCCAGGTCGCCGAAGCGCAGCAGTTGGCTCGTGGATGGAAATCAAAGGGTCCCACCCAGTTCTCGTCATTCAAGCTTCTAAACTGATTCCGCACCCGCTAAAGGCCCGATTCGAAGCCCGCTCGACCTCCCACAGGACTAGCGGGCTTTGTTCGTTTCACCTCCCAAGGGGCAACCTGATGGCATGAAGCTCCATCCTGGCTTGTCTCTAGCGGCGGGTACAGATTAATTATAGTAACATTCGGTAATCACTGACACCAAGGGCTTCGGCAAGCTTTCTCGCCCAATCTCTCCCCATCTGCCGCTTCCCGTTTTCCAACTCCGAAATGTGCCTTTGCGGGATCCCGGTCAACTCGGCAAGCCGCCGTTGGGTCAAACCTTCCCGAAAGCGCGCCCCGCGAAGTGCCATACCTTGGGAGTTCTCAGCGTAACCGGGAAAAGCCTCTTCGATGGTTACCGTGTCGGTCGCCTCCACCAACCCGATCTCTCTCGCGAAATTGCGGAGTTCGACGATCTTTTCGCGACTGCCGACGAAGCGGGCCTCCAGCGGCTTTTCAATACGGTGCTTTTTCGTGTGTTCCAACATAGGTAAAATATACCTTATTTATGTATCAAGATGTCAAGCATGAAAAGGAGGCGGGACGTATCTCCCCCTCCCCTTCAAGGGAAGGGGTGGGGATGGGTGAAAATCGGGGCCAGTCACACTCCCAATCTCTAGCATGTCATTTGCCACTGACGACAGAAAATACCGAGGCTGCTGGCAGCATGCATTTGATAACCCCACTTTAAGAGAATTGGCCGCAAGTCGGTAGCCTCAGCCGCGGTGCAGACGCAAACTGTAGCTAAGAATCCATGCATTTCAACGGTAACAGCAGTAGCACATTCTTATTGTTATTCATTAACGTGGCATGATATGCTGCGCCTGCGAAGGCGACAGTATTAAAGTCGCACCTGAATCTCAAGCCCTGTCAGGGGGGAACCAAGCGACTGAAGCCTTGAATCTTGAACAGAGAGCAGAGAGCAGATGATGAGGGGAGAAGGGGAGCTAAATATCAAGAAACAAGACCTGACTCAGGCCCCCTCATGGCCCTTATGGCCCTACGCTGTGAGTTGCGCAGGATTTCGCCCGCTGGAAAAGCGTCTAATATTAGATGCCAAGATAACCGACAAAAACTCGGAAAGCATATAATATTAGATGCCACGAAAGCATATAATACTATATGCAAGCATCTAATATTATAAACTTGCATCTAATATTAGATGCTTACCACTAACCGTTCAATAACGGGTTGAGCAAATAGGAAAAGGAATGACGATTATATTTACACCTGACAATGAACCATATCTCGGACGGAAGCTGCTCTTCCACTTTGACCAGCTAATCTGTTCAGCGATGGAGCAAAACGCAATTACTGCTCCCACCACGCACGGCCAGACGCTGACAGACCATCAGCACATGGCGAGTCAGGTCATTGCTCAGGCCCTCAGCATCACTCTTTCGATTAGGGAACTTGTTAGGCAGGGCTACCTTTTTGGCGCACATGTTCTCCTCCGTGCGTTGGTGGAACGATCGGCAATCCTCCTCTACATCCACCTACACCCTGAGGAGATAGAAAAATGGAACCGCGGATGGCATCAACAGGATAATGTGCCAGGTCTAGCAAAAATGTTCGACGCCATCCAAAAAAAGTTGGAACACAACTCACCTGTACGTGGAAAAGATTTGACGGCGGCAATGAATAGCCTTCTACACGCCAAACCTGACTCGGCCCAGTGGAATATGGTGCCGTTGGGAGATAGTGGTGGGCTCGGCCACGCAGTTTCTAAGATACTGAATCGTCCTGAGTTATGTGATGATCTTTGCGCGAACATTATCCCGTGGTTTGCAGTGATCCAGTCAATGATGGCTGCATATTTCCCTCGCGAACATTACGACCACTGAGTGGCCCAACACCGGCGTAGACACTGACGCGGCAAACTGCCCGCCGCGCAGGTCACGCCGCGACACGTTGGCAGCAAAAGAATGATGAATCCCGAATAAGGCGGAAGCATTAGCCGGAGGGTAAACAACGCATGACACATGGATCACTCAGATTGAGAGAAGCCACTGTGGGCGACAGTCATTCCAAAATTCACACAGATGCCAACACCGATTACTACAGTGGTCGCAAGGACATCCAGGAGCAAGCACTTCGTGCAGAACTGAACGATACTGATGACTTGGACAGATCGGTTACACTACGTGCTCAGTTGGCGATGCTCTTACGCGGTCAGAAGCAGTGGGATGCCTCGCGAAGAGAACTCAGCTTGGCTAGTAGTGACCTGCCACGTGTATCTTCTGACAGCAAGGCACTTGTTGAAGCAGCAGAAGGAGCGCTGCTTCTAGAACAGGGCCAATTGTTGGCAGCCGTAGAGAAACTCAAACTTGGACTTAAGCATCTTGAACACTCACGAGATCACTTAATGCTTCGACAGTACGTGTCGAGTAAGTGGAAGTGCGCGGAACTTGAAGCTAGCTTAGGTCATTCGAGCATTGCTGACGCTGGTCTCTCTCGTGCTAGGTCTGTTGCTCAAGAAATTGGTGATCTGCACGGCTACTCTAATACTAGGATCGTAGAGGCATATGTTGCCCTGTCCCGCGATGACTTCAAATCGGCTGTAGCCGCGCTCATGTGGGTCTCACACCCTCCTGAGGCTATCGGTAGAACCCAGCCCCGCCCACACTTCATCGCAGGTGAACTGGCGCGCGCATGGGCAGTCGTCGAGTGGACCCACAGAGTTAGGAAACAGAGATGGTTGGGTTGCGTCCACCCTCTCTGGGCACTTAAGTTCGCGGCTCAGCGTCTGAGAGAAAGTATGTCCTTCGTTATGCGGGTGCCGTTTTTGGGATCTCTGGCGATAGCAAGCCCCGATGAAATCTACACATCCCTTCTGCAAGAGTCAGACATGATTCCTGAAGGGAAAGGAACTCGCCCAAGGTTCACCCAAACCGAACGGCAACAAATATTCGCCATTTATACGGGCTTGTGTGCCCTCTGTGGGCAGCAAATCATAGAGGGTGACGATTGGCACGTAGACCACATCGTTTTGCACTCTATGGGACATGCACCCAAAAGCACGGCACGTAGTGCTTACCTCAATTACCGTCCCGTTCATGCCAAGTGCAATCTCATGCGTAGCGACAATGATTTTTGGCTGATCAAGAAGGTCTTTGACAACAACCCGACTTTGTGGGTCGAACGTGCGTGGAGAGGATAGGGAACACTAAGAGGACGTAACTGCTTTATTGAATTTCCAACCAGGAAGAAGCACCGGCCTAAAACCGCCGGTGTTCTCCCGAGCCGTTGGCCAAAGAAAGGAATAAATGAAGATACGAACACTTCTGACTCTCCTACTCCTTTTCATTGCCGCCCAGGCAGCCAGTGCAGGGGAAGATTGGAAAATGGAGTTATATAAAAGGGCAGAAGCTCTCTCCATCGCACTCGATAAGGCAGAGGCAGATATTCTGACTCGACATGAACCGAAGATGGCAGAGTTTTACACCGTCTATACTCCATACCAAGATGCTATTAGAAGGATGGAGCGGTATGTATTTGAGAAACAACTCAAAGACAATCCAGGCTCGATCGATTGGAAAGATTTCAAGAAATGGGCGTGGGGCTGGTCCTTTGGAACAAAAGAACAAGAAAACCTAGCTGTCGAAGATTCTGCCTACAGAGCATTGCGAGAGCAATTCCTGGGAAAAAAAGAAGTGATGAAGAGAGCACAGGCTCTAACTCGGATGCGGAACAAGGTATACGAACAGCATTCTGCCGAACTCGCCCCGCTCGAAGAAAAGCTTTTCAACGATTTGAAAGCCTTACAGGCAGAAGTCGATAGGCGAATGTCCAACACGCCGCAAGAGCAGTCTCGCTAACGCTCGCAGCTCAGCGGCGGCCCCCGTTGGTCGAAAAAAATAAGAGGACGGCATGAGAAAAACGATTCCAGTCGATATAAAAACCATCATCCTGCATGAGTGTGGTTACATGTGCGCAAATCCCGCTTGCAGATCAATAATTACACTCGATATTCATCATATTGTGCAAGTCAAAGATGCGGGAGGCAACAGTGCCGATAATCTCCTTGCACTGTGCCCAAATTGTCACGCTCTTCATCACAAAGGCATCATTCCAAAAGAATCTATAAGGGCCTGGAAGATGATTCAGTTAGCTACCAGTGAAGCGTTCGACAAGGCTTCCGTCAATATGCTTTTGCTTCTTGAGAAAATTTCAAGGCTTTATGTCTCCGGAGAGGGTGTACTGGCCTGTGCATCGTTAGTTGCATCTGGTCTTATTGAGACAACCTCGACCATGTCAAATATCGGTGGCGGCGGGAGATTTGGCGGCGGAACACTCGCTTATACCCTGACAATATCAGAAAAAGGGAAAGACTTTGTTTCGGCCTGGAAGAGTGGCGACCAGGGAAAGGCTATTGGTGCCCTTCCTCAAAAGCATTAACATTCAAATTGGTGCCAAGTAGTGAGGAGTGAGAAGGCACCACAGAATATCCGACTCCCAACACCCGGCTAGACCCATCTCCGCTGACGCTCCGTGGGTCAGCCTATAGCCGTTGGCCGCAGGAGAAGATGATGATTGAGAAAAGAGAAGGGAACCCAGTTGAAAGCATCTGTAACGCGGGGGAATAATGATGAAGATATTTCGGGTGGTGCCATGGGCAATATAAAGCTCTTTGAATCGGCCCAAATTAGAACAATATGGAATGAGGAAGATCAGAAATGGTATTTTTCAGTAATTGATGTCGTTGCCGCCTTAACCGATAGCCCAAAGCCCAGGGACTATTGGTACCGGATAAAACAAAGGGAAAAAATCAGCGGCATTGAACTGTCGACAATCTGTCGACAGTTCAAACTTGAATCGCCAGACGGAAAACTGCGTGAAACCGACTGCTCCCATTCCGAAGGTCTGCTCCGCATTATCCAGTCTATTCCCTCGCCAAAGGCAGAACCGTTCAAACGTTGGCTGGCAAAAGTTGGGTATGAGCGTCTTGAGGAGATTGAAAACCCAGAGCTTGCCGCGAGGCGGATGCGTGAACTGTACAAGGCAAAAGGATATAGCGATGAGTGGATTGAGAAACGGGCGCGCGGCATCGCCATCCGAGACGAGCTTACTGATGAATGGAAGAAACGAGGGGTTAAGGAAAAGCTTGAGTATGCAATCCTGACTGCCGAAATCAGCCGGGCAACTTTCGGTATGACCCCCTCTGAATATAAAGACTTCAAACAGTTGGATAAACGAGGCGATAACCTTCGGGAGCGTGGGGGGACGAGCGTGGGGGGACGTTGTTGACATTGTTGACTTATGCAAGGCAGCCGATCTCAGGACCACCTGTTACTTAAGTCTGAATCGCAATAACTCAAAAAGTCAACAACGTCCCCCCGCCCTTCTGGAGGTCCCCCATAACTCAACAAAGTCAACAACG
>DNJC01000015.1 GCA_003490025.1 Geobacter sp. | reverse complement strand
GACGACCCGTTCGGGCCGAGGATCTTGCAGGCGATCAGCGTGCCGGTGCTGACCTATTCCGTCACCGGCGACGCGGACCTGAGCGTCGCCGAGGTCCAGTTCAGCGTGCACGGCATCTGCTGCCGGCTGAACTCCCCGGTGGGGGAGATCGCCATCTCGTCCGAGCTCCTGGGGCGCTTCAACCTGTACAACATCATGGCCGCCGTGGGGGCAGGTCTCGCGCTGGGGATCCCCAAGGAGGCGATCCGGGCCGGCATCGAGGGACACCTGAAGGTCCCGGGAAGGGTGGAGCGTGTCCCCAACGACAAGGGGATCACGGTTCTCGTGGATTACGCCCACACCGGCGACGCGCTGGAGAACGTCCTTGCCACCATCTCCGAGCTGAAGACGGACCGGATCATCACCATCTTCGGCTGCGGCGGCGACCGCGACAAGGGGAAACGCCCGGTGATGGGGGAGATAGCGGCCCGCTACAGCGACCTCGCCATCGTCACCTCGGACAACCCGCGCACCGAGGACCCCAAGGAGATCCTGAAGGACGTACGCGCAGGGATCCTGCCGCTGTCGCTTCGGGAGTACACCATCGAGGAGCTTGCGGGAGGGGTCCGGGAGAAGGGGTTCGCCATGATCGAGTCGAGGCGCGAAGCGGTGCGGGCCGCCATCCTCACGGCCCGTCCCGGCGACATCGTGCTCCTGGCCGGAAAAGGGCACGAGGACTACCAGATCGTGGGGACCCGGAAGCTCCATTTCGACGACCGCGAAGAGGCGGCCGAGGCGCTGAAGCTCAGGGACTAGCGATAAAGATGTCACACAAGCGCCGCACTTTTCCCTATCATAAGGGGATGGGCGGGGCAGTTTGCAGCAGGAGGCTGATCAGGAAGCAATGGCGATGTTCACGCTTAAGGAAATAGCCGAGGCAACCGGCGGCGAGATGATGGGGGATGCGGGGGCGACGGCCGCCTCGGTCTCCACCGACTCGCGCAGGGTCGCCCCGGGAGAGCTGTTCGTACCTCTCAAGGGGGATCGTTTCGACGGCCACGACTTCATCGCCGCGGCGGCGTCGCACGGTGTCACGCTCTTCCTGGTGGAGAAACGCTGGCTGGAAGGGCACGGGCTCCCGAAAGGAACGAGCGCCGTGGTCGTTCCCGACACGCTGAAGGCCCTCGGGGACCTCGCCGCCTGGCACCGCCGCCGCTTCAACATGAAAGTGGTATGCGTCACCGGGAGTAACGGCAAGACGACCACCAAGGAGATGCTCGCCAAGATCCTGACCGAGACCGGCCCGGGGCTCAAGACGGAAGGGAACCTGAACAACCTGATCGGGCTGCCGCTCACCATCTTCAGGCTCACCGGGCACGAGCGCTGGGCGGTGCTCGAGATCGGGATGAGCGAGTTCGGCGAGATCGACCGGCTGGCCGAGATAGCGCAGCCGCAGGTCGGCATCATCACCAACGCCTTCCCGGCCCACCTGGAGACCCTGGGGAGCGTCGAGGGGGTGGCCCGCGCCAAGGGGGAACTCTTCCTGCGCCTCAAGGAGGGGTCGGTCGCCGTCTACAACGTGGACGACCCGCTGGTCTCCGCCTGCCCGACCCACCTGAACGTGACCCGTCTCACCTTCGGCCTTCGCGGCGCCGAGGTGAGTTCGGCGGCGATCACGAGCCTCGGCAAGGACGGGGAGAGCTTCACGCTCCGCCTTCCCGACGGGGACCAGCAGGTGACGCTGAAGGCGTACGGGAAACACAACATCTACAACGCGCTGGCCGCGGCCGCCGCGGCCCACGCGCTCGGCGTCCCCGGCGAGACGATCCGCCTGGGGCTGGAGGAGTTCACCCCGTACGACAAGAGGTTCCAGCTGGAGGAAGTGGCCGGGGTCACCCTCGTCGACGACAGCTACAACGCCAACCCCGCCTCCATGGCCGCGGCGCTCGCGACCCTCAAGGAAGTCGGGGGAGAGGGGCGTCTGGCGGCTGTGCTGGGCGACATGCTGGAGCTGGGGCTCGGGACCGAGGAGGCCCACCGCGAGCTGGGGAGAAAGGCCGCGGCGTCCGTGGAGCGCCTGTACCTGCTCGGCCCGCTGGCCGGCGAGGTGGCGGCCGGGGCGCGAGAGGCGGGGCTCGACGCGGCGAGCGTGGTGGTCGGCAGCGATCACGAGGAACTGGCGCGCGAACTGCTGAACTGGGTTAACCCCGGCGACTGCGTACTCTTCAAGGGGTCGCGCGGCATGAGGATGGAGAAGGTGGCGCAGGCGCTGCGGGCGGCGCTGGCGCCGCGGAAAGGGGGAGAGGACTGATGCTATACCATCTGCTGTATCCGCTCGCCTCGGAGTACAAGCTTTTCAACGTTTTCAAGTACCTGACCTTCCGCTCCATCTACGCGATGATCACGGCGCTGGTACTTTCCTTCATCGTGGGCCCGTGGGTGATCAGGAAGCTGGAGGGGCTGCAGGCGCGCCAGGTGATCAGGACCGACGGCCCGGAATCGCACCTGAAGAAACAGGGAACCCCGACCATGGGTGGGGTGCTGATACTGGTCTGCACGCTGGTCCCGACGCTCCTTTGGGCCGACCTGAAGAACGTCTTCGTCTGGCTCACGCTGCTGATCATCGTCGGTTACGGCGTCCTCGGCTTCGTGGACGACTACAAGAAGGTGGTGGAAAAGAACCCCAAGGGGCTCTCGCCGCGCCAGAAGATGTTCTGGCAGGTGATCCTGGGAGGGGCCGTCGGCATCTTCCTCTACAACCTCCCCGGCTTCTCCACCGAACTCTATCTGCCGTTCTTCAAGAGGGTGCACCCGGAGATGGGTCTCCTCTTCATTCCGTTCGTGACGGTGGTCATCGTCGGAGCCAGCAACGCGGTGAACCTGACCGACGGTCTGGACGGCCTCGCCATCGGCCCGGTCTCCATCAACGC
>DNJC01000096.1:60900-75410 GCA_003490025.1 Geobacter sp. | reverse complement strand
AACGTCCGACCCCTTCCTTAGGAGGGAAGTGCTCTATCCTGCTGAGCTACGGGGACAAGTCAGACGGACTTTATACAATAGCACCGTCCGTTTTGCAAGATCTTTTATTAAAACTTCAGCAAAGAGAAGACCTTACCTTCGGGAAGCTTCTTGCTCCCCTCCAGAAACTCCAGCTCCGCCATGAAGCAGCACTCGACCAGTTCCACACCCATGCCGCTGATCATGTCGACGACGGCGGCCATGGTCCCGCCGGTCGCCAAGAGGTCGTCCGCGATCAGCACCCGGTCGCCTTTCTTGAAGGCGTCGGTGTGGATCTCCAGCGTGTCGGTGCCGTACTCCAGGTCGTAGGTCTTCTTGACGGTCTCGGAGGGAAGCTTCCCCGGCTTTCTCACCAGGACGATACCGGCGCCGAGTTTGTACGCAAGCGCAGACCCGATGATGAAGCCGCGGGCCTCCACCCCCACCACCTTGTCGATCTTCTCGCCGATATAGCGGTGCGACAGCAGGTCGACCATGCGCTGGAAGGACTTGGCGTCCCCCAGGAGCGTGGTGATGTCCTTGAAAAGTATCCCCTTCTTGGGGAAGTCCGGGATGTTCCTTATGATGCTTTTCAGATCTTCCATTAATCCAGCCGCTCCTTATTTACCGGTAGTTGCGCTGCGCCCCATGATGTCCGTGGCCTCAACGATCTTTCTCAGTTTCTCCAGCGACTTCGCCTCGATCTGCCGGATCCTCTCGCGGGTGACGCCGAAGCTGCGCCCGATGGTGTCCAGCGTCTGCGGGTCCTTGTCGTCCAGGCCGAAGCGAAGGGTCAGGATCTTCTTCTCCGCATCGGAGAGGGTCTCGAACCACTTGGAGACCAGTTCGTACTTGTTCAGGTCCTCCAGCAGCACCGCGGGCGATATGGTCGAGGTATCCTCGATGGTGTCGATGAGGAAGTAGTCGTTGTTCTCCCCCATCGGCCTTTCGATCGAATAGGTCTTCTTCAGGAGAACCATGAGCCGGCGGACGTAGGTGACGTTCACATCGAGGGTGTCGGCGACCTCCTTGATGGTCGGCTCCCGGTTCATCTTCTGCACCAGTTCGCGCGTCACGCGGAGCATCTTGTTGATGTCGTCGGAGACGTGCACCGGAAGGCGGATGGTGCGCGACTGGTTCACCAGGGCGCGCTCTATGGACTGCCTGATCCACCAGGTGGCATAGGTGGAGAAGCGGCACTCCTTGGAGAGCTTGAAGCGCTCCACGGCCTTGATGAGCCCCATGTTCCCCTCCTCTATCAGGTCGAGGAACGGAAGCCCGCGGTTTATGTAGCGCTTGGCGATCTTCACCACGAGCCGGAGATTGGAGACGATCATCCTGTCGCGGGCCGCCTTGTCGCCGAGATCGATCTTCGCGGCTAATTCCTTCTCCTCGTCGGCCGTCAGGAGCTTGGTCTTCTGGATCTCGCGCAGGTAGAGCTTGATGGCGTCGTCGAAGTGCTCCACGACCGCAGCCTTGATCTCCTCTTCCTCCACCTCGGCAGGCTCGTCTACCTCCTCGACCTCCCCGAGTTCAAGTGCGTCCGGGTCCTGCTCAACATCTAGAAAAAGAGGTTCCTTCTCCTCCAGCAGCTCGTCGTTTTCCATGCAAGGCTCCTATGCAAAGCTTTGGTTTGGGATGTGGTGCCTGCAGCCTTTGCTACTGCTCTTCACTCCAGCCGTTCTTTCCGATGAGCCTGACGAAACGGCAGTCGTCGGCCTCTTCCCTGCTGACGCTGCCGTCCATCCCCTTCTTCACCACCAGGAGCCTCTGGTCCACCCGGTCTCCCACAGGGATCACCAGCCGGCCGCCGGGGGCTAGCTGGTCGATCAGGCATTCCGGAAGGCAAGGCGCGCCGGCGGTGACGATTATCGCGTCATAAGGGCCCTCCTCGGGCCACCCCTCGGTTCCGTCGCCGATCTTCAGGTTCACGTTCAAAAGTCTCAGGCTGTCCAGCACCTTGCGCGCCTTCAGCGCCAACGGGCGGATCCGCTCCACGGTGCAGACCCGGTCCGCCAGCGTGGCAAGTATGGCGGCCTGGTAGCCGGAGCCGGTGCCAAGCTCGAGCACCTTCTCGCGCCCGGTGAGCGCCAGGAGTTCGGTCATCTTCGCCACTATGTAGGGCTGCGATATGGTCTGTTTCTCGCCTATGGGGAGCGAGCCGTCGCTGTACGCCTGGGCGGCCATCGCCTCCTCGACGAATTTATGCCTCGGTATCTCGAGCATGGCGTCTATCACCCGCTGGTCCGTGATGCCCCGTTTCACCAGCTCGCCTACCATCCTCTTTCGTGCAACAGCAGAATTCATCTATCCCCCGATCTTTCAGCAGCGGGGAAATATAACAAAAGCAGTGCTGAAAGTCCAGCATCACCGCACTTCCCAGCCCTGCAGCGCCTCGATGGATGCGTGGTTGGTGAGATCGATGTGCAGAGGCGAAATGGAGACGTGCCCCCGGGAGACGGCATGGTAGTCGGTCCCGGGGATGTCCTCGAAACTGAGGTCGGCGGTGCCGATCCAGTAGTAGTTTCGCCCGCGCGGATCGACCTTGTCCACGATGGTTCCCTCGTAGCTCCGTTTTCCCTGGCAGGTGATGAGCGGGGGGAGGAGGCGCTCCTCCGGGAGGTCCGGGACGTTCACGTTCAGATAGGTGTCGCGCGGGAGCCCCTGCTTCTGGACAGTGCAGGCGAGGCGCGCCGCGCAGGCGGCCGCCGCATCGAAATTCTCCCCGGCCCCCTTGGTGCAAAGGGAGACGGCTATGGCCGGGATCCCCATCAGGGTAGCCTCCAGCGCGGCCGCGACCGTGCCCGAGTAGGTGACGTCGTCCGCAATATTGGCACCGCGGTTCACCCCCGAGATGACCAGGTCGGGGCGGAAGGAAAGGAGGCTGTGGATGCCGAGGTTGACGCAATCGGTGGGGGTTCCCTCGACGGAGAAGATGTTGTCGCTGATGCGGGCGGCTCTCAAGGGGTGATGCAGGGTGAGCGCGTGGGAGACGGCGCTCTGCTCCCGGTCCGGCGCGACCACGACGACCTGCGCCACTTCGGAGACACGTTTGATGAGAGCGGCGAGGCCGGGAGCGTGCACGCCGTCGTCATTGGTAAGCAGAATTTTCACTATCTATCCCTCGCTGAGACAATACCGGCATGACTTCATTGTAAGGCGAAGCTGCCGCGCCCTACCTAGCCTACTTTCGGCGGAGCGGCAAATAACTTTAACACATTTTAATAGTGAGGCCTCTTTTTTTGCAAATAGGGAGAAGCGCCCTCTCCAGTACCGTGTCAGTCAGGCTGCGCGCAGGTGACATCCCTCCTGTCATAGCGCAGTTTCATGGCAATGAGACCGCTGTAGCAGACCAGGGAAAAGATGTTGGCGGCAATGAGGGGAAAGTCGTCCAGGGAGATGCCGTAGATGAGCCACAGGAGCATCCCCAGGTTCAAAAGGACGAGCTGCCACATGGAGATGTCGCGGGCCTGTTTTGTCCGGTAGGTCCGGAACACCTGCGGGATCGCCGCGCCGCTGGTGAGGAGCCCGGCAAGGAAGCCGACGAAGCGCATTTCGTTCATTGTCCCTTTTTCCCCTTGAACTCGGCGCAGGCCCAGTCCATCTGCGACAGGAGGCCGCGCAGCGAGGAGACCTCGCGCTCGTCCAGTTCGGCGCGGGAAAAGATGCGGCGCATGGTGCGCATCATGTGGTCGGGGTTTTGCGGGTTCAGATAGCCGATCCTGAGGAAGGTGCGCTCCATGTGGTTGTACAAAGGCTCCAGCGAGGCGGACCCGGCCAGTTCGCGCGCAGGCTTCTCGGGCGGTTCGGCAACACCCTTCTGAAACTCGTAGCAGAAGATAAGCACCGCCTGCGACAGGTTCAGGGAGCCGAACTCGTCGGCCGTCTCGATGGTGGACTGCCAGCGGCAAAGGGCGACCTCGTCGGTGGTGAGGCCGCTGTCCTCGCGCCCGAAGACGAGAGCGAGGCGGCTGGTAGGGGCGCAGGCGGCGAAGCGCTCCACGATCTCGCCCGGAGTTGATATCTCGTTACGGTACTTGCCGTGGCGCCTGGTGGTGGCGACGGAGAACTCGGAGTCGGCGATGGCGTCCTCCAGCGAGGTAAAGATCGTGGCGCTTTCCAGGAGGTCCCGGGCGGAGACTGCGAACTTTATCGCGTCGAGGTGGTCGACCTGGCAGGGATTAACCAGGCGGAGGTCGGTCAACCCCATGTTCTTCATGGCCCTGCAGACCATCCCAATGTTGCCGGGGCTCTGTGTTCCGACCAGTACGACAGAAATCCTTTCCTTCAAATCCATGCAGTTAAACCCTTGTTGTGAAGCGAGATGTTCGGCTGGAAGCGCGACGGGGCATTAGACCATATCGAGGCGGGGTTTTCAACAGCTGAGTCAAAAGAGAAAACCATGGTCCCAGAGCGTCCCGCGTCGCCGCGGGAGACCCGGTATCGATGAGTAACTGCTCCTCCCCCCGGAGGGGGGAGGTTGGGAGGGGGGAAGAACTGGCTGACGGTCCCCCTCCCTGCCCTCCCCCTCCGGGGGAGAGGACACCCGTGCATCACTGGAATACACTAATTGATTACCTTACAGAAAGATCTGGCCCTAAAGATCGCTTTCCGGTTTCTCAGATTTACTCTGTGCCTCTGTGGCCAGGGTCTTCGCCATTCTCTGCGCGTGCCTCAGCGCGACCATCCTCTTCATCCTCGCTCTCGCATGCCTTTTGCGCCACCAGTGGGCGGCGAAGTGGCTCAGCCAGAAACAGGCGATGATGGCGCCCAGCGCCAGCAACAGGTCCGGCTCGTAGCGCTCCACGTCCTCTATGAAGAGCCCGGCCCCCTTGCCGAAGAGGTAGCCGGCCAGGGAAAAGATGACGGACCAGGAGAGGGCGGAGAGGAGATTCAGGTAGAGGAAACGCCGCGAGGGGAACCTGGTCATGCCGAGGATGATCGGGAGCAGGATCCGGAAGCCGTAGGTGTAACGGGAAACGAAGGCGACAAAGGCGCCGTAGCGCTCGATCAGGCGCAACGCCTTCCTGAACTTGCGGGCGATGGAGGTGAAGAGGCGAAGAAGGAAAGCCCCCTTGATCCGGCCGATGTGGAAGTAGAACTGGTCGCCGAGGAAGGAGCCTGCAAAAGCGGAGAGGATGACGCCGTAGATGTCGAGGTATCCCTGGAAGGCGAGAAAACCGGCGAAGATCAGTATCGCCTCCCCTTCGAGGAAAGTCCCGATGAAGAGGACCCAGTAGCCGTGGACCTGCAGGTATTGTTTGAAAAACTCCTGCACAGCGACTCCGGTTGAGACAAGATGGGGTGGTCGTTTGCTGCGCGACGCTAAGCTTGAGAGTATACCAAAGCTTCGCGGCACGCATGCGCGGCCTCGTCTTTTCTAGTTCCGGTAGTTCGGGTTCGTCCCCCGCACCTCGACGACCGGAGCGTCCTCGATCTCTTCCAGGTACCCCGGATCGTCCTCGAAATCGTCCTCGCCCACCGCCCAGGCGTAGAACTTCTCCGATTCGAGCAGCACCGGCTTTTCCGGGACCCCGTACACCCTGTTCTGCATCCCTTCGTCGTAGAGGCCGACGCAGCCGTGGGAGGCGGGCTTGCCGGGGAGGTCCCTGGCATGGATCCAGTAGGAGACGTTGTCCTCGCCCACGTGAAAGCGCATGGCGTTGTCCATCGGGTACTGGTCGGACTGGTCTTCGGTCTTGTAGAGCGAGGAGGAGTGGGTCTGGTCCCTGGCATCGATGCGGAAGATGCCGACCGGGGTCTCGTGCCCCGGGGCCCCGGTCGCGGCGGGAGCGGAGAACTTCAGCTTGCCGTACTGGTAGGCCCCCATCCACTGCTCAGTCATGTCGATGAGGATGTACTTCTCGTGCCTCTTCGCTTCCGGGTACTCGGCCGGCATCGGCGTGTACTCCCGCGCGGCGACGATGTCGTCGGGGACCTTGATGGTCATGCCGGGGTAGACGTGGCGCCTGTCGATACGGTTGAAGCGGGCGACGACGACCCAATCGTCGCCAAAGAGCGACTCCAGGGTCTCGTTGGGCTTGACGAAGTGCGCGTGCCACCGGATTTTGGCGAGGCTTGGATACTCTACGCGGGAGAGGTCCTCGTGGGCCGGGTCCTTCGGGTTGGCCCCAGGCTCCGAGGTGGCGGAAGGATTGTAGACAACGATGGAAAAAAGTACAGCAAAGGCCAACATGAACAAGGTCTTACGTAACATTCGCGCCAACTCCCAACCGAGAAACGACTAATGGGGCATACCGCCCCATTTCGTCCTTTAATTAACATCTTTGGGTTCATCGGTCAAGAAAAAGCGCTTCCGGCCAGCACCTCTTCCACGGCCGTGTACGGGTCGAGGCTCCTGTCACGCATCCCGTTCAGGATCTGGCGGTACATCCCGCTGTCGCTGATGGCGCCGAACACGGTGTCGAACAGCTCCTGGCGCAGCGTGTCGGTGAAGATCTTGGCGTTTCTCTCCTCGATCAGGCGCTGCAGGGCGCCCGACTCCTTGAGCCAGGTGTGATGGGCTGTGAATTCCTCGATCAGCTCGTCGATCCCCACTCCCCTGCACCCTTCCGTCTTCAGGACGTGCGGCTGCCACGCCTCCGGTTCCGGGTGCTTCATCTCAAGCATCGCGGTGAGTTCGCGCGCCGTGCGGTCGGCGCCGTCGCGGTCCGCCTTGTTCACCACGAAGACGTCGCCGATCTCGAGAATGCCCGCCTTGATCGCCTGGATGTCGTCCCCCATGCCGGGAACCATGACGACCACAGTGGTGTGTGCGGTGCTGACGATATCCACCTCGTCCTGCCCGACCCCTACCGTTTCCACGACGATCACGTCCATCCCCATGGCGTCCATGACGTTGACCACGTCCATGGTGGAGCGGGAGAGACCGCCGAGGCAGCCGCGGGTGGCGAGGCTCCTGATGAAGACGCCGGCGTCGTCCGCGTGGCGGTTCATCCTGATGCGGTCCCCGAGGATGGCGCCGCCGGAGAACGGGCTGGTGGGGTCGATCGCCACCACGCCGACCAGGAGGTCCTTTTTGCGGTACGCCGCGATGATCTGGTCCACCAGGGTCGACTTCCCGGCGCCGGGAGGGCCGGTGATGCCGAGGATATAGGCGTTACCGGTATGCGGATAGAGCGTCTTCAGTTCGTCGGTAGCGCTTTTAAAGCGATCGTCGATATCCCGCATCAGGCGCGCGGCGGCGCGAATGTCGCCGTCGAGCACACGTTCGGCAAGGGTCATGGCAAACTCCAGAGTCTGTTCAAAGTTCAATGTTCAACGTTCAATGTTATCAGTTGCGTGTCTACGTAAGTACGCCGCGTACTGTTATCAGGACGCGGCGTACGGTTCAAACGTAGAACATTGAACGTTGAACAGCTGTTAAGCCCGCGGCGTCACGTTGGTGCGGACCCACTCCACTATGGTCTCGGTCGAGGTGCCCGGGGTGAAGACTTCGCTGATGCCCGCCTTCTTGAGACCCGGGATGTCGTCCTCGGGGATGACGCCGCCTGCCATAAGGACGATGTCCGCTGCCCCTTTCTCCACCAGGAGTTCCTTGACGGACGGAAGCAGCGTGTTGTGCGCGCCGGAAAGGATGGAGAGAGCGACGCAGTCGACGTCCTCCTGGATGGCGGCGGAAACGATCTGCTCCGGGGTCTGGTGCAGACCGGTGTAAATGACCTCGAAGCCCGCATCGCGGAAAGCGCGAGCGATGATCTTAGCTCCCCTGTCATGGCCGTCCAAACCCGGCTTCCCTACCAGCACACGTAATCTTCTTTCAGCCATGCCATACCCCCTCGGTTAGAGATTAATATTGATTCAACAACAGTTTTGTAAGTAGGTTTTGCCCCCGAACCTTCTCGGAAGCCCTCAGATTTTCTCTGTGGCCAATGGTTTGTTTTACTTCTCGATGCCGGTGCGCGCCGGAACCCCTGCCTTGTAGTAATGCTTTATCTCCCGCATCTCCGTTACCAGGTCGGCGGCCTCGATCACCTTTTCATGGGCGTTGCGGCCGGTCAGGACCAGTTCGACGTGGTGCGGCTTTTTGCCCATGACTTCCAGCAAAGCATCCACGGAGACCAGCCCCATCGAAACCGCGCCGTTTATCTCGTCCAGGATGACCAGGTCATACTCACCGGAGGCAACCGTCTTGGCGGCCAATTCCAGGGCTTCCGCGGCCAGCTGCTTGTCGGTCTCGTGCGGGTTGTCCTTGTTGACCCATCCGGGACGACCTGTCTGGATGATGGTGAGGAAGGGGGCGAGGCGCTCCGCCGCCATCTGCTCGCCGTACGGTCCCCCCCCCTTCATGAACTGGATCATGCAGACCATCAGCTCCCGCCCGACGGCCCGCAGGGCCAGGCCGAGCGACGCGGTGGTTTTACCCTTCCCGTTGCCCGTATACACCTGAATAAGACCTTGTTCCAGTTTCATGAAAACACCTGTGAACCCGATTGACGATTGACAATGGACAATTATAGAAGCTCCCCCCTTTGTAAAAGGGGGGCGGGGGGGATTTTACCCAGGCTGCTGCGAAGTAGCCGACGGCGCGCCTTAAGGCAAATCGGGAGCGGCACGCTCGCCGTTATCGTTAACGGAAGGCCACAACTGCCGCAATATAGCAACAGCAAAAGGAACGTGTCAAGGTGAAAGAACTAAAACTAAAACAACGTTTAGAGAGAAAACCGGCGTGGGAACAGGAGAAGAGCAGAGACAGCTGTGGGTTTCCGTGAGATTGCGGGTAATTATCAAACAAGAATCAGGCTACTCGGAGCGGGACGGGCACATCCACTCCCCTTCCTCGTTTCGGATCCTGCTGCAAGACGAGCAGAGAGTGGTCAACTGCCGCAACGCAGTCAGTTCGGAAACATCCTCCATGACCAGGAGGAAGAGCGCACCCTCGCTGCAGTCGATCGGGGAGGCGGTCACAAGGTAGTCAGTTTCCCGGTCGACGCCGTCTACCTCATGCATCATCGTGTATTTCTGGCGGTGGAAAGTCTTCGTCAAGCAAGAAGTCGTGATAGCCGTCTTGATAACGCACTCATCACACTGCTCCGTCGTGCCGCAGGGCCGCCCGGAGCTGACCTCGTTCATGCAGCGCATGAGGTCGCCGCAAAGGCGTCTGCCGATCAGCTTCGAGTCGCCCCCGAAAAGGAGCCTCGCCGCGCTGTTGGCGTCCACTATCTTGAGATCCGAATCCACGATGAAAACAAGGGAAGGAATGGCATCGATAACTGCCCAAAGGTATTGGTCCTGGTCGACGAAAGATTCCACACTGTCACCGCCTTCAGTTGATAAACCATATATCGGCATGACGCGTATAGGAGTTGAGCGATAAATCATTTACTTTCCCGGACCTTGCACAGGAGAGCTTCCATGCACAGCCAGCAAGACAAGAACAGTGAGAGAGCCGGCACGGCAAGAGAAGCAGATTGAGAGGGCAAACAGGTCTTGACATCGGTGGGGCCATCTGATATTTACACTGGACACATCGGGCGATTAGCTCAGCGGGAGAGCACTGCCTTCACACGGCAGGGGTCACTGGTTCGAACCCAGTATCGCCCACCATGAATAAATATGGCCAACTAGAGATAGCTGGCCTTTTTTCGTTCGTACTTTCAACCGATTACACTGACACAGGTATTATTATTCCCTGAAAAACTGCTGCAACAAAATCCTTTTCGCACTAATCTAGTCAAGTCTGTGCCCATTCTGTGCCCATGCCAGTCATGCACCCTTTTAAGCCTTCATAGGTACCTGTATTGGCAACGGTAAAAGGGCACTGACTTCCACTGCCCTTTGAGGCTGGAAGCTGGGTTTCACGTTTTTCGGTATTCCCCATTGCGGCTCGTCCTCAGACCTATGTTGTTACCGCACCTCGGGTGGCTCCATAAAGGTGCGTTTTACAGCTCAATCTTTGGCAGGTCCTTGGTGAAACGCTGCAAGCGTTCGGCCCTGGCCGTGATCGTCGTCTTGATTCTCTCCGCGAAATCCCTCTCCTCCGGCGTCGCTCCCGGGATATGCACCGCCTGCAGCGCATGGAGGATCTTCCCGCACAGAGTGCTCAGCGACTTGGCCGCCTGGCGCTGGGACACGCCGCACTCCTCACACATCTCAGCCAGTTGGTAGGTGCCCACCTCGACCGGGTCGAAGCAGTCGCCGATCGCCATGGCCAGGTCACGGTCATAGTCGTAGAGGTCCAGGCAGAGAAGATCGTAGGCCGGGGCTAAGGTGATCCCCGTCCTCCCCACGAAGAAGGAGATGTTCTTGCCGTGGGAGTCGGAGTTGCCGATCACCAGCTGGAAGAGCGCCCAGTCCAGGAGGCCCTTGATGGCGGCCGCCGGCACGCTGCAGACGCCGCGGCTGGCGGTAAAAAGGAGAGGTAGGCTCGCGCCGGTACGCAGCCCCGCCGCGTGCCCGTTTTTTCCGAAGGGGCGCTCGTACTTGTAGTTTGGGGAGAGGTCCAGCATCTGGCAGCCATCTATCAGGTGCAGGCGCTCCACCTTCCCCTCCCGCCACTGTCGGTCGAAACGGCGCACCGAAAGAACCGGTTCCCCGAAGCGCTCGAGGGTGACCCCCGCCACCGGGAGGCCCGCCGCCGCGGCGAGCTTCATGCAGAGGTACTCGTTCACGACCAGGTGCAGCTCCGGATCCCTGCCTAACTTTAGGAGGTGGGTTGAGGCGAGGTCCCCTTCTCCGAACCCCATGACCCCGTCTGGGCGGATCAGCACCGGAAGCTTGGCCTGGACTCCGGCGACCGACAGGCGTGGCTTCTCGTCCCACATCGCTATGGAAACGGTCTTCCTTGCCGCGATCCTGTCGGTCAGCTCCTCAAGTGGTATCTCCCTGAAGGAGGTGGGTGGAGGGTCGGCGCTGTCGTCCGGGGAGAAGGAGAGCGCCCCCGCTGTCTCGGCCCCGATTTCTGCGATGAGCCCGAAGACGTTGGCCTTGGAGCAGGCTGTGCTTATCGAGAGTTCCTCAAGGAATTCCCCCTCGGGAAGGAGGTTTTGCAGGAAACGCCGGACCTGGTCGGGCTGCGAGGCGCCGGGGGGGAGGTGCGGCGATACGGCGAAACCCTTGGCTTCCAGCCAGGCCGGGTCGTAGGAAAGTCCCATGCTCCCCTTGTTGTCCAGGAGATCGATCTCCCCCAGACGCTCCCGGTTCATGAACAGGTGCAGCTTTGCCATGGTTTCTCCCTAATGTGAACTACCCCGCCGCAAGCGACGGGGACTTCCCGGCGGAAAAGTTAAAAGGTCTTTTCCTTGGCCTCGATGCTGATGGTGATCCCCAGCATGGAACAGGCGGTCAAAACATTGCTCAGACGCACGTCGCCCGTGGCACGCTCGATCTTGTCCAGGGTCCCCACGGCGATGCCGCAGAAGTCCGCCGCATCGTGTATGCTGAGCCCGGCCTGGGTCCTGCGAGCCCGGATGAACTGCCCGAGCGTCTCTGCGCTGAGGAGTTCCTGATTCGGAGGAAGGGGGAGAGCTACTACTTTCTTGGCCACGGTACCTCCCAAAAATGTTATTTCCATGTGATTATTCGCCTATCGCCCCATCGAAATCAAGTAAAATGTTGCTATAGTGGAGTTAAAGCGGGAGAGGACCAGCTCGTTGAGTAGGCAACTCACCTCGGTGTGCAGTTCACTTCCTATCGCTTCCTTCAGACCCTGCCGTTACCAGCAACGCCCTTGCGATTCGGATTGTCTTCCCCCTGGTCGGGGCGACGCCTGTTTCTTGCAACAGGCCGGGTTTGCCCGCTACGCTGGGCAAACACAGCAAAGGCCAAGTCACTCGACTTGGCCTTTTTCTTTTTCCTGCTTCCGCTGTACTGAACCTCCCTCCCCTTCAAGGGGAGGGGTCTGGGTGGGGATGGGGCCTTCACTTTCCGACCCGGCTCAAAAAAAATGGGCCCGATTTCTCGGGCCCTTGTTGCTTAACAAAAAAGGAGTGTTTGAACTTTAATACGATTATCGGATAATCACCGTGATCTGAATCACAAGCTGCGAGGATAGTGGAATTTGATCTCATGCCGGGGCCGAGCTGTTTGGATTCATATTTTCGTCGTTAAGTGCTAAGCTGTACCGATGAAAAGGTTAGCCGTCGTCATCCAATCCATCCTGTTCGTGGCCTTGTTGTTCTCCCCTGCGCTGGCCGTCATTGCCCCGGAAAAGCTGGTGTACGAGGTAAAATGGGGCGGGATCAAAGCCGGTTCGGCCATCCTGGAGGCAACAGCAGAGGGCAATGAAATCCGTATCGTCAACACTATCCGCTCTACCGGTTTGGTGTCCGCTTTCTTCAGCATCGACGACAAGACCGAGTCGGTCATCTCGCGCGAAGGGAAGCCGAGGATTTTCAAGGAGAATATCAACGAGGGGAGGTTCAAGGCCCGGAAAGAGGTCAGCTTCAACTTTACCGACCTTTTCGCTGACGGTAAGGACTTGCTGAAAAAGATCGAGAAACGGGATGCCATCAGCGCCAGGACTTACGACAATCTCTCCAGCATATACTTCATACGCTCCACGAAACTGGTGCCGGGGCAGTCGATCTACTTCGACATTTACAGCTTCAAGCACCTGTGGAACACCGAGGTGCGGGTGGTGAAGCGGGAGGAGGTCACCACGCCGCTCGGCAGGTTCAAAACCATCATGGTAACATCGCAGTTGAAGTACGACGGCGTCCCTGCCCGCGTCGGCAACGCGACGTTCTGGTTTACCGACGACAGCCGACGCATACCGGTCAGGATCACGACGCAACTGAAGGTCGGTGAAATAACACTGACGCTGGTGGGTAGAAGTTGATCAACCTGGAACCTTTTTCCCCTTTGCTGGTTGTTGTGCCTGCATGTCTGTTTTGCATCTGTAAGGCAGTGCAAATGACTAATATCTCCTGTAGGCAGGTTCGTCCTGTCCATCGACCCAAATAGCAGCTAAATAGACAGCTTCGTCATTTCCCCTACATTCTGCTCGTCCTCCTTCAGCAGTTCCAAAATATCATCGATGGGCGCCACTCGCCCCTCTTTCATGTCGAACCATGACTGGAGCGTCATAGCGTCGATTTCCCGCTGAAGAATATCTTCTTCGATCAACTTCTGTGCGCCGACTTTAAACAGAGTTTGAGGCGTCATGTTGTGTGCCTTGCAATACTCGTTGATGTTAAATGCCTCAAATTCTTCAAGGTTTACGTTTATTTGATTGCGCTTTTTCATTTCGCCTCCGCTATCATTGCTAGATATTCTAGAGGTCTATGCGTCGCGGTGCAAGGCAAAAACAGCGGGGGTCGGTGAAAGTGTAGAGAAATGAAAGAGGGGCTGCGTGGAAGCAGCCCCTCTTTGTTCGGTCGAATCGCTACTTGGGAAACAGGGTCACCGGAGGCGACCAGGGGCCGACACCGTTACGGTTGAGGACCCTGAGTCTGAAATAAAGCTGTTTGGCAACGTTCAACCCGCTCATGACCATGGAACTGTTGTCTGTATGCACGCTATTGATGCGCCAGTTCTGCTCTACCGATGGGTCCCCCTCAGCGACATGGATCTCCCACGTCTGAGCTGCAACCAGATTGCTTGCTGAAGCTATAGCCGTTCCGGGCTGTGGACCGTGGTAAACAGAAAAGTTAAGGGGTACCGGCAAGCTCTGGTTTTTCTTGGAGGGGGGGCGAGGCGTGAATCCGTTATCGTGCATCACGTTAGGATTGCTCACAGACATCAGTTCAATGAATTTAGATACTCCGTCCAGAAGCGCCACCGCCTGCTCCTGAGTCGCATTGCGGGCTTTTATTCGGTTCGTGTCATGTGTGAACGCCGCCTCTATGTCCGTCGCAAGTTTATCCCGGATTTCCAGCAGCATTGCCGCAGTGGCAACATTGCCGGCGACATTGCCCGAGAAAGCCGGATTCCTCGGCATGGCGGCGGCAACTGATCCCAGTTCGTTTAGAAGGGCTTGTGGACTCATGGTTCGATATAGTTTACTCACGACATTGTTTGGCATACCCGCCTCCCATATTTGAAACGTTTAACGAATTCCACAAAAATATATCACTTCGGAATTTTTGCAAGGCCTTCCTGGAACTAATTCAGCGTGTGCTGGCGTAAGGATCATTCCGCCGTTACCGGCAGTCGGGAAAGTGGATGGTCCGTAGTCGGGTAAACCCGGTCCGTAAGGAGGCAACGCTATCGCGCGGGCAATCGGCAATGGGTTCCGCGAGCCATTTTGCAAGATCGATCAGGGAAAGGGGAAAAGCTCATTCCGTCCGACTACAGGCGCCGTCAGTTCCAGCGCGGTCACGAACGATTAACAAATATTGATGATCTCAGTTCTCTTCATCATGAGGACGGGATGGCTCGCGGTGTGCAGAGGTCGCTTTGCCGTGTGAGAAGCCAGCTTTGCGGTAGGGAGTGGTCGCATACTGATGTGGTGAGGTCGCTTCGCAGTGTGGGGATAGCTCTTCACGATGGGGAGGGGGCGCTTCGCCATGGGGAGGGGGCACTTCGCGATG
>DNJC01000096.1:0-60859 GCA_003490025.1 Geobacter sp. | reverse complement strand
GGGCACTTCGCGATGGGGAGGGGGTGTTTACCTTCTGGTCAACCAGGTTGTGCCGCGGAGTCGCAATTCTTCACCACGATCAGGCGCCTCGCATCCATATCGAGAGCGACGAGATTGCCGAAGCGTGTCTCCGATTTCGTCCAGCAGCCGTTGTCGAGCATGATGTGGCCGGTCATAAGTGAGTTCTCTATCTCGGATAAGGAGTTCGTGGTGTGCCCCGTGACCAAGGTCCGGCCACCGAGCCTACCCGTATCGACAAAGGTCCCCCGCTCCCAGAGCATGTCGTTTCGGGAGGTGTCGTTGATCGGGTCCGGGGTGCTGAAATCGAGGCCGGCATGGACAAGGACATAACGGTCGGTGCTGAGGACGCGGGGGAGTTTGCAAAGAAAGTCGAGATATCGCGGCGGGATCTCGGTCGGCGCGTCCACCCCGAACTGCTGAACGGTCTTGAAGCCGCCATTGAAATACCAGATCCGCCGCGACATGTCGTCTCCCGCGGCTGATTGCAACAGCATTTCTTCGTGGTTGCCGAGCAGTGGACGGATGTCGAACCCTGTCTCAGATAACTGCATCAGGTAATCGAGCACCCCCTTGCTGTCCGGCCCGCGGTCGATGTAGTCACCCAGGAGATAAAGGGTGTCATTCTTCTCAAGGCGCAGTGCTTCTTCGACCATCTTTTCCAAGGTCCGGCAACAGCCGTGGACGTCGCCGACCGCGTAGCTGCGACGAATCGTCGCAGAGGGTTCAGTACTGGATGACATGTTCTCCCCTTAGAGAGCGCCCCCCCGTAGCAGCCCAGTGACAGCTATCCAGGTTCTGCTCGACGAAGTCGACCAGAACGGGGTCAACCTTGGACTCCGTCTGGATCTGCCGCAGGTGGGATAGTATCTCCGGTGCGGCAAGCGGCTTGCGATAAGGACGGTCCTGGGCCAGCGCCTGGTAGATGTCGGCTACCTTGATGATCCTGGATTCAATGGACAACTCCTCCGCGCTCCTGCGGAAAGGGTAGCCGCTTCCATCCAGAGACTCGTGATGCTGGGATGCCCAGCGGGCAAGTTCCTCCATTCCGGTAACCCCGTTCAGCAACTGGTACGTAGCGAAGCTGTGTCTCTTCATTTTTACCAGCTCCAACGGGACGAGATGTTGCGTACTCTCCAGCAATTCGTCCGGGATCTGCAACTTACCCAGGTCGTGCATCAGGGCGGCGACGTGCAGGTAGTCGAGCCTCTCCCCTGAAATGTCGAAGTGCCCCGCAATGTACCTGGTAAGGTTAGCGACGCTGAGGGAATGCTCCGAGGTGAAGTGTGATTTTGCGTCCACAATTTCAGCGAGCACATGGGCCAGTTCCTTCAATTCGTCCAGGCTTAACCGCTGTTCGTCGGTCTGCAGTTCCATCTCAGACAGAAAGCCCGGAATGCACTGGGGATCCAGTACCATCCAGAAGGCCTCGGCCCGTGCCGCTTCAATGAAGGCATCGACGAGTTCAGGGGCAAAGAACGTTCCGCGGTGCCGCTCGATGCGGGAACTGATCTCCTCGACGTGCATCAGAACCGAATCGTCCGGATAAAACGGCCTGGCGATGGCATCGACGCGGTCGGCAAGATAGATGAGGTTCGCGTGCAAAGCCAGGTCCGGGTCGATGCCCTGCTGCTGTAAATCGTCCCAATGCGTGTGGTGATGAAGAACGATGGGCGCCAGGTGGGCAAGCCGGCTGGAGCTTTTCAGAAGCAAGCTTCCCTTCTCGCAGTGAAGCCCCGACTCCGCCCAGTCCATCTCGTTGACCAGCGTTCGATGGACGCGTGTTGAGGAGACGCCGATGTCGTGCAGCAATCCCGCGTCGAGCAGAAGGCTTCGTGCGGCTTGGTCCCATCCGAGTCTAGCTGCACATTGGACGGCAAGGATGGCGACACGTCGTCCGTGGAGTACGTCATCAACGCCGACCAGACCTATCGAGCCGGCTATGAGAAGCACCATCTGCCGCATATCTATCTGAATAGACATCGTCCTCTCCTTTAGCTGGAATCAACCAGAGCCCTGCCGGTCGCTGAAGGTACTAAGTATAAGCCCGATTTCCCGGGAGGAAAGGGCGATAAAGAAAGGCCAGGTGCCCCCGACATACGTGTGTCGAGCCTGCACTTGGCCTTTACAGCTGCTGCGGCGCCGGATTGTCCGGCTTGCGCTTTTGCGCCTATTAGTACTTGAACCGTAACCCCACAGTGGCGTTGTGGGATCTGAATATCACGTCGTCGTCGATAAAAGAAGCCGTGGACGTGGCGAAGTACCGGTAGGCCAGGTCCAACGACAGCTGACGGTTCAAAGGGATCTCAAGACCGGCCCCCACCTGATAGGCGAAGGCAATGGCGTCGTCTGCCGCATACAAAAGCCCGCCGTTGAAGTCGTAGGTGTCGCTTTGGTGCATCGCGGCGAGACCGACGCCCCCCCCAAAATAGGGAGTGATCGGCATTTGGCCATGCAAATCCACAAAAATGTTCATCATGAACGCCGTGACGTCTATACTGCCGTCCACCCCTCTGTAGCTGGTATTGGTGTCCTTGTCGGTGACCGTATTCACCTCGCCCTGTTTATAGGAAATCTCTCCTTCCAGACGCGCCGCCCCGAAATCGAAACCGGCTGCCCCCCCGATATTCAAACCGGGGTCGAATTGGATACGGTCATGGAAGGCTCCAGACGCATCGGCGTCTTCGGGAACGGTCACTCCGACAAACCCTGCGAAATACGGTCCCTGGCGGTAAAGCTCGGCAGAAGATACCGCCGGGATCATGAGTAGTGCAATCAGAATGAGGAACTTCTTCATGTTGTTTCTCCTTGGCCACGGGCAATGCTTATTCCAGTATGTCTGCCAGTACCTGTTCAAGCGACTTGCCTTCGTAGAGGCTTTCGAGGAGTTTGTGGAGAGTAGCTTGTACCCCCTTGTACTGACAATTCGCCACCAGTTGGTTCTCCAAAATCTGCAGTTGATCTCTGGTCATAGGTCCTCCGGAGTCGTTTTATCAGCATAGTCTTTCAAACCGGCGTTGATTATTCCTGAGCAATTCTGCCAAATCGTGAGCGCCTGTCAATTGTCTTCCACTCCACTGGCTCCTTGCGCCTAAACCATGCCACTACCGCCTCGGCTGGTTGCGGGAGTAATTGTACCATCCAAAAAGCGAAGCTTTTTCGCCATTCCACATTTATCCCGTTTCTGTTATGGTATGAAATTGCTTGGCCCTTCCTTGCGAAGGTATAAAAACGTACCCCGGAGGTTTCATCTAGATGAAGTGCCGAATCCTGTTCCTGCTTATTGCCGCCATCATACTTTCCTTCCCCGGCGCACAGGCCGCTACCCCTGTTCTGAAGTCCAACCCGCCGGCAGTAACGCAAGATGTCAACGTACCGATACTGCTGTACCACCGCTTCGGCCCGGCGGTAGTCGACGGCATGACCATAAAGACCAGCGTCTTCGAGGAACACCTGAAATACCTGAAGGCAAACGGCTACACCGTGATTCCGCTGCGGAAACTGATCGACTACTACCTCAAGAAGGGTCCCGCTCCCGCCCCGAAATCGGTCGTCATCGTGGAGGACGACGCCCACAAGTCGGTCTACTCCGACATGCTCCCGCTGGCCAAGAAGTACAACGTGCCGGTTACCGTGTTCGTCTACCCTTCCGCCATCTCCAACGCGAAGTACGCCATGACCTGGGACCAGTTGAGGACCCTGCAGAAAAACGGTTTCGACATCCAGTCCCATACCTTCTGGCACCCGAACTTCAAGCGCGACAAGAAGAAGATGACCCCGCCGGAGTTCGAGAAATTCGTGCAGGTGCAGCTGAAGAAGTCGAAGGACCGCCTGGAGTCGCAGCTGGGGACCAAGGTGGACATGCTGGCCTGGCCGTTTGGCATCTACGACGACTACCTGATGAAGAAGGCGACTGATGCAGGATACGTAGCGACTTTCACCATCGAGGCGCACCATGCGAACCCGAGGGACCAGGTCATGAGGCTGCCGCGCTACCTCCTGATCAACTCCGACCAGGGGAAGGCATTCGCCCAGATAGTGGAAGGGAAGGCTCCTAAGAGGAACGTTGTTTATTAGGCGCCGGAAACTTTGACTAAACGCAGTCCCCCTCGCCATGAGGGGGACTGTTTTTTCACCCGGAGAGCCGCCTGTGGAAAAGAAGACAGCGGAAGAGTGCGTTGCAGGCTGCAAGAAACATCCCTGCGAGGACTGCACGTTCTGTCAGTGGTGTTCGGATGATCGCTGCAGGATGTGCAGGGCGAAGAAAAAATGTGGCGGGAAGCTGTCCCAGGCGGAACAGATAGCTCTTTACGAAGAAATAAACCGCAAGTAATCCAACGAGAATAGACAAAGCCAAAGGCTTGCGGCAAGAATTGCCGCTCCTACAATGCCGTCGGCGTGCTCGATCCCTTCCTCCCGGAAAAGATCTCCCTCTTAAATTCGCTCAAGTCCACCGCTTGCCATCCGAAAAGTATGGCAAAGTCAGATATCTCTCCCATCGCGCACCTGCACCTTGACCACCCCGGCCCGCGGCCTTGCTCCTGTCAGTTTCAGACAAAGGGATGAGAGGTACCCGACCGTCACCACCTTGTGGATGTACGACTGGGTCGACCCGTACAAAAACCTCCGCAATCCGGATGGCGTCCTGCTGCCGAGGAGCAGCGGACAGTAGTCGGAAAGCTGGACGGTGACGCGCACGCCTTGGTCGCAGGGGGCGGCTGCCAGGGAGAACATGCCGCGATCGCACTCCCCGGCCTGTACCAGGATGCCGCCGCAGATGCGAAGGTGCACCGACTCCCCTCCCTGGTCGACCTCGAATCGCGCCGGCCGGAAGGCAAGGAGTGCGAGGCGGGTCCCGAGGAGCCGGAACCGGACCCCATCCGTCGTCACGGTGGGGCGCACCAGCCCCAAGGTGCGGTTCCGGATCACCCGGAAGTAGTGCTCAAGGAGCAGGGACCAAGTGACGCGCGCTGAGACGGACGCCGGTAGATCGATCCACTGCACCGAGTAAACGGAGGCATCGGGAAGGAGTACCTGTTGACACGCTACTTGCATCTCACGCTTTTCCGTGTGCGGCATGGCGGGAATCTCCAGCAACTGACAACAACCGTAAAACGGCACGGACCAGCTTGGTAAAGGCACCTATGGCCGCCATCCGCCGGAAGGAAGCCGGCGCATGCCGGTTCGGCGACCAGGTCGGCAGGCGTAACGGGAAAGGGAGAGAAATGATGGAAACGATTCAGTGGTCCAAAGATCTCAGCGTGGGCATCGCCAAAATCGACGAACAGCACAGCAAGCTGATCCAGATCATGGGTGAACTCGACGAGGCCATCAGAAAAGACGAGGCGGCCGACATGCTCGAGGATATCCTGACCAACCTGTTCAACTACGCCCAGTCACACTTCGCCACGGAGGAAGAGCTGCTCAGGAAGCACAAGTACCCCGAGATGGCCCTGCACGAGCTGGAGCACCAGAGGTTCATAGCGAAGGCGTTCGCCTTCAAGGAGAGACTGCACTCCAAGCGCCCCGGCCTGGCACTGGAGCTGCTGACCTTTCTTTCCAGTTGGGTACTGAACCACATCGAGCTGACCGACAAGCGCTACACCAAGCACCTCCACGGCTGCGGAGTGCAGTGATCTGCCGCTCGCAGCGCCATCAAAAAACCTAAAACCGTTAGCCACGGAGAAAATCCGAGGCAATCCGAGGAAAACCGAGGAAAACAGGGGCACAAGAAGGCTTTAAACTCAAGACCTTGAGCCTTCCTCCGATTTTCTCAGAAGTTCTCCGTGGCCAATGGTTTCCGTTTTCCGGATTCCGGCCGCGTGCCTGCCGGCCCCCTTCGACTCTCACCCTTTCACGCAGATCGCGTACTTCAGGTAGCGCCCTTCAGGAAAAGTCACGGGGTAAGGGAAGTCTTCCGGCTGGCCGCAGATCGAGATGACCTGGAGCATGGTTTCGGCCTGCAACGCGCCGCGCCGCATCTCCTTCAGGTACTCCGCCAGGTCGACCTTCTGGTGGTTCGAGGAAGCGATCAGCACCCCCCCGGTCTTGAGAATCTTCAGCGCCGCGGCCACGAGGTCGGACGTTCCGCCCCGCGTGGTGAAGCGGCTTTTCGAGGTGGTGGAGAACGAAGGGGGATCCATCAGGATCACGTCGTAGCACTTGCCTTGCCGCGCCATGTCATCCAGCACCGCAAGGCAGTCCCCCACCAGGAATTCGTGCCGCTTCGGGTTGAGCCGGTTCAGGCTGAAGTTGTTGCGGGCCTGCTCCATGTATCCCGGCGAGGCGTCGACGCTGGTGGCCAGGCTGGCCCCGGCAGCGGCGGCCGCGACCGAGAAGGCCCCGGTGTAGGAAAAGAGGTTCAGAAAACGCTTTCCCTTGACCCGCCGCATCAGGTCGCGCCGGTTCTTGCGCTGGTCCAGGAAGAGCCCGGTGTTGAGCCCCATCTCCAGGCTCACCTGGAAGTTGAGCCCGTTTTCCTGCACCACCAGCGGCTCGGGTGCGCGTGTCCCGGAGAGCAGGTGACCGTACTTCTTGGCGTCTCCTTCGGACTCGAGTTCCCTCGTGTTTTGCGGACGCCCCTTCTCGTAGATCCCCGCCGGCGCAAGGAGTTCGTCGAGCGCCTGCGTCACGAGCTTGATGTACCTGCGCCAGCCGGCGCAGTAAACCTGCACCATGAGGAAGTCGCCGTAGCGGTCGACCGTGAGCCCGGGAAGATCGTCCCCCTCCCCGTTCACCAGCCGATAGGCGTTACTGTCCTCGAGATCCACATGCTGCTTCCTGAGCATGACCGCCCGCTCCAGGCGCCTCTTGACCCAGCCGAGATCGAGCCGCATCCGCTCGCGGGACAACACCCTGGCGACGATCCGGTCCTTGGGGTCGAAAAGAGCGGTGGCGAGAAAACGCCCCGAGGCGTCGGTCAGCTCCAGCAGATCGCCCGCCTCGCCGCAGGGCCACTTCCTGGTGTAGGCGTCGGCGATGATCCAGGGGTGCCCCAGCTCTATCATCCGGACGGATTCGGACCCTACCACGCATGCTCGCGACATTTGTTCCTCTGCAAAAAGATAGGGGCGGAAATCCCACAGGGGAAACCGCCCCTCTTGGTTAAGGGTGGCGCAACGGGTGCCTCGCGGCAGCCTAGTGGGAGACCTGCGAGCCGGCCTCGGCGGCCATCGCCTGACGCGCCTGCTCGAGAGCTTCCATTTCCTTCAGCTTTTCGCCGAGCCAGTAGTGGAGTTCGCGGGCGGTCTGGTAGTTCACCACGACGCCGTTGATGACCTGGCGCACCAGGCTGCGGCCGAGATCGGACGGGTCGACGGAGGTTTCCGGACCGATGGAGCCGGCAGGGGTGATCTCGTGGCTGATGGCGTTGGGAAGCGGCTGGCGCTCGAGGTAGAAGTTGATCACCAACTCGCCGCGGGGGGAGATGCCGCCGTGGGCGCCGTTGATGTAGATCGGGTTATAGTCATAGGTGAAGACGTATTTGAAGGTCATTTCGGGTTTTCTGGTGGACATGCATGCTCTCCTTTTGAATGAATGTATGACAATGACTACATGCGGTTTATAGCATGGAGCGGCAGTCGATGGCAAACAAGAATGCAACCGTCGCTAATCTGAACCGGGGCGAATGATCATTCGCCCCTACGGGGTGATCGGGAGAATTGGCGTCCGCCCCCGAACCTGTCACGGATACGCCATCTGTAGGGGCGAATAAACATTCGCCCAGCTTCGCCGCTGCCGCCGATCTGTAGGTGCGAATAAACATTCGCCCAGCCTCAGGCGTGGTGCGTTTTGGAGAGGTAGTAGTCGTAATTACCCTCGTAAAGCCGCATCTCGCCGTGATCGACCTCGATGACCCGGTCCACCAGCTGACGCAGGAAGTGCCGGTCGTGGCTCACGAGGATCACGGTCCCGGCGAAGTTCTCCAGCGCGTTCAGAAGGATCTCGCGCGAGCGGATGTCGAGATGGTTGGTCGGCTCGTCCAGCACGAGGAAGTTCACCGGCCGCGCCAGGAGCGTGGCGAGGACCACCCTGCTTTTCTCGCCGCCGGAGAGGTTCTCGATCCTCTTGTCCACGTCGTCGCCCTGGAAGAGGAAGGAGCCCAACAGATTGCGGATCACCCCTATGGTCGCCAGCGGTATCACGTCCTGCAGGGTCTCGAATATCGTCTTCCTGGGATCGAGGATCTCCATGGCGTGCTGGCTGAAATAGCCGAGTTCGACGTTGGCGCCGAGCACGACGCTCCCCTGGCTGGGCTCGGTCTCACCGGCGATGACCTTCAGGAAGGTGGATTTGCCCGCGCCGTTGACGCCGACTACAGCGATCTTGCTGAGGCGCTTGATGGTCCCGGAGACGCCGGAGAAGACGGGGTGGGTGCTGCCGTCCGGGTTCGGCCAGCTCTTGCCGAGGTTCTCCATGGCCACCACGTCGTCGCCGCTTCTGGGCGGATCGTTGAACGCGAAGCGCACCACCCTCTCCTCGGGCGGGATCTCGATACGTTCGATCTTCTCTATCTTCTTCACCCTGGATTGCACCTGCGCGGCATGCGAGGCGCGCGCGGCGAAACGGGCGATGAATTCCTCTTCCTTGGCGAGCATCTCCTGCTGGCGCTTGTAGCTGGCCAGAAGCTGGTCGCGGCGGATGTCGCGCTCTTTCTCGTAGAAGTCGTAGTTGCCGCCGTAGGTGGTCACCGTCTTGTTGGCGACCTCGATGACACGGCTCACCACGCGATTCATGAAGTCGCGGTCGTGGCTCGTCATCAGGAGCGCGCCCTTGTACTCGCTGGCGATCCACTCTTCGAGCCAGATGATCGACTCCACGTCCAGGTGGTTGGTCGGCTCGTCCAGCAAAAGCACGTCCGGCTGCAAGGTCAGGATGCCGGCCAGCGCCACGCGCATGCGCCAACCGCCGCTGAAAGACTCCACCGGGTGATGGAAGCGGTCAGGTCCGATGCCCAGGCCGGTGAGGACTTCCTGCGCCCGGGAATCGAGGTCGTATCCCCCCCGGTGCTCGAACTCCTCCATCGCGGAGCCGTACCGCTCCAGCAGCGACGCCATGTCGTCGTCGGACATGGGAAGCCCCATCCGCTCCTCCATCTGCTTCAGTTCACCGGCAAGGCGCACCGTTTCCGCGGAGACGGCCATCACCTCGTCGAGCGCGGAGCGGCCGGACATGTCGCCGATATCCTGCGAGAAATAGCCGACGGTGGTCTTCTTGCCGACGGTAATCTCGCCGGCGTCGATCTCTTCCTCGCCGGTGATGATCCGGAAGATCGAGGTTTTACCCGCGCCGTTGGGGCCTACCAGCCCGCTCCTGGTGCCGGGGAGGATCTGAAAGCTGGCATCGCGAAAAAGGACCTGCGAGCCGTGCTGTTTGGTGATGTTGGAAAGATGAATCATGACTTCTCCGTGAGCTGAATAATTAACTTTTCAGCGTTAGCATGAAGCCGCTCCAGTGACAACTTAATTTTTGCCAACACAGCCTGCTGCCGGCAACACAGTGAACGTCCTCCCCTTCATGGACAGCCCCGTAAGTGGGTCATAGCGCGTAATACCGGCACAGGAACTGTGCAAATGGCGTACAGCGACGGGGGGACCGATCTAGTGGCCGAGGGAGAGGGAGGGAACCGGAACCCTCCTAAACCACGAGGATCACAGCGATTATTCAGTTAATGAGAGATAATGTCGTCGCCCGTGAAATTCGGCCTTTTTTATGCTTTGTAGCTGACATGCAGTGAAAAGCCAACAACCGGAGGTAGGCCATGAACATGTTCACAGCGATGATGATGACCGTCACCCTGACCATGACCGCTGTTATGGTGCCGAGGATATACATGTCCTGGATGCTGGCGGAGGAGCGCTGCATCGAGGGAGAGATCGAGCCGCTGCTGGAGCTTCTCGCCGAGCAGAACAGCTGGGTGTTGCGGCAGTTCGGCTGCGGCGCCATAGCTTTCGCCCTGATCTGGATGGTGAGAACGTCGCAGCACGATCTGGAGATTCCCGCTGCCATGGAGGCGGCGCTGGCTATTTACACAGCCATCTCCATGGTCTTCGCGGTTTTGGAATCGCTGATCGCGCAGAGGATTTCAGACTTTATCAGCTGCGTGCCGGGCAGTGCGGTTACTGTGAAGATCAGGGAAGACAACTAGAAAGTTACTGAGCGGGCGGCGGGGCTAACGCCGCTTGAGGAAGAGTTCCACCACACGCCTAAGCAGGTTCGCCACGTAGATCGGCAGGAACATGAGAAGGGCTATGTTGACGAAGCGGGTCCAGACGGGGTCCGGCACAGTGGTGGCCCTGCCGAAGTTGTTGTAGAGATACCAACCGCATAGCAGTACACCGACGGCGGCGCCCGCTATCACGAAGGGGCGCCTTAGTTTTGAAACAGGCTTGGGCTGCTGGGGTTGCTGCTGTTCCACTGGTAACTCCTGTGCGGTCATCGCCTCTAGTGGTATTCCCGCTCTCCGAAAAGCGCCGAGCCTACGCGCACCAGGGTGGCGCCTTCTTCTATGGCCGCCTCGAAATCCCCGGACATCCCCATCGACAACTCGCGCATCTCCACCCCGGGAATCCCCGCCTGCTCCACTTCCAGCGAGAGCGCCCTTAACGCCCTGAAATAGGGCCTGGCGCCCTCGGGATCGTCGAAGAACGGGGGCATGGTCATCAGTCCCACCACCCGCAGGTGCGGCAACTGCGCCACCTCCCCAAGGAGCCCCAAAAGCTCCCCGCTGCTGGTACCCCCCTTGGTCTCCTCACGGGAAATGTTCACCTGGACCAGGATGTCGCATACCTTCCCCAGCGTCCCCCACTGCCGGTCTATCTCACGGGCCAGCGAAAGCCTGTCGACGGAGTGTATCAGCTGAACCAACCCGGCGATCTGACGCACCTTGTTGCTCTGCAGATTGCCGATGAAGTGCCAGGAGATCTCCTTCGGGAGTTCGGCCTGCTTCGCCACCAACTCCTGCACGTAGTTCTCGCCGAAGATCTGCTGCCCGCAGCCGAAGGCCTCGGCAACGGCCGCGGCCGGCTTGGTCTTTGAGACCGCCACCAGCCGCACGGAGCCGGGATCGCGCCCGGCTTTCTTCGCGGCCTGCGTCATACGCTCACGGATCTTCCCGATATTTTCAGCGATGGACATGCTCTCCTCCTACGCCGCCAGGGCACCTATCACCCTCAGCGCAGCCACAACCTCGCAAAGCGGCAGCCCTACCACGTTGGTGTACGAGCCGTCTATCTTCTGCACCATGTGCGCGGCGCCCCCCTGGATGGCATACCCGCCGGCCTTGTCGAACGGGCAGCCGGTGGCTATGTAATCCTGGATCTCCTCGTCACGCAGGTGCTTGAAGAAGACCTTGGTGCGCACCGCTTCGACCACGGCGCCGTCGCGCTCACGGTCGAATATGGCGAAGCCGGTCACCACCTCGTGCGGCACTCCGGAGAGCTTCTTCAGCATCCGCTCGGCGTCCGCGTGATCCTTAGGTTTCCCCATTATCTCCCCGTCGCAAAGGACGATGGTGTCGGCGCCGAGGAAAAACCTCCCCTCGGTGAGCGCTGCCGCACCCCTCGCTTTACCCTCGGCCAGACGAAGCACGTGGTCGACCGGCTCCTCAGCCGGCAGGGGTTCCTCATCGATGTCAGCCGGGACCACCCTGAATGCGATTCCCGCCGATTCCAAAAGCTCGCTCCGCCTGGGCGAAGCCGAGGCCAGTATGATGGTTTCTTTCATGTTCTTCTCCTTCAACGACTGTCGTTCTTTCTAGCGCTGCCGACACTTCCAGGCCAATAGCGCCGCGGCCGCCAGGACGGCCAGGCCTACCGCCATGTTCCAGAGGCTTCCGGCATAGAGCCCGTAGATGAGCGACGCCACCCCCATGAGGAACACGAGCGCTTCCAGGCGAAGAAGACGCCCCATGACGCTTATTTCCTGACGCTCCTTGTCTCCCTGCATGGCATCCTCCCCGCTTGCCCCGTCAGAGCTCCGGGAGCCACTTCTCCAGCTCTTCCAGTCCGCGCCGGGCCAGCAGACCGCGCTTCTCCTTCTTCTTGATGCGGCCGGGAAGCGACGGAAACAGCCCGTAGTTCACGTTCATCGGCTGGAAATGCGCGGCTTCCGCATTGGTGATGTGCCGCGCCAGGGCGCCGATGGCGGTTTCTGCCGGCGGGACCGTCGGCGTTTCCCCCCTGGCAAGGCGCGCCGCGTTGACGCCGGCCACGAAGCCGCTCGATGCGGATTCGACGTACCCTTCGACCCCCGTGATCTGTCCGGCGAAGAGTATCCTCGGGTCGTTCTTCAGCTGACAGGAGCCGAGGAGCAGTTGGGGCGCGTTGATGAAGGTGTTCCTGTGCATCGAGCCGAGCCTGAGAAACTGCGCCTCTTCAAGCCCAGGGATCATCCGGAAGATCCTCTTCTGCTCGGGCCAGGTGAGCTTGGTCTGGAACCCGACCAGGTTGTACATGGTCCCCTCGCGGTTTTCCTGGCGCAGCTGGATCACGGCGTACGCCTCGGTCCCGACCCGTGGATCGACCAGACCAACCGGCTTCATGGGGCCGAAGCGGAGCGTCTCGACACCGCGGCTGGCCATCTCCTCGATCGGCATGCACCCCTCGAAGTGAACCACCTTCTCGAAGGTTTTCGGCTCCACCTTCTCGGCGGCGACGATCTCCGCCACGAACGCCTTGTACTGCTCCTCGTCCATCGGGCAGTTCAGGTAATCGTCGCCATCCCCCTTGCCGTAGCGCGAGGCGCGGAAGGCCTTGGAGTAGTCGATGGAATCGGCCGAGACTATCGGCGCGATGGCGTCGTAGAAGTAGAGGTAGGAGCCGGCGAGCCGGCCGATTTCCTCGGCGAGGGGGCCGCTGGTGAGGGGGCCGGACGCGACCACCACTATCCCCTCTTCCGGGATGCGTGTCACCTCTTCACGGACCACCTCGATCAGGGGGTGCCCCTCGATGCGCGCCGTGATGTAATCGGAGAAGAGTTCGCGGTCCACGGCAAGCGCGCCGCCTGCCGGCACGCGGGTAGCCTCGGCCCCCTCCATGAACAGCGACTTCAGCCGGCGCATCTCCTCCTTCAGGAGCCCCACCGCGTTCTCCAGCGAATCGCCGCGCAGCGAGTTGGAGCAGACCAGCTCGCTCAAACCCGGCATGTTGTGCGCCTCGCTGTACACCTTAGGCTTCATCTCGAAAAGCCGCACCTTGACACCGCGCTCCGCTGCCTGCCAGGCGGCCTCGCAACCGGCGAGTCCGCCCCCTATCACCGTAATCTCCTGCGTCATCTTATCTCCTGGAAAACCGTCTCACGCCAAGCCGCAAAGACGCTATTAGCAAATGGCAAGGTGTCTTTCCCCTCGCCCTTTGGGAGAGGGGCAGGGGTGAGGGCGCTTTTCGCGAAGGGAACGTTCCGCCCGGGAGGCTCCCTCACCCCAACCCTCTCCCGGAGGGCGAGGGAGAGATCGTGCCAGCTCGCATAGTTAAACAAGGACCAACACGCCTCGCTAACAGAGCCTTTTACATTAGCCTTCCTCTTTGCGTTCTTGGCGCCTTTGCGTGAGACGGCTTTCCCCTTTGTCTCTGGTTTTCAAACGAAAGCGGGGTCCTAGGACCCCGCATCACGATAGCATCGATCGACCTTCGAGCCCAGCGCTAGGACTGGTTGCTCTTGTAGTCGCACCCTTCCTTAGGGCACTTCAGGAACTCGCCCTCCCGCTTGTACACCTTCTTCACCAGCAGGGGATAGCCGCACTTCGGGCAGGGCTGCTGCACCGGGAGGTCCCACAGGGCGAACTTGCACTCGGGATAGCGGTTGCAGGAATAGAAGAGCTTCCCGAAACGGGACTTCTTCTCGGTCAGCTCCCCCTTGCCGCACTCAACGCAGGTGATCCCGGTACCCTTGGGCTTCACCAGCGGCTGGATGTTCTTGCAGTTGGGATAGGCGGAGCAGGCGAGGTACTTGCCGAAGCGCCCGTCCTTGACGAGCATGTGGCTCCCGCACTTCTCGCAGAGTTCCTCGGAGACCACCGGCTCGACCACCTCGCCGGTCTCCTTGTCCAGGGGACGGATGTAGCGGCATTCGGGGTAGCCGGTGCAGGCGTAGAACTTGCCGAACTTGCCGAGCTTGACGACGAGCGGCTTGCCGCACTCGGGGCAGAGCTCGTCGGTCGCCTCGGTGGTGAGGTCCGACTTGTTCACCTCCCCTTCCTTCAGCTTCAGAAGGTTGATGAACGGGCCCCAGAACTCCTGCAACAGCGGCCGCCACTGCTTCTCCCCGCGCGAGACCATGTCCAGCTCTTCCTCGAGGTTGGCCGTGAAGTTGTAGTCGACGTACTGGGTGAAGTGGTTGGTCAGGAGATCGGAGACGACCATCCCGACGTCCTCGGGGAAGAAGCGCTTCTTGTCCAGCCGGGCGTACTTCCGCTCGGTCAGCGTGTTCATGATGGAGGCATAGGTGGACGGGCGTCCGATGCCGTACTCCTCCAGGGTCTTCACCAGGGTCGCCTCGGTGTAGCGGGGCGGCGGCTGGGTGAAGTGCCGCTCGGGAAGGAGCTGCTGCAGCTTCAGAATATCCCCCTCGTTCAGCGGCGGGAGGAGCCCTTCCTTCTCCTTGTCCTCGGCCTCGTCGTCAACGCCCTCGATGTAGAGCTTCATGAATCCCGCGAAGCGGATCACGGTCCCGGCGACCCGGAAGCGGAACCCTGCGCCGGCGGTGATCTCGACGGAGGTCTGGTCCAGAAGCGCCTCGGCCATCTGGCAGGCCACGGTCCTCTTCCAGATCAGGTCGTAAAGCTTGAACTGGTCAGAGGTGAGGAATTTCTTCACTTCGATCGGGGTCTTCGCGATGTAGGTCGGCCGCACCGCCTCGTGGGCCTCCTGCGCGTTCTTGGACTTGTTCTTGAAGAAGCGCGGCTTCTCGAGGGCGTATTCCTTGCCGTACAAGGAGGTGATCACGGACCTCGCCTCTTCCAGCGCCACGTTGGAGAGAGCCACGGAGTCGGTACGCATGTAGGTGATGAGACCGACCGCCCCCTCGCCGACGTCGATACCCTCGTACAGCTTCTGGGCGGTCGACATGGTCTTCTTGGCGGAGAAGCCGAGCTTTCTGGCCGCCTCCTGCTGCAGGGTCGAGGTGGTGAACGGGGGGGAGGGCTGGCGCTTTCTCTCGCTCTTGGTTACCTTGTCGACCCGGTACTCGGGGTGCGCCGGGTTCTCCACCACGAGCGGCGTCCCGGTCCCTTCCTGCTGCGGGAACTGCTCGCCCCCCAGCATGCCGAAGAGCCGGAAGGCGGTCTCCTGGTTCGGGATGTCGAACTTGCCGAGCTTCTTCCCTTCGGACTCCACCAGCATCGCCGTGAGCGCCTGGCGCTTCGCGTTATCCAGCTTGGCCGCGATGGTCCAGTACTCCTGCTCCTTGAAGGCCTGGATCTCCTTCTCCCGCTCGCAGATGAGCCTCAGGGCGACCGACTGCACGCGCCCGGCGGAGAGCCCGTAGCGGATCTTCTTCCACAGGAACGGGGAAAGGGTGAAACCGACCAGGTAGTCGAGTACGGAGCGGGCCTGCTGGGCGTCCACCAGGTTCACCGCGATGTCGCGCGGGTTCTCCACCGCGTGCACGATGGCGTCCTTGGTGATCTCGTGGAAGACCACGCGCTTGATGTCGAAGGGAGCCTTCTTCTTGCCGTCCAGCCCGAGCGCGGCCAGAAGGTGCCAGGAGATGGCCTCCCCTTCGCGGTCGGGGTCTGTCGCCAGCAATAAAGAGGAGATTCCCTTCATCTCCTTCTTGATCGCGTCTATGTGCTTCTTGCTTTCCGGAAGCACGGCGTACTTAGGCTCGAAGTCGTGCTCTATGTCCACCGACCCCTGCTTGCTCGGCAGGGCGCGCACGTGACCGAACGACGCCAGTACCTTGTAGTTGGGGCCGAGGAATTTTTCTATGGTCTTCGCCTTGGCGGGAGACTCTACTATGACGAGATTCTCAGACATGTATTCACCTGGTGGTATCGGTATTTCCGCTTTGTGGCAAACGCCTCAAACGACGGCGAAACGTTTGCCGGGGAGTTGCACTACGGCCCCCTTCATTTCCAAGCGCAGTAAGGTAGCGGAAACCTCGCCTGCTGTCAACGCGCTCTGCACGATGATGTCGTCTATCTGCAGCGCCCCCTGGCAGAGAAGCGCGTACAGTTCCGCCTCCTGCGGGGTGAGCGGGAAGGATGGCGGTTGCGCCGCTTGTGCGGGGGAGAGCTGCTCGATCCCGAGTTCCTCCAGGATGTCCTCCACCCGTTCCACGAGTTTCGCCCCTTCCTTGATGAGACCGTTGCCGCCGCGGCTGCCGCTTTGGTTCACGTTGCCGGGAACGGCGAATACCTCCCGTCCCTGCTCCAGCGCGTACCTGGCGGTAATGAGCGACCCGCTCCCCTCGCCCGCCTCGACCACCACGACCCCCCTGGAGAGAGCGCTGATGATCCGGTTGCGGCGGGGGAAGTTCTCGGCCAGGGGCGGCGTCCCCATGGGGAACTCGCTGATGATGGCGCCACCTTCCCTGAGCGCCCGGTGCAGCGCGCCGTTCTCCGGAGGGTAGACCACGTCGATGCCGCAGCCAAGGACGGCGACGCTGCGCCCCCCTCCCTTCAAGGCCCCCCAGTGCGCCGCGGTGTCGATGCCGCGCGCCATCCCGGAGACCACCGTGACCCGCTGGGCGGCGAGGTCCCCCGCCAGCCGGGTTGCGGTGCAAAGCCCGTACTGGGAAGCGCGCCTGGAGCCGACTATGGCCACGGCCGTTTCGCTCCCCTCCAGTCGGCCCATTGAATATAGATAGGGGGGTGGGTCAGGGATCTCCATCAGAAGGCGCGGGTAACGCCTGGAGAGGATGTCTATCACCGCCGCGCCGCTGGCGGCCACCTTTTCGCATTCCGCCTCGGCGTGGCTTCGGTAGTCGTGGCTCGAGATGGCCGCCGCCGCTCCCCCGCTCACTCCCTTGACGCGGGAGAGTTCACGGGCCGAGGCCCCGAGCGCCCTCTCAGGCGTCCCGAAATGCGCCAGAAGGCGCAGGAAGGTGACGTTTCCCACCAGCGGCACCGACTTCAGGGCAAACCAGTAGTAATGCTCCATGGGGGTACCCCCCGGTGCGCTACCTGTTTTTCTTCAGTTCGACGCGGTCGCCGCGGTACACCGTGTCGACGCTCTTGACGATGATGGCGGTGGAGCTGTTCAGCCCGGTGGAAACCACCACCAGCGCGCCGACCACCTCGACCGGTAGCTTGTCGATCCTCGCCATCGCGTAGCGCTGGTCAGGCGTCACGTCGCGCACGATGTAGAGCATGTTCCCCGGCTGCACCCCCTGGGCCTTGCCGAGATCGAGGTAAACCACGTCGTTGACGGCGAGCGCGGTGTTCCCGGTCTGGGTCTGGACGATGTACCCCACCAGGTCGCGGTCGGCGGACTTGAGCGCCACGGTGAGCTTCCGCTCGCGGTAGGGGAGCAGGAAGGAACCGGCGCTTATCTCCTGGAAGGACTTGGTGACGATCGCCTTCGACACCTTCTCCTCGACCTCGGAGAGCTGGAGTTCCCCAAGCGGCACCACCTGTTGCCCGAGGATGACGTTGGTGAGCGGATGGCTCACGGCCCCTATCTTCTTGAAGACGCAATAGCGGTCTCCCGGATTCGCGCCGTTCATGCTACCGAGATCCGTGTAGACGATGTCGTCGGTCCCCGCCATCTCCCGGTTCTGGGCCAGGGAGAGGACGACCCCCGAAGGCGGCATGCCGTCCTCCATCAGGAAGCCTTCGCTCCCGTTGACGGTGAAAACGGCCGGCTGGGGAGCCTCTTCGAGCTGGGGAGCCGGCGCCGCCTGCCCCTTGGGCATCGCCTTGGCGGTAGCCGCAGCGGCAGGCTGCGCCTGCTCGATCTCGATGCGGTCGCTGTAGACCCGGACCCGCTGCCCGGGGTAGATGAAGTGCGGGTTCCCGATGGTCTGGTTGGCGGCCCAGAGGTTCGGCCAGTAGTAGGGATCGTTCAGGAACCTCTTGGAGAGGCCCCACAGGGTATCGCCGGGAACGATGGTGTAGATGGTCGGCTGTTCCTTGTCCGCAGCCGCCACGGGCGCGGTACCAGCCAGGCAGAAGAAGAGCAGTGCCAAACAAAGGTTTCTTTTCATACGCTCCTTGTCCTTGAGGGGCATCCGGGCGCCCCGCCCTCTTCCCCGCCCGTTGCAGCCGGACGGGTCTGTTGCGAACTACCAAGCTTTCCGGGGGCGTTCCTCTGCTCCGGGATCATTCATTAGTTTTTAGCCGACGGCAAAGCGGCAAAGCGCGGAGCTATGACTCGCGAAACCGCATCAGCTGCGGCCTTGCGGGCCCGCCTCTACGGCGGTTTTTTCCCTACTCCCGAAAAAAATTTAACATAATTAAAGCCTTTTGCCTATCAATGTCAAGGGGAAAGCGCCTTTTGGGGGGTTCTATATATTCTCGCTCTATGGTAGTTTGTGCCGACGAGGCGCCGGCCGCTTCCCGCAGGCAGGGAAGCCCGCCTGGAAGGGAACAGCGGTTTAGTCATGGAGGAGCGAATTGAAGGTGGATGAAGCGGTGACGAGGGAAGCGGGGCCGGCGACGGCGACGGGCGAGGCGCGGAGGGAAACGGGTGCGCCGCGGCACAAGGCGAAGCCCGAACTCCTCGCTCCGGCGGGGAACATGGAGAAGCTGAAGGTGGCCATCCGCTACGGTGCGGACGCCGTCTACCTCGGCGGGAAGGCGTTCGGCCTGAGGAACCTGGCGGGGAACTTCACCCTCCCGGAGCTTAGCGAGGCGGTTCAATACGCGCATGACCGCGGGGTGAAGGTCTACCTCACGGTGAACGCCTTCGCGGACAACCTTGAGCTGGCCGAACTGGAGCGCTACCTCGAGGAGACGGCCCCCATCCCGCTGGACGCCTACATAGCCGCGGACCCCGGCGTCGTCGACCTGATACGGGAGCGTTTTCCCGAGCGCGACATCCACCTCTCCACCCAGGCCAACACCACCAACTGGCGCTCGGCCCGGTTCTGGCAGTCGCAGGGGGTGAAGAGGGTGAACCTCGCGCGGGAGATGTCGCTGGAGCAGATGCGGGAGACCGCTGCCAGATGCGACATCGAGCTGGAGGCGTTCGTGCACGGCGCCATGTGCATCTCCTATTCCGGACGCTGCCTCCTCTCCGGCGCCATGACCGGAAGGGACGCCAACAAGGGGGAGTGCACCCAGCCCTGCCGCTGGAACTACGCCATCGTCGAGGAGAGCCGCCCCGGCGAGTACTTCCCCATCCGCGAGGACGAGACCGGCACCTTCATCTTCAATTCCAAGGACCTCTGCCTGATCGAGCAGCTCCCGGAGCTGGTGCGAGCCGGCGTCGGCTCCCTGAAGATCGAGGGGAGGATGAAAGGGATCTACTACGCCGCGAGCGTGATCCGGATCTACCGCCAGGCGCTGGACAGCTACTGGGAGGACCCGGAATCGTACCGGCTGAAGCCCGAATGGCTGGAGGAACTCTCCAAGGTGAGCCACCGGGGGTACACCACCGGTTTCCTGCTGGGCAAGCCGCGCGACGTCGACCACGAGTACCTCTCCTGCTACGTCAGGAACTTCGAGTTCGTGGCGCTGGTAGAGGGGGAGGCGAACTCCGGCGGCACTGCGGTCGCCGTCAGGAACCGGCTGCAGGTGGGGGACGTCCTGGAGCTGATCGGGCAGGGGTCGAGCTTCACCCGCTTCACCCTGCAGCAGATGCTGGACGAAAACGGCGTGCCACTGAAGGTCGCGCACCCGAACCAGAGGGTGGTGCTGCCGGGTCTCGCCGGCGCGGGGGAGTTCGACCTGATCAGGCGGGAGAAAGCTACCCCCCGATGACCATGTTCTTCCCGCCGTGCTTCGCCCTGTAAAGGAGCTGGTCCGCGCAGCAGAGTAGCTCCGCCGCCTCGGCGCCGTCGCCGGGGAAACCTGCCACGCCGATGCTGATGGTGACCTTCCCCAGGGGCTGGGTCTCCCTCCCCGCGAAGGGATGCTCCTCCACCTTTTGCCGCAACCCCTCCGCTATCCCGAGCGCCGCATCCTTCGCGGTCTCGGGAAGAAGCAGGACGAACTCCTCCCCGCCGTAGCGCGCCGCCAGGTCCGAGACCCTGAGATGGGACATCAGGATCTGCGCCAGCGTCTGCAGCAGGAGATCCCCCTGCGGGTGGCCGTGGGTGTCGTTGTACTTCTTGAAGTTGTCCACGTCCATGAAGACCAGGCTGCAATGCTTCCCGTAGCGCTTCGACCTTGCCACCTCCAGCGCCAGCGCCTCCTGGAAGTAGCGGTGGTTGTACAGGGAGGTGAGTCCGTCCCTGACCGCCAGCTCCTTCAGGGCGGCGTTCGCCTCCTGCAGCTCCTCGTTGGCGCGGGTGAGCTGCTCCAGGAGTTCGCGGTTCTGGGCGACCAGCCGCGCCTTTTCCGCCGCCCTCCCCGCCACGGCCGAGATCAGGTCGAGGCTTTCGAACGGCTTCACCAGGTAGTCGTAGGCCCCGGCCCGCAGCGCGGTCAGCGCGCTGTCGAGCGAGGCATGACTGGTCATGATCACCACCTGGGTGTCCGGGTTGTGCTGCTTGATCTCGGTCAGAAGCTCGATCCCGCTCATCCCCCCCATCCGGATGTCCGTTATCACCAGCGGGTGCGATGTCTCCCGGAAGGCCGCCAGGGCCTCCTCCCCGCTGGCAGCCTCGTCCACCCGGAACCCGTCCGCGCTCAACACCTGCGAGACCACGCTGCGCAGGGTCTCCTCGTCGTCAACAACCAGCAGATCCATCAGATCCATGCTATCTCCTCCTTTAGGCCGCCGCCGTCGATGCGGGGAGGGTGATGATGAAGGCGGTGCCCTTCCCCTCCTCGCTCTCCAGGCGTATCTCGCCGCCGTGATCCTTGACTATGCCGTAGGTGACCGAAAGCCCGAGCCCAGTCCCCTGCCCCGCCGGCTTGGTGGTGAAGAAGGGATCGAATATCCTCCCCCTGATCCCCGGCGGTATCCCCGGGCCGTTGTCGGCCACCCGCAGCTCCACCCCTCCTCCCTCGCAGCTCCTCGCGCTGAGCTTCACGGTGCCGCCCGCGCCCCCCATCGCCTGCTGCGCGTTTATCATCAGGTTCATCAGCACCTGCTGCAGCTGGTTCGCGTTCCCCCTGCAGGTGGGAAGCCCCGGTTCCAGCTCCTTTTCCACCCTGATGCTGTTGATCCCGAGCTGGTGGTCCACGATCGCCAGCGCGTCCGCAGCCACCTGCGCGACGTCCACCTCGCAGAACTCCACCTGCTCCTGGCGCGCGAACCTGAGCAGGTTCTCGATGATGGTCTTGCAGCGCTTGGTCTCCTTCTCGATGATGTGGAGGTTCTTCTCCAGCGGGTGGCCGTCTTCCACGCCGCGCAGAGAGAGCTGGGTGATGCCGAGTATGCCGGCGAGCGGGTTCTTCACCTCGTGGGCGATCCCCGCTCCCAGCGCGCCGAACGCCGCCATCTTCTCGGACTGGACCAGCTGCCCGTACAGGTCCTTGAGCGCAGTCTCGCGGATTTTCAGCTCCCCCGCCATCTTATTGAAGGAGCCGGCGAGCGCGCCTATCTCGTCGCTTGAATCGGCCTTCACCTCGATCTCGAAGCGCCCCTGCCCGACCATCCGGGTCGCCTCGGAAAGATCCTCGATGGGGCGGGTGAGCCGGCGCGACCAGAAAAGCGAAAGGAGCGCCGCCCCGCCCAGAAGCACAAGGGAGAGGAGCAGGAGGTCCCCGAGAAGCTCGCGGGAGGTGAGGTAGGCGGCGCTTTTGGGTATCTGCACCCCGACGGTGACTCCTCCCGCCGGCACCCGCGCGAATCCACCTACCATCCCCTTACCCCGGCTGTCGTACTCGATGGTCATGCCGGGGGTGCGCGCCCCGCTCACCCGGCCCCACCACTCCCCCTCCGGAGCCATGCCGACCCTGGAGCCGTCAGGATGGGCCAGGAACCTTCCCTGGGCGTCGAGCAGGAAGGTCTCGAAGACGCGGGAGCGGCCGGCGAGCCTTGCCAGCCTGTCGAGCCTGATCACGCCGGAAACGGTGACCGCCCCCCTGGGCGCGGGTTCGGTGAAGGTCAGGGTGAGGGTGGAGAGAGCGGGCGAGACGGTGGAATTCTCCAGATACGCCTCGCCGGCCGGCAGCGTAGCGGGAAGCGGATGCGCCCGCCTGAAGCGGAGGATCTCCTCCTTGGTCACGCCGGCCTTTTCCAGGGCGGCGGCGTCATAGACCGTCTCCTCCTCCCCCCCCTTGCGGGTCACCAGCACGAACTCCCCGAACTCCTCGAAGAGCCCCTGGAGCACCTGGTCCCGGTCGTAAAGGCTCTCTTCCCCCATGACCCTCGAGAAGAGCTTCAGCTTCTCCCGGTACCCCGCGAGAAGCGTGTTCGCCTCCTCCGCCGTATGCAGGACCACCGTGGAGGTGAGGTCGTGGATGTAGGCCGTCTTGTCGACCTGGAACAGGTTGGCCATGGTGAAGGTGATCAGGCTCAGCACCACCGATACCACCAGCAACTGGGAGAGCAGCATCTTGAACCTGAGCGGAAATTTCAGTCTGTTAGGCATGCCGGCCCCCCTGATTTAAAAAGCATCCGTTCTCCCGTAGAGGACGCGGGAGGCGTAGCTTGCGTTTCCCGCCGCGTCGAGTGCCTCCACCCTGACCAGGTTCACCCCCGGCTTCAGTTGCAGTTCGTGGCTGAACTTCCCTTCCTGGTCCCCCGCCACCTCGACGCCGTTGACGAAGGTCCGGCTCCCGGGCTCGGCGCTCCCGGTGAGACGGAAGGCGCCCGCCGGGAGCTGCTCGCCCGCGGCATCGATCCGCAACTGCGGCGGCTTCAGGAGCTGCAGGAGCCGGCAGCGCCCGACACGGCTGAAGGCCCCCTCCCTTCCTTCCTCGATGCGGCTCACCCGCCAGAAGTACTCCCCCGCCTCCAGGGTCCCCGCATCGAGATGCGGCGTCGGGCAGTTTTTGTCCAGGAGCGGGCGTTTGAAGCCGGGCTCCCTGGCAAGCTGGAAGTGGTACTGTCCGGCCTCCCCCCCCCAGGCGAAACGGATCTTAGGCGGCAGGAGTCGGTAGCGGTAGATGAGCTTGTCGTCCTTGAGCGGCGGCGGCGAGGGGAGCGGGACTGCGGGACCGGGGGAAACCCCGTTTCGCAGCGTGATGCCGTACGAGGCCGGCACCCGCACCACGCCATGTTTTCCCAGCACCCGCGCCTCCCCGCCGTAGACGGCGAGGCTCGAGCCGTCGTCGCCGTTGGGGGTGATCCTGAACTTGGCCGCCCCCGGCACGATGCGCGCCAGGTGCCCCGCCGTCGCCAGCTCCATGCGCAAGGTCTTGGAGGCGGAAAGCGTCCCGCGCAGTTCCCCGTCCACCTGGACCCGGTACGACCTGGGCCCCGTCTCGACGTTCTCGTTCAGGCGGGTCACCAGCACCAGCGAGTTGCTCCCCACCTGGATCAGGTCGCTCGGCGAAAACGTGATGGTCGCCTCGGACCTGTCGAAGGTCTGCACCGCGTCATGGCTGTAGAGGAGCATCCCCTCACGCGCCCCTCCCCAGGCGACCGAATTGCCGCGCCTGAAGCGGACGTCCCGCACCAAGAGCTTCAGCGCCGCCTCGGGGCGATTCCCCGCCGCGTCCCGGGCCGGGAGCTGGTCGGTGCGGCTTTGCATCAGTTCCTTGAGCGGGGTCCCGGAGGGAAAGAGCGCGTAAAGGAACAGGATGAAGAGCCAGAAAAGCGCCAGCACGAGGAGGAGCGACCCTACCGCCTCGGCCGCAAGGAAGGCCCACCTCCTGGCACGGCTCCCGCCGGTCACGGCTTCACCCCGAAAGGCGGGATCTGTCGCTGCTGCGTGCGGATCCGCAGGTTCAGCAGTTTCGAGCAGCCGGCGCCGTTTCTAAGCACCATCCCTAAGACCTGCTCGCCCCCCGAAAGGGGAAGCTCCCGTGCGAAGCGTCCTTCACCGTCCAATTCCACCCCCTTCCCTTCCAGCTCCAGCGCGGTTCCCGGTCCCACCTTCCCCGAGAGCACGCAGTGCGCGACTCCGGCGCCGTTCACCACGATTCCCATCGCCTCGCTTCCGTAGGGCACCAGCGTCTCGACCGCGGGCCTCACCACCAGCAGCTCCGGGAGCGGCAGGGACGTCGCCAGGTACCTCCCCAGGGAGTCCCCCATCTCCAGATCGACGCGCCCCGTTTCTCCGGGAAGGGTGGTCTCGAAACGCCCGAGCGGATCGACCGGGATGCTTCGCCCGTTGATCTTGACCAGTGGCGAGGTCCTGTAGCGGTCATCCGGCCCCACCGGCACTTTCTGCTGGAAATCCCCCCTGAGTTCCACGCGCCTGTTCTTCCTTCTCCCGGGAGTGGTGACGTTGTCGGCCACCGGCCGGGACTTGCCGTACCAGCGCCTGAAAAGCCTGGAGGGCGGGATCCCTTCCTCCCGCACCAGGAAATCCGCAGCCGCGCCGCACCTTCTCCTGGAGAGCGCCATGTTGTACTCCGCGCTGCCGATGCCGTCGGTGTGCCCCGCCACGATCACCTTTTCGCGCGGGTGGGCCCGCAACACGCGCGCCGCCCCTCTCAACAGGCGCTTCGCCTCGGGGGTGAGGGTGGACTCGTCGAAGACGAAGGCGCCCCCTGCCAAGGTGATGAGCAGCGCCTCCTGCCGGTTCACGCCGAAGAGTTCGGGCCCGGTACTGAAGATCGAGCCGTCCCGGTAGGTGACCTGGAGCTGGTACTGGTAGATTTCTCCCTGCTCCACCTTCTGCCCGTCCGTCTCCCCTTTCCAGGTGATGCGCCGTCCCGGCGCGCCGCTCCCCTTGAGGGTCCGCAGCACCACCCCTTCCCGGTTCATCACCTTGATGAGCCAGGAGGCGACCTCTTGGGGTTGCTCCACGCTGGCGAGGAAATCGACCGGCGCCGTCAGCCTTCCCCACTTCAGTTCGAGGGAGCCCGCCAGCCGCTCCCGGGTCAGGGTCACGGCCGTCGAGGGGAGCCGCGCCTTTTCGCCGTTCACCAGCAGCGTGAAGAGTTCGGCGCTCCCCGACAGGAGCAGCGGCTCGTCCAGCCTCTGCGCCGTCACCAGGAGAGCGGGGACCGGCGTTACCGGCGCCACACCGGGCGGCTCGAACGCGACCGGCGCCGGCTCCATTTGCGGCGGGACCGGGATCGGCGCGCAGTTCCCGCTTTCGAACATGTCGTCGAACTTCACCTTCACCCCGAAAAACGGCCCCTCCCCCTGGAAGGTCTCGCCGGTCAGGTCCCGGTCGTCCAGCCGTGCGTAGTTGTAGCCGGCGGAAAGGACCACGTTCCGGTACACCCGGTAACCGGCGCTCCCCACCGCCCCGAGGGAGTGCATGCCGGCGTCGTACTGGTTCATCAGCTTGAGGTAGGCGGAGAGTTCCCACATTTCCGCCAGGTCATAGGAGAGCCCCGCCAGGATGAGGTCGGTGTAGCTCTGCCATTTCCCGCCGCCGCTTTCGGTCCAGCTGAACTTGCCGGCGTACTTTCCCTGCGCGCTCCAGTACTTCACCATCCTGTAGGTCGGCTCGGCCGAGAGGATGAAGCTGCGGCTCTCCGGAAGCCCCGGCACGCTCCCCCTTTGCTCCACCTTGTAGCGCGCCAGGGTGAGGAGCTGCAGCGGGCTACCCGAAAGCGGCCTGAACGAACTGCCGAGGTAGCCGTCGAAGGTGAGGTCGTCCGCGGCGCCGGCGTCCCTCTCCCACAGGGTCGCCTTGCCGAGCAGGGTGAGCGAGGGGTTCAGTCTCCAGGCGGCGCTCGCACCGTAAAGCGAGGTGGTCTCCCCCGGACCGGAGCCGATCTCGTAGCGCCCCGTCAGCTTCAGCTCCTTCTGGCGCAGGTATTCCCCGGCGAGCGTGAAGGCGGTGCGGGTGCCGCTGTTCCCCTGCACCGTCTGCACCCGCTCCAGGGTCGAGTTGAGGTAGATCCCCTCCGCCGCGCGATAGCGGCTGTTCAGCCCCAGTATCGCCTGCCCCCTTTGCTGCGACATGGCGTTCTCCAGCTGGTATCCGGAGCGGGAGTCGAGGCTGAAGCCTTCCTGCTCGATGAGCCTCGTGTGCAGGTCGACGTTGCTTTGCTGGGAGTACCCCGCGAGCCCGTCCGACATCTTGTAGCCGGTGGTCAGGCGGGTCCGGTCGGTGAGCCTGCTCTCAAGGCCGAAGAGCGTCGCCTGCCGGATCGCCGGGGAGCCCTCGTCGAACTCCTCGGTGATGAACGCCCTGGTCCGGTCCGAGAGGCGGTAGTCGAGCTTCAGGAAGGTCTTGGTCTGGTACTGCGCGATGCTAGAGGCGAAGAGGAGCTGTTCGCGCCGGAGCGTGGCGTCGAGCCTGCCGGTAAGCGCCCCCTTTACCCCTGCGTAGAGAAGGTCCGAGTGTCCCGTCGCCCCTCCCTTTTCCTCCTGCACCAGTTTGACGCCCCCCTCCGCCTCGACAAGGGAGAACTTCCTGGCGAGGCCGGCCTGGTTCCCGACCAATCTGCGGTCCAGGAGTTCCTCCTTCTGCACGAAACTCTCGGCGAAGACGAGCGTGTCGGCAGGGGCGCGGTAATCGAGGCGCCCGCCGTACTTCTCGGTGCCGGTCTCGCTGCCGGTCATGGAGCTGTTGAAGAAATCGAGGTCCACCTTGCGGTAATAGAGTCCGAGACGAAGCGAGTCCATGAGGCGCGCCGTCAGTTCCGTCTTCCAGGCGCTTCCCCTGCCGTGCTCCGGCGTCTCGCTGACCGCCCCCTCCCCCTTGAGGGTGACCCTGTCTCCCGCCACCCATCCCGCGTCGAGACCGTAGAGGGTGGAGTCCTTCAGCGCCTCCTGCTCCACCACGGCCGTACCGCCCAGGTAAGACCCCTGTTTCGACCTGGCGACGACGCGCCCGCCGTAGACGTAGCGCTCCCTCCCCGGCCCCGCCGCCTGGTAGTTCACCACGATGGTCACCGGGTTGAGGTACGGGTCGAGAGAGGGGACCGGCTCCTTGAACAGGATGGTGCCGGCGTTGAAATCGATGGAGTAGTCCGCATAGCGGAGCTTCTCCGAGACCGAGAGGACCCGCTCCGAGTGGTAACGGTCGCGCACCTCGATGCGGATACGCTCGCTGTTCTCGAAGACCGGCCTCCTGGAGAGGAAGTAGTGGCCGGAGGTGCCGTTGCCGGGGATGTCGTCCCGCGCCACAGTCTCCTCGGTCCGGCTCTCGAACCCCTTGGCGCTCACCGTCTCCCCGTTCAGATCGAGCTTCACGCCGTTCAATGCGCGGTCGTAGCGGGAAAACTCGTTTTCGGAGAGGTCGGTTCGGTAGTCTCCGGCCAACAGGAATGAGCGGCCGCTTTCCAGCTTCAGGTACAGTTTGCCGCGGGACTGCGCGTCGTAGCCGATGTCGGAGGCGTCGCCGTAGACCGGGTAGTATTTCTCGGGGTCGATCGCCTGGAACACGCCGTCGCGCCGCTCCTTGTCCGAGTCGAAAGCGGCGGTAAGGAGGTACTTGCCGAGGATCTTGCCGCGCGTGAAGAAGGCAAGGCGTTCCTCGTGGAAGATCCCCTCGTCGAAGCGGTCATCCTTCCCGATCTTCTCGAGGTGGCCGCTCACCGACTTGGCTCCCACGTTCAGGGAGCCGAGTCCGACCAGGATCCAGTCGCGCAGCTCAGGACCGAAGTAGAGGTCGACCTTGCCGCTGGCGCCGTTATCTGCGCTGACCGTGACGAGATCCTGTCCGGTGCTGCGGGTGGAGCGGACCTGGAACACCCCGAGGCCGTCGGTGATGCCGAGCTGGTGACCGGGGAGCGCCGGGTCCAGGTCGGGCTCCAGGATGAGCCCCTTGCCGATGGTGACGGTGACGGTGCGCGAGCCGGCGACCCTCTGCCCCGAGGCGTCCAGCAGCTCGACCCGGAACGGGACGATGCTCTTGGCGTCCGCCGGAAGGTCCACCCGCTCCGGGGTGACCCGCAGTTGCGAGGTCGAACCGGTCGGACTTGTCGGACTTGTCGGACTTGTCGGACTTGTCGGACTTGTCGGACTTGTCGGACTTGTCGGACTTGTCGGACTTGTCGGACTTGTCGGACTTGTCGGATTGCCTGCAGCGCCGGCAGTGGCGGCAGTGGCCGGGGCTGGCGTGCCTGCAACGGCAGATGCACCGCAATCCGAGAGCGCGAAGTCGCCGCGGGCGGGTCCGCCAAAAGGAACCGTTATGAACTGCGACCACCCCACTCCGGCAAAGGCGGTGTTGTACGGCTGCGACACCCAGCGCGGGTCCAGCGTGGACCGGTCTATCTTTATCACATGGTCTCCGGCGGCGACGCCGGTGAAGGAATACGCGCCTTCCCCATCGCTGAAGACGAAAGAGCCGTCCTCCAGGTATATCCTCACCCCCGGCTCGCCCGTCTCACCCGGGTCGGGCACCCCGTTTCCGTTGCGGTCATGGAATATCCTCCCCAGGATTATCGCCTTGTCCCCGAGTATGGAGGGACGCACCTTGACGGCCGCGCTGGCGGGGGGCGAGACGGTGGCCCCGGTCGGGCCGGTACCGGAAGCCTGAACCGAGTTGACACTGGTACCGACAGGAACTTCCGCGGAAAGGACGCAGCGGTAACTCAGGAGCTTCACCCCTCCCGGCTCCATGCTCCCCAGGTCCCAGGCCAGTTGCTCCGATCCGCCCACCGGGTCCGGCACCGGCAGGCCGTCCACACTGCTCGATCCCTTCAGGTAGCGAAAGCCTCGCGGCAACCGGTCGTTCAGCGTCACGTGCGCCAGGAGAGCCGCCCCGATGTTCTCCACCCGCACAGTGTAGGGAACCATGTCGCCGGCCTCGGCCACGGTACTCCCCGCGAGCTTGGAGACGACGAGGGCGCGGGCTGACACGCTGTTCATCGTTGTGTTGGTCGGGGTGGGAGTTGCGCTGACGTCGCTGGTGATCCCTGCCGTGTTCGCTATGCTGGCGTTACCCGGCGCCCCGGGGGCCACGACGGCACGGAAGGTCAACTCGCCGCTGAACCCCGCCGGAAGGGTCGCGATGTCGAAAACGAGGCTGCGGCTGCCGGCATCGTAGCTGACGCTCCCCACCAATCCCGCAGGCAAAGCGGCACTCCCCTGCAGGTATTCAAGAAGCGGATCCAGCGGATCGACGACCCGGATCCCGGAGACCGGGGCGGTCCCGACATTGGCAAGGGCGATGCTGTAGGAAAGCGTGGCTCCCGGAAGTACCGCGCCGGCGGGGGAGACGCCCTTCACGGCGGTGATCCCTCCCGGCACCGGGACGACGAGGCGATCGGCAAGGGCGACACTCCTCACCGGCAGGAGCACCGACGTTGCGGTCACCGTTATGGCGGCCACCCTACCCTCGCTTCCGGCAGGCGGCGTCACCCTCAGCACGAGATCGACGCAAGCGCCGGGAGCGACCGGCCCTATCACCTGCGCCCCTGTCGCATCGGTCGGCAACGGGGTATGGCCGTCCGAGCTGTAGAAGAGAAGCGTCGGCTGGGCGCTCCCTTTCGGGAATGACCCATCGGCAAGGAGAGCCTTCAGTTGGAAGCTGTCCGCGAAGTTCCCCCTGTTGCTCAGTGTGTGTACGAAATCCACCGGGACGCCGGCCGGGGTGGTGGCGTCCCGCGGTGGAACCAGCGCCGGATCGGAAAGATCCTTGATGCTCACCCGGGTCTGGTTCGAGCGCGCCTCCCTCACGATGGAGGGAACGGCGAAACGGGCGGTGAAGTCGTGGATGATGATGCTTCCGGAGGGGGTTAGCGCAGCGGCGGTCCCGGGAAAGACAGCTAAAAGCAGCAGCGCGAAGAAACCGGCCACCAGCTTTCCCCCCGTCTTCTTCCATGCAGGGACCTTCATCCGTTGCCCCGATTCAATACATCAGTTGACCTGCGCCCGAAACATGACGTAGAGGCTCTTTCCGGGCAACAGGGTCCCCCCGGACGTCTCGGTCCCCCCCTGGCCCGGGCGTGCGACGATGCCGGTTGCGGTTTCGCCTGCCCAGCCGCAGTCGGACGCGGGGCAAGCGACCCCCTCCCCTTCCGGGACAAGAGAGAGCCTGAGGGTGCCGGGGACCAGGGAGAGGCCGGAAGGAAGCGGGCTGTCGATGCTGACGGAAGTGGCTGGCGCGGAGCCGCTGTTGGTGACCGACATCCTGTACTGCAACAGATCCCCCGGGACGGCGTTGACGCCGGCAGCGAAGGCGCCGCCTTGCGTGAGGTTGCGGACGCTCTCGCCGACGGTGACAACGGGCGCAAGCACGCTGGTGGCGACCTGGTCGGTTCCGCTCGCCCCCTCCCCGGTTACGGCGAGACGCGCATCGGCGCGCACCCCGTCCGTCCCCGATGCGGGGACCGTGACCGCGACGAAAAAGCGGTAGGAGGCGCCGGGCTGCAGTCGCCCGGTGGAAACGCTCGCCACGTTCTCGCCTCCCTGCCGGACCCCGTCCGCCGCTACCCCGCCCCCTGCGCCGTCGTCGGCATATATCGCCCCCTCCCAGCCGGTGCTGCTCTCCAGGGCCAGGGCGAAAACGTTGTCGGCGCTCCCGACGTTGGTGACGGTGTAGGCGTAGTTCACCACGCTCCCGGGGGAGCCGGCGCCGTCAGGTGGGGCGGATACGGTCACGGCGGCGGTCAGGGAGCAGGCGACCGTTTCCGTCTTGACCTGGTCGACGGCGGAAGGCTCGCTCGACGCGGCTGCGGAGACCGGGACCCGGTAGCTCGCCCCAAGGGTGAACAGCGTGGGGCGCACCTGCACCAGCAATGCAAGCGACTCTCCCGGCGCGAGAACCGGGGTCAGGAAACCGGCTCCGGAGAGGGCCGCGGCCAGGTCGGTCCCTCCTTCGTCGAGGTAGCTGACAGCGAAGCCGCTGCCGCCGGCGGGTCCCGTGAGGAGGAAGCGGTCCGCCTGGTCCCCCGCGTTCTCCAGGCGGAGGCGAAACTGCGCCGGGGTGCCGGGGTAAGCAGCCTGGGATCTCGACTGTGTGGAGGCGCTTGCCTCGAAAACCCCCTCGCCGACATAGGAGCCGTCACCCTCGGAGGCGAGCCTGACCATGAGGTCCGGCCGGGACGAGGCGAGCGCCTCGTTTCCCATGAAGAGCCATAAAAACAAAACGCAGCCAAGCTGCGCGAGCAGGATGCGCGGCCCTCCGCACCATGCCTCAAATTTATTAATACCGACTAATTTCATATCCAAGAAAATAGCAGAGGATCGATGAGAGGCAAGGCAGCGCCAAAGAAAATTTGTCTTTTGGCTGGCCAAATGGTATGTAGATTTGACCCCGAGGTGGGAGTAGACAGAGGGTAGCTTGCAGACGCTGCTGACAACAGGAGAGTACAAAAGCCATGGGCTATTCATCACCGCACGCGGGCAAGATCGAAACGACTCACCGTTACTATCAGCTCGCCAATAAAGACATCGTCTACATGAAGTTCATCCTGGAGGCGTACGAGGGGCTTTCCACCATGAGCACCGTCGACGGAAAACGCGGGATCGTGAAGGTCAGCTTCCCGGTCTGCTTCGCCAAGGACATGGCCGGGCTGATGCAGGCGGTGGGCGAGGAGATACGGATCACCGAGGTGACCGAGGAGGGTGAGCCATGCTGGAGGGCATAAACAGCGAAGCCATCCTGGCCAGGGCGCTCTCCGCCGGCGGCGATTTCGCCGACATCTATTACGAGGACAACGCCTTCACCTCCGTGGTCTGCGAAGACGGCAAGGTGGAGCGGGTGCTGGCTGCGGCGGACCGCGGCATCGGCATCAGGGTCATCTCCGGCTTCTCCACGGCTTACGCCTACACGAACCAGCTAAGCGAGGAGTCGCTCCTGGCGCTGGCCGAGACGGTGAGCCGCGGCGTGCGCGGCGGGGTCCCTCACGGCGGCTTCAACCTCGGCGACCGGGAGATCGGTGCGGGCTTTCCGGTCCGTATTCCGGCCGACCAGGTCGAACTCGCCGAGAAGGTCGCACTGGTGACCCGCGCCGACCGCGCGGCGCGGGGGTTCGACAAGCGGATCCGCCAGGTGATGGCCGTATACCGCGACGCGCAGGTGAAGAGCCAGAGCGTCAACTCGCTCGGGGAGTTCCGCGAGGAAAACTCCACCGCCACGGTGTTCATGGTCCAGGTGGTGGCGCAGGATGGCAAGGTGACCCAGACCGGTTACGAGCCGGTCGGCGCCGCACGCGGCCTCGAACTCTTCGACGACGCCTCGCCGGAAGATCTCGCGCTCAAGGCGGCTGCGCGCGGGGTGATGATGCTCGGAGCCCGGCAGTCTCCCGCCGGACGGCTCCCGGTCGTCCTCTCCAGTGAGGCCGGAGGCACCATGGTGCACGAGGCGATCGGGCATGGCCTGGAGGCGGACCTGGTCCAGGCGGGGACCTCCGTCTACCGGGGCAGGATTGGAGAGAAGGTCGCTTCCGAGCTGATCACCGTCATAGACGACGCCACCATACCCCACGGCCGCGGTTCCTTCAGCTTCGACGGCGAGGGGACCCCCGCGCAAAGGACGGTCCTGGTGGAGGACGGCATCCTCAAGGGGTACATGTACGACAGGCTTTCCGCCATGAAGGACGGCTGCGCCTCCACCGGCAACGGCAGGCGGGAGTCGTACCGGGTGCGTCCCATTGTCCGGATGACCAACACGCTGATCGCCCCGGGCCAAAGCGATCCCGCCGGGATCGTCGGGAGCGTTGCCAACGGGCTCTTCGTGCGGCGCATGGGGGGCGGACAGGTCAACACGGTGAACGGGGATTTCGTTTTCGAGGTCTCGGAGGGGTACCTGATAGAGAACGGCGTGGTGGGTGAACCGGTGCGCGGGGCGACTTTGGCGGGGAACGGCCCCGAGGTGCTGAAGAACATCACCATGGTGGGGAACGATCTCGGGTTCGGCATAGGGACCTGCGGCAAGGACGGCCAGGGTGTCCCGGTCTCGGATGCCCAGCCCACGCTCCTCATCTCCGGCATCACGGTCGGGGGCAAGGGGTAAAGGCACAAGCGTTTAACGTTTCAGCTCTTTCTCCAGTTCCAAAAGCGCAGGCCAGACGTCCTTCCCTCCCCAGATCTGCGGGTTGGAGGGGGTCTGCCCCTGCTCCTCCTCCCATTTCCGGATCTCCTCCCGCGCCTTTTCAAAGGCGTCCGTGAAGGAGAAGGTCCGCCGCAGCGCGTTGCCAATGAACGCCTGGCCGAACCATGTGTAATCCTCCCCGAAACCACAGCCAAACGATTCGTGGGTGGCATCCGACGCCGTGATGATCAGCGTGGAGGGGTCCTTCAACGGCTCGACGAACCCTCCGGAGAAGCAGGCGGATATCACCACGACCTTGTAGGGGATGCGCGCTTTCGCCAGCATCCGCCGCAACTGCTCCGGCGTCAGGGGCTTGAGTTCCAGCGGGCTGTTCTCCACACCCAGTTCATGATCCCGCGAGCCGTGCGACGTCACGTACAGGAAAAGGACGTCCTCCCGGTCCATCACCTCCCCCATCCGCACCAGCGTCCGCTCCAGGTTGTCCGCCGTGGCAAACGGGATGGTGATGGCGGTTTGCGGGTTGTTCACCAGCAGGATCGAGCGACCCGAGGCGCCGAAGCGCTCGGCGAAAAGCTTCCCCGCCGCGTTCAGTTCCTTCAGGAAAACGTCCTGCGAGGCATCCCCCGCAAAGCCGACGAAATAAAGGTCCGCGACCCCCTTTCTTCCCGGGAGCATGGCGGCCAGCTGGGAGGCCAGAAGCTTTCCCTGGGCCGACAGCACCTCGTCGGTGATGCGGAGTTCGCCGCTTTCGCTCTCCGCCGAACCGCTTACCCACAGGTCTCCCCTGGGATAGAACCAGATGGGCGGCAGCACCAGCAGGAGAAACATGGGGGGCAAAAGGATCCGGCGCCGCCACGGACGGTTGGCGCCGATGCGGAGCAGCGATATCAGCGACGCAGCCACCCACCACCAGAAAAAACGGTAATAGTGCGGTGCGGCCAGGTGCTCCTCCAGCCACTCCAGCCGGCCCAACCGGGAAAGCCGCTCCAGCACGCCATGGGTAAGCTCGATCGGTATGCTGAGAGAGATGAGCGCCGCCGGGATGTCGGTGACAAGCGAGGGGCGTGAGAGCGCCTTCCCCGCCAGCAGACCGAAAAAGAGGAACAGCGGGAGGTGGAACAGGAATCCGGGGACGGCGGAGTAGGAGAAATACCCTTCCCTCCCCACCAGGAGAAACGAGGCCGCCAGGTTCAGCAGGAGGTCCGCCAGGACGAGGAGCGTGAGGCTTGCAGGGGTGGAGTGGAGACTCTCCGGGTCGAACTTGAGGAAAAGCGACCTGCGCGCGCCGCGCCCCAGGTCGGCGAGAAGACGCCGCAAGGCCCCGCGCGGTTCAGTGAAACTCGATTGCAGGGAGAGCGCCCCCCCCCCGGAAAGGGAGCCATCGGCGCGCTCGGGGGAGAGTGGCAACCCGGCCGGTTCGGGCCCGGGGGATGCCGAACTGCAGGCCACCGTCGTCTGTTGCTGCTGTTCGATTTCCATGATGGAGGATAATACCACGAGCTCGTGCGATTGTGACCCCGTCTTCATGCGCTCCAGTTGATTTTATTAACATTTTAGTTTTCCAATCCGCCCCATTCCTGCTACGATGTGCAACGTGCCGCTGCCGATTCCCCTTTGCAGTCCCGACAGCGGAGCCCAAAAAGCTTCCAGAGAGGTTTCAAATAATGACCACCAAGAAATGGACCAAGAGCAGCTGGCGTTCCTTTCCCGCAATGCAGCAACCGGTCTGGCCGTCAGGCCCGGCCCTCGACGATTCGCTCAAGACGCTTTCCCAGCTGCCGCCGCTGGTGTTCGCCGGCGAATGCCAGACGCTGAAGGGCTCCCTGGCGGATGCCGTCGAAGGAAAGGCTTTCGTCCTCCAGTGCGGTGACTGCGCCGAGGACTTCTCCCGCTGCACCGGTCCCGACATCAGGGAACTCCTGAAGGTGATCCTGCAGATGTCCGTGGTCCTCGCCTTCGCGGGCGAGAAGCGCGTCATCAAGATCGGCAGGATCGCCGGGCAGTACGCCAAGCCCCGCTCCTCGGACACGGAGATGGTGCACGGAGTCGAACTCCCCAGCTACCGCGGCGACATGGTCAACAGCCCCGAGCCTACGCTGGAGGCGAGGACTCCCGACCCGCGCCGGATGCTGGAGGGTTACTATCGCGCCGCCGCCACCCTCAACCTGGTCCGCTCCTTCACCCTCGGGGGATATGCGGCGCTCGACCGCGTCCAGGCCTGGCACCGGGCGTCGCTGGACGCGCTCCCGGCGGGGCAGAAGTACGAGGAACTGGTCAGGCAGATCTGGAAGACCATCAACTTCATGAACGCCATCGGGCTCGACCCGCAGCACACCCCGCAGCTGAACCAGGTGACCCTCTACACCTCGCACGAAGCTCTCCTGCTCGACTACGAGGAGATGCTGACCCGGATGGACTCCACCTCCGGCGGCTGGTACGACTGCTCCGCCCACATGCTCTGGATCGGCGACCGGACCCGTCAGCTGGACGGCGCCCACGTGGAGTTCCTGCGCGGCGTCAAGAACCCGCTCGGGCTGAAGGTCGGACCCAACTACGATATCGACACCATCAAGGCGATCATCGAGAAGCTCAACCCGGACAACGAAGCGGGACGGCTCACGCTGATCACCCGTTTCGGAGCGGACAAGATCGCCTCCTATCTCCCGAAGCTGCTCAGGGAGATCAAGAGCGAGGGGTGCAAGGTGGTCTGGAGTTGCGACCCGATGCACGGCAACGCCTACCAGAACGAGTTCGGGCAGAAGTCGCGCAGGTTCGAGGATATCCTGCGGGAGATCAAGAATTTCTACCAGATCCACAAGGCGGAGGGGACCATGGTGGGAGGGGTGCACCTGGAGCTGACCGGCGACCACGTGACCGAGTGCACCGGAGGGAGCCGCCAGCTCCTCGACAAGCACCTGCACCTGAACTACCAGACCAACTGCGACCCGCGCCTGAACGCCGAGCAGAGCGTGGAGCTGGCGTTCGAACTGGCCGAGATGCTGCACCCAACCACCCTGACCGGCGCCGCGAGGTAACTCATGAACATACGGATCAGCGGCGACAAGCCGCTTCAGCTTTCCACCCCGGCCCTCGTCATCGGCTGTTTCGAGGACGACAGGGACGAACTCTTCGCCGCCTGCGACCGGGCGCTGGACGGCCTGCTCGGGCGCCTGTACGACAGCCGCGAGTTCGCCGGCAAGCCCGCTACCTCGCGCCTTTTGCACACCATGGGGAAACTCCCCGCGGAGAGGGTCCTGCTGGCAGGCCTGGGGAAGAAAAAGGATCTGACCGTCGAGCGCCTGAGGCGGGGCGCCGGCAACGCGATCCAGGCGCTGAATGGGGCGCGGGTCGCCTCCTTCGCCTCCGCCCTCCACCTCTGCACCGACCTACCGGAGGCGCTCGAAGCGGTCACTGCAGGGTCGCTCCTCGGGAGCTACTCCTTCGACCTGTACAAGACCAGGGAGAAAGAGGAGCGCTTCGCGTTCGAGACGATGACACTGCTGCAGCCGGACCCCTCCGAAGCGGAGGCCGCCCTGCTCAGGGGGGGAGCCGTCGAGACCGTCTGCGGCGGCGTCAAGCTCGCGCGGGACCTGGTCTCGCAGCCGGGAAACGTGGTGACCCCTTCCTACCTCGCCCGGACCGCTCGGGAGCTGGCCGACCGGCATGCGCTGAAATGCCGTGTCTACGAGATGGAGGAACTGGAGCGGCTCGGCATGAACGCGCTCGTCGGCGTCGGCAAGGGGGGGGCGGAAGCGCCGCGCCTGATCGTGCTCGAGTACGGCGGCGGCAAGGGACGGCCGACGGTGCTGGTCGGCAAGGGGATCACCTTCGATTCCGGCGGGATATCCATCAAGCCCGGCCCCGGAATGGAGGAGATGAAGACCGACATGGCCGGCAGCGCCGCCGTGCTCGGGACGCTCTGCGCAGCTGCGGGACTGAAGCTCCCGGTCAACCTGGTCGGCATCATCCCGACTGCCGAGAACATGCCGGACGGCAAGTCCTTCAAGCCGGGAGACGTGCTCACCTCCCTCTCGGGGACCACCATCGAGATCACCAACACGGACGCGGAGGGGCGGCTCATCCTGTGCGACGCCCTGCATTTCGCCCGGCAGTTCAAGCCCGCCGTCATGATCGACCTGGCCACCCTGACCGGCGCCTGCGTGGTGGCGCTGGGGCACGAGGCGAGCGGGATGATGGGGAACGACCAGCGCCTCATGGATGCGCTGAAGCGGGCGGGCGAGCGGACCGGGGAGCGCCTGTGGCAGCTGCCGCTTTGGGACGAGTACGGCGAGGCGATGAAAAGCGACATCGCCGACCTGAAGAACGCCGGGAGCCGCGACGGCGGGAGCATCTCCGCGGGATGGTTCCTGAAGCAGTTCGTCGGGGAGACCCGCTGGGCCCACCTCGACATCGCCGGGACCGCCTGGAGCGACAAGGCCCGCCCCTATTCGCCCAAGGGGGCCACCGGGGTGGGGGTGCGTCTGTTGATCGAGTACCTGCAGGGGAAATAAGGAGTGCGGTTGGGTTGGCGCTAGGGACCGCTACTTCCCGCTTCTGCCGTCCGACGGCTTCGCCTGCTGCGGGAAATCGGGGAAAAGCCGTTTGGTGCAATCCGGGCACAGGCCGTGGCTGAACTCGGCTTCGGAGTGCTCGCTGATGTACTTCTCGATCATGGTCCAGGACCCTTCATAATCGCGGATCCTCTTGCACGAGGCGCAGATCGGCAGGAACCCCCGCAGCATCCGTACCTCCTCCAGGGCCTTTTCCCGCTCATGGAGGGCATGCATCCGCTTCCCCTCCATCGTCTGCCTCACTACCCCAAGATAGCAGCAGATCCACACGGTGAACAACGCCAGAGCGCGGTTGGCGGCCGCCTTCCACATCTCGTCGATCGGGGGCTTGTGCAACAGCGGGCCGATGGTGAGTACGGAAGCAAGCAAGGCGACGACGACTATCAATCTCCTGTCTGCGGATCTGAGCGCCAGCAGCACCACGGCGTTGTACAGAATCGGCACGGCGATCCCCAGGGGGCTCGCGAGATCGAGGTAGAGGATGGCCACCAGGAGAACTGCGCAGGCGATGTTGATGCTGACGCCGGGAAGTTCCTCGCGGGCGGGCGCCTCAGAGCGTTTTGTTGCATCTCCCTTCATAGAGAAAGGGCCTCCAATGGCCCAGAAACGATTATCTTCCCTCCGCACTTTTAACGCAACCCCCGGCATCCCACCCGCTTTCCCGGAGCAGAAGCCTTCCTCTCATTGACATGACTGAGGCGCTATGTACTCTTTCCCAGTGTGAAACATTTCCAACACGGTCACCAACCATATATATAAGCCGCACCCATGTCAAAAACCTTCTCCGTGATGACCTACAACGTCCACAGTTGCATCGGAACGGACGGCCAGCTCTCACCGCTGAGGATCGCCGAGGTCATCGACCGGTGCAATCCGGACATCGTCGCGTTGCAGGAACTTGACGCAGGGCTGCCACGCACGGAAATGATCGACCAGGCGCACCTGATAGCGAAGACCTTGGAGATGTCGTTCCACTTCCATTCCTCGATCCAGGTGAGGGAGGGGGGTTACGGCAATGCCATCTTGAGCCGGTCGCCGCTTAAGCTGATAAAGGCGGGGGCGATCCCGGCGGAACCGTTTCGCCCTCTTTACGAGCGCCGCGGGGCGGTGTGGGCGGAGGTCGAGATGGTCGGCAGGAAGGTGCAGGTCCTGGCCACGCACTTCGGGCTGAACCGGGGGGAACGCGTGGCGCAGGCCAGGACGATCAGCGGCCCGGAATGGCTGGGGCATCCGGAATGCAGCGGACCTGCCGTTCTCTGCGGCGACTTCAACGCCCTTGCCGGTTCCTCGGTGTACCGCCTGCTGACCCGTCACCTGCATGACGTGCAGCGGGGGGTCAAGGGGAGGTTACCGAGGGGGACCTGGCCCGCGCAGCTTCCCCTCATGCGGATCGACCATCTCTTCGTAACGCATGACCTCAAGGTGCGGCACGTATCCGTGCCGAGGACCCCGCTCACCAGGGCCGCCTCGGACCATCTCCCGCTTCTGGTCACGCTGGAGCTGACATGACTATCCTCAAGCCGGGTCTTAATTGCATGGGTATCTACGAGACTCGGGAAACCGGCCTTATCGTCGATGCCTGCGATTACTACCGCGCCTTTTACCAGACCGCGCTGAGAGCCAAAAACTACCTGCTGATGGCCGGGTGGCAGTTCGATTCCGAAGTGAGCCTTTTGCGCGGAGAGGAGGCGAAGGAGGCGGGGGGGGAGGTGAGGTTCCTGAACTTCCTGGAAGAGCTTTGCCAGAAGAATCCAGAACTGGAGATCTACATCCTCGCCTGGGACTTCAGCGCCGTCTTCTCATTGGAGCGGGAGTGGTTCCAGAATATCATCTTCAACTGGTCCACCAGCGAGCGTCTCCACTTCCGCTTCGACAGCGTCCACGCGGCTGGCGCCACGCACCACCAGAAATTCATCGTTGCCGACGGCGCCATCGCCTACGTCGGCGGCATGGATATCTGTTCCTCACGCTGGGACGACCGGCGCCATCTGAAGGAGAACCCGGACCGCGTCGACCTGGACGGCACCCGTTACGGCTGTTACCACGATATCCAGTCCTACCACACCGGCCCCGTGGTGAAGGTACTGATCGACCTCTTCGTGCAGCGATGGATGGACTCGGGAGGGGAGGCGCTGCAGATCCCGACCGCCAACGGGGGTCCATTCCCCCTCCCCCCGGAGGCGTTCGCCATACCGGCTGAGCGGGTCGCCGTCAGCCGCACCCAGATGCCGCACCTGCAGTCGGAGCGACAGGAGATCAAGGAAATCCGCCACCTGTTCGTCGACGCCATCACGTCGGCAGAAAGCCTGATCTACCTGGAGAGCCAGTACTTCAGCTCCCGTGCCATCTACTGGTCCCTCATCGCGCGGATGTCGCTTCCCGACCGGCCGCGCCTCCAGATCATCATGATGCTCCCGGACCGCCTCCCGCTGACCGAGGAGCTTTTCCTGGGACTCCCGCAGTTGAAGATGATCCGGTCGCTGCAGCTGGCGGCGGAGAAGACGGGTCACACGCTGAGCGTGTACTCGTCGGCCCAGCTCGACCAGGGGAACCGGAAGATGACCTTCATTCACTCCAAGCTCCTCATAATCGACGACAGGTTTCTCACCATCGGCTCCGCCAACGCCACCAACCGCAGCATGGGGCTGGATACCGAACTGAACGTCAGCTGGGAGGCGGACAACCCGGAGCAACAGGGAGAACTGGTGGCGGCGATACGCAGGGTGCGCGCGTCGCTTCTCGCCGAGCACGCCGGCCTCTACGGGAGCGGCGAGGAACAGAGCTTCGAGAACGTGGAGAACCTCACCCGCAACCTCGACTGCCTGGCGGACGACCACGAGGCGCGCCTTTGCCGCTACCAGGCGGACCCGAACCTGGAGAAGAGCGATTGGCCTGATGCGCTGGAGCCGATAGCCCAGGTGGTCGACCCCGAGAAACCGGTAGACAACGAGTTTTTTTTCGAGAGGCTCTCCAAGTCGGAGCTGGGCTCCTTCGCCAAGGGGATCTTCAAACTCAGCCAGTTGATCATAGGGCTGTGAAAACCAGGGAACCAAGAGTAAATCCAACGAGGAGGATACGGAAATGGCAGACGAGAAAGCAAGAAGCGGGGTTGAGACGGATCGGCACGACTGCGACATCAGGGTCTGGTGCGCGTCCTGCCAGCGTAACGCATACACCAAGAGCGAGGACAAATATCTCTGCGCCACCTGCGGGAAAATCATGGACCTGCGCCACGAAATGCACCATGAACACTTCCCCCACCTGTCGGGGGACAAGGACGAGATGAGCTAGCCCAAAAGCGGATAAAAATTGTCTTGTAAGCGACCATTCGTGAGGCGTAAAATTCAGATGCTGCCCACTCGCCGTTGAACTGACCCCCACTCCCTCGGCCGGAGGGGGAGATTTAGGGCAGCTGCGACAACCGATCCGGACCATGCTGAGACGGAGCTGAAATTGTTAGAGCAAATGGAGTTGACAGATCAGGAAATAGTCAAGCGCAAGGAACTGCTTCGTCTCGGCCCCGAAGAAGCGGCTACCCTGGTGAAATGCCGCCCCATTATCGAAGCGGAGATCGATAACGTGGTGGAGGAGTTTTACAGGATTCAGACCCGGAACCCGGAAGTGACGAAACTGATGGGCGACGAGGAGATGGTTCGGCGCCTCCATGTCTCCCAGCGCAAATACATCCTGGGCCTCTTCGACGGCTGCACGGACGGGCAGTACGTGGGCAACCGCCTGCGCATCGGCATCGTCCACAAGAACATAGGGGTGGACCCGAAGTTCTACCTGGCTGCCGTCAAGACGCTCAAGGACTTGCTGTTCAGGGCCCTGGCGCGGAACATAAACGATCCCGCCTCGTTGGAAGAGGCGAGCCAGGCGCTGGACAAGCTCCTTTACTTCGATATCACCCTCGTCTTTGACGCCTATACCCTGAGCCTGGTGCAGGAGGTCGAAGCGGAAAGGGATCGGGTCGAGGTGTATGCGGAGAGTCTGGAACTGCAGGTTGCGGAGCGCACCAGGGAGTTGGCTGAAAAGGTGAGAGAACTGGAGACCGCCCTTTCCATGGTAAAAAAGCTGGAGGGGGTCATCCCGATCTGCGGGGTCTGCAAGAAGATCAGGGACGACAAGGAAAGCTGGCAGCAGTTGGAGCAGTACATATCCGAGCACAGCGAGGCGCTCTTCAGCCACGGGCTCTGCCCGGAGTGCTTTGAGAAGGAGATGATGGGGCTCAGGGCGCTCAAGCTGGGCAAGCAGGAATAGAAGATCCCGCCCCTTCTATCAAATCTCCCCCTCCCCTTCAAGGGGAGGGTCGGGGTGGGGATGGGTGAAAACCGGGGCGGAGCATCGGGACGGTACAGCGGAAGATAGTCACTAATCTGGAAAAATGGAAGGCCCTTCGATCACGATGAATCGAAGGGCCTTTTTTGGTGCCAACCGCAGGGATCGCTGCGGTTGGCGTATCAGCGCGGTTGGCTTCAGCGCGGCAAGCCTGGACCATCCCCGGGGCCGACCGATTCCACGTGCGGCACGGCGTTTGCGAACAGCAGTTCGGCCATATCCCTGACATCGTCCGCGGTTACCGCGGCGATCGCTTCCAGGGAGGCTCCGACCGTCTCCGGAAATCCCAGGAGGGAAGTCGTGTTTGAAATCCTCCGCACCTGGGTCTCGCAGTCGTCCAGGGCCATCAGGCGCGCGCAGCGGATCTGCTCCTTGGCCGCCGCGAGCACGTCGTCGGTGACCGTCTCGGTGCGGAACCTCATCACCTCCGCGTGGCTTACGTCGATCGCCTCCTGCGCACGGTCGGCGCTGGTCCCCGCGTAGATCAGGAGGCCGGCGGAATCCGTGTAGGAGGACATCATGGAGTAGACGGTGTAGGCAAGGCTGCGACGCTCCCGGACCTCCCGGAACAGCCGCGATGTCATGCCGCTGCCGAGAATCTGGTTGAAGACTGAGAGCTTGTGGCGATGCTCGTTGCCCGCCGGGGGGATCGGGTACCCCATGTAGAATAGGGTTTGCTCCATCGGGCGGGTGTAGTGCGCGTTCTGCGCCACGGGTATCCTCCAATCCGGCTCCGGCTTGTTCACCGGCAGCGTCCCGGCACGCAGCGCCCCGAGAACCCGTTCCGTCTGCTCCACCGCCTGCTCATGCTCGATGTTCCCGGCCACGGAGACGATGGTGGCGTTGGCGAGGTAGTGGGCTTGCTTGTGCTCCATGAGACGGTCCCGCGTGATGGAGCTGATGGTGTCGGCAATGCCGAGGATGGGGTTACCCAGCGGGTGCCCATTCCAGAACCCCTGGTGGAACTGGTTGTAGATGAACCGGCTGGGGGTGTCCTGATTCATCAGGATTTCCTGGAGCACGACGCCGCGCTCCTTCTCCACTTCCTCCTCCGGCATGACGGCGTTAACGAACATGTCGGCAAGGATGTCGTAGGTGGCGGGGATGATGGACGCGAGGGCGATGGCGTAATAGAACACCTCTTCCTGGCTGGTGTAGGCGTTGGCCCGGGCGCCTATGCTGTTCATCTCATCCATGATCTGGTCGGCAGTACGGGTCGGGGTTCCCTTGAAGAGCAGGTGCTCTATGAAATGCGAGGCGCCACCGCAGTCGGGGGCCTCGTTCCTGGTGCTGCTGTCGATACGGATGCCGATGGCGGCGCTCTGCATGTTCGGTATCTTCTGGGTCACAACCCGAACGCCGTTGGAGGTCGTGGTCAGGCGTACCTCTGGGGTTTCTGTCGTCGACATTTGAACTCCTTAAAACTGCGGAATCGTTTTGGATTAAGCTTGGCAGCCATTATAGCACGTTGTGGTCGATTCTTCCGTGTTATGGGAATTGGTGGCCACCGGATCACTTGAAGTCGGCGTACCTGGAGATGACGAAGTCCCTCTCCTTGGCGTCCTTTTCATGGCACCCGAAGCAGTCCTTTTTCCCGTCCAGCCCTGACGGCTTCCCCTCGGGGGTGAAACCGGCGAAGTGCCAACCGCCGGTCGCCTGTTCCTTCCTGTCCTTTTGCATCAGGACCACCATGTTCTTCTTCCCCGGGACCTGCTTGCCCCCCTCCTCCTTGATGGTGTAGTTCACCGCCACGAAGCGGCTCCCGTCCGGGTAGGCGCCGCCGGACTTGTACGCCTTCATCGCCTTCTTGTCCAGGTAGAGGTAATGGATGCCGTAAAAGATCGATTTCCTGTCCGTGTTGATCCTGGCCTTGCTCTTCTCCCATTTCTCGTATCCCTTGGGAAGGGAAACGCTTCCGGCGGCCGACGCGATGCCGGCTGCACCTGCAATGGCCGCCACGGCGAAGATGGTGATCACTTTTTTCATCTGGATGCCTCCGTTTATTTTTTCCTCAGCGCTGCCCCGTTTTTTCCGGACTGCAAAAAAATAACACAGGACCCGCGCAATCATAGTGGTGAGTTCACATCAATTTGGGTGCGCCGCCCTACCCGGCCCTGCGGCTCGCGTTTCCCGAGGCGGCCGGGGACCACGGGAACTCCGAGAGGTGATCGGCCAGTTCATCCTTGTGGTAGCGGTCCACCTTATCGAGAAACAGCACGCTCCCCATCACCACAGGCAGCGCATAGATGAAGAACCCGCTGAGCGCCATGAACTGTTCGCCGATGTAAACGGTCACGAAGAGGTTGAAGGCGACCACGCACAGGTACAAAAACGGGCCGTAAAAGCAGCGGTAAGGGGGCGCGGCAGCCCCTGCCGGCTTCTCCTTCCCTGCGGCAAAACGATCTATGAGTTGCAGCGCCCCGACCAGCAGCGCGCTCACCAGGCACCACCCCAGGTAGTTGGAGATGGGAACGCCGAAGTGCATCCCCGCTTCACGGTAGCCGTAGATCCTCCCCAGGAACCACCTGCTCCCCTGTAGCGCCACCGGATCGATGATGATGTCGAGGAAAACCTGGAACATGGAGGCAAGGAGCAGGACGGAGAAGGAGCGCCTGATGCGTCCGGTTTCCAGCAGGACCAGGTCCCCCCTGACCCGTTTAACCGGGGCCAGAACAAGGAGCGCCGTCGCGTAGCTGCAGTAGGTAAGAAAGACGTAGGAGAGGGAGTCGAAAAAGGGAACCCCCGCCACCCAGAGTTCCCGCCCGCGGGTGGCGTCGACGTAGTAGTACCAGCCGTAGGGGAAACCGTTGTTGATGGAAGAGTACTCGGAAGCAAAGGCGATCAGGTAGCCTGCGACGGTGAACCAGAGGGTCTTCTTCCACCCCAGGTGCAGGACGGCCGACACGAGGTAGCAGGCGAAGAAGGCGAAAACGTAGGGACGCATGGCGACGGTCCCGGCAGCGATATGAAGGAGGTCGGTCATGCCGCGAGGTCTCCACAGGCTCTCCCCTGATAAAAAGAGGGAGGCGAAGGGGATTTGGGTAAATGCTGAGAATGCTGAGGCGAGGTACTGCGTGTCTTGTGTAGGAGCGGCATTCCTGCCGCGATAAAGCTGCGGCAATCGCGGCAGAAATGCCGCTCCTACAGGATCCTTGCTAGAAGAGCGTCCCGACGATGGAACCCAGGACCGAGATGGGGCCGGTATCTCCGAGCCCCTCCATCGCCCGCTCAGCCTTCTTGAGGGTGGCGGTCGTGTCGCGGTACAGTTGGTCCTCGTTGACCAGCTTGCCGATGGTACCCTGGCCGGAGTTGATCTTCTGGGTGATCTCCTTTACGTTCTTCGAGGCGTCGCGCAGCTCGTTGTAGAGAGTTTCGTCCTTGACCAGCTTGCCGAGGGTCCCCTCGCCGCTGTTGATCTTGGCGGTGATCTCCTTGAAGTCCTTGATGCCCGAATTGAGATCGGCGGCTCCAAGCTTCAGGTCCGCTATGAGCTTGGAGGTATCGCGGTAGACGGTGTCGTCGTTGACGAACTTCCCGAGGGTCCCCTCTCCCCGCTCGATCTTGCCGGCGACAACCTTGAAACTTTCCACGGCGCTGGTTGCGTCGTTGAAGAGCTTCTTGTCGTTGAGAAGCAGCGCCAGCGAACCGTCGCCGCGGTCCATCTTGCTGGTTATGCTGTTGATGTTGGTGAGGGATTCCTTCAGGTTGCCGCGGTTCTCATCCAGTATGCTGGAAACCTTTTTCAAGACGACTTCCTGGTTCTTGTTCAGGTTCTGGACGAAGACCTTCGCGTCCTTCACCACGTCGCTCAGATCGTCCACGATGATGTCGATGTTCGCAACGTCCTTGCCTTTCACCACACCGCCGGGAGGCATAAGCGGCGCGTCGGGCGACCCGAAGGAAAGGCCGAGGAACTGCCCTCCCAGGAGGTTGGTGAGCCGCAACCCCGCCACCGTGTCGGTCTTGATCTTGGTTCCAGGCTTCACCTCGAAGTCGATCTGGATGTTCTCGTTCAGGATGGTGATCCTGGTGATCCTGCCGACGTCGACGCCGGCCAGCCGCACCTGGTCCCCCACCTTGAGCCCCGTGATGCTGGTGAGATAGGTTTTATAGGGGACGTTCTTCTCGAACGGGTTCCACTTCTCGCCCACCTCGAGCAGCACGCCCAGGACGATGAGACCGAACACGAAGAACATGCCGACCTTTCTTTCTACTGACAGAGCCATAAAATTGCTTCCTCCACAATTACAAAAGGCAAGGCGATAAAAGGGCGGGGTTGCCAAGCCCCCTCCCGTTGCCGGATCCGGCTACAGAAGCAGCCGGGTCAGGACGTAGTCCGCCACCAGGATCAGCATGAACGACATGACCACGGATCTGGTGGTGGATTGGCCGATCCCCCTGGCGCCGCCGGAGGTAGAGAAGCCGACGTAGCAGGAGACGAGAGCTATCAGCGCGCCGAACACCACCGCCTTGGTGAGACCGGTCCCGATTTCCTTCATCTTCAGCGCATCCGTGAGGCTGTCGTAGTAGGTGGCGTAGGAGACGAAGATCTGCGGATGCAGGTTGCTGATCAGGGCGCCTCCGGCTATCCCGATCAGGTCCGAATAGACGACCAGGGCGGGAACGCAGATGATGCAGGCGATGAAACGGGGCATGGCCAGGTAGCGCACCGGATCTATGTCGAGCGTCTTCAAGGCGTCGATCTCCTCGTACACCGTCATGACGCCGAGTTCGGCCGCCATCGCGGAGCCGCAGCGGCCGGCGACGAGAAAGCTCGTCATGACCGGCCCGAGTTCGCGCACCATGGAGTGCCCGACGATCGCCCCGATGATGTTCTGGCCGCCGTACTTCTGCAGCTCGACACCGGTCTGCAGCGCCAGCACCATGCCGACGAAGAAGGCCATGACCGATGCCACCGGGAGCGTTTCCCAGCCGATGATCGCCATCTGGGCCAGGATGCTCGGGATGTTGCGGGGCGCCTCGCGCAGGAAGTAGATGACCTTTCCCTGCAGGATGACCATCTCGCCCAGCACCTGGTAAAAGAAGAGGATCCTCTTCCCCAACGGTTCAAAGAGTTGCGTCACTTATGCCCCCATTTCAGGCCGAAGGGGAGCCAGAAAAGGGCCAGGTCCTGCTCCTCTCCGCTGCTCTTCAGGCTGATCAGCCCCTTCAGAAGTTTCAGCTCGGCGTCCCGGGCGGTCCCCCGGTAGGAGACCAGCGGGAACAGCTCGTACGCCAGTTCCTCCCCGCGCCGCTCGTGCCAGAACAGGTTCCACAACAGCGTGGAGGTCGAGTTCCCCTGCTCATCCCAGCGCCGCTGGTAGAGGCGCCAAAGGGGCGCCCAGTTCTTCTCGATCCCTTCCTTGTCGATGATTGACTCGATCGGGGCTGGGAAGGAGAACGAAGAGACCCCCTTCGCGCTCTGCTGGTACAGGAAAAGGGGCCAGAACGCAGTCCTGCTCCTTTGACTCCCCTCCTTGGGCCAGCTCTCGTGGTTGCTGCGGTACAGGAAAAAGAGCACCCGGTCCGTCTCCTGGACGAAGTCGGGCGACTTCAGTTCCTCGTGTTTGTAGAAAGGCCAGAGATACCACCTCTTCTCCCCGCTGCCGAAGGTGTCGCGCGAGTAGAAGGGGAGGAAGGTGTCGGCGTTTCTCTTCTCGCCCCGAACCTTGGTGACCAGGGGCCAGAGGTAATCGACCTCCTCGATCTTCTTTTCCCGATCCTCCGTGTAGCCGAAGAAGGGCCACAGATAGGTACGCGAGGTCTTTTGGCGCGAGTCGGTCGAGCCGTAGAGCGGGAAGAAGAACCTCTTCTGCGTCGGGTTGTCGCCGCCAAGCCCGGTCGTCTCGGAGGTGTAGAAGGGCCAGAGCACGAAGCGCTTTTCGTACACCCCCTCCTTGTGGGACTCGCCGTAGAGCGGGAACACGTCGAAGCCGCTCTCCTTCTCCCCTTGCGTGCTGGAGAAGATGGGCCACAGGTAGTGCCGGGTCGTGGTCCCCTTCTTCACCGTGCTGCCGTAAAGGGGGAACATGACGAAGTGGTACTCGTCGCGCCAGAAACGGTCGTAGATGTCGCCGTAGAACGGGAAGACCGAGCGGTAATCGCCGTGTTTCTCGGAATGGCCGGAGATGTAGAACGGAAAGAGCATGGTCGACTTTTCCCGCTCCTGCCGCTCGGGCTTTCGGTAGGTCGAGGTCCGGAACAGCTGCAGCACCTCGTAGTTCTCGGCTTCGGGCGTGCTCTCGTGGTAGGCGACGGGATACAGGAAGTAGGTGGAGGTCGCCTGCTCCCTGGCGTGGCTGCTCCGGTAGAAAAAGGGACGGATCGCCGTGTCCTGATCGTCGCCCTTTTTCTGGAACTTGATCAACGGGCCGAGGATCGAGAGGTTGCTGAACCCCTCCGCCGGACTCTCGCGGTAGTCGATGAGCGGCCAGAGCGTGAATATGGTCCCTTTTCCTGCCTCCTGCGCGCCGCTTTGAGAGCAAAAGGCGAGAAATGCAATCAGCGCAGCTATGGACGTCCTCAAAAAAATCATGAACCTCTGGGAATAAGAGTGGGTTGAAGACACAGGCACCGATAGTAACTTCAGCAATTAGGCATAGTCAATCAAAATATAGTGGGAAGTCCAGCGGCTGCGAGCAAAATAAATGAGGCAGGAAACCAAGGGTCTCCTGCCTCACAGTTAAACTTGCTTGTGAACCTTTTGCAGCTAGTACTTGGTGTCCGCGTAATCCACCCAGCCGCCGGCAAGAACAAGCGCCTTGTCGAAGGGAGAGATCTCGAACCGCATCGACTCCTGGCGCCCTCCCCCCTTGATGGTGAGGTTGGCGTTCTCGACGTCTATGTCGATGTTGACGTCGGCGGCGTCGGCGTAGCTGAAGAGGCGGTCGATCTGCTCCGCAGAGAGTTCGATGGCGGCCATGCCGCAGTTGAACATGTTCTGGCGGAAGATGCGGGCGAAGGACTGCGCGATGACGGCGTTGATGCCGTTCACCTCGAAGACCCAGGGGGCGTGCTCGCGGGAGGAGCCGCAGCCGAAGTTGGCGCGGGATACCGTCACGCCTGCGCCGGTGGTCTTCTCCGATTTGGGGTCGAAGCCGGGGAGTTTGAGGTCCTCGAGGAGGTACGGCTTGAGGTCTTGCTTGGTGATCTCGGTCAGGTACTTGGCCGGGATGATCTCGTCGGTGTTTATGTCGCTACGGTCCAGGAAAAGGGCCGGGCCGCCAAATTTTTTCATATCCGTCTCCTGTTCAGGTTCAAAGTCAGAATGTGTGACGCACGGAAGATCCGCCTCACCGTTGTCAATTGTCCATCGTCAATTGTCAATTGGGTTAAAGGTACTTGCGCGGATCGGCGAGTTTCCCCTCGATGGCGGAGGCGGCGGCGGTAGCCGGCGACAGCAGGTGCACCATCCCCCCCTTGCCCATGCGCCCCATGAAGTTGCGGTTCGTGGTGGAGGCGCAGACCTCGCCTTCGGCCAGGACGCCGTTGCTCATGCCGAGGCAGGCGCCGCAGGTCGGGTTGGTGACGCAGAAGCCCGCCTCCATGAAGATCTGGATCAGCCCCTCGTCGACCGCTTCCTTGTAGATCTTGGGAGTCGCCGGCGAGAGTATGGCGCGCACCGTAGGTGCTATCTTCTTTCCCTTGAGGATGGCGGCTGCCACCCTGAGGTCCTCGAGGCGGCCGTTGGTGCAGGAACCGAGGTAAACCTGGTCCACCGGGGTCCCCGCCATTTCGGTTACGCTCTTCACCTGGTCCGGCTTGTAACCGAAGGTGCAGAGCGGGGTGAGGTCGGAGAGGTCGAGGTCGATCACCTTCTCGTACTCGGCGTCCGCGTCGGAGCACCACCTGCCGTAGGACGCGAGCGCCTCGACCTTGGAAGCGAAGCTGTCGGAGATGAAGGGCCAGAGGTAGTCGACGGTGACCTGGTCGGGCATGCATATGCCGGAGGTGCCACCCGCTTCGATGGCCATGTTGCAAAGGGTCATCCTTGATTCCATGGTCATCGCCGCCACGACCGGTCCGCCGAACTCGATGACGCGGTCGGTGGCGCCGTTCACGCCGAGTTCGCCGATGACGCGCAGGATGGCGTCCTTCGCGTAGACCCCTTTGGGGAGGGAGCCGTTCAGGTTTACCCTGATGGTCTTGGGCTCGCGGAAGGCACAGACCCCTTTCAGGATGCCGACTTCGAGGTCGGTGGTGCCGACGCCGGCGGCGAAGGCGCCGAAGGCGCCGTGTGTGCAGGTGTGGGAGTCGCCCATGATCACCGTGTTGCCCGGCCTGATGAACCCCTTCTCCGGGAAGATGGCGTGACAGACGCCGTTGGCGCCGATGTCGAAGAAGTCCTTGATCTCGTGGCGCCGTGCCCAGTCCCTGAGTATCTTCGCCTGGGTGGCGGTCTTGGAGTCCTTGCTCGGGGTCACGTGGTCGATGACCGCCTTGATCTTGGTCGTGTCGAAGACCCTGTCCTTGCCGCGCGCCATCAGGTCCGCAATGGCAATCGGGGTGGTGATCTCGTGGCACATGACCACGTCTATGCCAAGCACCTTGGTTCCTGCAAAAGGCTCATCGACGAGATGGGCCGCAAATATCTTTTGAGCGGTAGTCATACCCATAAATTTGCTTCCTCTTTCAGATGGAATGAATTTTTCTTGCCGTCACAATAATAAAATAACAGCAACAAATCAAACTAATATTTGTTCAATGTTATTAAACATTTGCCTACGGCTTTTGCCATGCTATAATGGCCGCCTCATTCTAACAGGGGAGTGTATTCAATGCAACTGCGCTTTACCAGAACCAACGGCGAAATAGACAACTTGATAGACGAACTGATGGATAAGGCGGGGGGCGTGCACCACCCGGAACTGGCGCGCGACATGATACTCTCCGCGCTCAAGGCGGGGCAGGACACGAGCTACCTGGCAGACCTGAAGCTGCTCAGCAACACGATGAAGGAAATGCGCTACACCACGAAGATCTTCGCTCCCTACCGCCACAAGAAGAAGGTGACCATCTTCGGCTCCGCCCGCACGCTCCCCGAGGAACCGATGTACAAGAAGTGCGTCAGCTTCAGCAGGCTCCTGGCTGACAAGGGGTACATGATCATCACCGGCGGCGGCGGCGGCATCATGCAGGCGGGAAACGAGGGGGCAGGCTCCGAGGCATCCTTCGCCGCCAACATCAAGCTCCCCTTCGAGCAGAGCGCGAACCCGGTCATGCTCAAGAACCCGCGCCTCATCACCTACAAGTACTTCTTCAACAGGAAGGTCGCCTTCGTCAAGGAGGCCGACGCCATCGCCGTCTTCCCCGGCGGTTTCGGGACGCTGGACGAGGCGATGGAGGTGTTCACCCTGATCCAGACGGGCAAGACCTCCCCCAAACCGCTGGTTCTCGTCGACGACGAGGAAGGGTACTGGGAGCACTGGTTCAGATTCGTCAAGGAAAGACTCCTGGTTATGGGATTCATCTCGGCGGAGGACTTCTCCCTCTTCACCATAACCAAGAGTTTTGAAGAGGCGGTCCAGGTAATAGAAGAGTTCTATACCAACTATCATTCTATTAGGTTCGTGAACGGCCATCTGATCATCAGGCTGACCAAGATAATTACGCCGGACCAGATCGAAATGCTGGAGAACGAGTTCCCCGAACTCCGTCTTCCCGGGAGCCGGATCGAACTCATTAGCGCGCGACCCGAGGAAGCGGACGAGCCGGATCTCCTTGAATTGCCGAGGATCGCCCTCCAGTTCGATCACCAGCACTACGGCCTGCTGATAGCCTTCATTAGGCGGTTAAACACCTTTTAGGAGCCGGTCCACAAAAAAGGCGTTATGAAAATATTTTCTTGACAAGGTTATTATACGATGTTAATTTTTACCCCAGCAGCTGGTTTCGGAAGTTTGTAGCGTTGAAAAGCCAAAGACATTCCTGCTTTGGGCCATCTCCAGCGAAAGAACTCTCCGGAAATTGCAGCATCAAACGTAGATCCGGCAGAGTTCCGGAGGCACCAAAAAGGAGGCAGGAAAATGGCACAGGGCAAAGTAAAATGGTTTAACGACGCAAAAGGATTCGGCTTCATCGAGCAGGACAACGGCGAGGACGTGTTCGTGCACTTCTCCGCAATCACCGGGGAAGGCTTCAAGTCCCTGGCTGAGGGCGAGGCTGTCTCCTTCGACGTGACCAATGGGCCGAAGGGTCTGCAGGCAGCAAACGTAAAGAAACTGGGCTAATCACCTTAGCTACAGCAAAAGGCCCCGCCGGAGCGATTCCGGCGGGGCCTTTTTTGTTTTTATAAAAAGATCCCGGCAAGAATGCCGCTCCTACAACAGCGTCCGATCATTCCTGCCGCGATCAACCTCCGCTATCTCCTACAAACTTTCTTCCACCACGAACCGTTGCCGCCGCGCCAGCCGCCACCCCGCCACCACTGCCAGCATGAGAATCAGCAACAGCGCCTCCGCCGGATGCTGCACCGCAAGAACAAGCGGCAGCAACACCAGCCGCACCCCGCCCTTCATCCACTCATGCCCGGCGATCACCCTGGCGATCGGCGGGCTGACCCTGTAGTAAAGCGAAACGAACAGGCGCCCGGGGGCGTTGGTCATGAGGTAGCGGTCCCTGAAGCTCCTCAGCTGCGCGACCTTGGGATGGAGGTAGCTCCCGTACGCGGCAGTCGCGATGAAGCACCCTCCCCCGCCACCGCCGGCCGCAGCGGTGACGGGGTCCTGAACGACACCCCCGCTCCCGTCGGTGCTGAAGTTCGCCTGGTGGTTGTCGACGTTCGTGGTGTTGGCTATCAGCAGCACCACCTCGTCGTTCACCGAACTCATGCCGCCGAACCCGCTCACCGTGTACGAGGTCCCCCCCACGTTGGCGGCGACCTCGCTGACAGCCCCACCCGATTTCTTGAACACGGCGCTCTGCATGCCGCTGGTTTTGGTCACCCATATATTCAGCGTCGGCACGCTCGCCGTCGGGACGAATTTATGGAAGACGAAGGTGTAGCGTGGCAGGGTCACGCTGGGAGCCGGCAGCGATGCAGCGGTGACGGGATAGCTGGAGTAGCTGCCGGTGTTGGCATGGGCAGGGATCTGCGAGACTTCGCCGGTATGGCTGGTCCAGTCCCTGGCATAGATCCGCCTGGCGAAGCCGAAGAAGTCGGCCGACAGGGTGCTGCCGTAGGAGTTGGCGATCACGGTGTCAAGGACCGGCGTCATCTGGATGTCGCCGGTGCTGGTGGTCGGGCTGCTGCCGGGGCTCAGGGTGCCGAGCTTCTCCCAGGCGGAGCGAACCACCGCGCCGCTGTGACCTTCGACGAGGGACCGGTTGAAGATCCAGCGACCGTACTCGGAGTTGTTGCCGAGCGGCCCGTTGAGCGAGACGCTTCCGGCAACCGGGACATATTTTGGCAGGTAGCTGTAGAGCTGGTTCACCGAGTCGTAGACCTCGTCCTCCATCCAGGTGGAGGTGACCTCGGCATACCAGAACTCGAAATAGTAGTTGTACCCGAACTGGATGGCGTGATGGAACTCGTGGGCGGCGGTGACCTGGAGCATCTGGTCGGAGGTGTACCTGCCGTTGACGGTGAACATCGGATCGGTGAAGGCCTTGTCTATCTCGATGTAACTCACGACGGAGAGGTTCGAGCCGCTCGGCGCGCCGTCGTCGGTGGTGAACCCGTAGGCGCTATCGCCGGTGAGATCCAAGAGATAGATGTCGTACCTGGTGACCGGCGGAGGCCGGTACCCCATCGATGTCACCTCGGTGGCGTAGACCTGGTCAAAGACCGCCGCCACCCGCTCCACCCAGTCCGGTACACCATCGCTATCCGCATCGGTCAGGTCGGGGGCATCGGGCAGGGTCCTGGTGTAATGGATGGTGAAATGACCGCCCGCAGAGTTGTAGGTCGGCGCGGAGGTGTCCGAAAGCTGACCGCTTAAAACCGGCCTCGCCACGTACTTCCCCAGCACCTGACGGGTGGCGGGCTCCAGGGAACTCCAGTCCCGCTTCAGGCTGCGGTAGAGAGGGGTGCGGCAGCGCTCAGCCTGTACCGTCTCCACCCCGACTACCGCGCTGAGCGTCTTGTTCAGCTTCGACTGCTTGTTGAACTGTGAAAGGTAGTAATCGTCCAGGGCCGCCGCTGAGGCGAGCGCAGGAAGAAGAAGGGAGAGGAGCACCGTTCGCAGCAGAAGTGATATGTCCATTAATCGCCCATCCTTTTGCCGCCCCTAAGCGCCACCAGCGCCGTCTTTTGTTTATCCACCACCCACTTCTTCGTCACGCCGGCAAGGCGGACGTCGTAACTACCAGGAGGAAGCGCGAGCACCAGGTAGCCGCTCGCGTCGGTGCGACCGGCGACAGTCATGGAGTCCCCGGTTATGGTCACCAGCATGCCCGCCATGGGGGACGCCCCTCCCTGCGGCCTGAGCTTCCCGCCGGAGCGCTGCTGGAAGCAGAAAACCGCCATGGCTCCGGTTGCTTCAGGGAGCTGATCCTCGCGCACCACAGACTTGCCGGGCACCGGGAGATACCCATCCCTCACCTGTATGACGCCGGAGGCGCCACCCTTGGTGAAACCGCTTCCGTCGAAGCCGAAACCCTGCCAGGAGGGTGAAGCTGCGAAACCCAATCCCGCGGTGGCGCAGAGAATGCCGAGCAGCAGTACTCTCATGACGTATCCTCTCCGATGTTCCAGATATAGTCGTTCCAAACAGATGGAAGTAGTTTAAGAAGCAGCCCAGGTTTTGCAACAAAAACAACGAGATTGCCTTAAAAGCAAAGGATTTCGTAGCATTGCACAGCGGAATAATAAAAAACAGTGAAAAAATGTAAAGAAAAAGGGAAGCCCCGTTTGGAGGCTTCCCTTTCCCTTACTTATGTCGACTTTTTCACAGCGCCTCGAGGTCCCGCTCCGTCCCGTAGTAGAGCCGGTTCAGGGCATCAATGTACGCCTTGGCCGAGGCCTCTATGATGTCGGTCGAGGAGCCGCGCCCGACGACGGGGTTGCGCTCCCCCTCCGTGATGCGGACCGTTACCTCCCCGATGGCATCGGTGCCGCCGGTGATGGCGCCCACGTTGTACTGCAGCAGGTTGGTGTCCCTCTTGGTCAGCTTCTTGATCGCCTTCAGCGTCGCGTCAACCGGCCCGTCACCCAGTTCGGCGGTGCGCACCTGCATGCCGTCGATCTCCATCTGCACGGTCGCCGTGGCGACGGCGAAACTGCCGCAGGTGACGGTGATGTGCGAGAGTTTGTACTTCTCGGCCACCTGTTTCGTCTCGTCGGCCACGATGGCGTCCAGATCCTCGTCGAAGACCTCCTTCTTCAGGTCGGCGAGCGCCTTGAACCTGGTGAAGGCCTTGTTCAGGCTCTCGTCGTCGAGTTCGTGACCCAGTTCCTCGAGCCGCTTCTTGAAGGCGTGGCGCCCGGAGTGCTTGCCGAGAACGAGCGCGCTCGCCTTCAGGCCGACGGATTCCGGCGTCATGATCTCGTAGGTCGACTTGTCCATCAACATGCCGTGCTGGTGGATCCCTGCCTCGTGGGCGAAGGCGTTGGCGCCGACGATCGCCTTGTTCTGCTGCACGAAGATGCCGGTCACAGTGGTCAGCAGGCGGCTTGCCGGGGTCAGCTGCTCCGTCACGACGTTGGTCCTGAACGGGAGGATGTCCCCGCGGGTCCTGATGGCCATGACGAACTCCTCGAGGGAGCAGTTGCCGGCGCGCTCGCCGATGCCGTTGATGGTGCACTCCACCTGCCCCGCCCCCGCCTGGACGGCGGCGATGGAGTTGGCGACGGAGAGCCCCAGGTCGTTGTGGCAGTGCACCGAGATGACGGCGTCATCGATGTTCGGGACGTTGTCCTTCAGGTACTTGATGATGTTGAAATACTCGAACGGGATGGTGTAGCCGACGGTGTCGGGGATGTTGACGACGGAAGCGCCGGCGTCGATGACGGCACCCACCACCTCGGCAAGGAACTTCAGGTCGGTCCTGACCGCGTCCTCGCAGGAGAACTCGACGTTCGGCGTGTAGGAGCGGGCCCTTTTCACCCCCTTCACGGCCGCCTCCAGCACCTGGGCCGGTGCCATCTGCAGCTTGTACTTCATATGGATGTCGGAGGTGGCGATGAAGGTGTGGATCCTCCCCTTCTCCTCGGCATACTTCAGGGCCTCCCAGGCACGATCGATGTCCTTGAACCCTGCGCGGCAAAGGCCGGCGATCTCCGGTCCCTTGATGGTCTGGGCGACCTTCTTCACCGCCTCAAAGTCCCCCTCGGAGGCGATCGGAAAACCGGCTTCGATGACGTCCACGTTCAGTTTCTGGAGCTGCTTGGCGAGGCGGAGTTTCTCCTCGATGTTCATGCTGGCGCCTGGGGACTGCTCCCCGTCTCTGAGCGTGGTGTCGAAGATCTTGATGGTTTTTGGTTCCGTGTTTTTCACTTGCGCTCCCCCTGTCGATGGTTAGGCTGCCTGAGATTAGTTGCCCTGACCCGCAACTGCTAATTAAAACAGAGATCTCTGCGATTGCCAGTGCGGGTTAGTCAGCTTCATGAGCCGAATGGTTGCCGAAAATAAAAAAAGCCTCCGCCCCAATAAGGGGCGAAGGCTCTGTGAGCTTCCGCGGTACCACCCTCGTTCATCCGCCGTGCGGCGGACCTCTTGCACCCTTTACGCGGGCGGACGTTCATGGCTAGAAAGGCGCTCCACCAAAGTAGAACGGCTGTTTTCACCACGACGGCTCAAAGGCGAGTTCACCTGCTTCCTCACCGGTTCGCACCAAGCACCGGCTCTCTGTGGGGGAAGGGAAAGGCTACTACTCCTCGTCACTGCCTTTACATTTCGGTCGATAATAGGGAAAACCCCCGACGGCTGTCAAGGGGTTTTTGTAAGTGGAGTACGATTTGTGTTCGAAACGTCGTTGTCAGTTCCCCTCGCCCTCCGGGAGAGGGGCGGGGGTGAGGGCGGCGAATCGCGGCAGGAATGCCGCTTCGAACTTACAACATTGAACTTTGAACATTGAACCTTGAACGGCCGTTACTGGTTCCTCTTGATCCCCTCGTGTCCCCGGTGCATCGCCTTCTCCAGTCTGCGCCTTCTCGGGTAACCGATGACGAAACCGACCGGACCGGAGAGGATGTAGCAGATGAAGATGGTGAACAGCATCAGCACCGGCTCTGCGGCGATCACGATCAGGAGCAAGACCGCCAGCACCAGGAAGGCGAAGGGCTGCCGCTTGATGAGGCTCGGGTCCTTGAAGGAGTAGTAGCGGACATTGGAGACCATGAGAAGCGCCAGGAAGTAGATCAGCACCAGTGTGGCGAGCTTGATGTAGGAACTCGGCCACCCCATGTGGAAGAAGAAGAGTACGGTGGCGGAAACCATGGAGGCTGCGGCCGGAGTCGGCAGCCCCACGAAGCGCTTGCTTTCCACCGTGTCTACCTGCACGTTGAAGCGGGCCAGACGGAGCGCGGCGCAGACGAGGAACAGGAAGCCGGCCAGCCAGCCGAGGCGGCCGAAGGGCCTGAGGGCCCAGCAGTACATGAGAAGCCCGGGCGCGGCGCCGAAGGAGACGACGTCGGCCAGCGAATCGAACTCCACGCCGAACTTGCTCGATGTGCCGGTCAGCCGGGCCACCTTGCCGTCCAGGCCGTCGAAGATGGAGGAGGCGAGTATCCAGAGCGCCGCCGACCGGTAGTCGCCGTTGACGGTGGAAACCATGCAGTAAAAGCCTGCGAAGAGGCTCCCAGCGGTGAACAGGTTGGGGAGTATGTAGATCCCCCGGCGCATTCCTTCCCTTTCCAGCTTCGGTCTCTCTTCACTCACGGCAGTATCCCCAGTACGGTTTCTCCGGCCACCGTCTTCTGTCCCATGGAGACCTTCACCCGGGTCCCCAGCGGGAGGTAGATGTCGAGCCTGGAACCGAAGCGTATCAGGCCGTACCTGCGCCCCCGGGTCAGCAGATCCCCCACCTTGGCGTAGCAGACGATGCGGCGAGCGATCAGCCCGGCCACCTGCACCACCACCATCCTGGCGCCGGTCGCGGTCTCCAGCACCAGCCCCTGCTGCTCGTTCTCGAAAGTCGCGCGCTCGTCCCTTACGTCGTAGAACTTCCCCTTGGTGTAGAAGCCGTCCAGCACCTTGCCGCTGATCGGGGCGCGGTTCACGTGGACGTTGAAGACCGACATGAAGATGCTGATCTTTTCCATCTGCGTCGAGGTGTGCGGCTCGGTCGTCTCGCCGGAAAATATCACCACGCCGTCGGCGGGGGCTACCACCCAGTTCTCGTTGCCGGGGGTGCTCCGCTCGGGATTCCGGAAGAAGAAGAGGGTGAAGATGGTCAGGAACATGAAGATGCCGGCGGGAAAGAAGAAGCCTGGGTGCAGGTACTGTCCCGGCAGGCCAAGAAGAGCGGTTACGGCGGCGAATCCGGCGATGAAAGGGTACCCCTCTGCTGCAATCGGGGTATTCGTGTTGCGCATCTATTACCTCTTGTAAGTATTCTCGGGAAAAGGCGACTCCGGATCACCCGCAAAACTGCATTTGAAGGCGGCGACGAGCGGCCCAGCCGTGGCAGGAGCGCCCGGACGGAAAAAAGGCCGAGTTCGGGACAGTCTCCACACCAACGCGGGAGTATAGCTCGAAAACGGCCTTTCATGCAAATGAAAAGAAGCAGCAGCCCTTGCACCAAGAGCGTAACCCGCTGTTTTAACAGGTTTTACTCGGGCCTCGGTCTCAACCTCAATCTTAATCTTAATCTTAATCTTTATCTGTTTCTCTACCCTTTCCATCCCTTGGCGCCGCGTCCGATGACGACGGGGCCGGTGCTGACCAGTTCCTTCAGGCCGAGCGGACGGAGGAGTTCCACCATGGCGCTCACCTTGGCAGGGGTGCCGGTGGCCTCGAGGGTGTAGGACTTGGGGGTCACGTCGATGACCTTGGCGCGGAAGATGTCCGCGATCCTCAGCACCTCGGCGCGGCTGTTGTCCTCGGCAGAGACCTTGACCAGGACCATCTCGCGCTCGATCGCGCTCTCCGGCTCGAAATCGATGACTTTTATCACGTCGATCAGCTTGTTGAGCTGCTTCGTGATCTGCTCGATGATCTGTTCGTCACCGCGGGTGACGACGGTGATGCGGGAAAGGGTCTCGTCGTTGGTTGGCGCGACGGTGAGCGAGTCTATGTTGAAGCCGCGGCCGGAAAACAGGCCGACCACGCGGGAGAGGACGCCGAATTCGTTCTCGACCAGAACTGCTATGGTATGTCTCATAAAACCCTCCAAAGGCAATTGACAATTGACAATGGACAATTGACAACGCGCTGAGTCGAAAGGCGATTGGCAATTGACAGTGGCAATTGACAACGCGCTTATTGATTAGTGTGAGTGCTGCGGTACCCAGCCTCGACTGAAGGCCCGAACCAATACTGACGAGCCAATCGACGAGAGAAACGTCGTCAATTGTCAATCGTCAATTGTCAATTTGGTTCACACCGTCGCCGCTGTCACTCGGCTAACTCGCGAGCACCATCTCGGTCAGTGACGCGCCGGCCGGGACCATCGGGAGCACCTTCTCCTCGCGGGCGATCTTGAACTCCATGAGGACCGGACCGGGGGTGGCGAATCCCTTCTTGATGACCTCGTCGACCTCATCCACCCTGGTCGCCTGCAGCCCGGTGGCGCCGAACGCCTCGGCCAGCTTGATGAAGTCGATGGGAAGCTCCATGCAGGTCTGGGAGTAGCGCTTGTCGAAGAAGAGTTCCTGCCACTGACGCACCATGCCGAGGAAGTTGTTGTTCAGGATGACGATCTTCACGTTGAGCTTGTTCTGCACGATGGTGGCGAGTTCCTGCAGGTTCATCTGGAAGCCGCCGTCGCCGCAGATCGCCATGACCTGGCGGTCCGGGCAGCCTGCCTGGGCCCCCATCGCGGCGGGAAGGCCGTAGCCCATGGTCCCGAGCCCGCCGGAGGAGAGGAGCGTCCGGGGGGTGGTGAAGCCGAAGAACTGGGCGGTCCACATCTGGTGCTGGCCTACGTCGGTGGCGACGATGGCGTCCGGATCGGAGAGCGCGCGCAGCCTCTGGATGACGTACTGCGGCTTGATCACGGAGGTGGACTGCTTGTACGCCATGGGATGCTTCTCTTTCCAGCCGGAGATCTCGGCGATCCAGGGGGCGAGGGCCTTCTGGCGTTCCGCCGCGTCCTCCCCGCTCTCATCGGCGACCTTGAGCATCCGGCCCAGGACGTCGCGCACGTCGCCGACTATGGGAAGGTCGACGCGGACGTTCTTCTTGATGGAGGTGGGGTCGACGTCGACGTGCACGATCTTCGCGTGCGGTGCGAAGGAGGCGATCTTGCCGGTGACGCGGTCGTCGAACCTGGCGCCGATGGCGATCAGGACGTCGCAGTGGGAGACGGCCATGTTGGCGTAGTAGGTGCCGTGCATGCCGAGGAGGCCGAGCGACTGCGGGTCGTCCTCGGGGAAGGAGCCGAGTCCCATCAGCGTGGTGGTGACCGGGATGCCTAGTCTCTTGGCGAGGGCGGTCAGTTCGGCCGCCGCGTTGCCGAGGATGGCGCCGCCGCCGACGTAGAGCACCGGCTTCTTCGCCTGCATGATCATGGCGACGGCCTTCTCGATCTGCTTCGGATGTCCCTCCACGGTCGGCTTGTAGCCGCGGATCTCGACCGTCTCGGGGTACTTGAACTCGGCCTGGGCCATCTGGACGTCTTTCGGGAGGTCGACGAGGACCGGGCCGGGGCGGCCGGTGCGGGCGATGTAGAAGGCCTTCTTCATGATCAGCGGAAGGTCTTTGACGTCCTTCACCAGGAAGTTGTGCTTGGTGCAGGGGCGGGTGATCCCGATGATGTCCGCCTCCTGGAAGGCGTCGTTGCCGATCAGGGCGGTGGGGACCTGGCCGGTGATGATCACC
>DNJC01000093.1 GCA_003490025.1 Geobacter sp. | reverse complement strand
ACCCTGCTCTCTACTCTACCCCTGGAGACCAGTCAACAACGTCCCCCTGGAGACCCCCGGTCACGCTGTGGTCAATATGCCCGATCAGCAGGTGATATCCTTCCTGCGCAGCCTCAACCGCTCTAAAGTGGTGATGAAGGTGCGCTCGGTCCTCTTCTTGAGCTTCTCCGCCCGCATAGTCACGTGCCCCCGCTTGTTGGAATGCCACTCTGAAAGGAACACGAACATAGGTAGGACCGGCAATAAAAAACCCGCTAAATCCTTCTGAGATTTTAGCGGGCTTTCTATTGGTGTTAAGCGTAGAGTGCTGTGATTACGGGTAAATATGAGTGGGTAACCAGGGTCGGGAATCGTCAAAAAGGCCTTAGCCCAGGTTCCACAGGAACATCTCCCAGATATCTTTCCAGCTCTTGCCGATCTCGCCTACCACGGTCGGCTCGAAACCGCAGTGCATCATGCACTGGGAACAGCGGGGATCTTTCCCGACGCCGTATTTCTCCCACTGGGTCTTCTCCATCATCTCCACGAAACTGCCGTAATGTTCGTCGGTGATCAGGTAGCAGGGGGCCTTCCAGCCGCGCGGGTTCCTGGTCGGGTTGCCCCACGGGGTGCACTGGAGGTCTTTCTGCCCCTTGAGGAAACGGAGGTACATCGGCGTGGAGAAGAACCGGAATCGCTTGCTCATCTCGTAGACCTGCTCGAATTTCTTCTGTATCTCCCGCCGCTCCAGGAAGAGTTTCTCGCCGACAGCCTCGTACCCGAAGCCGGGCGCCACCAGGAAACCGTCCACACCGATCTCCTTGAGATGAGAGAAGAGCATCTCTATCTCTATGAGATTGGTCTCCTTGAAGATGGTGGTGTTGGTGCAGAGCCTGAATCCGAGTTCCTTCGCCTTTTGGATGGCGGACATGGCTATCCTGAAGGTCCCGGTCCGCTCCAGGATCCTGTCGTGGGTCTCCTCCATGCCGTCCATGTGGACGTTGATGATGAAGTTGGGGTGCGGCTTCATGGAGTCGAGCGCCTTCTCGAGGAGAATGGCGTTGGTGCAGAGGTAGATGTGTTTTCCTCTCTTCAGCACCTGTTCGATGAGCGGGAAGATGTGGGGATAGAGAAACGGTTCTCCTCCGGTGATGGTGACGACCGGGGCCGGACACTCGTCGACGGAGTCAAGACACTGCTGCAGCGTCATCATCTCCTGGATGGTGTCGGCGTATTCCCTGATCCTGCCGCAGCCGGAACAGGCGAGGTTGCAAAGGTGGGTGGGCTCAAGCATCAGGACCAGGGGGTATTTCTCCTGTTTCCTCATCTTGTTGGAAACGATGTACCTGGTCAGGTCATAGTTCAATCGCATCGGAAAACGCATTATATAATCATCCCTTCCTGGCTGAGTTTGGTGGCGGCTTCGCCTGCCTCCCGGCCTCCCCGCTTGCGGGCCGTAGCGCTTTCAGTGCGCGAGGCCCGTCGAGGGAGGGAGCCGGGGCAAGGGGGGAGCCTTTTGCTGTCGGGGTGAGCGGCGGCGGGAGTTACTTTACCACGGTGAGTTGCGGGGCGAGGCCGCTCCGGCTGGTCAAGAAGGTCTCGCAGGTTGCGGCAATGCCGGCGCCGTCAAGACCGAGGTCGGCACGGAGCTGGCTCTGGCTTCCCTGCTCGATGAACTGGTCGGGAAGCCCGATCCGCTTCACGCGCACCCCGGCCATTCCCGCATCGGAGAGGACCTCCAGGACCGCGCTGCCGAAACCGCCCAGAAGGGCGTTCTCCTCCACCGTGACGATGCAGCCGGTCCGGCGCGCCTGCGACAGGATCAGCGCGCTGTCTATCGGCTTGATGAACCTCGCGTTCACCACCGAGGCGAAGATCCCCTTCTGCTTCAGGAGAGCCGCTGCTTCCAGCGCGGGGTAGACGGTGGAGCCTACCGCCACCAGGGTCAGGTCGTTCCCCTCCACGAGGATTTCCCCCTTGCCTATCTCCAGCTGTTTCAGCTCGGCGTCCAGCGGGATGCCGTAGCCTGCGCCGCGCGGGTAGCGCACCGAGATGGGGCGGCCGGAGTAGATGGCGGTCTTCAGCATGTGCTGCAGCTCGTTCTCGTCCTTGGGCGCCATCACGGTCAGTTCCGGGAGGTGGCGCAGGTATGAGATGTCGAAGGCGCCGTGGTGGGTCGGCCCGTCGTCGCCAACCAGCCCGGCGCGGTCGAGGGCAAGGGTGACCGGGAGCTTCTGCAGGCAGATGTCGTGGAACACCTGGTCGTAGGCGCGCTGGGTGAACGTGGAGTAGATGGCGGCCACCGGCCGGAATCCCTCGACTGCCAGCCCCGCCGCGAAGGTGAGCCCGTGCTGCTCGGCGATGCCGACGTCGAAGAAGCGCTCCGGGAACCTCTCCGCGAACGGGGTGAGCCCGGTGCCGTCCGGCATGGCGGCCGTGATCGCCACTATCTTCGGGTCCTCCGTGCCGAGCTTCACCATGGTTTCCCCGAACACGGTGGTGTAGGAGGGGGGCGGCTGTTTGGTCGGCGAGGCGCTTGCCGGCTTGCTCGGGGCGACGCCGTGGAACTTGTCCGGCATGCTCTCTGCGGGAGGATAACCTTTTCCCTTCTTGGTCATCACGTGCAGAAGGATCGGTCCCTCGAGCTGCTTCACGTTTTCCAGCACCCCGAGAAGGACCGGGAGGTCGTGCCCGGCGATGGGGCCGACGTATTCGAAGCCGAGCGCCTCGAAGAGGGTGCCCGGTGTCAGGAAGCCTTTCAGCGAGTTCTCCGCCTTCTTGGCGAAGTGGAGGATGTTCCCGCCGATGGCCGGGATGTTGGCGATCAGCCCCTCCATCTCCTTCTTCAGGCTCCGGTAGTACCCGCCGGTCATCTTGCGGGAGATGAAGGAGGAGAGGGCGCCGACGTTCTTGGAGATGGACATCTCGTTGTCGTTCAGGACCACGATCAGGTTCTTCCTGAGGTGGCCCGCCTGGTTCAGGGCCTCGAAGGCCATCCCGCCGGTGAGCGAGCCGTCGCCTATGACCGATATCACCCGCGACTGGTCGTCGTTGAGGCCATGGGCGACCGCCATGCCGAGCCCGGCCGAGATGGAGGTGGAGGAGTGCCCCACACCGAAGGCGTCGTGGGGGGATTCGGAGCGCTTGGGAAAACCGCTGATCCCCTTGTAGCAGCGCTGCGTGTGGAAGCTCTCGCGGCGTCCGGTCAGGATCTTGTGGGTGTAGGCCTGGTGGCCGACGTCCCAGATGATCTTGTCGCTCGGGGAGTCGAAGCAGTAGTGCAGCGCGATGCTGAGTTCGACGGAGCCGAGGTTGGAGGCTAGGTGGCCGCCGGTCTTCGCCACGGTTTCCAGCAGGAACGCGCGCATCTCGTCGGCGAGAGGGATCAGTTCCTCGGGGGCAAGCGCCTTCAGGTCGTGCGGACCGTTGATTTTATTTAGCAGTTTGTACATGGATCTCCTTGAGAACCCGTAATGATACAAACAAATTCAAAATCCTGAAACCTAAAACCTTTGGCCACGGAGAAAATCTGAGAAAAAACAAAACCTAGAACCGTTTGCCACGGAGAAAATCTGAGCACATCTGAGAAACCCTTAAAGGGTAAACCAACCAAACCCACAACCTGTGGCCACGGAGAAAATCTGAATAAAGGGTTTTGCCTTTAAACTCTCGGTGTGGTTTTGCCTTCTCCGAATTTCTCAGATTTTCTCCGTGGCCAATGGTTTTGACTCACGCTTTTGGACTCATCTGGCGTAGCCGTTGCCGCGGAACCAGTCGACGGCTCTCTCCAGCGCTCCCTCTATGGGCATGTGCGGCAGCCCCAGTTCCCTTACGGCTTTGGACGTGTCGAAGTACATGTACTTGGCCGCCATCTGCACCCCGGCCAGCGGTATCAGGGGCTCGCGACCGGTGACCGCGGACAAGGCATGGTTGGCATAGGCGGCCATCAGTATCGGGTAGTAGGGGAGCCTCACCTTGGGGGCCTTGAGCCCGGTTATCTTCGAGAGTTTTTCGAAGATCTCGGCCAGGGTCAGGTTCCGGTTGCCGAGGATGTACTTCTCGCCGATACTCCCCTTCCGGGCCGCCAGCACGTGCCCCCGAGCACACGCCTCGACATCGATCAGGTTGAGGCCCGTGTCCAGATAGGCGGGCATCTTGCCGTTCAGGAAATCGACGATGATCTTCCCGGTCGGCGTAGGCTTCACGTCCATCGGTCCCACCGGCGTGGACGGGTTCACGATCACCAGCGGCAACCCCTTCTCGATGAAGGATTCGGCGGCGCGCTCCGCCAGGAACTTGCTCTTCTTGTAGTCCCCCGCCATCTGGCTGAAATCGACGGGCGTCGTCTCGGTCCCCGGCCTGCCATCCCCCGGATTTCCAAGCGTTCCGACGCTGCTGGTGTATACCACTTTCTCCAGCCCTGCCGCAAGCGCCGCGGAGAGGATGTTCCGGGTCCCTTTGACGTTGACCTCGTACATGGTCTCGGGGACGCGCGTCCAGAGCCGGTAGTCGGCTGCCGCGTGGAACAGGGTGTCGCAGCCGGAGAGCGCCTTCACCAACTCGTCACGGTCGCCGAGATCCCCCTCCCGTACCTCTATCTCCAGCCCTGCCAGGTTGCGCCGGTCCGAGCCGCGGCGCGCCAGGACCCGCACCTCGCAGCCGTCCTTCAAAAGCTCCCGCACGATGCTCGCGCCTATGAATCCGGTCGCGCCGGTGACGAATGCCTTCATCCCCCGGCTCCCGTCACGCCTGTTCCGCCGTCAGGTTCCGGTAGCTACCGAGCGCCATGAGCGGGAAACAGTTGCGGTAGATGTGGTACTTGATCATGAAGAACTTGGGGAACCCCGTCCCGGTGTACTGCGTCTCGTCCCAGGTGCCGTCGCGCTTCTGGGTGGAGATCAGGTGCTGGATGCCGCGCACCACCGTGGCCGAATGCACCTCGCCCGCCGCCAGAAGGGCCAGAAGCGCCCACCCCGTCTGGGACGCGGTGCTCTCGCCGATCCCGGCCAGGTTCCGGTCGTGGTACGACTCGCAGGTCTCCCCCCAGCCGCCGTCTATGTTCTGGCGGGACTTGATCCAGTCGACCGCCTTCCTTATGTACGGCTGGTTCATCTCCTCCCCTATCGCCGAGAGGCCGCAGAGAACGGACCAGGTGCCGTAGAGGTAGTTGACCCCCCAGCGCCCCCACCACGGCCCCTCCGGTTCCTGGGTCTTCTTCAGGAAGTCGATGGCGCGCAGCGCCGCCGGGAAGGTCCTGGCGTAGCCGAAGGTCCCCATCAGCTCCAGCATCCTTCCGGTCAGGTCCGCCGTGGGAGGATCGATCAGCGCCTCCAGGTCCGCGAAGGGGATCTTGTTCAGCAGGTACTTGGTGTTGTCCTTGTCGAAGGCGCCCCAGCCGCCGTTCTTGCTCTGCATCCCGAGGCACCAGTTGATCCCCCTTTTCACGGCCGCGTTCAGCGCCTTTTTGTCCTTCAACTGGACACCCTTCAGCGCGATCATGACGAATCCGGAGTCGTCCACGTCGGGATACCAGTCGTTCAGGAACTCGAAGGCCCACCCCCCCGGCTCCAGGTCGGGCGATTTTATGCGCCAGTCCCCGGGCTTCCTCACTTCCTTCTCCAGGAGCCAGTGTGCCCCCTTGACCAGCGAGGGATGGTCCGGCGGCACCCCGGCGTCGCAGAGCGCCTTCAGGGCGAGCGCCGTGTCCCAGACCGGAGAGATGCACGACTGCAGCACCAGCTGCTCGTCGGTCTCGATGCAGAAGTTGGCCATCGCCTTGAGCCCCTGCGACATTGCCGGGTGCTCGTTGGAGTACCCCAGGGTGCTCAGCGCCAGTATCGCGTTCAGCATGGCGGGCTGGATGCCCCCCCAGTCGCCGGTCGTCTCCTGGTGCTCCAGCACCCACTTCTCCGCCTCGGCGAGCGCCTTCTTCTTGAAGGGACGGATCGGGCTTCTCTCGTACAGCTTCAGCAGGTGATCCGCGCCTATGAAGAAGTTCTTCCAGGTGAGGATCCCGTCCTCCTTGGTGAAGGTGTAGTCGGTGGGGCGGGGGGGACGGGTGAACAGCTCCTTCACCCCCGCCTCCGGCGGGATCCTGCGCACCGGGCGGGAGGTCATCACGATGGAAAGGGGGATGATGGTCGCCCGCGCCCAGCTGGAGAACTCGTACATGTTGAAGTAGGCCCAGTTGGGGAGGAGGGTGAGTTCCACCGGCATGCTCGGCACGCCGAACCAGGCGAATTCCCCGAAAAGTGCCAGGAATATCTTGGTGAAGACGCGGGTCTTGATGACGCCGCCCCGCTGCAGCACGAAGGCGCGGGCCTTAGTAAGGGCGGGGTGGTCCGCCCGGTATCCGGCGAGTTTCAGCGCGAAATAGGCTTCCACCGTCGTGGACAGATCCCCCGGGCCGCCGTGGTAGATGGTCCAGGACCCTTCCTCTGTCTGCTTGGAGATGAGATAGTTAGCCATCTTGCGCTGGCGCTCACAGTCAACCAGCCCAAGGAAATGGAACAGCATGATGTATTCGGCCGTTATGGTGACATTGGATTCAAGCTCCGCCCACCAATAACCTCTCGGAAGCTGCTCCTTGAAGAAGAAGTCCCTGCTTCCTTCTATGGCGAGGTCAAGCGGACTCTTCGCCTTCCCTGTTTTCCTCTTCCAGATAGAGGCCGGGAGATGGTGCACCTTCGCCCCACCCTTTTGCTCGGCGCCACTGCCCAGCTCGGCAGCGGTGCCGTTAAAGGAGGTGAGTGCGTGTGATATGGGGTGCTTGAAGGGGGAGGTCACCACATACTCCTTTTGGGAAGATTGGCGCAGATTAATCCAGTGTAGCTTCTTTCCTAACGGTTACAAGTCGCGAAAGTTAACACGATTTGGATAAAAGGTACACTGTTTTTTCCCGTCTGAAAATTTTTTAGCTAATTAAAACAATACCTTGTTGCGGGCTGTTGATTTGTCCCGCTCGGGTATGCTAGGTTGCAGCGCGTAAAGTTTTATTGCAAAAATGTAAGAGGTGCCATGCAAAGATCGGCGAAAACCGACAGTCCCCTGTTCTCCCTCGCTGCACGTCAACCGTGGCTGGTGCTGGTCCTTGCCCTGTTGTTGTCGGCGCTGTCGTTGTGGTACACGTCGCAGCGGATGGAGTTTCTGACCGGCAGGGATGACCTGATGCCGCGCAATACCTCTTTCAACCGCGACTTCCGCGCCTTTCGCGCCGAGTTCGGCGACATGGAGGATATCGCCGTCGTCATCGAGGGAGCCGATGCGGAACGGGTGGGGGCCTTCGGAAGCCGTCTGCACGACCAACTCGCGAAGAGAAAGGACCTCTTCTCGGACGTCTTCTACCCCTACGCGCTTCCCTTCTTCCAGAGGAACGGGCTTCTCTTCATGCCGCTGGACGACATAAAGGAGATGCACCGGAACCTCTCCCTCGCCGCACCGGTGCTGAAGGAGCTTTCAGCCTCCCCCTCCGTGCAGACGCTGTTCACCCATCTCACCCGCGGCATCGACAGCTGCCTGGCCGGAGACGAGTCCCGACTCCCCGGCATACTCTTCATGCAGGACAAGCTGGGAGCCGGCTTCAAGAGTTTCGCAGGGGGGAAGGGCGCACCGCCGTCGATGGAATCCGTCTTCATGAGTTCCGACTCCTCGTTCGCGAAGGCGGGGAGGCAGCAGATTCTGACCGCGCTTCCGGTGCAGGACATGGAAGGATTCGTCCCCGCCGGCAAGGCCGTCGCCGCAATCCGCTCCGAGGTGGCCAGGCTGAAGGCGCTGCCGGAGTTCAAGGGTGTCACGGTAGGCCTCACCGGCACTCCGGTGCTGGAAAACGAGGAGATGGCGACCAGCCAGAAGGACATAGCGCTTGCCACCGCCGTCTCGCTGGTGCTTACCGTGATCCTCCTGCTGCTGGCGTTCCGCGGGGTGCTCAACGTCATCGCAGCGATGGTGTCGCTGCTCGTCGCCATCTCGCTCTCCTTCGGTTTCGCCACGCTCGCGGTCGGCCATCTGAACATACTCTCCATGGTCTTTGCCGTCATGCTGATCGGGATAGGGATCGAGTACGGGATCCAGGTCGTGCTCCGCTACCAGGAGGAGTTGAAGCTTGGGAGCGGGCAGATGGAGGCGATCGAGACGGGACTCACCAGGAACGTCTGGGCCATCGTGATGGCTGCGGCGACCGTCGCCGCAGCCTTCCTGACCTTCATCTTCACCGACTTCAAGGGGATAGCCGAGCTCGGTATCATCGCCGCCGGCGGGGTGGCTATCTGCGTGGCGGTCACCTTCACGGTCCTTCCCGCCATGCTCGTGCTGCTGGCCCGGCGCCGCAAGCCGTACGGCGTGAACAGGCCGCTTACCTCCGGCAAGGGGTCCGGCACCGAAAAGGCGTCCGGCATATCCAGGGTCCTTTTCGGGCATCCCAGGGTGGTCATCGCGGGGACCGTGATCTGCTGCGTCGCATCCCTCTATCCCCTTTCCCGCATCTCGTTCGACTACAACCTGATGAACCTGCAGGCAGAGGGGCTGGAGTCGGTTGACTACGCCTACAGGCTCATGAGGAGCAAGGAGAACAGCGGCTATTTCGTCGTGGTGACCGCCGATTCGACCGCCGAGGCCAAGGCCAAGACGGCCGCCCTCGAGGCGCTGCCGACGGTCGATCACGTGGTGAGCATCGATACCCTGGTCCCGGACCGGCAGCAGGAGAAGCTGGCGCAGCTTGCCTCGATCAGGAAGGAACTGGCAGACGTGAAGCCGGCGAAGTACGAGGAGGATCTCTCGCTCATGGAGCTCCCCACCGTCTTCGAGAACTTCCGCAACGCCTCCGTCAAGCTGAAGGAGAAGCTGGAACGGGAGCGGCGCCCGGAGGCGAAACAGGCGGCGGCCTTCGTGACGACCCTGGATCGCTTCTTCGGCGAGCTGGAAAAGGAGAAGGACCGCAACGCCGTGGGGATGCTGCACGATTTCCAGGGGGGGATGTTCAAGGAGCTGCCCCGGAAGATCGAACTCTTGAAGCAGAGCCTGGACGCGCAGCCGGTGAGCGAGGCCGACATCCCGCAGGAACTCCGCTCCCGTTTCGTGGGGAAGAGCGGAAAGCTCATGCTGCAGGTAGCACCCAAGGCTGAGATCTTCAACCTGGAGCCGCTGAAGGCGTTCCTGGACGACGTTCGGCGCGTGGATGCCCATGCGACGGGGCAGCCGGTCATGGTCTACGAGTCGATGACCATCATGCGCGACGCCTACCGGCGCGCGTTCATGTACGCCTTTGCCGCCATCGTGGTGATTCTGCTCATCGCCTTTCGGAGCGTGAAGTACACGGCCATCGGGTTGATACCGCTTGCCGTCGGTGTCCTGTTCATGGTTTCCGGCATGTGGCTTTTCGGCATCAGCTTCAACTCAGCCAACATCATCGTGATGCCGCTCATCCTCGGGATAGCGGTCGACTCCGGGATCTACATCATCAACCGCTTCCGGCGGGAGGAGGGGAGTGCCGCCTCCGTGGTGACGAGCAGCACCGGGGTCGGGGTGTTCCTGAACACGCTTACCATCATGGCCAGCTTCGGCGCCTTGATGGTGGCGCGGCACCAGGGGGTATTCAGCATCGGCGTCGTGATGTCGCTGGGGATGGTCGCGTGCCAGATCGCATTCATGATCACCCTGCCGGCAGTGCTGACGCTGGCGGGAAAATCCGAGAAAAGCCGGAACGGCCAAACCGTTGGCACGGAGAAAATCTGAGGAAATCTGAGAAACGGCCAACCAGTTTGCCACAGAGAAAATCGGAGAAGGCAACATCTTCAGAAAGTTTAAGGCCTTAACCTTTAGGACTCAGGTTTACTGCCGGTCTCAGACATTCTCAGATGTTCTCCGTGGCCAATGGTTTTGGTTTTGGCCTTTCCTCAGATGTTCTCTGTGGCTAATGGTTTGGAAGGTGACGTGATGAATAAGAAGGGTTCCAAAAATGAGTCGTTGCGGGGGGCGGTGCCTCTGTCCCATTTTTTCCTGAGACAGAGGGTGCAGCCGGGAGACCTGGCGCTGGACGCCACCTGCGGCAACGGCCTGGACACGCTGCTCCTCGCCGAACTGGTGGGGGAGGGGGGACGGGTCTGGGGCTTCGACGTCCAGCCTTGCGCCATCTCCGCCACGAAGGCGCTCCTGGAACGGGAAGGGCGCTCGGGAAACGTGGAACTCTTCGAGACCAGCCACGAAAGGGTGTCGGAACATGTCCCCGCCGGACTTGCCGCCGCGGTCTTCAACCTGGGATACCTGCCGGGGGGCGAGTGCTCCCTGGTCACCTCCCCCGAGACGACGGTCTCGGCGCTGACGCAGGCGGCCGCGCTCCTGAAAAAGGGCGGGCTCATCGTCATCTCCCTCTACACGGGGCACGAAGGCGGCCCGCAGGAGGCTTTTGCCGTCGAAGGGTGGGGGGCTTCGCTGGACCCGAGGGAATACAACGTCTGGCGCAGCCGGCAGCTGAACCGCCCGGACACCGCCCCGTACCTGGTGCTCGTCGAGCGGGTCAGGTAAAAAAAGGATCATCATGCTCCAGCAGGTCCTCCCATTCCTGGTCACCGCACCCGCGCTCGGCTATGCCGCGTTCACGCTGTACTGCGGCCGCAGCTTCTTTGCGCGCAAACCCGCTCTCCCCGACTTCGCCCCTGCGGTCTCCATCCTCAAACCTGTCAAAGGGGTGGATGCCGACAGCTTCGAGAACTTCGCCTCGTTCTGCCGCCAGGATTACCCGCAGTTCCAGATAGTCTTCGCGGTGGCCTCGCCTTCGGACCCGGTCATTCCGATCATCCGGAAGGTGATGGAGGCGTTTCCGTCCGCGGATCTGGAGCTGGTGGTGGACGGCTCCATCCACGGCCCCAACTACAAGGTCTGCAACCTGATGCACGCGCACGCGAGGGCGAAGTACCCGTTGCTCATCGTCTGCGACAGCGACATACGTGTCGGATCGACCTATCTCAGGGAGGTCTGCGCTCCTTTCTCCGACCCGGAAGTCGGGCTCGTCACCTCGCTCTACCGCAGTTCCGGCGTCGGGGGGAGCGGCTGCGCCATAGAGGCGCTCGGCTTTTGCAGCGAAATGGTGCCCAACGTCATGTCGGCGCTGCGGCTTGAGGGGCTTACCTTCGCTTTAGGGGCGTCGATGGCGCTGCGGCGGAGCGCGCTGGAGCGCATCGGCGGCTTCCCCGCCCTGGTCGACTACCTGGCCGACGACTACCAACTCGGCAACATGATCCACAGGGCGGGTTACCGGCTGGAGCTCTCCCCGTTCTTCGTCGAGAGCATCATGCACGGCGGCGAGACGGTCGCCGAGGTGATGGCGCGTCAGCTCCGCTGGGGGCGCACCATGCGGGTCTCCAGGCCGGGGGGGTATTTCGCTTCGGGGATAACGCTCCCCTTTCCGGCGGCGATCGCAGCTCTCGCGGTATCGGGATTTTCAGCGGGGGGGATTGCGGCCGCGGCACTGCTCTACCTGGTGCGCGCCGTCGTTGCGACCATCTACAGCCGCGCCTTTTTGAAGGACCGGCTTCTGCCGCGCTGGCTCTGGCTGCTGCCGGTGCGCGACGCGCTGTCGTTCGGGGTGTGGGCGCTGTCGCTGACCGGAAACCGCGTGCGCTGGCGCGGTCACCTGTACCGGTTGGACAGGGGCGGGAAAATGGTCGACATGGGCGCCCCGAGGAGCGGAAAACCTGCCGGGCACGTGCTCCCTCCCCCGGAGGGGGAGGGTTAGGGGAGTAGGGGCGAATGATTATTCGCCCCTACTGATTATTCGCCCCTACCTATTTGCGGAAGAGCCAGAGGATGAAGGATAGCACCAGCGAGATGATGATGCTGGTGGCGAGCGGGAAGTAGAAGGTGAAGTTTTCCCGCTTCACGTAGATGTCGCCCGGCAGCCGACCCAGCCAGGGGATGCGCCCGGCCAGGCTGAGGAGCGCGCCGATGGCGGCGATGATGAGTCCTAATATGATGAGCGATCTGCCGAGGGATGGCATTGTTGTTCTCGTTGCTATTTCCTGACGTACCGTTCCTTCTCGCTGTAGATGCAGCCGCAATACTTCTGCCGGTACAGCCCCATATCCTTCGAGAGGTTGATCCCCTCCTGCCAGCCGGGCCTGAAATCCTGGTAGTGGAACCGGACACCGTAACGCTCCCCGAGTTTAACACCGAATTCCCGGATCAGCTCCTGGTTTTGATACCTGCTGTAGAGAAGTGTGGACGAGTAGCTCGCAAAGCCGAGTTCCGCCGCGGTCTTGGCCGTCTCCTCCAGCCTGGAGCGGTAGCAGTAGCCGCAGCGCCCCGAGGGGGCGTCCGCCACGTTGGAGAGGAACTCCTCCAGACGGTACTCCTCCCTGTAGATGACCTCCAGCTCCACCATCTGCGCGTACTTCTGCAGCGCCTCCATCCGGAGCTTGTACTCGGTGTAGGGATGGATGTTGTGGTTGTAGAACAACCCCGTCACTTGAACGCCGCTGGACCTCAACTCCTTGACCGGGTAGATGGCGCAAGGCCCGCAGCAGATATGCAGCAAAAGTTTCATCTGGCTCCCGACCCTTTACGGGCGCTGCACGGCGTTCCAGGCGCCGGTGCTCCGGCTCCAGGCGATCAGGTAGAGCATCGCCTCGGAGGTGGTGCCGTACACGGTGGTGAAGGTCCCGTTGGCGGTGTTGTAGGCCTGGGTGTCCTTCACGAAGAGCGGGGAGCCGTTGGCCATGGTCAGCCCGGAGTTGACCGCCGTGGTCCCGACCGAGAGGTTCATGGCGAGGTCGTCGAGATAGTCGATGCTGTCGTAGATGAGCCTGCGGCTGTAGGAGCGGGCATGGGCGAAGGCGGCCGGCTCGCGGGTCAGCACCTGGAAGTTGAAGCAGGCCCCCATGAACTTGCGTCCGTCGACGGTGCCGCCGCGCGTCCAGTCCCTGACCGGCTGCTTCTTCCCGTTCAGGAGCGGGAGGTTCTCGTCGAAAAAGTACGGATTGGTCGCCTCGTCGAAGCTCACCCCGTATTTCGCGATCTCGTGCTCCAGCAGCTCCAGGCCCCCCTCAAACGCCTCCTTCTGCGGCTCCAGGAATTTCGCGCGGAAGTTGTCGGCGGTGAGCGTCACCGTGTTCTCCGACGGATGGCAGTTTATACAGACCTGCTTGAAGGTGTTGCCGTCGATCTGCAGGCTGTGGCCGTTGCCGGGGCGGACCGTCGTGCCGCTCGCGTTCATGTGGCAGGTGACGCAGGGGCCGTTCTTGTCCATGAAGCCGGAGACGAAGACGGTCGGGTTGTGGCCGTCCCCGTTTATGAGCGGCGTGCCGAACTTGCGGTGCGTGCTGCTGGTCCCGCCGGAGATGCCGCCCGGGGTGGTGATGTTGTCGGGCGAGAGGGACTTGCCGTAGGTGCTGGTCCCTATGGCCGCACCGGGCGAGGTGAAGTTGGTGAAGCCGAGCTGCATGTACATGAGCCCGGCTGCGGCAAGGTAGTGCGAGTTGACGAACCCGGCGTTGCCGAAGTCGGCGACCGTGTCGAGCTTCTGGGCGCTCTCGCGCCCGGCGTGGCAGGGGATGCAGAGGTTGGTCTCGCCGGAATCGGGGTAGCTCGCCAGGGCGGTGCCGTTGAAGTTCTTGTAGGTCGCCGTGAACGCCGGGATCTTGCGCAGGCTCTTTTTGTAGTCGTAGCTCGCATGGCAGGCGTCGCAGGCCAGCACCTCGCGGGTGGCGCTGTCGGTGCTGAACCCGGTGGTCGGCGCGGTGAAGTTGTTGGTGATGAAGTGCTTGAAGCCGGTGCTGGTGTGGCAGCGCTGGCACGCGGCGTAGTTGTTCTGTTTGAAGTCGTAGTGGGTCCAGGCAACCCCCTTAGGGTCGCCGTGCAGCGACTTGGCGTACTCGCGGTGGTTCTGGGTCAGCGTGTTGGCGTGCGGGTTGTGGCAGGCGCGGCAGTGCCCCTGGTACTGCGCGCTCACGTAGGAGGCGCGGGGCGAGGAGGGGAGCGCGGTCGCCGAGGAGTAGCCGTAGTGCTGCGGTGCGAGCGCCATCAGGACGTCGGAGGGATACGAGGGACCGTGGCACTTGCCGCACTTGCCGGAGAGGTCCGGGTTGGCGGTGACGCCGAAACCACCGCCGCCGTGGCACTTGTTGCAGAGGTTCGGGTGTCCCGAGTCGGGCTCGTGGCAGTCGGCGCATCCCGCCGCGTTGTTCAGGTTGTGCGCGGAGGAAAGCCACTCGTCCGCGATCACCGCGCCGGTCCCGGGGGAGGCGATTGTGCCGTGGCAGCTGAGATTCATGCACCCCTGAGACGCGACCAGCTTCGAAATCCCGTTGCTGTTCTTGCCCGAGTCGCTGCCGCACCCCGTGACCAGAACCGGAATGAGAATGAGGAAAACGAGATCTTTTAGCCGCATGGGGTACCCTCCGGGTAGTTTTAAGACGCTACCTTATAGCATTTCCCTGAATAAAAATGTAGTTAAAAAGTGAGCCGTAGCTCACAGGGCGGTCATGAAATCTCTTTGATGCTTTTGTTAAGTTGACTTCACTTCAGCAATATTGTAATAATCGACACTCGGTTACCTCCCGTTTCTTCACCATGTTACCTTCCAATAGTGCATAAATGAAATTTGTTGGCGCTTTCTTATGAAAGTATTCTTATTTGCCATGCAGGAGACACCATGTTTCTCATGAAACATCCAGTCGCGGTCATGTTCCTTCTGGGCTTCGTTCTCTCCCCCTTGCTGCATCCCGGCAGCGCCGAAGCTATTCCCGCCTTCAGCCGGCAGCACAAGACCGAGTGCTCCACCTGCCACACCATTTACCCGGAACTGAACGAATTCGGGGATGCCTTCCTGAAGAACAGCTACGTCTGGCCCGCCGCCAAGAAGGGTGCCGCAGCAGCCAAGGCGCCCGAAGAGAAACCCGGCACCGAGTGGTCCAAGATTTCCGGTCTCCCTGAGCAGATCCCGATCTCCCTCACCGGGACGGCCGATTTCGCCTACGACGACAACGCCTTCGACGGCAGCAAGTACGACCTCTCCACCAGGTCGCTCAGGCTGCACGCCGGCGGCTCTTTCAGGGACGTCGCCGGTTTCTTCGGCACCTATAACCTTTACAGCCAGGGACAGCAGAGGGCGCAGGTAAGCCAGACCCCGACCAACAGCGTCGGCAGCAGCAGCCCCTCCAGCAGCGCCAACACCCCGCCCAACAACACGCCGAACATAAACGAGCTGTTCCTGGTCTGGCGCCATGCGCTGGATACGCCGATTAATCTAAAGGTTGGACGTTTCGAGCCGAAACTGTCCCTGTGGAAGAAGAGCAACCGCGTCGTCGCCGTTCCCTCCTATGCTTCCACCACCTACCTCGTCGGCAACTCCCCCTTCAGCATCGACGCTCCCGAGGACGGGATCGAGCTGAACGCGCTTCTGGGCAACCGCGTCCTTGTCGCCGGCGGACTGGTGGACAGAAACGGTCAGAACCAGAAGGACGGCTACGGCCACGTCTCCTTCAAGCTGGGGGGGACCGACTTCAAGGGACACGAGCCGGAAATAGACCTGGAGGGGGAGAGCATCTGGGACTTCCTCACCATCACCATGGGGGCCTTCGGCTACTGGGGGCGCAACGGCCAGTTCGACAACTTCGGGGTGGCGCAGAACCTGAACGACTTCCGCCGCGCCGGCGCCGAGATGGACGTCCTCTACAAGCGGCTGCACCTGAAAGGGAGCGGCAGCTTCGGCAGGGATTCGAACCCGATGCTCGCCGACACCCCGGTCGAGTTCGACAGCCACGCCTACAGCTTCGAAGGGGAGTACTACCTCGGGGCGCCGGTCAACCTGATCCCGCTCTTCCGCTACGAGTACCAGAGAGGGATCGACGGAGGCACCACGCGTTACATCCCGGCCATCGCCTACGCGCCGCTGCAGAACACGAGGCTCACCCTGGAGTACATGTTCAGCGACACCCCGGGCGGCATCGACAGGGTGACCTTCGCCTCGGTCGCCTTCAGCCTGTAAGCGGGGCGGCGATAAACAATAAAGACTACGTGATCAACGGCGGATCGAGCCCGCTAAACAAGCAACTGGAGGGTTTACAACAAATGAAAAAGTTCATCGTCACCATGCTTGTCGTCGCAGCGACTGCAACCAGCGCCCAAGCGGGGCTGAAGGTTATCGGCAAGGGCGACGCCATGCGCCTCGACCCGACCGCCTTCCCGCCGGCGATGAAGGCGAACTACGAGATCGTAAGGGTGAAGTGCGTCAAGTGCCACACGCTGGAGAGGACCATCGTCGCCATCCAGACCGGCATCGCGCCGATCTCCGGCCAGCCCTTCGACCGCAGCGCCACCAAGGCCTACGGCGTCAAGATGCTCAGAAAGCCCGATTCCAACATGTCCAAGCCCGAGGTGAAGGCCGCTGTTGACCTGCTGAATTACCTCCTGTCGGAAGCGGAGAAGTAATGAAAGACATCACGCTGCGCACCCGCCTGATCGTCTCCTTCCTGATCATGGCCGTGCTCGTCGCGTTCACCGGCGGGTTCGGCGCCTTCACCATCAAGAGGGTCGGCGGCCAGATCCAGAACATCCTGGAACAGCTCTCCAAGCAGCAGAAGCTGGTGCTCCTCATGGGGGTGACCCAGAAGTACTGCCACGTGAGCCTCATGCAGGCCGCCCTGGTCCGCAACGACCCGGAGAAGCTGGAGGAGTACGTCGAGGATTACCGCATGAAGCGGGACACCCTCATGAGCCAGGCCCAGATCATCCTCGATGGGAACAAGAAGCTCGGGTTGACCGCGGTTCCCAAGGGGAGCGTGGTGGAGAAGCGGACCAGGCAGTTCCTGGTGAGCTGGGGCGAGTTCGAGAAGGTGGCCGACGAGCTGATTGCCCGCAAGGAGGGGCTCTTCAAGGGGGTCAAGGCGGGCGTGCTCGATCAGGCGGCGAAGGACGCGCTGGCGGACGAGAAGCTGAACACGCTGGCCAACGACGATATCACCGAGGCGAACGACAAGGCCAAGGCGGACCTCGACGACATCCTGGTGGAAGTGGGGAACCAGATGACGGCCGCCAGCCAGCAGGTGACCCAGATACAACGCTCCGCCGGGATAACCTTCGCAGCGGTCATCCTGGTGGCCATAGCACTCGCCATAGCGCTCGGGCTTCTCATCACCCGCAACATCGTCTCCCGCGTGCGGGTGATGGCGGAGGCGGTCAACAGCGGCTCCGACGGCGACCTGACCGGCACGGTGCTGATCGACTCAAACGACGAGATCGGAAAGCTCGGAGGCGACTTCAACGAGATGGTCGGCAAGCTCTCCGGCATGATCGGCAAGGTGTCGCGCTCCTCCACGGAGCTGGCGGGGATCTCCGACACCATGGCGCAGGCCTCCCACTCCGTGGTGCAGTCGGCCAAGACCCAGGCGGACAGCGTTGCCAAGACCTCCGCCGCCATCGTGCAGATCAACACCTCGGTGAAGGGGGTGGGCCAGGGGGTCGACTCCCTCTCCATCTCCGCGTCCGAGAGTTCCTCGTCCATCCTGGAGATGGCCTCCAGCGTCGAGGAGGTGGTGCAGAACATGGAGAACCTCTCCCAGTCGGTGAACGAGGTGAGCTCGTCCATCGTCGAGATGGGGGTCTCCATCAAGCAGGTCGGCAACGGCGTGGTGAGCCTCATGGAGGTGGCGACCGCCACCGCCTCGTCGGTCATGGAGATGGACAGCTCCATCAAGCAGGTGGAGAGAAACGCGAACGAAACGGCGGCGATCTCCAAGTCGGTCCGGATCGACGCCGAAACCGGCCGCGAGGCGGTCGAGGCGGTGATCACCGGGATGCACGAGATCAAGCGCGCCTCGCAGATCACCAGCGAGGTCATAGCGACCCTCTCCGAGCGCGCCGCCGACATCGGCGACATCCTCTCGGTCATCGACGAGGTCGCCGAGCAGACCAATCTCCTCGCACTCAACGCGGCGATCATCGCGGCGCAGGCAGGGGAGCACGGCAAGGGCTTCGCCGTCGTGGCGGATGAGATCAAGGAACTCTCCGAGCGTACCTCCAGCTCCACCCGCGAGATCTCCCTGGTCATCAGGGGGGTGCAGGAGGAGACGCGGCGCGCGGTCGACGCCATCGACCAGGCGGAGCGCTCCATCGGCGACGGCGAACTCCTCTCCCAGAAATCCGGCGAGGCGCTCGCCAAGATCGTGGTCGGGGTCAACGAGGCTACGGCGCAGGTGGCCGAGATCGCCCGCACCACGGTCGAGCAGGCCAAGGGGAGCCAGATGATCCGCGAGGCGATGGAGCAGGTCTCCGAGATGGTGGCCCAGATCGCCAAGGCGACCCGGGAGCAGGGGCAGGGGAGCGAGCTTATCATGTCCGCGGTCGAGAACATGAAGGGGCTCACCTCGCAGGTCCTCTCATCCACCCGCGAGCAGAACAAGGTGGGGAACCTGATAGCGCAGTCCACCGAGAGCATCACCGAGATGATCCGCCACATAAAGCGGGCCTGCGACGAGCAAAGCCGCGGTTCGGAGCAGATCGTCATGTCGGTCGAGGATATCCAGCAGGCGACCGATGCCAACCTGGAGGCGACCCGGGTCATGGACGAGGCGGTGTACAAGCTGTTCCGCCAGACCGAGATGCTGAAAAAAGAGATCGAGGTGTTCAAGATCTGAACCTCCTCCCCGGACGGGGAGTCGCCGCAAGGCGCAAAGGAATCCCCCTGAGGGGAGAGCAGTCACCCCCTTTGAAAAATGATCTTTTTCAAAGGGGGAATTTTTTGTTATAAGGGTGCAGCGCCAACGAGGGCGTTTGATCGTGAGCGAGGAGTTTTACGCCCAACATACTTCCTGATTTGTTATGATCAGGAAAATTTTTTAGGAGTGGCCTGATGAGCAGGATTGCAGATAAATTCGCGCAGTTGCAGGGACGCGGGGAGAAGGCGCTGGTGACTTTCGTCACCGCCGGAGACCCGGACCTGGCAACGACGGAGCAGGTGGTGCTGGAACTGGAGCGCGCGGGCGCGGACCTGATCGAACTGGGGGTCCCTTTCTCCGACCCGATGGCGGACGGCCCGACCATCCAGCTCTCTTCCGAGCGGGCGCTCGCCTCGGGGACCACGCTCCCCGCCATACTGGAACTGGTGGCCCGCCTGCGTCAGCGGACCCAGATCCCCATCGTGCTGATGGGATATTTCAACCCGATCTTCGCTTACGGCGCCGAGCGCTTCGCCTACGACGCGGCCCAGGCCGGGGTCGATGCCCTCCTGGTGGTGGACCTCCCTCCGGAGGAGGCCGCGGAACTGAAGGGAGCCACCGACAGCTGCGGGCTGGACCTGATCTTCCTCCTCACCCCGACCTCCGACGGCTCCAGGGTGGAGTCCGTCTCCCGCCTGGGTAGCGGTTTCATCTACTACGTATCGGTGACCGGGGTGACCGGCGCACGCACAGAGGTGGCGGACACCCTTGCCGCGCGCGTCACCGAGGTGCGCGGAGCGCTCGACCTCCCGATGGTGGTCGGTTTCGGCATCTCGACTCCGGAACAGGCCGGGCAGGTGGCAAAGGATGCCGACGGGGTGGTCATCGGGAGCGCGCTGGTGAAGTATTTCGAGAAGTACCAGGGGGCCGAACTGCTGAAGGAACTCGGCGGCTTCGTCTCCGCTTTAAAACAGGGCGTCCTGGAAGCGTCGAAGAAGTAACCGCTTTTATTACGCATCTTTATGCGTAGCCGTACACCGTTTTGTTTGACATACCCGACACTATCTGATAAGTATCAGCGCCAGATTTACGGCTTAATAAAACAGCTGGGGGCTTTCCCCATAAGAGGGCACATATGGCTTGGTTCAAAAGGGATAATCCGCCGAAGGCAAAGGGGCCGGACCACAAGATAAAGGTTCCGGAAGGGCTCTGGACGAAGTGCGTCACCTGCGGCGAGACTATCTACACGAAGGACATCGAGAGCAACCTCAACGTCTGCCCGAAGTGCAACCACCACTACCGCATCTCGACCAAGAAGAGGCTTGAACTCCTCCTGGACGAGAGGAGCTTCACCGAGTTCGACGCGGGGATCGTGTCGGTGGACTGCCTTAACTTCAAGGATTCCAAGAGCTACCAGGACAGGATCGACGCCGCCCTCGCCAAGGGGGGGAGCAAGGACGCCATCGTCTGCGGTTCCGGGCGCATCGAAGGGACGCCGGTGCAGATCTGCGTCTTCGACTTCTCCTTCATGGGGGGCTCCATGGGGAGCGTCGTCGGCGAGAAGATCACCCGCGGCATCGAGCGCGCCCTTGCCGAGCGCACCCCGTGCATCATCGTCTCTGCCTCCGGCGGCGCCCGGATGCAGGAGAGCATCCTGTCGCTCATGCAGATGGCCAAGACCTCCGCGGCGCTCGCCAAGCTGCGCGAAGCGGGTCTTCCCTTCGTCTCCATCCTGACCGATCCGACCACCGGCGGCGTCACCGCCAGCTTCGCCATGCTGGGCGACATCAACATGGCCGAGCCGAAGGCGCTCATCGGCTTCGCGGGGCCGCGCGTCATCGAGCAGACCATCAGGCAGAAGCTGCCGCAGGGGTTCCAGCGTTCCGAGTACCTGCTGGACCACGGCATGGTCGACGTCATCGTAGACCGGAGCAAGATGAAGCAGCAGCTCTCCAGCATCCTCAAGATGCTTTATAGAGCGGACTAAGACTAAGACTAAGGCTAAGACTAAGGCTAAGGCTAAGGCTAAGGCTAAGGCTAAGGCTAAGGCTAAGGCTAAGGCTAAGACTAAGGTTGAGGTCGAGGTTGAGTGGCCTGATCCGGTCAAGGAAAGGTTAAGGTAGAGAGGGCTCCCTTTCATACACCTTAACCTTTCTTTTTATCGCCTTCTGCCACCCTGAACCTGGACCTCAATCCGCTCCGCTCGTGCCCCCAATTGTATGGACTTTTTCATGCTCTTTACCTATAATCCCCGCCTGTCATGACCTACGCCGAGACGCTCGCGCACATATACGCCTTGGGCAGGTTCGGGATAAAACCGGGGCTCTCCCGGATCACCCCGCTTCTTGCCGCCCTCGGCAACCCGCAGGACAGCTACGCCGCAGTTCATGTCGTCGGCACCAACGGCAAGGGGTCGACAGCCTCCTTCCTCAGCTCCATTCTCAGCGCTGGCGGCTACCGGACCGGGCTCTTCACCTCGCCTCACCTGATCTCCTTCACCGAGCGGATCCGCATCGACGACGCCGAGGTATCCGAGGACGAGGTCGCGACCCTCGCCGAGCGGGTGATGGCGGCGGCCCCTGCCGACACGACCTTTTTCGAGATAGTCACCGCCCTGGCTGCGCTTTATTTTGCCGAGAAGGGTGTCGACATCGCCGTCTTCGAGGCGGGAATGGGGGGACGGCTCGACTCCACCAACGTCTTCAACGGGATGCTTTGCGCCATCACCCCGGTCTCCCTGGACCATACCGATTACCTCGGCGGCACTCTGGAGGAGATCGCGACGGAGAAGGCGGGTATCTGCAAGCCGGGGACCCCGATGCTCTCGGCGCGGCAGCACCCGGACGCCGAGCGCGCCATCTGCCGGGTCGCGGTCGAGATAGGTTCGCGGCTGTACCGTTGCGGAGAGGATTTCCAGGCGTCGTGGCAGCAGCGGAGGCTTCGGTACCGCGGCATCGCGCTCACCCTCGACTCGCTCCTCCCCGGGCTGGCCGGGCGCTACCAGGCCGACAACGCCGCACTGGCGCTCGCCGCGGCTGAACTGCTCGGTGCGGCAGGGTTCCCGGTGACGCGGCAGGCGATGAAGTCGGGGATCGAAGAGGCGAGATGGCCCGGCCGGATGGAGCTTTTCCCGGGGGCGCCCCGCGTGCTGCTGGATGGCGCCCATAACCCGGCGGGGGCGGCTGCCCTGGCCGATAGCCTCCGGGAGATACCGCGCGACAGGCTGTTGCTGGTGGCAGGAGTGATGGGGGACAAGGAATTGGCCGGTATCCTGGCTCCGATCCTGCCGCTGGTCGATCGTGTCTTCGCCGTTTCTCCTGCGCTGGAGCGTGCCCTCCCGGCCTCCGTCCTTGCCTCCTTCTGCCGCGAGGCGGGAGTCGCCGCCGAGGAGGCCGGTTCCGTGGCGGAAGGGATCGACATGGCGCGGGCCGCCGCGGCGCCCGGCGACCTGGTGCTTGTCTGCGGCTCCCTCTTCACGGTCGGAGAGGCGCGGGGGATATTGCTCTCCCGTCCCTATCAGCTGTTCAGAGGGTGAACGATAATTTTCAAGGAACCCTAGTGCGATGAAACCTGCAAGAGCCAGACGGCTCCTCACATATCTGCTCCTTGCCGCGGCGCTCGCGCAGGGGGAACCCGCGGCCGCCGAGAAGGAGGCGACCCTCGAGGCGGACACCCTCTCGGTGGATGTCCCGTCCGACAGCTACAGCGCGCAGGGGAACGTGAAGATCACCCAGGAGGGGGTCTTGCTGCTGGCGGACAGCGTCGTCTACCGCAGGCTCACCGGCGACGCCGTTGCCCAGGGGGGGGTCTTCCTTGAAAAGGGGGAAGACACCCTGAAGGGGGAGCGCCTCTCGCTGAACCTCCTTTCCCAGCACGGGGAACTCCTGAACGGGGAACTCTTCATCAAGAAGTCCAACTTCCGGGTGCGCACCGAGCGCCTTGAGAAGACCGGGGCGCAAGATTACCGGATGGAGCGCGGCAGCTTCACCACCTGCGAAGGGGACAAGCCGAGCTGGAGATTCGAGGCGCGCAAGGTGAAGGTGACCCTGGACGAGTTCGCCACGGCAAAAGATGCCGTCTTCTACGTCGGCGACGTCCCGCTCCTCTACACCCCTTACCTGGTCTTTCCCGCCAATACGGAGCGGCAGTCGGGCCTGCTCATTCCAAAACTCGGGCACTCGAACAAGAAGGGGTTCTATCTCGACCAGCCTTATTACTGGGTCATCAGTCCCAGCCAGGACGCCACCTTCGACCTCGACCTGGAGAGTTCCAGGGGCGTGGGAGCCGGGGTCGATTACCGCTACATGAGGCAGCACGGCAGCGAGGGACGCCTCCAGGCATTCGGCATCTATGACACCAACGAGTCCGGCTTCAGGGGAGAGTTGCAGCAAAAGCACCTGGAATTGCTGACGCCGAACCTGACCCTGGCGTCCACCATCAACCTGATCTCGGACCGCAACTACTACAAGGATTACGGCGAGTTCTCCGGGGACTACAACAGGCAGCTCCTGGAGTCGACCGCCTCCTTCGACCGCAGGTGGGAGCGCTACGCCCTGACCGGCGAGGTCCGCTACACCCAGGACCTGGAGGGGCCGAACAACGACGTAACACTGCAGAGACTGCCGACCCTGGGGTTCATCGCTGCGGGCGAAAAGCTGGGGCCCCTCATCTTTTCCATGGATTCCGGCTACACCAATTTCCAACGGGAGGAGGGGGTGACGGGCCAGCGCCTCGAACTGCACCCGCGGCTCGCCGCGTACCAGAAGCCGGCCGGACTCCTCGACCTCTCCCTCTACGGCGGCTACCGTCAGCGCCTGTACCTGACGCAGTGGACCCCCGCGGAGAGCGGTTACCGGCAGGTCGGCCAGGCCGATGCCGGGGCGACCCTGTCGCTGCCGCTGCAGCGCGTCTGGGAGGGGCGGATGCGCCACCTGCTGGTCCCCTCCCTCGAGTACGGTTACGTTCAGAAGCGGCGCGACGATGACGTCCCCTTCTTCGACTACGGCGACCGGGTACTGGGGGGAAGCGCGGCCACCTTCTCGCTCGCCAGCACCTTGACCGGCAAGTACGCCAGGGAAGGGGGTGAGGACGAGTACCGTGACCTGCTCTACCTGAAGCTCTCGCAGGGGTACCAGTTCTCCGGGGAGCGCCGCGACCTGCTCACCCTGGTCGACGAGGGACACCGGGTCACGGACCTGATGCTGGAGGGTGTGGTGACGCCGGAGAAGAATTTCTCCCTCTCCCTCGACGGCCGCTACAACACGCAGGACGGGACCGTTTCCACCGCCAACGCCGGGGTGGAGGTGAAAGGGGAGGGGCGCAACGCGGTCACGGCCCGGTACCGCTACAGCCGGGACCAGCTCGATTACCTGGAGGGGCGTTTCGTATTCCCGCTGGGAAGCCAGGTGACGGCGGACCTGCTCGGCCGCTACTCGCTGGACAAGGGGGGCTTCCTCGAATCACGCTACGCCATCGAGTACAGGCGCCAGTGCTGGAGTGTCACCTTTGCCTACATCGACAGGGTCGGCACCCGCACCATCCCCGACAACCAGGAGTTCACGGTCAACTTCACCCTGGCGGGCCTCGGGGGACTCGGCCCGGTGCGGACCTTCTGAGCTGCTTCAGGGTCGTTTTACCCCCCCCGCCAGTGCTAAGAAGTTGACACAATCGCTTTTAGCGGTGTATCAAGAATGATCGGGCCGAAACTGCCGGCCCGGCGGCAATCCCAATGAAACGCTTTGCGGCTCGCGGAGGTTACATGCAGGAGAAATTTATCCCTACCTCGATCCTGGTAACGGGGGGGGCTGGGTTCATCGGTTCCAATTTCATCAACCACTTCATGCCCGGCAATCCCGGCTGCCGTGTCGTCAACCTCGACATCCTGACCTATGCGGGGAACCTGAAGAACCTGACCGGCGTCGAGGGGAACCCCGATTATCGTTTCGTCAAGGGGGACATCTGCGACGGCCCCCTGGTCGAGAAGCTCCTTGCCGAGGAACGGATCGAAGCCGTGGTCCATTTCGCGGCCGAGTCCCATGTCGACCGCTCCATCACCGGCCCCGAGATCTTCGTCAGGACCAACGTGCTGGGGACTCAGACCCTGCTGGAGGCGAGCCGCCTGCACGCGCAGAACACGCCTGAGTTCCGGTTCCTGCAGGTCTCGACGGACGAGGTGTACGGCAGCCTCGGGCCGGAGGGATACTTCACCGAGGAGACCCCCCTGGCCCCGAACTCGCCGTATTCGGCCAGCAAGGCGGGTGCGGACCTCCTGGTGCGCGCCTACCACGAGACCTACCAGTTCCCGACGCTCAATACGCGCTGCTCCAACAACTACGGACCCTACCACTTCCCCGAGAAGCTGATTCCCCTCATGATCCACAACATCATGAAGCGGCGTCCTCTGCCGGTGTACGGCGACGGACTGAACGTGCGCGACTGGCTCCACGTCAAGGACCACTCCGCCGCGATCGAGCGGGTCCTGAAGCTCGGGAAGCCGGGGGAGATATTCAACATCGGCGGGAACAACGAGTGGAAGAACATCGACATCGTCAACCTGGTTTGTGACCTGCTGGACCAGCGGCTGGGCCGCTCTCCCGGCGAGAACAGGGGGCTGATCACCTTCGTCAAGGACCGCGCCGGTCACGACAGACGTTATGCGATAGACGCTTCCAAGCTGAAGCGGGAGCTTGGCTGGGAGCCGGCCTACACGTTCGAGGTGGGGATCGCCGAGACCATAGACTGGTATCTGGCGCACCAGGAGTGGGTCGAAGAGGTGGTCTCCGGTTCCTACCGCGAGTACTACGAGAGGCAGTACGGCGAGAGGTAAAAAACAGTTCAATGTTCAATGTTCAGCGTTCAGCGTTTGATCGGGAGTACGGCTGTCCTGAAGAAGTTCTCCAACCGTGAACCTTGAACCTTGAACGTTGAACGTTGAACGTTGAACGTTGATCGTCTTTCCTGTTTTTGGAGGTTTCGATGATACTGGTAGTTGGTCACAAGGGGATGCTCGGGAAGGAACTGATGGCGCTTTACGACGGCGCCGCGCGCGGGGTGGATGTTGACGAGATCGACATCACGGACCTCGATTCGGTTCAGCGGGTGCTGCTCACCCTGAAACCTGCTGTGGTGATCAACGCGGCTGCCTACACGGACGTGGACGGCTGTGAGAGCAACACGGAACAGGCGATGATGGTGAACGGAGAGGGGGTCGCGCACCTGGCGATGGTCACCAGGGAGATCGGCGCCAAGCTGGTGCAGGTGAGCACCGACTACATCTTCGACGGCAAGAAAGGGACTCCTTACCTCGAGGATGATCTGGCCGCCCCTCTGAGCATCTACGGCGAGTCGAAGCTGGCCGGCGAGATGAACACCTGGTTCAACCCGGATCACCTGGTCGTCCGGACCCAGTGGCTTTACGGCCACGGCGGCAAGAACTTCGTGGAGACCATGCTGAAGCTGGCCGCCGATAGAAAGGAGCTCTCCGTGGTGGACGACCAGATTGGCTCACCGACCTGGACCTGCGACCTGGCGCTGTCGATCAAGGCGCTCCTCGACAAGGGGTGCAGCGGCACCTACCACGCGGCAAACTCCGGCTTCGTCTCCTGGAACGGCTTCGCCAGGGAGATCTTCCGTCTGGCGGGGCTCGACGTCGCAGTGAAACCGATGAGCACCTCCGAACTCGGCCGCCCGGCGCCGCGGCCGCTCTATTCTACCCTGGACTGCGGCAAGCTGGTTCAGGACACCGGGTTCGTGCCGCAGCCGTGGCAGGATGCCCTGAAGCGCTACCTGGAACTGCGTCCGGAATAACAGACACCCTGGAGGTCATGCATGGAACGCGGCGAGCGTCCCTGGGGCACCTATACGGTCCTCGACGAAAACAGCGGTTACAAGATCAAGCGGATCGAAGTCCTGCCGGGCCAGCGTCTCTCCCTGCAGATGCATCACCACAGAAGCGAGCACTGGATCGTGGTGTCCGGCACGGCAAAGGTCACCTGCGGCGACAGCGTGCGCATCGTCAACATCAACGAATCCACCTTCATCCCGATCGGGTCGAACCACCGCCTGGAGAACCCGGGTGTGATACCCCTGATCATCATCGAGGTGCAAAGCGGCGAGTACCTGGGAGAGGACGATATCGTCCGTTTCCAGGACGACTACCACCGTGTGGAAACTGCCTTGGAGCCGGTCGAAACGATCGAACCGATCGTATAGACGAGGATTCCGTCCGGCCTGGTCTCCCGTTCATGAGCCGTTTCGGCTCTTCCGGTACACCTCCAGCCGGTCCTGGCGCGGTATTTAAAGGAGTTGACCATGTATATCGTCATCCTGGCTGGCGGGTCAGGCACCAGGTTCTGGCCGCTTTCACGCAAGAGCACTCCCAAACAACTGATGTCGGTCTTCGGCGGGAAGTCGATGCTGCAGCGTACCGTCGAGCGTGTCATCCCGATGCGCCCCAAGCGTGTCATGGTGATCACGAACGCGCTCCAGGCGGCCGAAACGCGGAACCAGCTGGCGTATATCGAGGGTGTGCCGGTAGACGTCATCGAGGAGCCGGTGGGGCGCAATACGGCGCCTGCCATAGGCCTGGCCGCCTCCATGATCGCGCGATTCGATCCGGACGGTATCATGGCGGTCTTGCCGGCGGACCACTACATAGTCGACGAGGAGACCTTCCGGAAGACCCTGGACGCTGCGCGCTCCGTGGCGGAGGGGGGGAGCCTGGTCACGCTCGGCATCACGCCGACCCGCCCGGAGACCGGCTATGGCTACATCGAGGCTGCATCCGCCGGCGTCGGGACGCCTGCGGCAGTGCTTCGCTTCGTGGAAAAGCCGAACGTCGAGCGTGCCCTGGAGTTCCTCGCCACCGGGCGGTTCTACTGGAACTCAGGCATGTTCGTCTGGGGCGCCTGCACCATCCTGGACCAGATCGCCAGTTTCATGCCCGAGCTTTCCGCCGCGCTGGCGAAGCTCACCTTTGAGTCCGAGATGTGGGAACTCTCCGACCTCAAGCCGCAGATTGCCGAGATCTACGGCGACATCAAGGGGGAGTCCATCGATTTCGGCGTCATGGAGAAGGCGCAGGATGTCCAGGTGATCCCGGCGTCGTTTGGCTGGAGTGACGTCGGTTCCTGGAGTGCGTTGCCGGAGGTGATGGAAGCCGATGGCGACGGCCATGTGGTCATCAACGCCAAGGGGACCGTCTCCGTCGGGTCGAACGGCTGTCTTGCCTACGGCAACGACAAAATGGTTGCCTTCGTGGGGGTGCAGGACCTGGTAGTTGTCGACACGCCCGACGCGGTGCTGGTCTGCGCCAAGTCCGCCGCACAGGACGTCAAGAAGGTGGTCGAGGAACTGGAGAGGTTGGGGAAAAACGAGCTGCTTTAAAGGCCGTTCAATGTTCAGCGTTCAACGTTCAAAGTTACCCCAAGGCCGTTCAATGTTCAGCGTTCAACGTTCAAAGTTACCCCTATTGGCTGAGGTGGTAGCGAACGGCTTTTCGAATCTCCAACGTTGAACCTTGAACCTTGAACGTTGAACCTTGAACGTTGAACCTTGAACGTTGAACCTTGAACGTTGAACCTTGAACGTTGAACGTTGAACGTTCAACAGCCTCTGGGGGGGTATGCACGGCTGGACCGGGAAAATACTGCATGTCAACCTGACTGATGGCAGCTGCCGCCGGGAGGAGATACCGACGGAGTTGCTGCACGCCTACCTCGGCGGTCGCGGCCTGGGCGTCCGCCTGATGCGCGACTTCTTCCGCCTCGACCCGTTCGATCCGGAAATCCCGCTCATCTTCGCCGTCGGCCCGCTCTGCGGCACGACCTCGCCCACCTCGGCCCGCCTCGCCTGCGTGACCCGCTCTCCCCTCACCGGCACCATCTACGACTGCTCCGCCGGGGGGCGTTTCGCCTGGCGGATAAAGGCCGCGGGTCTGGACGCCATCTCCATCACGGGCAAGAGCGCGCAGCCGGTTTTTCTCGCCATCGACGACACGCGCGCGGAGATCCTTCCGGCCGGCGCGCTTTGGGGGAAGGGGATCAAGGAGACGGTCGCCTCCCTCAAGGAACGGGGGAGCGTCACCGCCATAGGTCCCGCCGGCGAGAACGGTGTCCTCTTCGCCAACATCATGATGGGGGAGGGCAACTCCATCGGCAGGGGGGGGCTCGGCGCGGTCATGGGCGCCAAGGGGCTGAAGGCGATCACGGTGCAGGGCTCCGGCGTGACCGGCGTTGCCGACAGGGAACGCTTCGACGCGGCCCGGGCCGACGTGATGCGCCTTTTCCGCGCCTCGCCCGTCATCTTCGGCGAACTCGGCATCGCCGAGTACGGAACCCCCGCGCTGGTCGACCTGATGGCCCAGAGGCGGATGGCGCCCACTGAGAACTTCAGGTCCACCTTCTTCGCCGAATCGGGGAACTACTCCGGCCCCTCGATCCGCAGGGAGTGCGGGGCCAGGAAGGAAGGGTGCTACGGCTGCCCGATCCAGTGCAAGAAGAGCAGCGACAAGGGGGAGCCGCTTCCCGAGTACGAGACGGTGAACCATTTCGGCGCGCTCAACGGCAACTCCGACCTGCACGCCATCGTCCGGGCCAACACGCTCTGCAACGAGCTCGGCATGGACACCATCTCCGCCGCCGCTACGCTCTCGGCCTTCGGTGAGGCCAGGGGACGCTTTCCCGATCCCGCCGAGGTCGCTTCCCTGCTATGGGAGATCGCGTCGAGGCGCGGGGAGGGGGAACTCCTCGCCCTTGGTTCACGCAGGGTGGCGCAGGAACTGGGGAAACCCGAGTTGTCCATGAGCGTCAAGTCGCTGGAGCTTCCCGCCTACGACCCGCGCGGCGCCTACGGCATGGCGCTCGCCTACGTCACCTCCAACCGCGGCGGCTGCCACCTGCGCGCCTATCCCATCTCGCACGAGATCCTGAGAAAGCCGGTGCCGACCGACCGCTTCTCCTTCTCCGGCAAGGCCCGCATCATCAAGATCGCCGAGGACGTCAATGCCGCCGTCGACTCGCTGGTCGCCTGCAAGTTCGCCTTCTTCGGCGCGACCCTTGAGGAATACGGCGAACTCCTCTCCGCGGTGACCGGCGTCGAGTACGGCCCGGAATCGCTCAAGGCCATAGGGGAGCGGATCTATCTGACCGAGCGTTTCTACAACTGCGAGAACGGCTTCGACCGCGCGGACGACGCGCTGCCGGAAAGGTTCTTCAGCGAGGCGGGAAGCGCAGGAGAAGGGATCGACGTGCCGCCCCTCGACCGGGTCCGCTTCGAAGAGGAACTGCAGAAGTATTACCGGATCCGCGGATTGACAACCGATGGGACTTTCACAGACCCATCATTTCTGGAGGTGCTCCCCTAGGGCGCATATGGAGAGTAGCGGTTTGGATTTCAAAAGCGTCACCAGGAAACTTGTTGCAGCGTTTTTGCAGCAGGACATTGCCTACGGCTGAATTGGGAGCTGGTCGGCGAGTACTTCGGGATGTTCGATTTCACCCCGTTGTTTCTGGAGTTGAAGGGGAAATATCATGCTTCTTAGCGAAGCGGAACGGGAAGAGTTGGTAGCCTTGTCCAAATCGGAGTCGCTGCGTCGAGATATGGCGCATGTCGCCGCGACCCGTCACAACCCGTTCATGGTAAACGGAGAGGTTGACGGCGAGCGCTATATCGAGTTTCTGACCCAGTACAACGAGTTCCTGAACCACCCGTTCAAACCGGCGCGTCCGTTCATAGAGCGGAACATGAAGCTGTGAGACGATGAGAGACCAGATAGAGAAATATTCGGGCAAGCTGCTGGCCGACCGCTCGGCCCTGCCGGGCCGCATCGCCTTCGCCGCGCAGGACGACGTGCTGATCAGCGACGGCGCGCCGGATCTCGCCGAGCTGGCCGGCGCCACCCTTTCGCGTCTCAACGCCCTGGCCCTGGTGGCCGCACGCCCCTCGCTCCCCTTCGCCGATTTCCTGATCGCACGCTCCCCCAAGGGCGAGAACTGCATCCTGCCCCAGGACACCGAGACCCGCACCTTCCTGCACGACATCCCTTTCCTGAGAAAGGGTGAACTGGGCGACGACCCCGCTCCCAAGATCGCGGTGCTGTTGGGGAACCGAAAAGGGGTCATCGTGGAGGGGGTCGGTATCGTGACGTTGGGCGCCATCACGGTGGAGCAGGCGTTCATCAACTACTCCTCCGTGTTCCACTCCACCTTCGTCAAGTACCTGCAGGACGTCCTGGCGGAAGGGTTCCTGCTCCCGGGGGAGCGCGAGGCCTTCCAGGCGTTCCGCGATCAATGGCTCAGGCCGCTTTCCGCCTCGGGGCTCGTTTTCAGGGACAAGCTCTCGCAGGAGAAGGACGAGATCCTCTCCGAGATCGAAGCGGTGGGGCGCTACACGGTCGAGCGGGGGCTGGTCGATTCCTTCTTCGGCAATATCTCCGCCTGCGCCGGGGACCTCATCTACATCTCGCAGACGGCGGCGAGCCTGGACGAGCTGAAGGGGTGCATCGACCCGGTGCCGACGGACAACTCCTCGACGACCGGCATCACCGCCTCCAGCGAACTCCTGGCCCACAGGAAGATCTTCGAGCAGACCGGGGCGCGGGTCATCCTGCACGGACACCCGAAGTTCTCCGTGGTGATGAGCATGCTCTGCGAGGCGAGGGACTGCCCGATCAAGGACTGCTGGAAGGATTGTCCGCACGTGCGGGAGATCGGCGGGACGCCGGTGGTCGCCGGGGAGATCGGGGCCGGAGGGCTGGCAAAGCGGGTGCCGCCCGTAATCGGCGCCAGCGGGAGCGCCATCGTCTACGGCCACGGCGTCTTCACGCTCGGTCGCATGGGGTTCGGCGAGGCGTTCGCCGCGCTGGTGGAGGTGGAGAATTTCTGCCGGGAGGAGTACTTCAGGCGGCTTGAGGCGTGCATGCTGCCGGACGAGCATAAGGCATAATCCGGCAGGAGTGCCGCTCCTGCCGTTAAGGAGATGAGTAAAAGGGTGAGGGGAGACTGTGCAGCGGTCTCCCCTCGGTCGTTTTACTTCTTCTCCTCCTCAGGCACGCAGCCGCAGCCGCATGAGCCTTTCGGCTCTTTAACGACCGGCGGTTTCACCTCCGGCGTCTCTTTGGAACCCTGACAGCATTTTCCCATGGTTATCACCTCCTTCTTGATAAGAATATGCGCAACTACTGATATGGATCTCCCAAAAAAAAGTAGGTGCGTCCAAGATAGTTCATGTGGGCCCGCTGTAGCTAAACCAAGACGGGCGGTTCGGTTCAATGTTCGGCCTCGTCGTCGGAACAGCAAGGTTTTTTCACGCTGGGCGTGGCGCCTTGGCATCCGCAGGTACAGATCCTGTTAAGCCTTTTGCGGCACTCCTCCAGGGCTTCCTTATTCAGCATGTAAAATATCCAGTAGCCTCGCCTTTCATCCTTAACGAGACCGGCAGATTTCAGCACCCTCAGATGCTGTGATACTGCGGATTGCGAGATCTTCAAAGCCTCTGCCATCGCGTTGACGCTCATGGCTTCCTGTTTCAGAAGCTCGATGATGTCAATTCTCTTGTCGACCGACAGCAACTTGAAATACTCCGCTGCTTCCTTCATCTGTCATGCGTCCCCTTTAGTATATGCGCTTACACTTATACAGTTGTCTTGCAGTCGTGTCAACAGAAGATTAAGATCGTTCCTACGCTCCAGCGTGGGAACGCAAAGCCGGACGCTCCAGCGTCGGCTATACTGCTGTTGGTGGACAAAAGGGACGCTGGAGCGTCCCCAGGCTGTGGTTCCCACGCTGGAGCGTAGGAACCATGCAAAATGCTTTGCCCCCCTCTTGCTTAAGATCGTTCCTACGCTCCAGCGTGGGAACGCAGGCCTCGACGCTCCAGCGTCCCGGCGCCGAGCATGCGAGGCTCCTCATGTCCAGATCCCGCTACCTGATCACGGAACCGGATAAGCCGCACTTTCTCACCTGTACTGTAGTCGAGTGGCTCCCTGTATTTTCATTCCCGGAAAATGTTGACCTTCTCCTTGAGAGCTGGCGCTTCCTCAGAGAAAGGATGGGATTGCGGTTGTACGGGTATGTTGTCATGGAGAACCATCTCCACTTCGTCGCACAGGCGGACCACCTCGACAAATGCCTGGCGAGCTTCAAATCCTTCACCGCAAGAAGAATTATTTCGCAGCTCGAAAGGAACGGGGCTGAATCACTGTTGATGAGGCTAAGCTGGTCTAAAATGACGTTCAAGGCCGACAGGGAGCATCAGTTTTGGCAGGAAGGTTCTCACGCGGAGCTCGTGCTCAGCGACTCGATGATGCGGGAAAAACTGGAGTACATCCATGGAAACCCCTTGAGGCGCGGCTATATCGATAGAGCTGAGCAGTGGCGCTACTCCAGTGCGCGCAACTACATCGGAGAACCCGGGTTGATCGAAATTGACCGCTGGTGGTAACGGCATGGACCGGACGCTGGAGCGTCCCAGGCTGCGGTTCCCACGCTGGAGCGTAGGAACCATGCATGGTGAACAAAAGGGACGCTGGAGCGTCCCCAGTCTGTGGTTCCCACGCTGGAGCGTAGGAACCATGAATTTTCAAGATCGTTCCCACGCCGGGGCGTAGGAACCATAAAATGCTTTGCCCCCCCCTCTTTGCTTGAACCATTGCCAATATCCCACCTGCTGTGCTAAATTCCGTCCCTTGAGCTGTTGCAGGCCTAAGGGGTGCGGATGTCAGAAAAGAAAAACATAGCTCGCGCCGCGGGGGTCCTCGGCGCCGCCACGATGCTCTCGCGCATCATGGGGATGGTGCGCGACATGGTGGTCTCCCGCCTCTTCGGCGCGGGGATGTACACCGACGCCTTCTTCGCCGCCTTCCAGATCCCGAACATGCTGCGCCGCTTCTTCGCCGAGGGTGCGCTCACCTCGGCATTCGTCCCGACCTTCTCCGAGTGGTACACCAACAAGGGTGAGGACGAGGCGCGCGACCTCGTCAACGTCTGCTTCACCGCCCTCACCATGGTGATGGCCGCCATCACCATCGCCGGCATCGTCTTGTCGCCTCAGATCGTGCACCTGATGTTCCCCGGCTTCGCCAACAATCCGGAGAAGGTCTCGGTCACCATACTGCTGAACCGGCTCATGTTCCCGTACATCTTCTTCGTGAGCCTCGTCGCCCTCTGCATGGGGATCCTCAACACGCTGCGCCACTTCTTCACCCCTGCCGTCTCCACGGTCTTCCTGAACCTCTCGATGATCCTGTGCGCCCTGCTTCTGCACGACCGGTTCCAGGTGCCGATCGTCGCGCTGGCCGTCGGCGTGCTGATCGGGGGGGTGCTGCAGCTCGTCCTGCAACTCCCGGTGCTCTACAGGAAAGGTTTCCCGATCCGCCCCAACTTCAACCTGGCACACCCGGCGCTGAAGAGGATCGCCCTCCTCATGGGTCCGTCCGTCTTCGGCGTGGGGGTCTACTACCTGAACATCGCGGTCGGTTCCATTCTCGCGTCGCTTCTTCCCGAAGGGAGCGTGTCGTATCTCTACTACGCGCAAAGGCTCTTCGAGTTCCCGCAGGGGATCTTCACCGTCTCGGTCGCCCAGGCGGTCCTTCCCTCCATGAGCAGGCAGGCTGCCGCCGGCGACATGGACGCGCTCAAGGAGTCGCTCTCCTACGGCGTGAGGCTGACCCTCTTCATAACCATTCCGGCGATGGTGGGGCTGATCTTCTGCGCCACCCCGATCTTCTCCCTCCTCTTCATGGGAGGGGCCTTTACTTACGCCAAGGCGGTCAACTGCGGCACCGCGCTCGTCTACTACTCCGTCGGCCTCACCTTCGTGGCGCTGGTGCGCGTGCTGGTCCCCGCCTTCTACGCGCTCAAAGACACCAAGACCCCGGTCATGATCGCCTTCATCGCCTTCATCCTCAACCTCCTCTTCAGCGTCCTCCTGATGCGGCCGATGCTGCACGGCGGCCTCGCGCTCGCCTCCTCGCTCTCGGCGCTGGGGAACATGCTCCTTTTGCTCTGGTTCCTCAGGAAGAAGGTCGGGCCGTTCGGCGGGAGGGCGATCCTCTTCTCGGGAGTCAAGGGGGTCCTTGCCTCGGTCCCGATGGCGGTCGTGGTCTACCTGATCATGCGGCTCATCGACTGGTCGCCGGCCGGCGAGAGGCTTTTGAAGGGGGGAGTGCTCGGAGCGGGGATCCTTGCGGGGATGGCCGTCTTCCTGGTCGCCGCGCACCTGCTCCGCTGCGAGGAGGCAAGGGACGCCGTGGGGCTATTCAAGAAAAAGGTTCTCAGAAAAAGGGATCCGGCTTAAAATGATCGGTGTCAGTTCCTAATGGAAACCCGAACCTGGAGCCAGTGATGAAGAACAAGGTAACAGCCACCGCGTGCTCGATCTACCAAAGCGCTGCGGGCTTCGGCATAGTCGCGGCGAACGACAGCGGGCTTGTCGCCCACCATCTCCCCTTTGGCGCCCATTCCGCCGCCGAGGCGCTGGAACTCGCAGCCACCCTCCATCCGCAGGCCGTAGCGGAAAGCAGCCTGACGCGGGAAGCGGTAGCGGTTCTCGCCAGGTATTTCGCCGGCGAGCGTGTCACCTTCGAACTTCCCCTGCAACTTGAAGGTTTCACCCGCTTCCAGAAGTCCGTGTACAGCGTCGTGGCAGCCATTCCCTACGGCACCGTCCTCAGTTACCTCCAGGTGGCCCTTCACTGCGGTTGTCCCGGAGGCGCCAGGGCCATCGGCGGAGCCATGGCGAGGAACCCGCTGCCGATCATGATCCCGTGTCACCGGGTCGTCGCCACCAGCGGTGTTATGACCGGATTTACCGCGCCGGGCGGGGTCGCCTCGAAGAGGGAACTGCTGTCGATGGAAGGTGTGGAACTCGATAGGACCGGAAGGTTTTTTTGGGGCTAATTCGTGCAGTTATGCACAGGATTTCCACGTGGGTTGTCAGCTAATTAGTTGGGATTAATCGATGCTGTGGTCGAAAGTGACCATCCTGCCGTCTCTTGGCCTAACTCATTGAAATTACGATGCTAAAACGCGTGACGAATAATTATGCAGAACGCGGAAAGTGCTTGAAACGCGCAGGTTTATTTATTTCTCAACACCGTTATCCACAGCTTATCAACAAAAAGTGTTGATAAGCGTCCGGCCTGCCTAAAAACATTAATTAATTCAACATTTCTCCAGCTTCTTCGCCTCTTCCCAGAGGAGATCCATCTCCTCGAGGGTCGATTCCTGCATCCCCTTGCCGCGGGCGTGGAGGGTCTCCTCGATGTGGCTGAAGCGCCGGGTGAATCGCTGGATGGTCTTCCTCAGGGCGTCCTCCGGGTCGAGGGCGAGGAAGCGTCCCAGGTTCACGATGGCGAAGAGGAGATCGCCCAGCTCCGACTCCATCTCCTTCTGGTCGCCGGCCGCCATCGCCTCCTGGAACTCGTGCAGTTCCTCCATCACCTTGGCGAAGACCTGGTCGGTGTGCTCCCAGTCGAAGCCGACCCTCGCCGCCTTCTCCGTAATCTTCTGGGCCTGCATCAGCGCCGGGAGGTGGGGGGGGATGCCGGAGAGCGCCGACTTTCGCTCCACCCCTTTCTCCTTCGTCTTTATCTTCTCCCAGTTCTGCACCTGTGCCGCGCTAGTTTCGATCACCTCGTCGCCGAAGACGTGGGGGTGGCGCCGGACGAGCTTCTCGTTGATGGCGTCGAGAACGTCGTCCATGGTGAACTCGCCGTTTTCCTCGGCGATGGCCGCGTGGAATACCGGCTGCAGCAGCAGGTCCCCCAGTTCTTCCTTCAGGTGCTCGCCGCCTCCCGCATCGATCGCCTCGATCACTTCGTACGCCTCTTCGAGCAGGTACCGTTTCAGCGAATCGTGGCTCTGTTCCGCGTCCCAGGGGCATCCCCCCGGCGCGCGCAGCTTGCGCATGATTTCCACGAGACGGTCGAAGCGGCTTTGGGTCGTTTCAGGTTGCATAGGGATTCTCCGGATGGGTCGGCCGTTAGGGATTCCCGGCCTGGTGTGGTCCCGCCCCCGGAGGGGGAGGGTCGGGAGGGGGTGTCTTTCAGTCTATGTCGCGGCTATCCCCCCTCCCGGCCTCCCCCCTCTGGGGGGAGGAGTGTTGAAAGGGGTCTGATGAAGACGGGAGCTATTTGAGCGAGCCCAGGTAGTCGACCAGCGAGTCGACCTGTTTCGTGGACAAGGTGTCGTTGGGGGGCATGACGGTGCCGGGGTAGACCTTGGACGGCTCGCGTATCACCTGCTCCAGAAAGGCGCGGTTCCGCTTGCCCCCGACCAGGGAGAGATCCGGGCCGACCCGTCCCCCTTTCCCATGCACCATGTGGCACTCAAGGCATCTCTGCGCGAAGAGGGGCTCTCCGGTAAGCTCCTCCGGAAATCCCGCTTTTCTCGGAGCGGGCGCTGGTGCCTCGCTCTTCGAGCATGCTCCCAGAAGTATGGCGATCAAGAGAATCGAGATGGTGCGCGACAAACTCGCAGTCATTGCAGCTCCCGGTACGAAAGATGATTCATCCCTCATCCCTGCCAGACGGTTTCGCCGTTACTTCGCCTTCATGTAGGAGGCGAGGAACTCCTCTTTGTGCGCCATGAAGCGCCCCTCCTCGATCGACTTCCTGATGTCGGCCATCATGTTCAGGTAGAAGTGGACGTTGTGGATGCTCGCCAGTATCGCCGAGAGCACCTCGTTGGAGGTGAAGAGGTGATGCAGGTAGGCGCGGGTGAAATTCCTGCAGGTGTAGCAGGTGCAGTTCGGCTCCACCGGGTAGAAATCGCGGCGGTAGTTCTTGTTGGTGAGGCGGATTCTGCCGCGGTTGGTGAACAGGGTGGCGCTCCTCGCGTAACGGGTCGGGATGACGCAGTCGAACATGTCGATGCCGCGCTCGACGCTCTCGAAGATGTCCTCGGGAAGCCCCACACCCATCAGGTAGCGCGGCTTGTCCTCGGGGAGATGCGGCGCCGTGTAGCCGACCACCTGCTTCAGCAGCTCCAGTCCCTCGCCGACCGAGACTCCCCCTATGGCGTACCCGGGGAAATCCATCTTCACCAGCGCCTTGGCGCAGCGCTTCCTCAGGTCCTCGTAGACGCTTCCCTGCACGATGCCGAAGAGGTGCTGGTCGGGCCTTTTGTGCGCGTCGATGCACTGCTTGGCCCAGCGGATGGTCTTCTCGGTGGAGCGCTCCGCGTACCCCTTGTCGCAGGGGTAGGGGATGCACTCGTCGAAGTTCATGATGATGTCGGCGCCCAGCGTCTCCTGGATGGCGATCGCCTTGGCCGGGTCGAGGAACACCTCCTCTCCGGTGTCCTCGTGCCGGAAGAACGCGCCTTCCTCGGTGATCCGCTTGTTGGGGAGGGAGAAGACCTGGAAACCGCCGGAGTCGGTCAGTATCGGGCCGTCCCACCCCATGAACTTGTGTAGCCCCCCCGCCTTTTGCACCAGGGCCTCGCCCGGGTGCAGGTGGAGGTGATAGGTGTTGGAGAGTATGATCTGGGCGCCGGTGTCGTGCACCTGGGCCGGGGTCATCGCCTTCATCGCGGCGTGGGTGGCGACCGGCATAAAGATCGGCGTTTGTATCTCACCGTGGGCGGTGCTGACGACGCCGCGGCGTGCAGCGGACTTGGGGTCCTTTTTGAGCAGTTTAAAGATCATGAACCTTCCGTTTCTCGGGTATTTTTCCTTACGGCACTAACTAATTAGCAGAGCGGGGATCAAAATGCAACAGCAACGGGGTCTGCGGTTTTCCAAAACAAGGTTACTGATGAGTAAACGGGCGAAGTCCCGTCGCCGGGGGGGGAGCTAACTCGTTACCTGCCTTCGATGTATACGGTATCGGCTGCGCAGCGGCAATACTGGGGCGGCGGGAGGAGCCGAAGATTAATTGTATGCTGTATACAAAAAACTGTTGCATTTTGAAGTAGCGGGATTTAATATGCGCCCGTACCAGCCTCCCATTCATGTCTCTATCTCGCATTCGTTTGCAGGTATACCATCGATATTAAAGGAGAGATGAAATGAGCCCTTGGCGCGCCCCCCCTTAAATGCTGAGCGGAAACCGCGAGTCCACCCCGTCTGGGTGTCAGGGACTTGTGCCCCCTCCGGCGTACGCAAAGCTGTACATAAACCCATCTTGATTCTCGAACAAACGCAAAGGGACAAAAAACATGCGAATCTTAACTAGCTCTGTGGGAAGAAAGATCTTGATGTCGATCACGGGTCAGCTCCTGATCATCTTCGTCCTCATCCACCTGATCGGAAACTCCACCATCTTCTTCGGCCCCAACGGGATCAACGCCTACGCGAAGCACCTGCACGACCTGCCGCCGCTGGTCTGGGCCTTCAGGCTCTTCATGCTGGCAGCCGTCTCCGTGCACATCTGCTACGGCGTCATGCTGACCCTGGAGAACAAGGCCGCCAACCCCGGCGCCTACGCGGTGAAGAGGAACCTCAAGAAGAGCTTCGCCTCCGAGAACATGATCTGGACCGGCGTGCTTCTCGCCGGGTTCATCATCTACCACCTGCTGCAGTTCACCGTCCACGGCACCCCGGACATCGTGGTCGGCCTCGATGCGGCGAACCGCGTCGACGTGTTCAAGATGGTGGTGACCAGCTTCGGCCACGGGCTGATCTCGGTGACCTACATGGCCGCCATGGTCATGCTGTTCCTCCACCTCTCCCACGGCATCCCGAGCTTCCTGCAGACCATGGGTTGGAACAACGAAAAGACCATTCCGGTCTACGCTACCGGCGGCAAGGTCATCTCCGCCATCCTCATGGTCGCATACATCTCGATTCCTGCCGTCATCTTAGCTGGCTTATTGAAACTTTAGGGGGTTCAAGTGATACTCGACGGAAAATGTCCGAAAGGACCGATTCAGACCTCGTGGGACAGACACCGCTTTGACATGAAGCTGGTGAACCCCGCAAACAAACGTAAATACAAAATTCTCGTTGTCGGTACCGGCCTCGCCGGTGGCGCAGCCGCAGCCTCCTTGGGCGAGCTCGGCTACAACGTCGAAGCCTTCTGCTACCAGGACAGCGCACGCCGCGCCCACTCCATCGCCGCACAGGGCGGTATCAACGCCGCGAAGAACTACCCGAACGACGGCGACAGCATCTACCGCCTGTTCTACGACACCATCAAGGGTGGCGACTTCCGCGCCCGTGAGGCTGACGTGTGGCGCCTGGCGCAGGTCTCCAACAACATCATCGACCAGTGCGTGGCACAGGGCGTCCCCTTCGCACGCGACTACGCAGGTTACCTCGATAACCGCTCCTTCGGCGGCGCCCAGGTCTCCCGTACCTTCTTCGCCCGCGGCCAGACCGGCCAGCAGCTCCTCCTGGGCGCCTACTCCGCGCTCTCCCGCCAGGTGAAGGCCGGCAGCGTGAAACTCTTCGCCCGCACCGAGATGCTCGACCTCGTGGTGGTCGACGGCGAGGCGAAAGGGATCACCATTCGCGACCTGGTCACCGGCGAGATCCGCACCCACGTGGGTGACGCGGTCGTTCTGGCCACCGGCGGCTACGTGAACGTGTTCTACCTCTCCACCAACGCCATGGGGTGCTCCGTCACCGCCAACTGGCGCGCGGTGAAGAAAGGGGCCTACTTCGCCAACCCCTGCTACACCCAGATCCACCCGACCTGCATCCCGCAGACCGGCGAGCACCAGTCCAAACTGACCCTCATGTCCGAGTCGCTCAGAAACGACGGGCGCTGCTGGGCGCCCAAGAAGAAGGGTGACACCAGGGCTCCCGGGGAGATCCCGGAAGAGGAGCGCGACTACTACCTGGAGAGGAAGTACCCCTCCTTCGGCAACCTCGCTCCCCGCGACATCGCCTCGCGCGCAGCCAAAGAGCAGTGCGACGACAGCCGCGGCGTCGGACCGGGCGGACGCGGCGTCTACCTCGACTTCGCCGACTCCATCAAGCGTCTGGGCGAGGACACCATCCGCTCCCGTTACGGCAACCTCTTCGAGATGTACGAGAAGATCACCGACGAGAACGCCTACAAGGTCCCGATGCGCATCTACCCGGCGCCGCACTACTCCATGGGCGGTCTCTGGGTCGACTACAACTGCGAGAGCAACGTCCCGGGCCTCTTCGTCCTGGGCGAGGCCAACTTCTCCGTCCACGGCGCCAACCGCCTGGGTGCTTCCGCGCTGATGCAGGGTCTGGCCGACGGTTACTTCGTCATCCCCTACACCATCGCCAACTACCTCGCCAAGATCAAGCCGGGGAGCGTCAAGGCCGACCACCCCGAGTGCAAGAAGTCGATCGAGGACGTGACGGGCTACAACAACAAGCTCCTCAGCATCAACGGCAAGAAGACCGTCTCCGAGTTCCACCGCGAGCTGGGCAAGATCATGTGGGAAAACGTCGGCATGGCGAGGAGCGAGCAGAGCCTCAAGGAAGCCATCAAGAAGATCCCGGTCCTGCGCGAGGAGTTCTGGAGCAACGTCAAGGTCACCGGCTCCGGCGCGGAACTCAACCAGCAGCTGGAGAACGCCGGCCGCGTGGCGGACTTCCTGGAGTTCGGCGAACTGCTGGCCAAGGACGCCCTGCACAGGAACGAGTCCTGCGGCGGCCACTTCCGGGTCGAGCACCAGATGCCCGACGGCGAGGCGAAGCGCGACGACGAGAACTACTGCTACGTTGGCGCGTGGGAGTTCAAAGGTGTCGACAAGGAGCCCGAACTGCACAAGGAGCCGTTGACGTTCGAGAACGTCCATCTGGCGGTAAGGAGTTATAAATAATGAACCTCACACTACACGTATGGCGCCAAAACGGGGCCAAGGCACCGGGCAAGCTGGAGCAGTACGAGGCCAAGAACGTAAGCCCCGACCAGTCTTTCCTGGAGATGCTCGACGAAGTGAACGAGCAGCTGATCAAGAACGGCAAAGAGCCGATCGTATTCGACCACGACTGCCGTGAAGGGATCTGCGGCATGTGCTCCCAGGTCATCAACGGCGTGCCGCACGGCGGGCAGGAAAGGACCACCGTCTGCCAGCTCCACATGAGGAGCTTCAGCGACGGCGACACCATCTACATCGAGCCGTGGCGCGCACTGGCCTTCCCGATCCTCAAGGACCTGATCGTCGACAGGAGCAACCTCGAGAAGATCATGCAGGCAGGCGGCTACACCTCCTGCCACACCGGCGGGGTCGCCGACGGCAACGCCATCCTGGTTCCGCAGCCAGCCGCGGAATACGCCATGGACGCCGCCGAGTGCATCGGCTGCGGCGCCTGCGTCGCCGCCTGCCCCAACGGCTCGGCGATGCTGTACACCTCCGCCAAGGTGGCCCAGCTTGCGGTCCTGCCGCAGGGCCAGGCTGAAGCGGCGCAGCGCGTCTGCGACATGACCGACGCGGCGCAGGCTGCCGGCTTCGGCAACTGCTCCAACCACTACGAGTGCCAGGCTGCCTGCCCGAAAGGGGTCAGCGTCAAGTTCATCGCGAAGCTGAACCGCGAGTACCAGAAGGCGCTGTTCAAGTAGCACGGACAGGCGGGTTACAAAAGAAATCGGGGCGGGAGGGTAACCTCTCGCCCCGATTCTATTTTGTGAGGGGATGCGTGCGGCCGGGCCGCTACCTGGCCTGGGCCATCTGCGCCGCGGCGCCGGCTCCCATGCTCCGCACCAGCGCCTCGATCACCTCCGAGGCGCTCTGCCAGTCCGGCCTGTTCACCTCGGGGGTCACCGTGAAACTGCCGAGGAGCCGGCCGGTCCCGCCGTCGATGAGGCTGCATACGGCGACGCCCCTGCCGCGCAGGACCCTTTTAATGCCCGGGTCGAGCAGGGAAACCTTGGCCTCGAGCACGATGGTCGCCTGGTCTGGAGTCCCCTCGAAAAGGAGACGCCTCGCAGAACCGGAGCCCGGGAGTGCCTGGCTGAAGCTCTCGTTGAAGGCCTTAGCCAGTGCGGGTTTTGCATGCTCAAACTCCTCCTGTTCGTTCCCCGACACCTTCTGCAGGAAGATGTCGTTGAAGGTTAGGGGCTTCACGAGGACCGTCGTGTAGCGGGGAGGGATTGCGTCCTTTTTCACCTGCATCGATGAGCAGGCAGCGACGGAAAGCACGAGGGCGGCAGCGGCGCACCTGGCAATGAACTTTCTCATGGTGTATCTCCTCTCATAAGACCTGCGACGGCAAAAATTATACCCTGTTAATTATAATGGATCAACAAATTCTTTCACATTTGAGGGAGTCGAGGAGGGGAGAGCCTGGTCACCTTGTTTCCGCTTGATTCCCGTCCCGTTTTAATCTAATTATTGCCTGTTACCTCGGGAGCCTACATGGAAAAGCGGTACCTGACACCGGCTGAGACGGTGAAGACCATCGTCGAAAACGGCAAGCGCGTGTTGACCCAGTCCCGGCTGCGCACCCTGGTGCTGAGCCTCCTTGCCGGCTTCTATATCGCCTTCGGCGCCCAACTCGCCACGGTGGTCACCCAGGACGCGGCCGCTCTCCTGGGCAAGGGTATCGCCGCGCTTCTCGGGGGGAGCGTCTTCTCCCTTGGCCTCATGCTCGTCGTCATCTGCGGCGCCGAGCTCTTCACCGGCAACAGCCTCCTGACCAGCTCCGCGCTTCACGGCGAGATCACCTGGGGAAAGCTCCTTGAGAACTGGGGTATCGTCATCGTCGGGAACCTGGCGGGGTCCCTGTTCTTCGCCGGGCTCATGTTCGAGTCGCAGCTCTGGATGAACGGAAAGATCGCCGAAGACGCCATCAGGATCGCCACGGCGAAATGCCAGCTCCCCTTCGCCGTCGCCCTGGTCCGGGGCATCCTCTGCAACTGGCTGGTCTGCCTCGCCGTCTTCATGGCCACGGCGGCCCGGGACGTGACGGGAAAGATCCTCGCCTGCTACATGCCGATCATGGCCTTCGTCGCCAGCGGCTTCGAGCACTCCATCGCCAACATGTACTACATACCGACCGGCCTGTTGCTGTCGAGCGAGCTGGGCCGCACCGCCCCCGCGCTCACCTGGACCACCTTTTTCCTGGACAACCTCCTTCCCGTCACGATCGGCAACATACTCGGCGGCGTGGTCTTCGTCGCCTCCGCCTACTGGTACGTGCACCTGAAGGTGGATCTTCCCCGGTCAAGCTGAGTTCTTCCTTCTCCTCGAACAGTCAAGGCAAAAAAAGCTTTATAAAGTGATACTCATGTGCTAGCGTAGCGATCTTTCTGGGACGGAGTTGGTTTCTTTCCCTTTTTGCCGCCCTACAAAGCTACGCGCATGAGGAGTCATCCAGCGCATGGACTCTATCATCCTCAAAGTCAGAAGGTGTATCTTCAAGGACGAAAACGGAAGGATGGAGCTGGACCTTTTCCGGGTCCTCTGTCTCGCCTCTACGCTCATCTCGTATCTGGTGATCATTCCCGCCAACTCACTTAATCATCTTCCCCCGGTAATCAACCTCTATGTTGCGCTGTTCGGTGCAGCCTCCTTCTTCCTCTTCAGGCAAGCATGCAGGGGGCGTTACCAGATACGCACCCTGTTCTTCCTGTTCCTTGGCCTGACGAACCTGGTCTGGTTCCCAAACGGCGGCTCCCATGGCAGTGTCAGCTTCTTCTTCTTTTGCATCTTGCTATATGTACAGATTTTTTTCCGTGGCAGGTCGTGCTGGGTTTTGCTCTCCTGCGCCATCGGCGACTGGATCCTGTTGCTGGTAGCGGAACAATTTTTACCCGAGTGGGTGGTCCCCTTCCAGAGTTCCTACTACAGGTCCGCGGACCTGGTTGTAGGGATGACCATGACGGCCCTCTGCTGCTTTTTGATGATCTGGGTGCTCCTCAGAAGCTATCACGACGAGCAAAAGCGTCTGGTGGCCATGAACGAAGACCTGCAGATGAGCATCGCGGAGCGGGCTCAGGCGGAGGCGTCCCTGCTGCAAAGCCGCGAACTGCTGAACGCCGTCATCGAGGGGAGCACCGACGCCATTTTCGTCAAGGACATCGGAGGCAATTACCTGCTGTTCAACAGGGGCGCCGAGGAACTGACCGGCAAGGGCGTCGGGGAGGTGCTGGGTAGGGACGACACTTTCCTCTTCCCTCCCGAAGTTGCGCGTCGCATCCGCACAATTGACCGGACCATCCTCGACTCGAACGAAGCCAGGATCATCGAGAACGAGCTTATTACCGCCAACGGTCGCTCCATAATCTCCGAGGCGGTAAAAGGGCCGTTGCACGACAGCCAGGGGAACATCATCGGTATCTTCGGCATCTCCAGGGACGTCACGGAGAGCCGCCGCACCGGCGAGGAACTGAGGAAGCTCAACGAAGAACTGGAGCGCCGCGTTTCCGAGCGGACCGCCCGCCTGGAGAGCGCCATGCGCGAGCAGGAATCCTTCAGCTACTCGGTCTCCCACGACCTGCGCGGACCGCTGCGCCATATCAACAGCTACGCGGCCATACTGGACGAGGATTTCGGGACGGATTTGTCGGAGGAAGCGAGGCAATACCTGGACCGGATCCGCAATTCCAGCAGCAGGATGGGATGCCTCATCGACGACCTGCTGGAACTCTCGCGCATCGCCAGGTCTGAGCTGCACAAGGTTCCGGTAGGACTGAGTGAGCTGGCCTCGGCCATCCTCTGCAAATTCAGGGAGGCCGAGCCGGGGCGGCGCGTCGAGCTGGTCGTAGAGCCGGGACTGGAGGCGCACGGCGACCGGGTGCTGCTGGGATAGATGCTGGAGAACCTGATCGGCAATGCCTGGAAATACTCGGCTCCGCGCGAGCGCGCCAGGATCGAGGTCGGCAGGGAGGTCGCCGGAGACCAGGAGATCTTCTTCGTGCGCGATAACGGGGTGGGGTTCGACATGGCTTACCAGGACAAGCTCTTCGGCCCCTTCCAGCGGCTGCACGGCGCGGAGTTCGAGGGGACCGGCATCGGCCTTGCCACGGTGAAGCGGATCGTCGAGCGCCACCAGGGGCGGGTATGGGCGCACGGGGTGGTCGACCAGGGCGCCACCGTCTATTTCTGTCTGTCATGAGCGGGAAACCGCTCTCTTGAAGCGATGGAAGAAGGCGATGATACGGATTATGATCCTACTGCTGGTATGCCTGGTGGCGCTGCTGCTGGCCGCCGCGGCGTGGCAACGGCAGCTGCTGTATTTCCCCACCCATCACGCCGACAGTAACGGCCTGAGCGAGTGGCGTCACGACGGCGGGTTGATCGGTTATGCCCGCGAGGTGGCTGCGCCGAAGAACGTCTGGCTGTTGATGCACGGCAACGCCGGCCAGGCGAGCGACCGGGTCTATGCGCTTTCATCGTTCTCGAAAGAGGATGCCGTCTTCATCCTGGAGTATCCCGGCTATGGGGCCAGGCGGGGAACCCCGTCGCGCCACAGCTTCGATGCGGCGGCGCGGCAGGGATACCGGGACCTGCGGGCGAGGTTTCCCAAGACACCTGTCTGCGTGGCGGGGGAGTCGATCGGGAGCGGCGCCGCCTGCGTCCTGGCGATGGAGCCGGTTCCTCCCGAGAAGATCGTGCTGGTCGTCCCGTTCGACACCCTTTTGCGCGTGGCGGTGCACCATTTTCCCTACCTCCCGGTCCGCATTTTCCTGGCGGACAACTGGGACAACACGGCATCGCTGAAGGCGTATCCGGGCAGGGTGGAGATATTCGCGGCCAAAGACGACGACATCATACCGCCGGCGCATGCCAAGGCCCTGGCCGACAGCAAGCCCGGCGCCGTCTTTCACGTGATCGAGGGTGGGCATAACGACTGGTCCACCAGGGGGACGGTGGCGATAAGGAACCCGTAGCGTCCGGCCATCTCCCTCTCCCCAGCGGGGGGAGGTTGGGAGGGGGGAGCCTTGCGGCTTCAGCGAAGAACCGGAGTAGGGGCGAATGATTATTCGCCCCTACTTCCCCCTCCCTGACCCTCCCCCTCCGGGGGCGGGGACCGCTTTGTCAAGATAGATGGGGGTTCAAGTTCCTTAACTTAACGGCAGTGAGGGGTGGGGTGGGGATGAGGGGAATGGAAAAGGGGCGCTGCCGTTACCGGCAGCGCCCCTGTGCGTTTCAGGCGATCAGCGTGAACTGCGCCTTGGGGGCCTGGCATACCTGGCACTTGTCAGGCGCGTCGTCGTAAACGGTGTGGCCGCATATCTCGCAGACGTACAGCGGCCGGTCGGCAAGGTCGGCGCCCCCCTCGGCAGCCGCAAGCGCCTTCTGGTACAGGTCGTGATGCACCTCTTCGACCGCCAGCGCGTTGCGGAAAGAAACCTCGGCCGCGCGGTGCCCTTCACTCTTCGCCTCCTCCAGAAACGGCGGGTACATTTTCTGGAACTCGAACCCTTCACCCTCGATCGCTTCCTTGAGGTTCTCCAGCGTGCTCTTGATGCCACCCATCGCCCTCAGGTGGGCGTGGGCATGCACCGTCTCCGCGTGTGCCGCCGCGCGGAACAGCCTTGCTACCTGCGGGAGCCCTTCGAGCTCTGCTTTTTTCGCGAAAGCGAGATATTTACGGTTCGCCTGGCTTTCCCCTGCGAACGCCCCGGCAAGATTTTCCTTTGTCGCCATCCATTCCTCCTGGTCCTCTGGTTTTCCGACCGGCATAGTCACCGGCGGCTTGCTGTTAGGGATATATACCCGTCGGGACGTTACAGTCAAGCTCCTGGTTACATTATAATTACTTGATATGTATACGGTTTTGGGGAACGCGAAAGGCTTTGCCCCCGGAATCTTGACATGTGCATCTTCCAATGTACTCTTCGGAAATGCCTGCACCAGGGAAGTGCCGAGGGGTCATATATGACTCAGGAAATCAGCAGTCTTGAGGAAATGCTCGACCGGATCGATGGATCGGCGGATGACGAGGGACAGGTGTCGTTGGGGAAGATAGTGGAATCGGTGGGAAACCGCTCCTTCGGGCCGTTGCTGCTCATGGTCGGCGTCATCATGACCTCGCCTCTGAGCGGCATGCCGGGGATGCCAACCATCATGGGGGTGCTGACACTGCTCATCGCTGGGCAGCTCCTTTTCCAGAGGGACCATTTCTGGCTGCCGCGCTGGATGCTGAGGCGCTCGGTAGGGCACGAGAAGGTCCGCAAGGCGGTAAAATGGCTCCGCCCCGCTGCGCGGTTCATCGACCGGTGGCTCAGGCCGCGCCTTCCCGTCTTCGTCAGGGGGGCAAGCATCTACCTCATTTCGGCTGTCTGTGTCGTCATAGCCGTCGTCATGCCGATGATGGAACTGGTCCCCTTTTCGGTGCACGCCGCAGGCCTTGCCGTCACCGCTTTCGGCCTGGCCCTCATCTCCCGCGACGGGCTCCTTGCCCTGATCGCCTTCATCGCCACCGCCGTCATCTTCACTATCCTCTTTTTGCAGTGGGGCTGATCCCTCGGACTGCTAGGGGAGGTAATCTTCCCGCACCGGAGAGAACACCTCGACCGCCACCGAGTCTTCCACGATTTCGGCGCGGTGCTGCTCGCCCCCCGGGATGCACCAACTGTCCCCCGGCAGGATATCCTGCACGTGGTCGCCGATGGCAAGGCGGATCTGCCCGGATACCAGGTACCCGATCTGCTCGTGCGGGTGGGAATGGAGCGGCAGCGCCGCGCCCTTGTCGAGAAGAAATTCCACCATCAACGTCTTGTCTCCGTAGGCCAGCGTCTTTTGCCGTATCCCCTGGATCGGACTCCTGTAGCCGTCCGGGCTTCCTTTTTCGAACATGATCCCTCCTTTGTTCATATCAAGCATCCTCCAGCGCGCCGGTCTGGCGCAGCGCCTCGTAAAGCACGATGCCGGCGGAGGTGGAGAGGTTCAGGCTCCGCACCTTGCCGATGATCGGGATCCTTACCGACCTCTCCGGGTTTGATTCGATCAGCTCCTGCGGAAGCCCCTTGGTTTCCTTGCCGAACACGATGAAGTCCCCTGGCCGGAACTCCATGTCGATGTAGCTTCTTTGCGCCTTCTTGCTGGTGAAGATGAAGCGCGCTTGCGGGTACTCCCGCTGCAGGGTCGCAAGGTCCGGCCAGTACTGGATGTCCACCTCGCTCCAGTAATCGAGCCCGGCGCGTTTCAGGTAACGGTCGTCTGTGGAGAACCCCAGCTTCCCTACCAGGTGCAAGACGGTGCCGGTAGCGCCGCAAAGACGTGCTATGTTCCCGGTGTTCGGCGGGATTTCCGGCTCCACCAGCACTATGTGAAAGGGATTTTCAAGGGACATCTGTTACCTCTTTGACTGTTAGTCGAACCGTACTGTCAGAATCTGTCTCGATAATGACATGGGCTTCTCCTTGTGGCAAATTCCCCGCATGAAAAGTGCGTTTCTTGTGAGGGGAAATGGTGTCGAAATACAGTCGATATATGTAGCTCAAAGCGCGAAATAAGGCAAAGATAAACGCCGAAAAGCCTGTAACTGCGGGGGCTTGAACGGGGGGCAACCTCTGTAAGCTTGCAATTTATCGAGAGATAGTATAGTATGCCCCCTCCACACACCTACTGGAGGGTAACTTTGGACCGGCCTGATTCAAGTGGACACTTTGGCCGTTTCGGCGGCAGATACGTCTCCGAAACGCTGATGCCCGCGCTCCTCGAACTGGAGGAAGCCTACAACCATTACCGCGACGACAAGGAGTTCAAGGAGGAGTTCGCCTACTACATGCGTCAGTATGTGGGACGGCCCAACCCCCTTTACCTTGCCGAAAAGCTGACGCGCAAGTGCGGCGGCGCGAAGATCTATCTCAAGCGCGAGGACCTGAACCACACCGGCGCCCACAAGGTGAACAACACCATCGGGCAGGGGCTTCTCGCCAGGCGGATGGGGAAGAAGAAGGTCATCGCCGAGACCGGCGCCGGGCAGCACGGCGTTGCCACCGCGACCGTCGCCGCCCTCTTCGGGATGGAGTGCGAGGTCTTCATGGGCGAGGAGGATATCCGGCGCCAGTCCCTGAACGTGTTCCGCATGAAGCTTCTCGGCGCCAAGGTGACCCCCGTCAACTCCGGCACCGCGACCCTGAAGGACGCCATGAACGAGGCGATGCGCCAGTGGGTGACCAGTGTCGCCGACACCTTCTATATAATCGGTACCGTCGCCGGACCCCACCCCTATCCGGTCATGGTGCGCGATTTCCAGGCCATCATCGGCCGGGAGGCGAGGGCGCAGCACCTGGAGGCGGAGGGGAGACTCCCCGATTACCTCGTTGCCGCCGTCGGCGGCGGGAGTAACGCCATCGGGCTTTTCCACGCCTTTACCGACGACAGCTCCGTGCAGATGATCGGTGTCGAGGCCGCGGGCTACGGCATCGAATCCGGAAAGCATGCGGCACCTCTTTCCGCCGGTACGGTAGGGGTCCTGCACGGCAACAAGACCTATCTCCTGCAGGACGAGTTCGGTCAGATCGCACATGCCCACTCCATCTCCGCCGGCCTGGACTACCCGGGCGTCGGGCCGGAGCACGCCTTCCTGAAAGAGAGCGGGCGGGCCAGTTACGTTTCGATAACGGACCAGGAGGCGCTGGACGCCTTCCAGGAACTTACCCGCGAAGAGGGTATCATACCGGCGCTCGAGTCATCCCATGCAGTTGCCCATGCACTGCGTCTTGCGCCCACACTGTCTGCCGACAAGAGCATCGTCGTCTGCCTTTCCGGCAGGGGCGATAAAGACATCCATACCGTGGCCGACGTTATGGGGGTCCAGCTTTAATATATGGAATAATTAGGGTTAAGTGAAGGGGGCCGCTTTGCGTGCCTCCTTTTTTGTCGACAATGGTTACGTGAAACTAATGTATTTCTTGCAATATTGTCGGTCTTGGCTACACTTGACCCTTAGGTTGGCGACGAGCCAGCTGCATTATAATGAAAGGAGATGATTGGCGCGGGCTTCACCGACATTAAGTAATACCCTTAAGCCGGCATAAGCCATATCGAACTAACTAATGGAAAAAAGATCTGTAATGCTGGTTGCGCTGCTGCTGTTGACGGCATCGTGCGACCAGTCCCACCTGCAGCAGGCGCAGGTGCCGGTTACTCCGGCCATCTCCGCTTCCGACCGGGCGCTACTGACCTGGGCGGAGGGTAACGAGAAGGCGGGAGAGAAGCAACCGGCAGCCACGCCGCCGGCTCCGGTGGAGATGCCCAAGGAGGCGGTACTGGACGGCAGGAAGAAACTGGTTCCCGCCATCTACGCGACCTTCGCCCGCAGGACCACCCCGGCCAGGGCGAAATGGCTCGCTGAAATATGCTATGAGAAGACCGAGGGGACGAAATTCACACCGCTGGACCTGGCTGAGATAGCTCTGGCGGAAACCGGGGGGCACAAGCTCTCTTCAAGAGCCGTTTCGACGAAGGGTGCGCTGGGGGTCTGGCAGTTGATGCCCGAGAGGGCGGCAAGCCACGGCTATACCCCATCCGACATGTGGGACGACGAGAAATGTGCCGAAGCCGCCGTGAAGGAGCTGAACGAGAAGTTCTACATGGCCAAAGGCAACATGGGACGGGCGAAGAGACTTTACTGCGGCATCGGCCCTGCCGCGAGAGCCTACGACAAGATCCGCAAGAGATTCCGCGCCGAGATACTGCGCGAGATGGAGAAGGGGATGACGTCGCAGGTGGCAAGCAACAGTTAGTCTTTTTGCGGTTTGCAGCACTGTTGTGCTATAGTGGGCGGGTTCCGGTTTCGGGAGCCCGCCCATTTTCCTTTCAAGGACTCATCTCAAGGAGCTGTTTTTGAAAAAGATCGCTTGTCTCTTGTTACTTGTCGTCCTTCTCTCCGGGTGCACCAAGTTCGTCAGCCACCCGGTGGTTACCGTGCAGGATCTCAACGTAGTGTCGCTGGATCCCGGTGGCGCAGGGATGGAACTCTACCTGACGGTCAAAAACACCAATTCCTTCGACGTCAAGCTCCAGGGCTACAGCTACGATCTGAAGATCATGGCGCTGCCGCTTGCCAAGGGCGGCGCGCGTGAGGAGATCAAGTTTCCCGCCGGCGTGGAGACCGACGTGCGGATACCGATCCTCATAACCTACGGCGACCTGCTGGAACTCCTCAAGCGCAAGCCCGACCCGGACAAGATCCCCTACCAGGTTACGGCCGGCCTCGACCTGGAGACCCCGATGGGGCAGCTCACCGTTCCGGTAAATCGCAACGGCACATACGCCATCCCAAAGCAGTACCGCCCGTCCGCCATCTTCGGCAAGCTCGGGGAGTTCTTCGGGCTCAAGTAGGAAAACCGTTAAAACCATCTGCCACAGAGAAAATCTGAGAAGGCATCACATTTAGGGCAATAACAGGTAGGAGCGGCATTCCTGCCGCGATAACCGCGCTGCCCTCACCCCTGCCCCTCTCCCGGAGGGCAGGGGAGATAAGATATCCTCAGAATTTGTCCGTGGCTGTACTTTTTTGGAGTCTGCATGAACGTTATTGACATCACTGGCCTTTGCAAGAGTTTCGGCTCCAGGGAACTCCTCGACAACGTCACCTTCGCGGTGGGGGAGGATGAAAGGGTGGGGCTCATCGGCGCGAACGGTGCCGGCAAGTCGACCCTTCTCACCATACTTGCGGGCATGGAGGACCACGACGGCGGTTCCATTGCCATGAAGCGCGGCGCATCTGTCGGGTACCTGAGCCAGGAACCTGTGCTGGACGATAATTCCACCGTGGCAGGCGAGATAGAAAAGGGGTTGCAGGCAATCCGCAGCGCCATGGCGAGCTTCAACGAGCTGTCCGAACGCATGGCCTCCAACCCGCCGGACATGGAGAAGCTTCTGGACCGCCAGGGGGAACTCTCCGTCTGGATCGAGCACCACGGCGGCTGGAACACCGACCACCGCGTCTCCGAGATAATGACCCACCTGCAGTTGCCGGACCGGGACCAGTGCATCGGCACCCTCTCCGGCGGGACGAAGCGTCGCGTCGCGCTGGCGAAGCTCCTCCTGCAGGCGCCGGAACTGCTCCTCCTGGACGAGCCTACCAACCACCTGGACGCGGACACGACCCAGTGGCTGCAGGACCACCTGAAGGCATACCCGGGCGCCGTGATGCTCATCACCCACGACCGTTACTTCCTGGACGAGGTGGTTACCCGGATGCTGGAGCTGGAAAGGGGAGGGATGATCTCCTACCAGGGCGGCTACTCGAGTTACCTGGAGCAGCGGGAAGAACGGCTCATGGGCGAGGCGACCAGGCGCTCGCGCCTTTTGAACCTGCTGCGCACGGAGACCGCCTGGATGCGCCGTGGCCCGCAGGCGCGCACGACCAAGCAGAAGGCCCGCATCGACCGTTTCTACGATCTGGAGGAGAGCGTTTCCGGGCCGGGCAGGAGAGATCTGAAGATCGGCTTCAACACGGAGGAGGGGCTGGGCGGCACCATCCTCGAGCTGGACAAGGTCGGCAAGGGATACGGCGACAAGAAGCTGATCAAGAGCGTCACCTTCGGCATGAAGCGCGGGGACCGTGTCGGCGTGATAGGTCCCAACGGCTGCGGCAAGACCACCTTGATCCGGATGATCATGGGAGAGGAGGAGCCGGACCAGGGACGGGCGGTGATCGGGAAGAAAACGAAGATCTCCTACTTCGACCAGCTGCGCGAGGTGCTCGATCCGTCGCAGACCATCTACGACTTTTTCGGCGAGGGGGATTACGTCGCCACGGCCGGCGGCGAGAAGCGGCACAAGATCGGCTACCTGGAGGAATTCCTGTTCTCCCCCGACGACAGGAGGCGGCCCATCGGCAGCCTTTCCGGGGGCGAGAAGAGCCGCCTGATACTGGCAAGGCTCATGCTGCAGGATTCGAACCTCCTGGTTCTGGACGAGCCTACCAACGACCTCGACATCCCGACGCTGCAGCTCCTGGACGCGTCCATCGCCGCGTTCCCCGGCTGCGTGCTGATGGTGACCCACGACCGTTTCTTCCTGGACAAGGTGGCGACCGGCATCCTCGCCTTCGAAGGGGAGGGGGAAGTCACCTTCTACGAGGGTAACTACAGCAACTACCGCGAGCGCAGGGAAGAGGCGCGGGCGGCTGTTTCGGCGCAGCGTATCGAGAAGAAGGAGGCTGCGCAGGCGAGCAGGGCCGAGAAGCCGAAGAAGGGGCTCACCTATGCGGAGCGGATCGAGCTGGAAAAGCTGGAAGCGGCGATCGCCTTGCTGGAGCAGCAGTTTGCCGAGGTCGAGGCGATGCTGGGCGATCCGTCCTGCTACGACTCAGTCGAAGGGGGAATCGCCGGCATCACGGCCAACTACGGCCGTCTCGAGGACGAATTGGCAAAAGCCTTCGAGCGGTGGGAGGAGTTGGAGACCAAAAAGGCAGGTTAAGGTTAAGGTTGAGATCCCATCCCCTCGCCCTCCGGGAGAGGGTGGCCGAAGGCCGGGTGAGGGAGCCTTTAGATCTGCTGCATCTCGCCGAACGCAACGCCCTCACCCCGTCCCTCTCCCAGGGGGAGAGGGGGAAGGAATGCAGCCTTAGGTCTTCATCTTAATCTACATGCATCAGCCCCAGTGCTTCCTTAGCCAACTTTAAACTCACTTTCCTTTTCACAGAGATCGCATACCTGTTGATTGATTCCAGCGCGTACACCAGGGACGGGATGTCGCGCCTCACCCTTAAAAGCATCTGGTCGATGACATCGTCCGGAAGCGCCATCTGCCGGTCCTCGGCGAGCTTTTTCAATATCATCCTTCTAGATTCGTCGTCGGAGACGTCCATACGCGCCACCAGTCCCCAGAGCAGGCGGCTGGTCAGGTGTCCGTCCAGGTGCGGCAACTCCTTGGGCGGAGTAAGCCCCGAGATGGCGATCTTCCTCCCCGAGCTGTAAAAGGCGTTGAACAGCTCCCAAAGCTCCACCCTCACTTCCTGGTAATCGGGAAGCAGGTGCAGGTCATCCAGGATCAGCGCCTTCGCGTCGTGGAAATGGTCGGCGAGCCTGGAAGGGCCTTCGCTGCGGTAGTCGCCCTTGTAGAGCGTGTCCGCGTCACGGAAGGAGAAGTACGTGCCGTCGAGGGAGGTGGAGAGGGCGGTGAGCAGGTGGGTCTTGCCGGATCCTTCGGGGCCGTAGATGTAGAGCAGGTTCTCCGTCCCGTCCGAGGCGAGTTTTTGGGCGAACTGGAAGGCAGTCTTGTTGCCGCCGCAGACGACGAAGTTCTCAAACCCGAAGCGCGAGACGACGGGAAAATCAAAGATAAGCTGCATACGACACCAATTGACAATGGACAATTGACAATTGACAATGCAAAACACACTGCCAGCCCTCCACTGTCAATCCCACATTCCTCTAAAAGTAATCCTTCCTGTGTATGACACCAATTGTCAATTGGTTTAAAAAAGTTTGCCCTGTGGCGGCTCGGGAGCGATCCGCCCAAAGTGGCTGTAGGCTGCGGCGGTCGCCACGCGCCCGCGCGGGGTGCGGTTCAGGAAACCGTTCTGGATCAGGAACGGCTCGTAGACGTCCTCGATGGTGTCGCTCTCCTCGCTGATCGCCGCCGCAATGGTATCCAGCCCCACCGGACCGCCGCCGAACTTGTCGATGATGGTCAAAAGTATCGCCCGGTCCATGGTGTCGAACCCCATTTCGTCGATCTCCAGCATCGCTAACGCCTGGTCCGCGACCAGGCGGGTAATCACGCCGTCGGCCCTCACCTGCGCGAAGTCGCGCACGCGGCGCAGCAGACGGTTGGCGATCCTGGGCGTTCCCCGGCTGCGGCGCGCCAGTTCCATGGCGCCGTCCGCTGCGATGGCCATCCCGAAGATGCGTGCGGAACGGGTGATGATGAAGGCGAGTTCGTCGTGGGTGTAGAACTCCAGCCGAGAGATGACACCGAAGCGGTCCCGAAGCGGCGAGGAGAGGAGTCCGGCCCGGGTGGTGGCGCCGACCAGCGTGAATTTCGGAAGATCTAGCTTGATGGTCCGGGCGCTCGGCCCCTGGCCGATGATGATGTCGAGCTGGAAATCCTCCATGGCGGGATACAGGATCTCCTCAACCACGTGGGAGAGACGGTGGATCTCGTCGATGAAGAGGACGTCGTGCTGTTCCAGGTTGGTGAGGATCGCCGCCAGGTCGCCCGGCCGCTCGATCACCGGACCGGAGGTCGACTTGATGTTGACCCCCATCTCGCAGGCGATGATGTTGGCCAGCGTGGTCTTCCCCAGTCCCGGCGGACCGTACAGGAGCACGTGGTCGAGCGCCTCGCCCCTGCCTCGGGCGGCGTCGATGAAAAGGCCGAGATTTCCCTTCGCCTTCTCCTGACCCACGTAGTCGGCGAGCGCCCGCGGGCGCAGCGACGCTTCCAGGACGTCGTCTTCGATTTTATCGGCGGTGATAAGGCGGGTCATACCTCTCCATGCGGGGTAAAGCCATTAGGATGCAAGGGGTCAAACTATAACAGTTGGAGGTAAAGGTCAAGACGTCCTATTCGTGGGCAGTTGAACAAGGTCTGGAGCACTACCTCTGAAGAGTACCTCCCTCGCCCTTTGGGAGAGGGGCGGGGTGAGGGCGTCCGTCCTCTCGGAGTTCTTGCTACTGGCTGCTGAGTGCTGAAGGCATCGCCCTCACCCTAACCCTCTCCCGGCGGGAGAGGGGACTGGACTTTTAAAAGATAATATTGTACGTCTGGAGGTACTTGCACAAGGAGGGGCCATCATGAAACAAGCGACCTTTTCAGAATTGCGCAGCCATGCAAAGCAGTATTTCGATATCGTGGAGTCGGGCGAATCGGTCCGCATTACGCGTAACGGAAAAGCAATAGCGGATATAGTTCCCATCGGTGAGGACCTGCCCTCCTGGAAACGCCGTAGCGTCCAACCCCTGGTCGTTGATGGAGTTGCCCTGAGTCAGATTGTTCTTGAAGAGCGGGAAAGTCACCCCTGATACAGGACCGGCAGACGCCAAACAGTGTGCTGCTGCTTCACAGGCAGGATTACAGGTTGCAGTTGTGTAAGAAATTGTCCCGTCTTTCTGTTATTTCATCAGCACCTTCAACGCCTGCTTGAGCAGCGACTCAACCGTGGCGTCCTCAGTCACTTTCAACTCGGCCAGCGCCTTCTGCACCGCCGATTCCTTGTAGCCAAGGTTTATCAGTGCGGAGATGACGTCGTCGCGGATCTCCTGCTTCGCCGGGACGGACGCGGCGCCGGGCTGCGCCTGGGCCATCCCCATTTTTTTCACCTTTTCCTTGAGTTCCAGCACAAGGCGTTCCGCGGTCTTCTTCCCTATCCCGGGGATGGCGGAGAGCCTGGCGAGGTTGCCGTCCACCAGCGAGTTCGCCAGCTCGACGGGCTCGCTGTTGGAGAGGATGCCGGTGGCCAGTTTCGGCCCGACACCGGAAACGCCGATCAGGAGCTGGAACATTTCCTTTTCCAGCTGGGTGCGGAAACCGTACAGGTTGATCGCATCCTCTTTCACCGAGGTGTGGATCTGCAGGGAGACGGCGCCTCCCTCGGCGGGGAGGGCGTAGTAGGTCGAGAAGGGGATGTGGACCTGGTAGCCGACGCCGTTGACGTCAAGGATTATGTAGTCGGGCGACTTGTAGGCGATCTTGCCGGTGAGAAGGGCGATCATGTCGGCTCCTGTATCTGTTCTGCATCGCGGCGTAGGGGCGAATGATTATTCGCCCCTACCTCTTCAATAGGCTGTTCATGCCGGCGGAGTGGGCGTGGCAGATGGCGACCGCCAGGGCGTCGGATGCGTCTTCCTGCGCCACCTCGGGAAGGTTCAAAAGCGCCTTGATCATCTGCTGCACCTGCGCCTTTTCGGCCCTCCCGGTCCCGACCACCGCCTGCTTCACCTGCATGGCGGTATATTCGTGGACCGGCAGCCCGACGTTCACCGCGGCGACGATGGCGGCACCGCGCGCCTGTCCGAGTTTCAGCGCGCTCTGCGCGTTCTTGGCGAGAAAGACGTCCTCAACTGCGACGGCGTCCGGACGGTACTGCGCTATGATCGCCGAAAGCCCGGTGAAGATCTGCTCCAGCCGCTGCGGGAAGTCCTTGGCGCTCTGCGTGAAGATGGCGCCGTTGTCCACATGGATCAGACGGTTGCCCTGCTTCGATATGATGCCGTAGCCGGTCTTGCGCGACCCGGGGTCTATGCCGAGGATGATCATAAAAATCCTGAAAACCATTGGCCACGGAGAAAATCGGAGAAAATCTGAGGAAAGGCAAAAAACGGCCAGAAAGGGTTTTAAGTCTGCTTTCGATTCTCTCAGAAGTCCTCAGATTTTCTCCGTGGCCAATGGTTTTGGGTTTAAAAAAAGCGCGGGGAGGATTCCCCGCGCTTTTAGTACCACGAAAGACCATGCCTTTGCTACATCATCTTTTCCATCTCTTCCATGGAGATGTCGAAGTTGGCGTACACGTTCTGAACGTCGTCGTTGTCCTCCAGACGGTCCATCAGCTTCAGCATGTTCTCTGCATTCTTCCCTTCCAGTTTCACCATGGTCTGCGGGATCATGGTGATCTCGGCGGACTCGGACTTGAACCCTGCCGCCTCGAGCGCTGTCTTCACCTGGTGGAAGGCGGTGGGGTCGGTCAGCACCTCGTACTGCTCTTCTTCGTCGACCACGTCGTCGGCTCCCGCCTCGATGGACGCCTCGAACAGTTTATCGAAATCGATGGTCTTCGGGAAAACCAGCAGACCCTTCTTGTCGAAGAGCCAGGAGACGCAGCCGGACTCGCCCATGTTGCCGTTGCACTTGGTGAAGGTGCTCCTGACATCGGAGACGGTGCGGTTACGGTTGTCGGTCATGACCTCGACCAGAACGGCGGTGCCGCCGGGGCCGTACCCTTCGTAGGTGGTCTCCTCGTAGGTGGTCCCTTCCAGGCCGCCCACGCCCTTCTTGATGGCGCGCTCGACGTTGTCCTTAGGCATGTTCTCGGCTTTTGCCTTATCTATAGCAGTCCTCAGGCGCGGGTTGCCGTCCGGGTCGCCGCCACCGAGTTTCGCTGCAACGGTTATTTCCTTGATGATCTTGGTGAACACCTTGCCACGCTTGGCATCGGCGGCGCCCTTCTTGTGCTTGATGGTACTCCATTTATTGTGGCCTGACATGATCTGCTTCCTTTCCGATCTTTTTGTGATTGAAACGCGAAATACTATCACGGCCAAAAGAGTGTTGTAAAGTGAGAAAATGGCAGTTAAACTGTGTTCCGACCAACGGACTGCGGGCGTTTGGCCCGGACGGGAGTGAGAATGGACAGGATCTGCAAGAGATGGAAGCCGTTATTGCCAGTGCTTTTTCTGCTCTGTGCCATACTGGTCAACTGCGGTTGCGCCACGACGCCCGCCGTAAAGGCCGACGCTCCTCCGATACTGAGGCAGGACGAGTTGCTGCGGCCGTACCAGAAAGTCGGCACCATCGAGGTACACCGGACCCGCTACGGCTCCCGCTCGGATCTGAGCCCAGCCGACTATAACTGGGCCAATGATGCCCTGCGTGCCGAGGCGGCGAAGATCGGGGCCGATGCCGTGATCCTTCCGGAAGTGACGGTCGAGATGGACACATATATCTTCTTCCCCACCAGCGAGATGAAGGCAAAAGGGACCGCGATCAAATTCCGCTGACTTTTTTCCTGCCTTGGTAAAAATCCATTTGATAAGTGCAGCCCATTTCTGAGATAGTGTGCGCCTGTATACGGTATCGCTGTCTGCGCCTGAGTGACATGAATTTATCAAATATGAAGGAGGGAGACGAGATGAAAGCTGTATTGATGGCAGGCTTCGGCGGTGTCGAGGTGTTGAAGGTGGGAGAGGTCGCAAGGCCTGTGCCCAAGGAAAACGAGGTCCTGATCCGTGTCCACGCCACCTCCATAAACCGTCCCGACCTGGTGCAGAGGGAAGGGAAATATCCTCCTCCTCCGGGCGACTCCGACATCCTCGGTCTCGAGGTCTCCGGCGTCGTCGAGGAACTGGGGCCGGGAGCGACCGGCTGGAAAAAAGGCGACCGGGTCGTCTCGCTGGTGGGCGGCGGCGGTTATGCCGAGTACGCGGTTGCCTATGCCAACCACCTGATGCCGATCCCGGAATCGGTCAGTTTCGAGGAGGCTGCCTGCATCTGCGAGTCGTACATCACCGCGTTCCTCAACGTATTCATGATCGGCGGGCTGCAGGATGGCGAGACCGCCCTGCTTCACGGCGGCGGTGGCGGCGTCAACACGGCTGCCATACAGCTCTGCAAGGCGCTGGCGCCTAAGTCCAAGCTGATCGTGACCGCGTCTCCCGAGAAGATGGAGCGGGTGAAGGCGCTGGGTGCGGACCTGGTGATCAACTTCAGGGAGAACCCCGATTTCACCGAGATCATCAAGGAGTTCACCAACAAGAAAGGTGTGGACGTCATCCTCGACCATGTCGGCGCCAAGTACCTCGCCCCCAACATGAACTCGCTCGGCTACAAAGGGAGGCTCGTCGTCATCGGGGTCATCTCCGGCATCAAGGCCGAGTTGAACCTGGCGCTCATGATGGTGAAGCGTCAGCAGATCATCGGGAGCGTGCTCCGTTCCCGTCCGGTCTCCGAGAAGGGGGAGATCGCTGCGGAGTTCGTGCGTCGCGCCATGCCCAAGTTCGCCGACCGGACCATCGTGCCGATCATCGAAAAGGTATTCCCGATCGACCAGGTGGTTCAAGCACACAAGATGATGGAAGAAGACAAGCACTTCGGCAAGATCGTGCTGAAGGTAGCTGAATAACGAAAGCCTCGCCACAGAGGACACAGAGGAAACGCAAAGCCCCCCCAAGCTCATGTCGGCTCAGTCCATCCCTCCCTCGCCCTCCGGGAGAGGGTAGGGGTGAGGGCGTCGGCCGGGGGGCGTACTTCTTCAGGGCAGCCTCCTTCGGGCGCCCTTCCCGTGATTCCTCTGTCTCCTCTGTGGTGAACTCTTAAGTTCAAAGGAGACGCAGTTACAGGATGGAAGCTTATTCGGAATTTTTCTTCACCGTGTGGATCAGGTTTTTCTTCCTGCTGACTCCGTTCTTCGTCCTCTCCACCTTTCTCGCGATGACGCCGGAACTCACCCCTGCCGAGCGCCGCGTTACGGCCTTCAGGGTGACCCTGGCAGTCCTGGTCGCCTGCTTCGTCCTCTATTCCTTCGGCAACACGCTCTTCTCGCTTTTCGGCATCACGCTCGACTCCTTCCGGATCGGCGCAGGGAGCCTCCTCTTCCTCTCGGCCGTACAGATGGTCCACGGCGACGACAGCGCCCCTCCCAGCGAGAAACGCGGCGCCATCTCGGTCGTTCCCCTTGCCATACCGGTCACGGTCGGCCCCGGCACTACCGGCGCCCTGCTGGTCATGGGGGCCGAGGTGCAGCACAACTGGCAGGTCTTCGTGGGGCTCACGGCCCTTGCTGCGGCGGTGCTTTGCGTGGGCGTGCTCCTGGTCTGCGCCTCGTTCATCGAGCACATCGTCGGCAAGAAGGGGATCACCATCCTCAGCAAGCTGACCGGGCTCTTCGTCGCAGCCCTCGCCGCGCAGATCGTCTTCACCGGGGTGCGGAACTTCCTGCAGATAACCCCTCTCCCAGCCCCCTGATTCCCGAGCTCCAGCTTGGGAAGCAAAGTACTTCTCCTCCCCCCGGAGGGGGGAGGCCGGGAGGGGGGCAGCGCATGACAGATGATCTTCCCCCTCCCTGACCCTCGCCCTCCGGGGGCGGGAAGATGGACTAGCACCCTCTCCCGGAGGGCGAGGAGATAAGAACAAAAAAAGGGGGCTCCCATGCCGGGAGCCCCCTTTGCTATTTGTTGCTTGTCCGCCTGCCGCCGGATGCTACAGGCTCAGCTCCGCGTGCCCGTTGCAGAGCTGGTCGCGCAGCGCCATGACATCGGCGTCCTCCAGGTAGTCATCGAAGTTCATGTCGCGGTCGATGATGCCGTTCGGCGTGATCTCGATGATCCTGTTCGCCACGGTGGAGACGAACTCGTGGTCGTGAGAGGCGAAGAGGACCACCTCCGAGTAGGAGATCAGGCCGTTGTTCAGCGCGGTGATCGATTCCAGGTCCAGATGGTTGGTCGGCTCGTCCAGGATCAGCGCGTTGGCGCCCGCCAGCATCATCTTGGAAAGCATGCAGCGGACCCGCTCCCCACCCGAAAGGACGCTGGTCTTCTTGAGGGCCTCGTCGCCGGAGAAGAGCATCCGCCCCAAGAAGCCGCGGGCGAAGCTCTCGCCTTCGGTGGGGGGGGAGTACTGGCCGAGCCACTCGATCAGGTTCAGGTCGCTTTTGAAGTAGTCGCCGTTCTCCTTCGGGAAGTAGGCGTGGGTGATGGTGATCCCCCAGCGGAAGGTCCCCTCGTCGGGCTCCAGCTCCCCGGCGAGGATCTGGAACAGCGTGGTCTTGGCGAGCGAGTTCCCGCCGACGAAGGCGATCTTGTCCCCTTTCCTGACGACCAGGTCCAGGTCCTTGAAGATCTGGATGCCGTCCACCTGCTTGGAAAGCCCCTTGATCTCGAGGATGATGTCGCCGCAGGCGCGCTCCGGCTTGAACACCACGTAGGGGTACTTCCTGGAGGAGACCGGCATGTCCTCGATGGTCAGCTTCTCGAGGAGCTTCTTCCTGGAGGTCGCCTGTTTTGCCTTGGAGGCGTTGGAGGAGAAGCGCTGGATGAACTCCTTCAGCTCGGCGGCCTTGTCCTGCGTCTTCTTGGCGTCGTCCTGGCGCTGTTTCAGGTGCAGGTTGCTCGCCTGGTACCAGAAGTCGTAGTTGCCGACGTAGACCTGGATGCGGCTGAAGTCGATGTCGGCTATGTGCGTGCATACCTGGTTCAGGAAGTGGCGGTCGTGGGAAACCACGATGACCGTGTTTGTGAAGCGGTACAGGAACTCCTCAAGCCAGGAGATGCTCTTCAGGTCGAGGTGGTTGGTCGGCTCGTCCAGAAGGAGCACGTCGGGGTTGCCGAAGAGCGCCTGGGCCAGAAGCACGCGGACCTTCTCGCCGCCCTCCAGCTCCTTCATCAGCTTGCCGCGCATCTCCTCCGTGATCCCGAGCCCGTTCAGAAGCACCGCTGCCTCCGACTCGGCCTCGTAGCCGTTCATCTCGGCGAATTCCGCCTCGAGGTCGGCGGAGCGGATCCCGTCCTCCTCGGAGAATTCCGGCTTGGAGTAGATCGCCTCGCGCTCCGCCATCACGTCGTAGAGCTTCTTGTGCCCCATGATGACCGTGTTGAACACCGTCTGCTCGTCGTAGGCGAACTGGTCCTGCTTCAGGACGGCGATCCTCCCCTTGCCGACGGAGATGTCCCCCTTGTCCGGATCGATCTCGCCCGACAGGATCTTCAGGAAGGTCGATTTCCCGGCGCCGTTGGCGCCGATCAGGCCGTAGCAGTTGCCTGGCGTGAATTTTATGTTTACGTCCTTGAAGAGAACCCTCTTGCCGTAGGCGAGGGTGACGTTTGATGCGGTGACCATGTTCCTGCTCCCTTTTACGAAATGAAAAAACCACAGGATGTCCCCGTGGTCATGAACCTTGCATGTATATCATTTCTGGCACCATCCGGGCAATTGATTTTTTGCGTCTGGTGGGGCGCAGCCCTGTTTTCGGGCGGGAGAGCGACAAAAAAGTTTATTTTCCGGCTTTAATATGGCAATGTGTGCTCTTATTCCAAGCCAGATGCCGTTTCAGGTTACGCGGAGAGTACATGAGGATTATCGACAAGATCAACCAGGGGAGGCAGTTCATCTCCCTTGAGTTCTTTCCACCCAAGGACAAAAACGAGTGGCCGGCTTTCTTTGCGGTCGCAGAAAGGCTGTCGAGGCTTGAGCCCCTCTTCGCCTCGGTCACCTACGGCGCCGGCGGAAGCAGCAAGGGGGAGACGCTTGAGATCGTGAGCCGGCTCAAAAACGAGTACGGCATGGAGACCATGGCGCATCTCACCTGCATCGGCTCGTACCGCGGCGACCTCCAGCAGTTCCTGGACAACCTGGCGCTGGCCGGGGTCAACAACGTCCTGGCGCTGCGCGGCGACCTCCCCGTCGATGCGCCCCCCGAGTTCTCCGCCTGCCGCACGCTCCTGCACGCCTGCGACCTCGCCTCCTTCATCAGGGAGACCCATCCCCGGATGGGAATCGGCGTGGCCGGATACCCGGAAACGCACCCCGAGGCGGTGGACCCGGAGACGGACCTGAAGTACCTGAAACTCAAGCTGAATTCGGGTGGCGATTTCGCCATTACCCAGCTCTTTTTCGAGAACAGCCACTATTTCGAGTTTGTCAAGCGTGCGCGGGCCATCGGAATTGACAAGCCTATCATTCCCGGTATCATCCCCGTGGTGAGCCTCAAGGTGATCAGGCGCATAGTCTCGCTGTGCGGCGCCGCGCTCCCCCCCGCCTACCTGGCGCAACTGGAGGAGGCGGACCGCAGCGGCGGCCCAGCCGCCGTGCAGCGGCTTGGCGTCGCATACGCCAAAAGGCAGGCGCAGGAACTTCTCGCCGCGGGGGTCCCGGGCGTGCACATCTACACGCTGAACCGGGACGAGGCCGTGCTCGACCTGGTCGAAGGGCTGCTTCCCTCCTGACGGAGAGGGATCTGAGAAGGGGCAGATAAGCTTTTGGGCCGGGACCGCTAGCTGACCGCGTACCCGGTCACTCATCACTGCAAAGGGGTGTAACGTGACCAAGACTACGCTTTTCACCGCACTGTTTACCCTGTTTTGTCTCAACCTCGCAGCACCCTCCCGACTGCTGGCCGATTACTACCAGTACAAGGACAGCCGTGGGGTGATCAGCATGACCAACAAGCTCGAATCCGTTCCGGCCAAGTACCGCTCAAGCATGAAGGTGATACACGAGGAGCCGAAGAAGGCTCCCGCCAAGGCGGACGAAGCCGCGCCCCAGGCGGCCGAGGCCGCCTCGCCCGCGACGGATCAGTCCGCCGCCGCGACCCCCGCCGCCGAAGCTCCCTCCGGCAAGTTCGCCGAGCTTTGCGCCCGATTCCCATGGCTTAAGCCGCTGCTCTATATCGCAGGGTTTTTCGCAGCCCTGGTCGCCGTCTTCAAAGTGACCTCCCACATCCCATCCCCTCTTCTCTCAAGGCTGATACTCCTCTCCTTTTTCGTCGCGGTCTTCGTCTTCATGTACAAAAGCTATGTCGAGTACATGGTGAACAGTTCCGTCGAGATAAAGGCAAAAGCGGTCAACATGATGAAGAAGTCGGGGACGCGGGAACAACCGCTTCCCGGGGAGGAAGCGCCGGGTGCTCAGCGCTGACGGAATTCGAACCCTGGCCCGTAGCTTGAACGAACCGGCGCCTTTCCGGTTGTCGCAGTCAAATACATAGGAGGGTGTCAAATGCTTGTACTAGACCGGATGACTCAAAAACCTGTAACCGTCACTCCTGAGGTTTCCGTAACCGACGCCCTGCGTCTGATGACCGACAGGAAGATCAGGCGGCTTCCCGTGGTGGATGCCGCCGGGAACCTGGTCGGCATCGTCTCCGACCGCGATCTGCTGCAGGCTTCCCCCTCCCCGGCGACGTCGCTTGCCATCTGGGAGATACACGAACTCCTGGCCAAGCTGACCGTCGGAAAAACCATGACCCGCGACGTCATCACCGTCACCGAGGACACCCCCCTGGAAGAGGCGGCTCGCGTCATGGTCGACCGCAGGATCGGCGGGCTTCCGGTGATGAGGGGAAGCGAACTGGTCGGGATCATCACGGAGTCGGATCTTTTCAAGACCCTGCTGGAACTTCTAGGCGGACGCAGACAGGGGGTCCGCATCACCGTCTCCACCACCGGCGCCAAGGGGACCCTGGCCGATGTCACCCAGACCATCTTCGAGGCGGGTGGCAACATCGTCGGCCTCGGCTTCAGCGAGGTGGATGGCGGCACAAGCGACACCTGGGTGAACACCTTCAAGGTGCAGGGGGTCGACAAGGAGAAGCTGGTGGCGGCGATACGGCCGCACGTGCTCGAGATCAGGGACGTGCGCGAGACTTAAGCCGTCCCGTGGTGCGCCTGCGAATCCAGGAGGACCATCATGCACCTGATCCAGATTCTGCTGCCGCTGTACGACAACGAGGGGCAGCCCTTCACCCAGGAAGAGTTCCTGAAGGTGCGCGACCAGCTCTCGGAGCGCTTCGGCGGCATAACCACCTACATGCGCTCGCCCGCGCGCGGGCTCTGGAAGGAGACCAAGGAAACCACCGTCCAGGACGACATCGTCATCTACGAGGTGATGACGAAAGAGCTGGACAGGGGGTGGTGGAAGCGGTACCGGCAGCAGCTGACGGCGAGCTTTAGGCAGGCGCTCCTTATCGTCAGGGTGAGCGAGGTGGAGTTGCTCTAGACGCTTCAATACAAGTAAGTAGAAGCCGATTAGTACCATCTTCCGCCATGCGTCCCTCCCCCTTCAAGGGGGAGGCCAGGAGGGGGATGGGTATCAGGAAATAGAAAGCCGGACCCCGCATCATGGCGTGGCCCGGCTTTTTTGTTTTGCAGCAAAGCTGCGGGAACTAGAACTTTTCGAATTCCTCGTCCATCTGCAGGTCGGTGCCTACGGCATTGGCAGCGACAGGCGCTGCACCGCCTCGCGAGCTTTTGCCGAAGGTCAGCTTCGCCAGCTGCTTGGCAGGCTTGCTCGTTACACGCTTCACTTGTCCTTTAGTATCCCCGATGTTGAAGAATGCGATCGTCGCCTGCAACTGCTCTGCCTGCGAAGCCAGTTCCTCCGCGGTCGAGGACATCTCTTCCGAGGCGCTGGCGTTTGCCTGGATGACCATGTCGAGTTGCTGGATAGCCTTGTTGATTTGCTCGGCGCCGGTGTCCTGCTCCTTGCTGGAAGCGCTGATCTCCTGGACCAGCTCGGCGGTCTTCTGGATGTCAGGCACCATTTTGGCGAGCAGGTTACCCGCCTTCTCGGCGATTTCGACGCTGTTGCATGAGAGTTCCGAGATCTCGGCCGCCGCCTTCTGGCTCCGTTCGGCAAGCTTTCTCACCTCGCTCGCCACCACCGCGAACCCCTTGCCGTGCTCTCCCGCGCGCGCCGCCTCGATGGCGGCGTTGAGGGCCAGCAGGTTGGTCTGCCGGGCGATCTCCTCGATGATGTTGATCTTGCTCGCAATCTCCTTCATCGCCTGGACGGTTTCCTGGACCGCTTTCCCCCCTTCCTTGGCGTCCTGGGCCGATTTCACGGCGATCTTCTCGGTCTGGATGGCGTTGTCCGCATTCTGGCGGATGTTGGAGGTCATCTGCTCCATGCTGGACGAGGCCTCCTCGGCCGCCGCCGCCTGCTCGCTCGCCCCCTGGGACATCTCCTCGGAGTTGGAGGAGAGTTCCTGGCTCCCCTGGGCGACATTGTCCGTTGCCGACTTCACCTCGGAAACCACTTCCCTCAGCTTGATCAACATGTTGCCCATGGCCGCCAGCAACTGGCCTGTTTCGTCAGTTCTTTTCGACTCGATAGAGGCCGTCAGGTCCCCCTCCGCCAGCCTGTTGGAGCACTCCACGGCATCCCGGAGCGGACCGGTGATGCTGCGGGTTACGAAGACCGCGATCAGGATGCCCAGGGCGATTGTCACTCCGGACGCTACGATGAGCACTTTGAAGACCATCTGAACAGTCGCGACGATTTCTCTGGTGTTCGCTTTAGCCTCGTCCGCTTGGGACTTTTGCAGCTTTTCAATTCCTGCGGAGAGTTTCTCGCGATCCCTGTCGAAGCTCTCCATCATCATGTTTCCCTGCGCCATTCCCAGTGAAACGTAGGCATGAGCCATCTTTTTACCCGTATCGTAGAATTTGTCGAAGCTTACTCCCAACGCCTCGATGTCCCTGAGAGATTTTGCATCATTCTCTTTCGTGAACATCTCCTTGTACTTTAACAGTTCTTCCCGGAACGCCGCCGCCATCAGTTCGGCTTCCTTGAAACCGTCGGTGTTATGGGTTGCGGAAATGTCCGTAAGATACTCCGATAGCCTTATGGTCGCGATATTCATCTCATAGGCGCTCATAAGGTAAGGGACGGATTCGCTTGCCACCTGATCGGAACGGCTTCTCACCCTCTCGAGATTGAAGCACGTTACCGCAATCGCACCAGCGAAGAGGATGAGTGTCGTCGCGAACCCAAGACCCATTTTGGTCCGTACCTTCATGTTCATGAACCATTCCATAAGCTGTCTCCCTTTGGCATGCTTTGAGAATTTGGGCAACTGGACCTGGTTGGATTTGGAAGAGGGGCTGCTGTCTTTAAATTGTTTTTTGCAACGATCTGCTGTTTGCTTTAGGCACCAATATGGCAGTACCAAACAACTTCTCTAATGTCAGCTTGTTCGCGTGACAAATCATCTATCGGCAAATACATTCGCCACCTTTAACGATATTTTGGTTTTACGCAAACCAGGGTGGGGTAGGGGGGGACGACGAAGGTCAGGACGGCTCGTACTTGTAACCTGCGCCGTAGATGGAATAGATCAGCTCCCGGTCCGGGTCGACGGCCGCAATCTTCTTGCGCAGCTTCTTGATATGGCTGTCGATGGTCCGGTCGCTGACGATACGCTGGTCCGGGTAGATCCGGTCCATGAGCTGGGAGCGTGAGTAGATCCGTCCCGGGGTCTGGTAGAGGAAATGCAGCAGTTTGAACTCGACGGCGGTCAGCTCCAGGTCGCGCCCCTTGAGCTGGGCCAGGTAGCGGTCCGGATCGAGGGTGAGCCCTCCCGTCACCGGTGCGGCATGGTCGCCCGCGCGCCGCAGCACGGTCTTTACCCGCGCCACCACCTCGCGCGGGCTGAACGGCTTGCAGACATAGTCGTCGGCGCCAAGCTCGAGGCCGAGCAGGCGGTCGATCTCCTCGATCCTCGCCGTGATCATGATGATGGGGAGCTGCGAGAAGCTCCGGATCTCCTTGCAGATGTCGAGGCCGTCGCGCCCCGGGAGCATCAGGTCGAGCAGCACCAGGTCCGGCTGGCGTTCCCTCACGCGCGGGACGACGGAGTTCCCGTCCGCGATCCAGACCGTCTCGAAACCCGACTGCCTCAGGTAATCCGCCAGAAGGCTCGCCAGCTTTTCCTCGTCCTCCACGATCATTATGGTCTGTGTCATGTCCTGCTCCCGGTCAGCGGCAGTTCGATCCTGATCAGCACGCCGCCCTTGGGCGCGGGGAGGGCGGCGATGGCCCCCTCGTGCGCCTCGACGATGTTCTTGCAGATGGCGAGGCCGAGCCCGGCGCCGCCCAGGGCGCGGTTGCGGGAACTTTCCACCCTGAACAGCCTGTCGAAGATGTGATCCAGGTCCTCCGGCGCGACGCCCGGCGCGGTGTCGGCAAACTCTATCACCGCAACCGGTCCTCGTCGCTCCAGCCCGACCGACAACTCCCCGCCCGCGTCCGTGTACTTGAGCGAGTTGTCCAGGAGGTTGCTGAACAGCTGGTTCAGCCGGTCGGGATCCGCAAAGGCGCCGAAGCGGCCTGCCTCCGACAGTTGGGCCGCCAGCTCGATCCCCTTTTGCCTGAATTCGCCGGCGAACGACTCCAGCGCGTCTTCCAGTAGCTCCTTCAGGTCGACCGATTCCTTTCTGTATTTCAGCGCCCCCACGTCGTAAAGCGAGATCTGGTACAGGTCCTCAACCAGCCGGCTCAGGTGCATCACCTCGCCATGGAGGGAGCGCATCGAGTCCGGCCCAGCCTGGCGGACGCCGTCCTGGATCGCCTCGATCTCGCCGCGGAGAATGGAGAGCGGGGTGCGCAGCTCGTGCGAGATGTCCGCCACCCAGCGCCGCCGCGCCCGCTCGTTGTTCTCCAGCGAGAGCGCCAGCGTGTTGAAGTCCCTGGCCAACTGTCCCAGCTCGTCCTCGGGCCCCACGTCGACCCTGGTCTGGAATTCGCCCGAGGCGAGGCGATGCATGGAGGCGGCGAGCCTCCTGATTGGGAGCACCAGGCGGTTCGCCAGGGGGAGCGAAATCGCCGCGGAGATCAGCAGCATGACGGCCGCGACCATCCCGAGGGCGAGTTTCTGCTTCTTCACGAAGAGGAGCTGGTGGGTGTCGGTCAGGCGCTGCCTGGGGCGCAGGCCGAGGTAGCCGACTGTCCGCCCGTTGGTCGAAATCTTCTTGAACTCCACCTGGTCCTGCTTTACCGGCGGCCCGGCTATCTGCCTGCGGTCGGCGTCGAGCAGCATCACCCGCGACTCGAAGCGGTTGCCCAATCGCGGCGGGAGCTTCTGGCTGGTCATGTCGGCGAAATCGGCTCCAGGTGGTCTGCCGTGCCTTCTCCCCATCCGTTCCGGTTCTCCACCCTCACGCGGGAGCGTCGCATCGACCAGCCGGGGCCACGCGGAGGGGTCGTCCCGCAGGAACTGCCAGCCGCCGTTCACCTGGTAGGCCTGCTCCAGCACCTGTTCGAGCCTTTCGAAGCGGTCCCGTTCCATGGTGTTGACATAGGAGAGGAAGCCGCGCCCGATGCTCCACTGCATGATGACGAACATGCAGATGACGACGGCGCCGGTTGCTGCCAGCATGGCGAAAAAGAGCCGGTATTTTATCTTTGCCTTCATGAAGACCACCGTTCGTTAGACTTCGACCACTTTTTTTGTAGCACAGCTGCGGCGAATACTCCATCGCATCCGGCATCCGAGAGCTAAATTCCACATTTGCTCCACATTTACTCCTCATTCCGTTGCTACTTTCGTAACTGTAGACGACAACAGCGCGACAAGCCAAAGGAAACAGATCGCAGAGCCGAAAACTGCGATCCGATCAGAAAGGGGAAACACCATGAGAAAGGGAGCCATTGCAGTAGCAGTAATTGTCGTTCTTGCCGGAGCGGCCACCGCACAGGCGAGAGTGTATTTCAACGTGAACGTCGATGTCCCCATCCCCGTGGCTCCGGCCCCGGTGGTGACGACGGGGTACCCGACCCCGTACCCGGCCGCGTACCCGGCCTATGCTCCGCAGGCGGTCGTTGCAGAACCGCTCCAGTTCATCTACTCCCCGGCCCTGGGTTTCTACGTTTCAGTCGGGGTGCCGTATGAAATGGTCTACATAGGCAACAGCTACTACCAGTACCGTGGCGGCTATTGGTATAGTTCCACCACCTATCGGGGGCCTTGGGCAGCCGTCTCGTATAGCTGGCTTCCTCCCGGGTTGCACCGGCACCACTACGACCGGATCCGTTACTACCGCGACGTCGAATACCGCAGCTACCTGCGCGACAGGGACCATTACCGTGGCAACTGGCACAGGCCCGCAGCGATAACCGATCGCAAGCATGACCGCAGGGACGAGCAGCGGTACAACCGCCCAAACGACCACCGTGGTGACAAAAAAGACGATCGGGACAATAAAAGAGACCATCGCTGATACGCAGCGGCGGCCGGGCCTGCGCGCACGGCCGCCGCAGTCGTCCTGTGCAGCTCCGGTATTCGTGGGTTCCCATGCCTCCCCTTCTTCCCATCATTCCCAAAACTCCCATGGTTCTGATTAACAAAAAACCTCCAACCGCTAAATAAACCCCATCTTTCCGCCGATTCATGTTATAGTTCAGCATCTAATGAGTCACGGACCCCAATGGCCTCTAAGGCTTCTGGGGTTTTTTGTGGTTCGAACAAACACAAACAGGAGTAACAGTGGATTTCAAAGAGTTCAATTTGCACCCCCAGGTACAGGCAGGCGTTGAGGCGATGGGATATGTCACCCCGACCCCCATCCAGTTGCAGGCGATCCCCCCGGTGATCGCCGGGCAGGACGTGCTGGGGCTTGCCCAGACCGGAACCGGAAAGACCGCGGCGTTCGGCCTGCCGATGCTGCACCGTCTTGTCCAGGGGGAACGCGGGCGCGTCCGCGGGCTCGTCATCGCCCCCACCAGGGAGCTTGCCGAGCAGATCAACGAAGCGCTCAACAGCATGGGAAAACTGACCCGTCTCAAAAGTGTCACCGTCTATGGCGGGGTCAACATAAACACCCAGATCAAGAAGCTCAAGGAAGGCGTGGACATCGTCGTCGCCTGCCCGGGGCGCCTGCTGGACCACATCTCCCAGGGGACGGTAGACCTTTCCGGCGTCGAGGTCCTGGTGCTGGATGAGGCCGACCAGATGTTCGACATGGGCTTTTTGCCCGACGTCAAAAAGATCCTCAGGGTGCTCCCCGGCAAGAGGCAGAACCTTATGTTCTCCGCCACCATGCCGGACGACATCCGGATCCTGGCGCACGAGATACTGCGCCGTCCGGTGACGGTGCAGGTTGACCGGGCAGCGCCGGCAGCAACCGTCTCCCATGCGCTTTACCCCGTTGGCCAGCACCTGAAGACGCCGCTTCTCTTCGAGCTCTTGAAGCACACCGACACCGAGAGCGTGCTCATCTTCACCAAGACCAAGCACCGCGCGAAGAGGGTGGGGGAGCAACTGGAGAAGGGCGGCTACAAGGCGACCTCGCTGCAGGGTAACCTGTCTCAGAACAGGAGGCAGGCGGCGCTCGACGGCTTCCGTGACGGCACGTACCAGATCATGGTCGCCACCGACATCGCGGCCCGCGGCATCGACGTCTCCCTGGTCTCCCACGTCGTCAATTACGACATCCCCGACACCCCCGAGGCGTACACCCACCGCATCGGTCGGACCGGCCGCGCCGCCAAGACCGGCGACGCCTTCACCCTGGTGACCGGCGAGGACGAACCGATGGTGCGGAGCATAGAGCGCGTACTGGGTGCGAAGATCGAGCGTCGCAGGCTGGAGGGATTCGACTATGCGGTCCCCGCGCCGAAGAAGGACGCGGAGTTCGTCAGGCCGCCCCGCGAACCGCAGCGCCGCAAGGACAACACGGCAAAGCCGGCCGGAGCCAGACCGGCGGCGGCTAAACCTGGGGCCGCCGCAGGCGGCAGGAAGAGCGTGCCCATGCCCGTAATCTCCGGTAAACAGGGCGGTGCGGGCAACGCGGGCGCCCCGGCTGGCGGGCGCGAGGGAGTGGGGGCTGCCGGGAAACGGCATCAGCATCCGGGCGGCAACCGCCCGACCAACCACGCCGCCCGCCGCAGCGGCAGGTAAGAGCCAGGCAGCTCACGCAAAGTCGAAAAGAAAATCCCGGCTCCCCCTCCCCTTCAAGGGGAGGGAAGGGGCGGGGAGAAAAGCTATTCGGCATGGAAAAAAGAGGGGGAAAGGCTCAAGAAGCCTTTCCCCCTTTCTGTCGTTGTAATTCGGGGTTTAGAGACTGTCAGAGCACAAATATGCTCCTGATGGTTCTCTTTTTAGCAAGCCATGGTACTCTCCTTCTTGACTGACTGCAGTCATTGCCGATTTTTCGCACTGGCAGCAAGGCCTCTGCAATTTCATCTGGATGCTATTTTACTCTTTTTTGTTAACATTGTTGTCATTGCAGCGCCTGGCTGTGTCACCCCCAGTGGTGAATCCGCCGCATCGGGTTCCCACGCTGGAGCTTGGGAACCTGGGGGATCGGATACCTTTGTGTAGAAACCAGATGGTTACGGAGGTGGTAAATGAGCAGATTATGGATTGTGCCGGTGCTGGTTGTGACATCTTTTTACGCCGCGACTGTTTACGGGGCTTCCGGCGAAACCTGGGACGTCACAACCAGGACGGTTGACGGTCAAGGCGCGGGCTTTGTTCCGGAGACGGTAATGACGGTCTGTCTTCCCCCGGGGGGGACCAAGGACCCGCAGCAGTTGCTGCGCCAGAACGAAGACTGCCAGATGACCGACATCAAAACTAGCGGCAAAAAATCCACCTGGAAGATGCGTTGCGGCAGCGGCGACAATGAGACGACCGGCGCAGGCGAAGTGACCTACAGTACCAACAGCTTCCAGGGACAAACGAAAATCGTGGGCCGCTCCGAGGGGGAAGCGGTCACCATGACGGTGACCTACCAGGGCAAGCGGGTCGGCGCTGTGTGTGATACAACCGCACCGCCTGTTGTCAAAGGAATGGAGAGCCTTGGCGAGATAATGGGATTGGCCAAGTCACAGATGACCGCCGCCGTCGCCGAGCAATGCGAAGTTGCCAACTTCAAAGCTGTCGATCTGATCTCGCCCCGGTTCTTCGGGCCAAGCGCCGCTTGTACCGGCAAGGAAAAACTGGCCTGCAAGGCGATAGCCAAGGCCGTGGTAAAAGACCCCGCCACCTTTGTAAAACTGGCAAAGTACGAGGACACTTCCGACCTCGCCATTGCGAAAACCTGTAACATCGACATGTCCGCAACGGCAAAGACGATGTGCAAGAAAGTCAACGGCAGCAACTATGAGGATTTCGCGGAATACTGTCCCGAGGAAGTGAAGGCGTACAGCAAGGAATCTGCAAGCAGTGCCGGGCAGGGGCAGGCCGCGAAGCCGAGTGACAGCCCCGCTTCGAGCATTATCGACAATGCAGTCAAGATAAAGGGCCTGTTCGGCTTTTAGGGCTGTCTCCGCTCACAAGCCCCCTCCCCGTCTGGGGGGCGGGGACAGCTTTGTCAAGGCCTCTCCCCTCTTTATTTCAGCGCCGAGGCGTTCTCTTTTTATGGAGCAATTGCATTTGAATTTAATTACGGGAGGAAAACATGGCACAGAATGCTTCAGCCTTTGAGGAGTTCCTGAAAAGGCAGGACATCACCCTTGGAAAAAACACCCATGAGGACAACACTGTCTACGTCGTCAACGAGAACCTGGAAGAAGTGGGCCCTGTTTCACTCATGGCGCTTTTCAACGACAGCGACCGGTACGTGACCCTGATCTGCTTCAAGTACCTGGCATTTCCTCCGGAGAAAAAACCGGCGATGCTGGAGACGATCAACACCCTCAACGCCGAATACACGATGGTGAAGTTTGTGGAAACGGGCGATGCGCTGACGGTCCAGGTCGTGGTTCCCTTTCACGACAACTTCTCCCCTGAAGTCATCATCGATATGGTCTCGCTCATCTTCCGGACGATGAAGGAAGAACATCCCCGGTTCTTGAAGGTGCTGCGATAGTAGTAGCCGTAACGGGATTTAATCCCCTGTTTTTCTTCCGGTTCTCTTTGCGACTTTGCGGCTTGGCGTGACAAAAAAGAAGGGGGAAAGGCGCGAAGCCCTTCCCCCTTCTTGACCGGTTTTGCGAAAACGTTCCCTACGCCGACCACTGCCCGTGCAGAGTGCAGTACTCGCGGGCCTTGACGTCGGTAGCGGTGACGTTGAAGGTCGCCTCCGGCGCCTGACCGGGCTGCAACTGGGCCCTGTAGATCTTGCCGTCCGCGATCAGCTCGATCCACTCGATGTAGTGGACGCTCTCCATCGGGTGCGCAACGCTCCCGACCTTGACGGTGACGGTGCCGTTGCCGATCTCGATGACCGGTACGTGCTTCTCCTTCGAAGCGTCCACGGTGTTCTCCGTCTGCAGGGTCATCGCGGAGCCGCAGCAGACCAGCTCGCCCGCGCCCGGATGGAATACTTCAACGATATTGCCGCAACTCTCACACTTGTAGATTTCCAATGCCTGTGCCATGTTTCCCTCCTGTTGATGATTGCCGGTTACTTCAGCCAGTTTGCCAGGTTTGTCGCCAACTGCGCGTTGTTCTCGTCCAGGAACTTGTTCTGGAAGATGGCGTCGTCACCGAAGACGAGGAATCCACCCTTTCCGAGTTCGCCCGCCACCACCACCCCGAATGATGCCGTTGCCTCTTTCTTCCGGATCTTGTCGCGGTCTATGTCAATCCACGCCTCCGGACTGCTCGAAGCGATGATGCGGGTGCTTTCGTCCCTGTTGATCAACCCCCAGACGCCGTGCAGGCTGAACTCCTGCAGGCCGGCGAGGACTGGGTGGCTCCCCAGGCGGTTGACCTTGAATCTCTGCGGGTCATTGTCGATGACGTTCTGCCGCTCCTGGATGACCCCGTTGGTGTAGCTGATCATCATCCGATCGAGCAGGGGGCCAAGCGGGGGGGCTATGTGGAGCATGATGGCGAGCTTGCCGCCGTTTTGCACGAAGCGGAGCACCGCATCTATCTCTGCCGGGTGGAGGCGCTGAAATGCGCCGCTGATCACCAGGGCGTCGGCGCCTGCCAGGCTCGCCTCGCTAAACGGCTGGTCCACCGTCTCGACCTGGATGCCCTGCCCCTGGAGAATCTCGGCCAGACCGGAGAGTTGCAACGGCCCCTTCTCGCCGACCACGAAACGCTCGCCGTGCCCGGTGTCGAAGACGACCTTCTGCGCGGCCTGGACCTGCGCGACCAAGGTTAAAGAGGCCAGTACAAGTATACTCATTAATTTCGAAATGCCAGTCATTTCATCCCCCATTTCATAAAAATGCCAAACAAGACTATTGCGGTCCGATTGGTCCCTTATAGCAGCAATGCCATGAGCGTGCAACATTTTTTTACGGATTTTTGTATTAAAAACTCGGCCGGCGTTGACAGGGAGGCTGGCGCCGATGTATTACATGGTATCCGATGCACCAACCACAACTCGATGGGAGATAACGATGATCACGCACATAGTATTGTTCAGGCTGAAGGAGGCGACTCCTGAGAATGTCCAGAAAGCGAAGGAGAAACTGCTGAGCATGGAGGGGAAGATCGAGGTGCTGCGCCATCTGGAAGTCGGCGTCGACCTGATCCATTCCGAAAGGTCCGCCAGCATCGGACTTTTCACCAAGTTCGACTCGCTTGAGGATCTGCAGGCCTACCAGGTGCATCCCTATCATGCAAACGAAGTCGCGGCGTACATGAGGAGCGTGAGTTCCGCAGTGATGACTGCCGACTACGAAGCCTGACAGACCGACTACGAAGCCCGACAGGCAGGAACCAAGGACAAACAGAGACAGGAGGAGCAACAAGATGGAGCAGTGTGCATGTGGAACCGGTCTTGGCTACGCTGAATGCTGTCGGCCGATCATCAAGGGAGAGCGTCCCGCGGAGACGGCAGAGGCGCTGATGCGTTCGCGCTACTCGGCATATGTCAATGTCGAGACCGACTACATATTCGAGACCACCCACCCCAAGCACCGTCAGGGGTACGATCACGAAGGGACCAAGGAGTGGGCGGAGACCGCCGAGTGGCAGGGACTGGAGATCGTCTCGACCAGGAACGGCGGCAAGGACGACACGACCGGCGAGGTGGAGTTCATCGCCCGCTGGAAGGAAAAGGGAGAGGAGAAGGTGCACCACGAGCGCGCCCTCTTCAAGAAGGAGAGCGCCGGCTGGTTCTTTACCGACGGCAAGGCCGTGGTACAGCAGCCGATAGTGAGGACCGCTCCCAAGATCGGCCGTAACGATCCCTGCAGCTGCGGCAGCGGTATCAAGTACAAGAAGTGCTGCGGCAAGTAGGGAAGAAGAGGCCGTAATAAGGGAAAGGGGGCGGGTCGGATGACTCGCCCCTTCTTTATTAGCCCTCGCCGAGGGGTTTCCCCGCGTCCTCCGCGTAACAGCTTCTCGCTTCTCAGGTTTTTCCCCTCCTTCTGGCTGGCTCCCCCTCGGGGGGAATACGCCTTGCCCCGCCCGGTGTAATGTGCTAATAAAACGGGACACCAAAACAAGGAGGGGGATTCATGCCCGTTGCGGATAAGATAGCCGGATACATAGAGAAATCGTCATGGATCAGGAAGATGTTCGAAGAGGGCGAGAAGCTCAGGAAGGAGTTCGGCGCCGACAAGGTGTACGATTTCACCCTGGGGAACCCGGATGTGGAACCCCCCAAGGCATTTAACGACGAGTTCCTGAAACTGGCGCAGGCGCCGATCCCGGGGATGCACCGCTACATGAACAACGCGGGGTACCTGGAGACGAGAAACGCCGTGGCGCGCATGCTCTCCGCCGCCTCCGACCTCCCGGTGCAGGGAACCCAGGTGGTGATGACCTGCGGCGCCGGCGGCGCGCTGAACGTGGTGCTGAAGACCATACTGAACCCGGGGGACGAGGTGATCATCCTCACCCCGTTCTTCGTCGAGTACCGCTTCTACATCGACAACCACGGCGGCGTCCCCGTGGAGGTCTGGACCGACCGGGAGACCTTCCAGCTCGACCTTCCCGCCATCGGCGACGCCATCACGGTCAAGACCCGCGCCATCATCATCTGCTCCCCCAACAACCCCACCGGCGTCATCTACCCGGCCGAGACGTTGGCCGGTCTCGGAGAGGTGGTGGCCGCCAAGGAGAAGGAGCTGGGCACGCAGATCTGCGTCATCTCCGACGAGCCGTACGCGCGGATTTCCTACGACGGCAAGAAAGTCCCCAACATCTTCCGCTACGTCAGCAACTCCGTCATCGTCACCTCGCACAGCAAGGACCTGGCCCTTCCCGGCGAGCGGATCGGCTACCTCGCCGCCAGCCCGAGGATGAACGACGTCGACCGGTTCATGGAAGGAGCGGTCTTCTCGAACCGGGTGCTCGGCTTCGTGAACGCCCCTGCGCTCATGCAGCGCCTGGTCGCCGGGCTGCAGCACGTCTCCGTCGACATCAACGCCTACCAGCAAAAGCGCGACATCCTCTACGACGCGCTCACCGGGCTCGGGTTCGAGATGGTCAAGCCGGACGGCGCCTTCTACCTGTTCCCGAAGTCGCCGCTTGCCGACGACATCGAGTTCGTCAAGATGGCGCAGAAGCACCGCATCCTGCTGGTCCCCGGGGCCGGCTTCGGCGCTCCCGGCTTCTTCAGGATCGCCTACTGCGTCGACAAGGCAATGATCGAGCGAAGCCTCCCCGCCTGGCAGGAACTGGCTCGCGAGGTAGGGCTTGCCGGGTGATCTCCGGGCCAACCCCCATCAAAAGGACAAATCAGGTAACCTAATGACCGAGACCATTCTGATAGTAGACGACGAAGAGGGGATCCGCTCCTCGCTGGCCGGCATCCTCGAGGACGAGGGATACCGGACCGTCTGCGCCGCCGACGGCGCCGAGGCGCTCGCCATGTGCATGAAGGAACTCCCGGGACTGGTGCTGCTGGACATCTGGATGCCGAGGATGGACGGTATCGAGACGCTGCAGCGCCTGAAGGAGCTGCACCCGTCCTTGAACGTCATCATGATGAGCGGTCACGGCACCATAGAGACCGCCGTCAAGTCGACCAAGCTGGGCGCCTACGACTTCATCGAGAAGCCTCTCTCGCTGGAGAAGGTGGTGGTCACGGTGGAAAACGCCCTGGCCATGAACCGGCTCAAGGAGGAGAACGACACGCTGCGCGGGCAGGTGCTGCAGGGGCACGAGATGATCGGCAACTCCGCCGCCATGGTTCAGCTCGGCGAGCAGATCCGGCTGGTCGCCCCCACCAACGCGTCGGTCCTTATCACCGGCGAGAACGGCACCGGGAAGGAACTGGTCGCCCGTTCGGTCCATTACCACAGCCTGCGCCGGGACAAGCCGTTCATCGAGATCAACTGCGCCGCCATTCCCGAGGAGCTGATAGAGAGCGAACTCTTCGGGCATGAGCGGGGCGCCTTCACCGGCGCCGTGGCGCAGAAAAAGGGGAAGTTCGACCTGGCCGACGGGGGGACCCTGTTCCTGGACGAGATCGGCGACATGTCGCTGAAGACCCAGGCCAAGGTGCTCCGCATCCTGCAGGAGAAGAAATTCGAGAGGGTGGGGGGGACCAGGACGCTGGAGGTCGACGTCCGGATCGTCGCCGCGACCAACAAGCTCCTCGAGGAGGAGATCAAGAACGGCAACTTCCGCGAGGACCTTTACTACCGCCTGAACGTGGTACCCTTCAAGGTCCAGCCGCTTAGGGAGCGCCGCGATGACATCCAGCTCCTCGCCGACCATTTCCTCGAGGCGTTCTGCAGGCGCGAGGGGAGAGAGCCTAAGCGGATCGTCCCCGAGGCGATGGAGGCGCTCAAGCGCTACGACTGGCCGGGTAACGTGAGGGAACTGAAGAACATCCTGGAGCGGCTGGTGATCATGACCCCGGGCGGCACCGTGAGCATGAACCATCTCCCCGACTACTTCGGCGCGGAGACGAGCGGCCGGGAGTCCGGCGGCGGCAAGCTCGACAGCGTGCTGGAACTCTCCAGCCTGCGCGAGGCGCGGGAGGAGTTCGAGAGGGAGTTCATCATCCAGAAGCTCGAGGAGAACGACTGGAACGTCTCCCGGACCGCCGACGCCATCGAACTGGAGCGGAGCAACCTGCACCGCAAGATCAAGAGCTACGGCATCGACATGAAGAAATAGGCTCGACTCCATGTTCTTCAAACTGTTCCTGATATTCCTCATCGTCCCGGTGGTCGAGATCTACCTGCTCATCAAGGTCGGCTCGATCATCGGCGGCGTCGCCACCGTCGCCATCCTGCTCCTCATGAGCCTCCTCGGCGCCTGCCTGATGCGGAGCCAGGGGGGGAGGATCATCTCGCAGATCCGCGACGAGCTCTCCCGCGGCAGGCTCCCCGCCGCGCAGATGCTGGACGGAGCGCTGATCTTCATCGGCGGCGTCCTTTTGACCACCCCCGGCTTCTTCACCGATTTCCTCGGCATCTTCTTCCTCATCCCCGCGACCCGCAGGGTCATCAAGATGTGGCTAGGTCTCTGGCTGCAGTCGCGGATCTCCAAGGGGGGCTTCGTGATCAGGCGCCATTACTGACCCTCCCCAGGCGATTCCCGC
>DNJC01000013.1 GCA_003490025.1 Geobacter sp. | reverse complement strand
GTCCTGGCACTCAACACGTAGAACCTAGAACGGCTTCTGCCTCTTACAGCCCCGCTTTTTCCCTGATGATTGCGGCCTTGTCGGTGCGCTCCCAGGTGAACTCGGGGAGTTCGCGGCCGAAGTGACCGTAGGCGGCGGTCTTCTTGTAGATCGGACGCAGCAGGTCGAGCTGCTCGATGATGGCGCGCGGACGAAGGTCGAACACCTCGCGCACGATCTCGGAGATGCGCTTGGACGGGATCTTACCGGTGCCGTTGCAGTCGACCATGACGGAGACCGGCTCGGCGACGCCGATGGCGTACGCCACCTGCACTTCGCACTTCTCGCAGATGCCGGAAGCCACAAGGTTCTTCGCGACGTAGCGCCCCATGTAGGCAGCGGAACGGTCCACCTTGGAGGGGTCCTTGCCGGAGAACGCACCGCCGCCGTGGGCGCCGTGCCCGCCGTAGCTGTCAACGATGATCTTGCGGCCGGTGAGCCCGCAGTCACCCATCGGACCGCCGATAACGAAGCGGCCGGTCGGGTTGATCAGGAACCTGGTCTTCGCGTCCATCAGGTCCGCCGGGATGATCTTCTTGATGACTTCCTCGATGATCCCTTCCTTGATCATCTCGTAGGAGACCTCCGGGGAGTGCTGCGACGAAATGACGATGGTGTCGACGTGGACCGGCTTGTCGTTTATGTACTGGATGGAAACCTGCGACTTGGAGTCCGGACGAAGGAAATCGAGCACGCCGCTCTTGCGGACATCGGCCAGCCTTGACACCAGCTTGTGTGCCAGCAGGATCGACATCGGCATCAGTTCCGCCGTCTCGTTGCAGGCAAAGCCGAACATGAGCCCCTGGTCGCCGGCGCCCTGCTCCTTGAACATCCCCTCGCCTTCGGTGACGCCCTGTGCGATGTCGGGGGACTGCTTATCGATCGAAGTGAGTATCGCGCAGGTCTCCCAGTCGAACCCCATGGCCGAGTCGTTGTAGCCGATTTCGCGGATGGTTTCACGGACGATCTTCGGGTAGTCAATGATGGCGTTGGTGGTGATCTCGCCGGCGATAACAGCCATGCCCGTTGTCACCATCGTTTCACAGGCCACCCGGGACTTCGGGTCCTGCTCAAGAATGGCATCAAGGATGGCATCGGATACCTGGTCGGCGACCTTGTCCGGATGCCCTTCAGAGACAGACTCGGAGGTAAAGATAAAGTCCTTCATTTCCATACGGTAAAACCCCCTTACGATATGTGCAGCAGGTAGCCTTAAAGGTCGGGATTGTATAATTGCCAATCCTCTTTGTCAATAATTAAATGAAACCAATTCCGACCACTTCGATCATTCCAGCACGGGTTGCCACCCGCCCGCCTCAAGATTAATTGATTCAAATACAGTTTCCGGTACACTCTTCTTTTCCGCATCCCGGCGCAACTCTCGACTTGTTTACTGGAGGAACAAATGAAAACGGTATGGCTGGTTCTTGTATGCGCCTTCCTTGCCGCCTGCGGCTCCGGCTCGAAAGAGGGGAGCGGCACGGGAGGGAAGGTAATGACTCCGGACCAGGTAACCGCAACGGCGCGTCTTCAGATCGCTTCCCAGGGGCCGACGGCGGATGCGGTTCTCTATGCGGCGCAGTTCACGCTGCATCTTCCACAAGGTGTGACCCTCCCCACCTCGACTGAGGGGGGCCTCCTCCCTCCGGGAGTCCTGGTCCCGGCGCCGAGCGGGAGTTATGCCGGGGCGACGTATCTCCCCGCGACCAACGGCTCCGCCGCATCGGTGCAGGTGAACATCACCCATCCCGGCGGGTTCACAGTCGGCCCGCTCGCCACTCTCAACTGCAGCGTCTCACCGGGTACCGACGTCGCCGCAACCAGCTTCACCCTCGAGGCTTTCTCCGCCCGCGACGGGAACGGCATCGAGATTCCGGAGATCACGGCGCATCTCGCGCTACTTAAGCAATGAACGGCTGACCTGACGGCCAACCGTTCACTGTCGCACACCCTCCCGCAGTCCCGGTCTTGCAAACTCCGGGACTATTCCACGAGACGGATCGAGTTGATGGTGACCGGCTCTACGGGGACGTCCTGATGCCCGTTCTTGTTCCCGGTCTTGACGTCGCGTATCGCATCCACAATATCCATCCCTTCGATCACCTGCCCGAAAACGGCGTAGCCGAAACGATCCGGGGTCTTGCCGGCGTGGTCGAGGAACGCGTTGTCCACCACGTTGACGAAGAACTGCGAGGTGGCGCTGTCGACCATGCTGGTGCGCGCCATGGCGAGGGTGCCGCGCAGGTTCTTCAGGCCGTTGCCCGCCTCGTTCTTGATGGCGAACTTGGTCTTCTTAGGCAGCATATTTTCATCCAGGCCGCCGCCCTGGATCATGAAGTTCTTGATGACGCGGTGGAAGATGGTGCCGTCGTAGTAAGCGTCCTTGACATAGGAAAGGAAGTTGCGGACGGATATCGGTGCCTTATCTTTGAAAAGCTCGATTTTCACGGTTCCCATCGAGGTCTCCATGACGACCTGCGGATTTTTTTCTTCAGTCATTTCCGTATTGCTCCTTTTGTTTTGGATTTTGTCACCTCAGCAATATCCTTCTTCAATATCACACAAAGTTTTAAGTGAAAAGTTTTTCCTCACAGAGTTGACGCGCCATGGCTTGAAGGTATCATGTAGCCACTCTTGGCATTGTAGCAGATACAGAAACAGCACCTCAAGCACGGAGGTCACAGGAGCGATCGATGAAGATATCCACCATGACACTGTTTGCCGCACTGGCACTATCCGTTTTCACCACCCCCCTCCCCCTGGCAGCCGCCGCGGCGCAGCAGCAGGTGGCGAAGGTGGGGGAACCGGCTCCGGCGTTCTCACTCGACGCGGTGGTCGGGACCACGGCCGGAAAAGAGTTCCGGCACATAACGCTGGAAGAGTACCGCGGCAAGTGGGTGGTGCTCTTTTTCTACCCGATGGATTTCACCTTCGTCTGCCCCACCGAGATCAGGGGGTTCAACGACGCGCTGCCGGAGTTCGAGAAGCTGAACAGCGTCGTTCTCGGCGCCTCGACTGACAGCAAGTTCTCGCACCTTGCCTGGATCAAGAGCGGCGACCTCGGCGTCGTGCGCTATCCGCTTCTTTCGGACCTGAAGAAGGAGGCCGCCATCAAGTACGGCTGCCTGGACGAGAAGGAAGGGGTGGCCCTGCGCGCGCTCTACATCATCGACCCGCAGGGGGTGCTCCAGTACCAGGTGGTGCACAACCTCGATGTCGGGAGAAGCATCGAGGAGACGCTGCGCGTGCTTGAGGCGCTGCAGACCGGCTCCCTCTGCCCGCTCGGGTGGAAGCCGGGCCAGAAGACCCTGGGCAAACCGTAGAGGCACAGCTCCCCGTCACCACCTCGGATCCCCCTCCCCTTGCCGGAGGGGGTCCCCCTACTCCATCATCGCCTTCATCCTGGCGAAGAAACCCTCGGCGCTCTTCTCCGCCTCCTCCGGGGTCACTTCCTTCACCACTCCGCTTTGCCGCACGTTCAGGACCGTCCCCGGGATCTCCTCCAGGAAACGCGACGGCATCCGCTCCTCCAGCTTGCCGTACTTCTTCCGGTACAGGGTCCGCGTCATGACCAGCTGCTGCCGCGCCCGGGTGATGCCGACGTAGCAAAGGCGCCGCTCCTCGTCGATGGTGTCGTCCTCGTAGATCGCCCGCTTGTGCGGCAGGATCTCGTCCTCCATCCCGACCAGGAACACGAACGGGAATTCCAGCCCCTTGCTGGAGTGCAGCGACATGAGCGTCACCGCGTCCTTGCCGTGGTCCTTCTTGTCCTTGCCGGAGAAGCGATCCTCGTCCATGAGCGACACCTTCTCGATGAAGCCTCCCAGCGTCGCCTGCGGCACCCGCTCCTCGTAGGCCGCCATGGAGTTGATGATCTGCTCGACGTTCTCGACCTTCCTGCGGGCGGCCTTGGGGTCGTCTATGGTCCGGAAGATCTCCTCCTCGATGCGGAGCTTTTCGAAGAGCGCCTTCCCCTTTTCGGCAAGCCCCCCTTCCGCCTTGAAAGCCGCGGCGGCGTCCAGAAGCGTCCGGTGGAACGCGAGCACCTTCTCCCTGATGGCGTCGGTGATCCCCTCTATCTCTCCCACCCGCGCGAACGCCTCGAAGAGCGGGCACTCCGTCTCCAGGGACCACTGGTTGATCCGGATCACGGTGCCGTCGCCGATGCCGCGCTTGGGGAAGTTGACGATGCGAAGCAGCGCCACCTCGTCCAGGGGGTTGGCGATCACCTTCAGGTAGGAAAGGGAGTCCTTGACCTCTTTGCGCTCGAAGAACTGCGTGCCGCCGACCAGGACGTAGGGGATGTCCTCGAAGCGGAGCTGCTCCTCGAAGGCGCGGCTCTGGGCGTTGGTGCGGTACAGGATGGCGAACTCGCTGTAGGGGGCGTCGCGCTTGTAGCGCTCGAGCTGGATCCGCTCCACGACCGTGGTCGCCTCCTCCTCGTCGTCCTGCACGATGCAGAGGTCGATGAGCGGGCCGGTCCCGGCGGCGGTCCAGAGCCGCTTCTCCTTGCGTACCTTGTTGTTGCCGATCACGCTGTTCGCCGCTTCCAGGATGTGCCCGGTGGAGCGATAGTTCTGCTCCAGCTTGATGGTCCGGCATCCCTTGTGATCCTTCTCGAAGTCGAGGATGTTCCCGACATCGGCGCCGCGCCAGCCGTAGATGGACTGGTCGTCGTCCCCCACCACGCAGAGGTTGCCGCAGCCGGCGGCGAGCAGGTTGACCAGGAGATACTGCGAGGAGTTCGTGTCCTGGTACTCGTCCACCATGATGTACCTGAAGCGCTCCTGCCAGTGTTTCAGCACCGGCGGGTGCTTTTGCAGGAGTTCCGCGGTCAGCATGATGATGTCGTCGAAGTCGATGGCGTTGAACGCCTTCAGCGCCGACTGGTAGCGCGGGTAGACCAGGGCGGCCATCATGTCGACGTCGTCGGTCGGGTTCGGGGTGAACTGGGTCGGGGGAATCAGCTTGTTCTTCGCGCCCGAGATGCGCCAGATGATGCTCTCGGCGTCGTACTTCTTGCTGTCGGTGTTGACCTCGCGCACGATCTGGCGCACCAGTCCCACCTGGTCGGCCGTGGAGTATATGGAGAAGTTCTTCTTGTACCCCAGCCGTTCGATGTCCCTCTTGAGGACGCGGACGCCGAGGGAATGGAAGGTGGAGAGGACGATCCCCTTGCAGTTCTTGCGGCCGACCAGGTGCTCCACGCGCTCCTTCATCTCCTTGGCCGCCTTGTTGGTGAAGGTGACGGCGAGGACGCTGTCGGGCGGGACCTGCTTGTTCAGGATCAGGTGGGCGATCCGGTAGGTGATGACGCCGGTCTTGCCGGAACCCGCTCCGGCCAAGACCAGGAGGGGTCCCTCGATATGTTTTACAGCGGCCAGCTGTTCGGGGTTTAGACGTGACAGGTCGAGCATGAAAACCTCTTGAAAGCTTGCTTTTCCGCAGGGATGCGGCGAAGAGCACTGCAGCCGGGGCGAAAAAAGAGCCGCCACCTGGAAGGTGCGGCCCAACATAGTTACCAGAATGGAAGGGCCAAAGCAAGGCGCTATATCCGTGCCAGTTCCAATCCACTTCGCGCTGTGCTATAAAGCATCGTTCGCCCCGGTGGCGCCGTAGCGACCATCTTCCGGGCGCCCCCTGGCCAAGTTCTCCCAGATGCGCCACAGCACGCCGATGCTCTCAATGATGTGCAGACGTCTACGGGGACACAGGGATTCTGACAACAAGAAGTCCCTTGCCGTTTAAATTCCGTGGAACCAAGTCGAGAGGTCAGACGGCTGACTGTTTTACCGGGGATGTAATAATCTTAACAACCGAATTACAATGAATAATTAGAGGTATCTATGTTTACAGAAGACCAGAAAGCGATATTAAAAAACTCAGGAATTGATCTCAGATCTCTCACTGAAGAACAAGTCGACGCGATTGCAGCGCGTCAAATAGATGAAACTGAACTTACAGATAACCAGTTAGTCGAGTTTCTAGAGATAGCCAATGCACTATATCGTGGTGGCTTTCAGATTATATCGGATGCAGAATACGATTTTACTTTTATTGCTGAGCTCAGGATGCGGAATCCAAATCATCCTTTTCTGGACAAAGTGGAGCCAGAGGCGGCTTTTATCGGGAAAACTGTCGAATTACCTGTCCGAATGCTATCCACGGAAAAAGCCTATACAAAAAAAACTATTGAACAGTGGGGGATTCGAATTCAGAAAGCGGCTAAGAAGATCAATAAGGACTTCGAGGCACTTGAATTTAAAGTCACTCCCAAATTGGACGGCTTTGCCGCTTACGACGATGGAGAGCACTTGTACACCCGTGGGGACGGTCGAAGAGGCACAGACATTTCGCGTGTCTTCGATAGGGGATTGTCTGTTGCAAATGATGGCAAACGTGGTCTCGGGCCCGGCGAGATTGTTGTTAATAGGCGCTACTTCGACGAAAATCTTCAGCCCTATTTCGAAAACCCTAGAAACTTTCAAACAAGCGTTATCAAGGAAAAAGAACTTGAGGAGCACGCCGAAAAGGCAATCCGGGACAAGGCCTCCGTTTTTTTCCCTTTTGCGTTGCTTCCAGTTTGGGTTGGAACTTGGCAGGAATTGATAGGTGATTTCGATGCGATCATCTTGAAGATTAGGTCATCCGTAGAATATGACGTGGATGGCGTCATCCTTGAAATTACCGATGACGAAGTGAAAAAGGGAATGGGTGCCACACGTCACCACCACTCGTGGCAAATTGCTTACAAAGAAAACCTTGAAGCCGCTCATGTTAAGGTTATCGCTGTATTGCCACAGACATCTCGTTCGGGACGGGTAAATCCTGTCGCAAAAGTCGAGCCTACACGTCTGAGCGGGGCCCTTGTTCAACGGGCGACAGCTCACCATTACAAAATGGTGCATGATAAAGGTATAGGACCAGGTGCGATAATTGAATTGACACGCAGTGGAGAGGTTATACCTAAAATAGGTGCTGTTATCACACCTGTCGAAGCCGAAATACCGAAAGAGTGCCCTAGTTGCGGCTCAGAAGTAGTTATGGATGGCGATTATCTCTATTGCCCGAACAATATTGGATGTCCTGCACAAATTGCAAATGCTATGGAACATTTCTTTAAAATGCTCCGTCATGTGGATTTATTTGGCTCGGCAACAATCGAAAGGATGTATGAGAATGGCATTCGTTCCGTCCCTGGAATTTACAAGCTTGGTGCAAAAGAATTTGAAAATATGGGATTTGGTCCAAAACAATCGGAGAATTTAGTAGACCAACTCAACAGAAGCCGCGCTGAAAAGATTGAAGATTGGCGCTTTTTAACCGCCTTCGGAGTATTCCGTTTAGGTCCTGGAAACTGTGAGAAACTGCTCAGCCACTACCACCTAAATGACGTCTTCAATTTGAACGAAGAGCAAATCGTAAGTGTTGAAGGTTTTGCAAAGAAAACCGCTACAATAGTCATTAAAGGTCTAAAACGCGTAAAACCACTTTTTGATGAGCTGTATGCTTTAGGATTTAACCTGGAGCGTACGCCGCTTGTCGAACAAACAGAGAAACCTCTCAGCCCAATTTCTGGCAAGCAAATTGTTTTCACAGGCTCTATGACTCATGGAAGTCGTGACGACATGGAAAAAGAAGCAAAAGCATTGGGTGCTAAGGTAGGCAAATCTGTTACTGGTAAAACTAATATTCTTGTCACTGGTGAAAACGTTGGTGCATCAAAAATGAGCGATGCTAAAGCAAAGGGAGTTCAGATCCTATCGGAGGAGGATTACCTTCATTTAATTGCAGGAGATGATGAAGTAGCAGCTGTCAGCGGTGGTCCTTGCGGTACTGGTACAGCCTTTCGGTGAAGCCGCCTTTGTCCATGAAGTCTTGCTCCAGGCGCTCGATCTGGCGTCTTAGCAGGTAGCTTGCCTGGTGCGCCAGACAGAGCAGTATGTTGGCGCAGATTTCGGGGCCGGTGCTCCGCAGCGCACACAGCGCTGAAAGCAAAGGTTCGTCAAAAAACTCCGACCTGTCCGACCTGTCCGACCTGTCCGACCTGTCCGACCTGTCAGAGTCGGGCTTCAGTTTCCCTGCGAGCCTCGCGCGCATGGCGCGTACTCGCCTGGAATCCTTGTCCCAGATGCTCAAGCCGTTCTGCCTCAGGTAGTCCTCGTAATCCCTGATGAGTTCCCCGAGACTGGCACGCGCCACGTTGGTCAGCTTCAACTCGGTCTTCTTGGACGTCCCCGAAGCGAGCGAACCCTCGGCTATGTTCTGCACGCCGCTGCGAGCGGCCTGCACCATCTGATCATGGGTCCGGGACCGCTTGTCCACGAACCGGTCACAAAAGATCACGGTCCCGTCATAGGCCGCCAGCGCCACCGCAAAACCGCGCAACTTCCGAAAGCCCCCGTGAGGCAGGATAAGGTCGCCTTCCCTGTTCATATGGCCTCCACACAGCGCTCGCCCTACTCCAGCCCCCTCTCCTACGGCAGTATATTCACCTCTGTCCCAACACCGATCCTGTGCGCCAACTCCAGCCCCTCGGTGTTGTCCATCACGAAACAGCCTCCGGTAACCCGCCGCCCGACCCGGTTGGGGTTGTTGTTGCCATGTATCCTGTAGATCGCCCCTTTCCAGGTCTTGTGCGACAGGGCGATCTTGAACGGCCCCATGTAGTTCAACGGGTGTCCCGGCGGGACAGCCGCGGGAAGCTCGATCCCCCGCCCGCGAAAAACCTGCCTGGAGTACGGGGTCGGGTACCACCACGGGTTGAACTGTATGGCTGTCACCTTGCCGAGCCCCAGAGGGTAGGTGTCGAGCCCGCGCACCGCGCTGCCGACCGGGTACTCCGCCACCTGGACCCGCTCGCCGCTTCCGTTCTTCTCGAAGAGCGTGAGCCTTTTGCCGCTGATGCTGATCTCGACGTAATATGCCGCTACCTTTACACCCTGCTGCGGGCCGGAAGCAAGGGATGCGGCATTGGCAGCCGACAAGGCCGAGGCAATCAACAAAACCAGCAACAGGGCCAACCGAAGGCACATCATCTGCTCTTTCCTTGCGGCTTGTCCGCCGTAGCCTGAAAGGCGAAAGCGGATCGCGGCAGGAATGATGG
>DNJC01000098.1 GCA_003490025.1 Geobacter sp. | reverse complement strand
CATCGGCCCGGTCTCCATCAACGCGGGGACCTATCTGCTTTTCTGCTACATCGCCGGCAACGCGAGGCTCTCCGGCTATCTGCAGATACCGTACGTCCCGGGGGCGGGGGAGCTGGCAGTTCTCTGCGGCGCCCTGGTGGGCGCCGGGCTCGGCTTTCTCTGGTACAACTCCTATCCCGCCGAGGTTTTCATGGGCGATGTCGGGTCGCTCTCCTTGGGGGGCGGGCTCGGGACCCTGGCGGTCCTGACCAAGCAGGAAATCCTCCTGGTGATAGTCGGCGGCGTCTTCGTGGTGGAGGCGCTTTCGGTCATTTTCCAGGTTGGTTCTTACAAGTACCGCGGCAAGCGGATCTTCAGGATGGCGCCGATACACCACCATTTCGAGCTGAAGGGTGTGGCGGAGCCTAAGATCATCGTCCGGTTCTGGATCATTACCATCATCCTGGCGCTGGTCGCCATCTCGACGCTGAAGATGCGCTAGGGGCATAAAAAGGGTTCCGCTATGGAATTAAAGGACAAGAAAATACTGATCGTAGGCCTCGCCAAGACGGGCGTGGCGGTGGCCCGCTTCCTGGCGCAGCGGGGCGCGCTCCTCACCGTGACCGACATGCGTGACGACGAGGCGCTCGCCGACGTCCTGGCCGAACTCTCCGACCTCGAGATCAACTACGAACTGGGGCGCCACGTCCCGTACAGCTTCCTGATGGCGGACCTGGTCGTCGTCTCCCCGGGCGTCCCGATGGACATCAAGCCGCTGGAAATGGCCCGCTCCCAGAGGCGCCGCGTTGTGAGCGAGGTCGAACTCGCCTCCTGGTTCATCAAGGCCCCGATGGTCGCCATCACCGGGACCAACGGGAAGACCACCACCACGACGCTGATCGGCGAGATCTTCAAGTCCTGCGGCTTCGACACCTTCGTCGGCGGCAACATCGGAAACCCGCTCATAGAACTCGCTTCCAGCGGCGAGGACGTGGACCGGGTCGTGGTCGAACTCTCCTCCTTCCAGCTGGAGGGGATAGAGAGCTTCCGCCCCGACGTGGCCGTGCTCCTGAACCTGACCGAGGACCACCTGGACCGCTACAACAGCTTCCAGGAGTACATCGACGCCAAGCTCCGCATCTTCGAGAACCAGACGGCCGACGACTTCGCCGTCCTGAACATGGACGACCCGCTGGTGGCCGCCTGCGCCTGCAAGCTCAAGTCGCAGCTCTTCCCGATGAGCCGCCTGCACGAGCTGGAGGAGGGGATCAGCTACCGCGACGGTTTCATCACCTTCTCGCACAAGGGGAAGGTGCTTCGCTTCGGCACCGAGGGTTTCAAACTCAAAGGGGTGCACAACCTGGACAACATCATGGCCAGCCTCGCCTCCACGCTCCTTTTGTGCTGCGACGGCGACTGCGCCTACCAGGCGGTAAGGGAGTTCAAGGGGCTGCCGCACCGGATGGAGTTCGTGGCCCAGGTGAACGGCGTCGACTACTACGAGGACAGCAAGGGGACCAACGTCGGCTCCGTGGTGAAGTCGCTGGAGAGCTTCGAGTCCGGCATCACGCTCATTGCCGGCGGCAAGGACAAGGGGGGCTCCTATGNNCCCAGACCCACCTGGCCGACACGCTGGAGGAGGCGGTTGAGATCGCACGCAAGGTGACCGCTCCCGGCGGCGTCGTCCTCTTCTCGCCGGCCTGCTCCAGCTTCGACATGTTCAAGAACTACGAGGAGCGCGCCGAGCGCTTCAAGGCGGCGGTCCGCGCCGCCAAAGCCGAGGAGGGTGCGTGAGGAAGCTGGAGGGGTACGACATGATCGTGCTGCTGATGGCGGTGACACTCACCTGTTTCGGTGTGGTCATGGTCTATTCGGCGTCCTCCGTGATGGCGGCCAAGAAGTTCCACGACGGGTTCTTTTTCCTGAAGCGCCAGTCGCTCTACGCGCTGCTCGGCTTCGCCGGCATGGCGGTGGCGATGCACATCGACTACCACGTCTGGAGAAGGTACGCAGTGCCGCTCTTTCTGACCTGCTTCTTCCTGCTGCTCGTGGTCTTCATCCCGGGAATCGGCGGGACCGCCAAGGGTGCGAGCCGCTGGATCAGGCTCCCCGGGTTCAACTTCCAGCCCTCCGAACTCGCCAAGGTGGCGCTCATCATCTACATGGCCTATTCGCTGGAGAAGAGGCAGGACAAGCTGAAGCAGTTCATGTCCGGGTTCTTCCCGTACATGCTGATTCTCGGGGTCTTCATCGCCGTCCTGCTGGCGCAGCACGACATGGGGGCCGCGCTCACCATGTTCGCAGTCGCCATCGTCATGCTCTTCGCGGCCGGCACCCGCGTGCAGTACATCCTCGGCATGGGGCTGATCGCGCTCCCCGGCATCTGCTACCTGGTGCTCACCAAGGCGTACCGCATGCGCCGCATCACGGCGTTTCTCGACCCGTGGCAGGACCCGACCGACACCGGCTTCCAGATCATCCAGTCCTGGCTCGCCCTCGGGACCGGCGGTTTCTTCGGCCAGGGGCTCGGCGAGGGTAAGCAGAAACTCTTCTACCTGCCGGAGGCGCACACCGACTTCATCCTCTCCGTCCTGGGCGAGGAGATGGGGTTCGTCGGCGTGATCGTGATCGCCTGCATGTTCCTGGTGCTGGTGCAGAGGAGCATCCGGGTGGCGATCGCGGCCGAGGACAGTTTCGGGCGTTTCCTCGCCTTCGGGATAGCGGTCCTGCTCGGCCTGGAGGCGTTCATCAACATGGCCGTCGTGACCGGGATGCTCCCGACCAAGGGGATCGCCCTTCCGTTTCTGAGCTACGGCGGCAGTTCGCTGATCATAACGCTCTGCTCCGTCGGCGTGCTCCTGAACGTCTCCACCCGCATGAGGGGGAACCCGTCATGAGGCTGATCATCGCAGGAGGGGGGACCGGGGGGCATCTCTTCCCGGGGATCGCGGTAGCCGAGGAGTTCCTGGCCCGCGGACCCGAGAACGAGGTCCTCTTCGTCGGGACCGAGCGCGGCATCGAGGCTCGGCTTCTTCCCAAGCTCGGTTACCGCCTGGAGCTGATCTCGGCGAGCGGGATGAAGGGGCTCGGGACGGCCAAGAAGATCATGAGCGCCGGGCGCCTTCTGTACGGCTACGCCCAGTCCCGGAAGATCTTGAAGGAGTTCCGCCCCGACATCGTGCTGGGAGTGGGGGGGTACGCCTCCGCCCCGATCGTCCTGGCCGCGCGCGGCATGGGGATCCGGCGCTTCATCCACGAGCAGAACGCGGCTCCGGGATTGACCAACAAGCTGCTCGGGCGCTTCGTGGACGGCGTCTTCATCTCCATGGAGGAGTCCGCGAGCTTCTTTCCCAAGAAGAAAACGCAGATGACGGGGAACCCGATCCGCAAGGAGATCCTGTGGGGATTCCATGAGCGGGTGAGAAGCATCGGCGACGCCTTCAGCGTGCTCGTTTTCGGCGGGAGCGCCGGGGCCAAGCGGATCAACACCGCCCTGCTGGAGGCCCTGCCGCACCTGGAGAGCGTGAAGCAGAGGCTGCGGATCACCCATCAGACCGGCGAGAAGGACGTGGCGCGGGTGCGCGACGGCTACCGGGCGCTCGGGGTGCAGGCCCAGGTGGTGAGCTTCATCGAAGACATGTCCACCGCCTACGGCGCCGCCGATCTGGTGATCTGCCGGGCCGGCGCCACCACCATCGCCGAGGTGACCGCCTGCGGCAAGGGATGCATCTTCATCCCGTACCCGTATGCGGCCGACGACCACCAGAGGAAGAACGCCGAGTCCCTGGTGAAGCGCGGGGCGGGGGTGATGCTCCTCGAGGAGGACCTGACCGGCAAGGAGCTGGCGGCCCGGGTGCAGAACCTGATGGAGCATCCGGAGCAGCTCGCCGAGATGGAGAAGAAGGCAAGGGACCTGGCGCAGCTCGACGCGGCGCAGGCCATCGTCGCCACAATGGTGCGAGAACCCGTTCTACGGTAATACAGAACCCGTTCTACGTTCTACGTTAAAACCCTGAACTAATGGCTTTCCGAGACATACGTGTCGCATCGAAGAACGGCGCAATAACGGGTTGAACAGCGGGTTGAACAGGTTTTTGTAAACAACGTAGAACGTAGAACATAGAACGTAGAACATGCTTAGAGGAGTTTCCCGTGTACGGAAAAATAGAGAAGATTCATTTCGTCGGCATCGGCGGCATCGGCATGAGCGGGATCGCCGAGGTGCTGCTGAACCTGGGGTACAAGGTCTCCGGCTCCGACCTGCGCGGCTCCGAGATCACGCAGCGCCTGGCGGGCCTTGGGGGCGAGATCTTCTTCGGCCACGCCGCCGAGAACGTCGCGCGCGCCGACGTGGTGGTCATCTCCAGCGCCGTGCACGAGGACAACCCGGAGGTGGTCGAGGCGCACCTGAGGCTGATTCCGGTGATCCCGAGGGCGGAGATGCTGGCCGAACTGATGCGCATGAAGTACGGCATCGCGGTGGCCGGCACCCACGGCAAGACCACCACAACCTCGATGGTGGCGACGCTGCTGTCCAAGGGGGGGATCGACCCGACCATCGTCATCGGCGGCAGGCTCAATTCGCTCGGCACCAACGCGAGGCTGGGACAGGGGCAGTTCCTGGTGGCCGAGGCGGACGAGTCGGACGGCTCCTTTCTCCTGCTCTCCCCCACCATCGCCGTGGTCACCAACATCGACGCCGACCACCTCGACTTCTACAGCGGCATCGAGGAGATCAAGGACACCTTCGTCGAGTTCATCAACAAGGTGCCGTTCTACGGGCTCGCCGTCCTCTGCCTGGACAACGGCAACGTGGCGGACGTCCTGCCGAGGGTGAAGAAGCGGTTCACCAGCTACGGCCTCTCGGCGCAGGCCGATTTCCGCGCCACCGACGTCCGGCTCTCCGGTTTCTCGACCAGCTTCGTGGCGCACCACAAGGGCGTGCGGCTGGGCGAGATCACCTTCTCCATGCCCGGCGCCCACAACGTCCTGAACGCCCTGGCGGCCATCGCCGTCGCCATGGAGCTGGACGTCCCGTTCGAGACGATCCAGGAGGGATTCGCCTCCTTCGGCGGGGTCGGGCGCCGCTTCAGCCTCAAGGGCGAAGTGAACCAGATCATGGTGGTGGACGACTACGGGCATCACCCCACCGAGGTGAGGGCGACCCTTGCCGCGGCCAAGGCCGGCTTCGCCGACAAGCGGCTGGTGGTGGTGTTCCAGCCGCACCGCTACTCCAGGACCAAGGAACTCTTCGAGGATTTCGTCAAGGCGTTCCACGACGCGGACGTACTGCTCCTGACCGACATCTACCCGGCAGGCGAGGCCCCCATCGAGGGGGTGACCGCCGAGGCGCTCGCCGGCAGGATCAGGAGGCACGGCCAGAAGGACGTCACCTGGATCTCCGACCGCGACAAGCTCTGCGAACACCTCGAGCGGGTGCTCGTCCCGGGCGACATCCTCCTGACCCTGGGTGCCGGTAACGTCTGGCAGGTCGGCGAGACCATGCTGGCGCGGCTGGCGCCTGAGTCGGCGCAGTGACCTTGAAACGGGCCGAGCTGGAAAAGCTCGCCGGCGATCTGCGCGGCGAGGCGAGGTGGGACGAGCCCATGTCCCGGCACACCTCCCTGAAGGTCGGCGGCCCGGCCGATCTCTTCATCGTCCCGGCCGATCTCGCCGACCTGAAGGGGGCCGTGGCTAAGCTCGATGCGCAAAAGATCCCCTACCTGGTCCTCGGGGGCGGCTACAACCTCCTGGTGCGCGACGGCGGGATCAGGGGGTGCGTCATCTCCTTGAAGGGGATCGCCAACCTGGATCCGCTTCCGGGTGCGAGGCTCGAGGTAGGGGCCGGGGTGGTGAACGCGGCGCTCTGCCGGTTCGCGGCCGAGAACTGCCTGGGGGGGATCGAGTTCCTCTGCGGCATCCCCGGAACCTTCGGAGGCGCCCTCACCATGAACGCCGGCGCCCACGGCGGCGAGACCATGCAGCGGGTGGAGACCCTCACCACGCTGAAAGAAGGGGAGATCCTGGTGCGGAAGTCGGCCGAACTGAGCTACGGCTACCGTTTCCTGAAGCTTCAACCGGGTGAGATCGTGGTGAGCGCGAAGCTGAGGTTGGAGCCGGCCGAGCGGCGGGTGATCGAGGAGCGGATGTCCGGTTACATCTCGAAGCGAAGCGGCGCCCAGCGGGTCGCCTTTTCGAGCGCCGGCTCCTTCTTCAAGAACCCTCCCGGCGAGAGCGCCTGGCGTCTGATAGACGCGACCGGCCTGCGCGGGAAGATCGTCGGGGGCGCCCAGGTCTCGGAGGCGCACACGAACTTCCTGGTGAACCGCGGCGGCGCCAAGGCGGCGGATTTCCTGACCCTGGCGGCGCTGGTGAAGCTCCGGGTGCGGGAGACCAGCGGGATAGAGCTGGAAGAGGAAGTGAAGATAGTAGGGGAAGGGTAGCCTCCCTGCGGTCGCAGGTTGAGGTTGAGGTTAAGGTTGAGTCCCCTCCCCCGGAGGGGGAGGGTTAGGG
>DNJC01000082.1:2495-42030 GCA_003490025.1 Geobacter sp. | reverse complement strand
GTCGAAGGCGCAGTCGATGATCGCCTCGATGCGGCGGTTCGCCTGCCTCCCCTCGTCGGTCGTGTTCGGCTCCACCGGACGCGCCAGGCCGTAGCCGCGCGCCTCCAGACGGGAACGATCTATCCCGTAGTTTTCCGCAAGGTAATTGACCACGGCCTGTGCGCGACGCTTGGAGAGGTCGAGGTTATACTCGGGACTCCCGACGTTGTCGGTGTGCCCCTCGATGACGGCGGTGGTGGTCGGGTACTTCTTCATGAAATTGCCCACGATGGCGATCTCGTCCTTGTTCTCCGGACGGACCTGCGCCTTGTCGATGTCGAACTCGCCGTGCAGCGTCACGCAGTACTTGTAGTGCCCTGGGGTCGGCTCCGCAGCGGGAACAGGCTCCAGAGAAGGCTCCTCGGCAGGCTGGGCCGCCACGGCAGCAGGCTTCACCCCGCCAAAGAGGAAGTCCAACCCGACGGTATATTCGAAGTTGTGGAAGGTCTCCCCCACGTCCCTCGATATCAGGTGCCGGACATCCCCCCTGAGCGCCATCGCCTCACGCAAGAAGTACTTCACCCCGACGCCGTAGTTGACGGTGGAACGAGAGACATCGCCGCCGCCCTCATACTCCCGCGAATTCCCGCCGTACCCCGCTGCCAGGTAAGGGACCAACGGCCCGTCGGGCATGAAATGGTACAGCGCGTCCAGGTGGTAGCTGAATACGTCCGCATCGCCGATGCCGCTGTTGGCCTTACCTTCGGTGGGGATGTAACCGAACGCCGCCTCCAGCCCGAAGTGGGTGGTGAAGTTGTAGCCGCCACGGATACCGAAGGTAGGTCCCGTTTCCAGCCGGTCCTTGTCGATGAAACTGTAGCCGCCCACGTATGGAGAGACCGAGAAACTCTCGGCCAACACCCCAGCTTCCGCCTTCTGGAGCATGCCTAACAGCAGCGCTGGAACCAATACAAGCAGCAGGTACTTTTTCATCTGTGACACCTCCTATCTTGGATTTAGGCTTCACTTTGGGCTGAAGTATTTCGAGGCCTTGAGAGGGATCGTGGAGCAGCAAAACGGCATGTGAGTCCGCCATGAATGGGAATGACGGCCAAAAAACAGATGAAAGGCTACCACCATTCCATGGGGGCGCAACAGATTAAAACGTTTTCACAATCCTTTCCGCGACTCTACTTATGTCTAATCCAAGAAGGTTTCCAGACGCTTCAAAACAGAGGGGGTTTAGCTGAATGAGAGAGGAACTTCGCCATCGGTGGGGTACTGATATCGCTGCGAGGGGAGCTGAGTCGTTGTGACCGCACGGGTCACTCGCTGCAGCTTCAACTGCAACTGCACGCTATGCCGCGCGCCTTGTCCAAAGCCTCCTTCCCCTCCTTCACAGAGAACCAGGCAATGCCGAGTGCGCCGACGGAGTCGAGCCACCCGACGCCGGTAAGCTCGTAACCAGCGCTGGAGACGAGGAGTATCAGCGAGAGGTAGAGACAGACCCTGGTGCAGGCGGCATCGGACAGGATCGCCTGCGACCCGAGCGCCTTGCCCACCTTCACCTTTTCGTGCATGAGCAGCCACATCGAGACGATGGAAATGCAGGAGACCACGACGCCCCAGAAGGTTGTCTCGGGCGCATGGCCGCGGTATCTGTCGTAGATGGCCGTGACCAGGAGCCCGGCGGCCAGGAGGTAAAACCCGACTCCGGTGATCTTCAAGGCGCGGCGCTCGAATTGGTCGTGCTCCTGCGCCGGGTTCTCCCTCTGGCGGCGCACCATGTGCCAGATGCCGGCGCCGGAGACAACCTCGACAAAGGAGTCGAGCCCAAAGCCGAAGAGCGCCAGCGACTCGTCCTCGAATCCGAACCACGCCGAGACCCCCCCCTCGACCATGTTATATGCGATGGTAATCAGGGCGAGAAGCACTGCGGTCCGGTAAAACTTTTCCCGTGAGAAGTCCATATCTTCCTTATTCAGACCATTCGCTGCCATGCATTCAGAGACCCGAATATAGGCGCCGCGCGCGATAAAGTCAACTCCGGCGGCCGGACCTCCGTTGTCCCAGCATTCCGATTACAGTGCCCCTTTTCCTGCCTCGGGTCCCCTTGCTGCCGGACCGGTTCTCCCGCTGGACCCAGACTGGGGAGGCCTTTGGAAAATTGCGGTGGCGACAGATGTGGTGCAAGATTTAATATTGACAGCCAAAAACCGCTATGCTATACACGTAATCTCTTCGCGCAACGGGGCGGAGAGCCGCGGGAGTAACGCCTCGTGGAACAATTATTCCCCAATAGCTCAGTCGGTAGAGCGGGTGACTGTTAATCACCATGTCCCTGGTTCGAGTCCGGGTTGGGGAGCCAAATTTTAAGGGGCCGATTTTCTCAAGGGAATCGGCCCTCTTTCATTCCCCCAACATTCAACCTCCTGCCCTACCACCGCAAGCCGTGCCGTTTCAACAACTTAAGAAGTTCGAGTCAGGCTCGAAGATGCCATTGATATACAGCTCGTCTCCGTCATCAGCGGGGCAGGGGGCGAAGTCCCCTGCCTCCTTCAATTTTATGCCCCTCCAATTAAAATCTGGAGCCTCTGACGAGCACAGCAAGTACCCGCCGTTTTCCCTCATCCTCAGCAGTACCTGTCTGCCAACACATTCAAGGGGCCATTTCCCAGCCCCTCAAACGCAAATGGGTTGAGGACTTGATTACGCCATAGCAGGTTTCGGTCCACCTCGCTCAAAGCCGCCTCAGCGCACACCATTGTCCAATGCTCCTCGATGGCACTGATCACCCGTTCAACAATCCGGACAGCCTCCGCTTCCTGGAGCAGGAAATGCGGAGCAGCGTTCAGGCAGGTGACGATCCGGCTCGAGTTATCGGGACCAGCGATCCGCATAGCCTGCGACGCGGTCCGCCCGTGCCGGGGCTGCGGACAAATATCGTAAGCCGGGGTCAATTGCAGCATACGACCGTTCCAAAAGGCAGCATGGTTGCGGGCGTGATCGTCGGTGTTGCCAATCAGGATATTGAATACGATACGGGAAAAGAGTTCCCGAAGCGTCCCCGGGGCGTCCGTGAATTTTCCCCGCACCAGATTAGCCAGGTCCTGATAGCCTGCGTAGCGCGCCATCATTTCATCCAACTGCAACATTGTCAGTGCCGAGACGAGCCCCCTTCGCTGCCAGCCGGCAGCGGTATGGACGCGATCGAAGCGAGCTACCATCAGCACGTCTTTCCCTGCAACATTCAGCAGCGAGACTGGGGCCACCTCCAGACCTGCCAGGGCCGCCAGTCTCATGGCGATGAACTCAGCCTTGACGACAGAGTACAGATCGGCTGAAGTGGAAAACTTGGCGATGTATTTTTGAGAATTGCTCTCGACGAGGGTTTTCGGCCGTGCCCCCCCGATGGAAGTGCCATGCTGGAGCGCCTGCGCGAGTTCGGGTGTCAGAGGAATCCCTCTCTCAATGAAGTCTGCCGCTTCAAGCAACTCCTCGAGGGGGGCGCCCGGCGCACATCTCGGTTCGTATATCGTGGGAGAAAGCTGAAAATCGAGCGCGCCGATGCGGTCCGAGCCGGACTCGATCAGATAGGTGAGTTCGTCAATGGCACCCGGGTCTATATCTGTGGCTGCTTTGCCGAACCTCTTGTTGAGGATCACCCTGCGCCCCCAAGCATCAGGGGCGGCGTCCCTCAGGCAGCCTGGCATAGCAAGGCCAGGAAGGAGTGGGATCAAACCTTGGCGGAGCGGCAGTTCAGCGTCATAAATGGAGATGGCGTTGTCACGGTCGAGGTAGCTGCGGCCGTAGTTAAAAACGTATGTCGTGCCGTGGGCTGTCAATTTTCCTGCCACGACCGGCTCTATTTCTCCAGGAAGCCAGATCCAGACATAGAGGTCTTTGGGATGCAGGTTAGAATTCATCATCAACCTTCACGGAAGAGCGGATCCGGCTGGGCAGAACTGCAAGTTTGTCGTTCACCCGGCCGAGGTGTAGAGCGAGGGAGGCACGGTCACCAACGTCGAACAGCTTCACACCAACCAGGACAGCCAGCTCGAAATACAAACCGATGGCGCATCGCGGGTCACCGCGTTCGATCCGCTGTAGCGTCCGTCGCGTTATGCCCGCGCGCCCCGCGAGGTCCTCTTCGGGCATTCTGCGCTCTCGCCGCTCCAATCGGATGAGCTTACCCAGGAGTTCGGTCGCCTCTTGGGTTGCGGGGAGGTATGTTCTGTCTTTTGGAGACGGCATAGTTTCACCATATGGATAGCATAGTAGGCTTTAAGAGACCAATGCACACCATAGTATCCATTTCGACGGGCACTGTCAACGTCCTAACCGAATATTCCCATATCCCCTCCTGTGTTGGCCAGCTTGTCCCCACTTGACCCTTTTATTTGCGACCGCAGACCAGACAGGGGCAGTATAGCGCCTCCTCGCACGGAAATTCATTCAATAATATGTTTTTTTGAATGTGTAAGACGAAGGGGCTCCGACGAATACAACCTCGCCATTGGGGAGTGGCGCGCCAAGGCTGCCGATCAAGCAACAAACCTCTCCGATCGGGGGTTAATTTCATAGAAACCGCACTGGGCTCACTTACCGGATGAACCCTTGGAAGCAATCTTTGCCAAACCCACAAAATAACTAAGGCAATCACGACAAGAAACGTCCTCCCCCTTGAAGGGGGAGGTACGTGTAGCGGAAGGTCATTTTAATCAGGGTTCGGATTTGAGAGAAGCCATATCGATGGAAAAGCGGTACTTCACATCTGACTTGAGAAGTCTCTCGTATGCTTCGTTGACCTTCTGGATGGGAATGACCTCGACATCGGCGGTGATGTTATGTGCGCCGCAGAAATCGAGCATCTCCTGTGTCTCGGCGATGCCGCCGATGAGCGAGCCGGAGAGGCTGCGGCGTCCGAGCAGCAGGGCAAAGGCTGAGACGGCGAGATGTTTCTCCGGGGCGCCTACGAGGGTGAGGTTGCCGTCGCGGCCGAGCAGGTGGATGTAGGCGTTGATGTCATGATCCGCGGCGATGGTGTCGAGGATGAAGTCGAAGCTGCCGGCATGCTCCTTCATCTCTTCGGGGTTGCTTGAGATGACGACCTCGTGTGCCCCCAGGCGGAGCGCATCCTCCTTCTTCTTGGGCGAGGTGGTGAAAACGACGACGTGGGCTCCGAAGGCACGGGCGAACTTGACGCCCATGTGACCCAGGCCGCCGAGGCCGACTATGCCGACCTTCTTCCCCTTCGTGACGCCCCAGTGGCGGATGGGCGAGTACGTCGTGATGCCGGCGCACAGAAGTGGCGCGACCCCGGCAAGATTGAGGTTGGAGGGGACGCGCAAAACGAAGCTTTCATCCACCACGATGCTCTCGGAGTATCCGCCGTAGGTGACGCCTCCGAGATGCCTGTCCGGAGAGTTGAAGGTGAGCGTTTGGTTCGGGCAGAACTGCTCGAGACCATCCCGGCAACTGGGGCAGGTGTGGTCCGAATCGACCAGGCAGCCGACGCCGACAAGGTCGCCTGCCTTGAATTTGGTAACTGCCGAGCCGACCTTGGTTACACGACCGACGATTTCGTGGCCGGGGACTATCGGGTAAACCGTCGGCATCAGGCTGCTCCACTCGTTACGCACGGAGTGGAGGTCGGAGTGGCAGATGCCGCAGAAGAGGATTTCGATCTGCACGTCGCGTTCAGTCGCATCGCGTCGCGGGATCGTGGTGGAGGCCAGCGGCGAAGTAGCACTGGCAGCGGAGTAAGCTTTGGCGTTGAACATGTGAATATCCTCCTGCTCGATTTCGTTTTAGTTGAATCGACCTTTGCATTGTTCGTCTCTGAACAGTTCCCATCCTGGCGGTTAGCGACCGGTCAATTGCTCCAGTTTCTCGGGGTACCGAGCCCCTTCCACCGTGATCTTTGAGGACGCGCTATCGATCTCGCGCAGCGCTGCTCATCCCCATGCAGCCCAGGCCGAGGGCCGAGACTTCCAGACCGCTTTTTCCCAACTTACGCTTTTGCATTTGTTTTCTCCTTTCGCAGGTTTCGGCCGAACCGGCCAGCGTCTAATTATACGTTCCCAATATCCATCTGCACCCTTCCTGATGATCGGATCGTACCCCTGAACGTGCAACGACAGGTAGATCGATCCTGTCCATTTCTTGCCTGATCGTGCGAGGCCTACCGAACCGAGCGTCATAGCCCTAGCCCATCTGGAAAGTGGTCTATTACTTCGCGTGAGTATCGGACAAGGGCTCACAGCTAACCACTGTGAGCCCTTTTTCTTTGAGCGAACTTTTTGACGTCCAGGATGTGTCGGGAGATTTACAACCTCTCGCTCTTTCACTTCACATGCGATGCCATTGCCAGAATTTCCACTGGATGGAAAACCGGGTATGGCAAGGTGTGACCGAACTGCAGACGGCTAGTTTTCGTCTTCAACCCGTTTGAGCTCGCCCATGGCATCCTGCAGCTTTTTCTCCAGCTTTTTCACTTCCTCCGATGAGTTATCAGCATTCCTGGCTATTTCATTTTTGATTTCCACGATCCTCTTCCCAAGGATTTTGGCCTCATCCAGGCAATTGCCTGCCGTCCACGCACAGGCTAGTTGTTGCTGGTGCGACTGTGCAAAAACCGGAACCGCAGCAGACATCACGAACGCCGACGTTACTACCAAAGCAGTTGTTTTCATGATTTACTCCTTTTCGATTTGATTATTTCAGGGCACTGTTCCCTGAATCCGTACCTACAATTCTTGCCGCGCATGCTCATTTAATTTGCTACCCCCCCCCGCCAAGCACCTTGTAGAGCGTCACCAGATTGCCGAGACGTGTCAGGTTGACGCTGATCAGCCCCTGCTGTGCACCGTAGAGCGAGCGCTGTGAATCCAGCACGTTCAGATAGCTGGTCATACCGCTTTGGTAGCGGACCTGAGACAGACGGTAGCTCTCGGACGTGGCCTGTGTCAGAGACTGCTGCGCCTCCAGCTGTTTCGCCACGGTGCCGTTCCGGGCCAGGGCATCGGCAACCTCCCTGAAGGCGACCTGAATGGCCTTTTCATACTGGGCCAGAAGGATATCCCGGTCCCGCTCGGCCACGGTGAGGCCGGCACTGTTCCGTCCATGATCGAAAATCGGCAGGGCGAGCTGGGGCGCGAAGCCCCAAGCCAGGGAACCGGGCGAGAAGAGTCCGGTCAACTGGTCGCTGGAAGTCCCGATGCTCGTGTTGAGTGTGATCCTCGGGAAAAAAGCGGCCCGTGCCGCGCCAATGTTGGCGTTGGCGGACTTGAGGAGATGTTCGGCCTGCATGATGTCGGGACGGCGCTGGAGCACCTCGGACGGCACGCCGGTCGGCAGTTCCCGCAGGGTTCCCACCGCACTGAATCCGGTGGGCACAAGTTCCGCCGGTATCTGCGCGCCGACAACCAGGGCCAGCAGGTTTTCATCCTGGGCCACTTGCGTGGTAAAGCGGGCAACGTCCACCCTGGCCGAATCCACGCTGGTCTGGGCTTGGTGCAGATCCAGTTCCGATGAGGCACCGGCTGAAACGCGGCTCCGGATCAGCTGGTAGGAAGATTGCTGGCTTTCCAGCGTGTCAAGGGCCAGCTTCAGCCGTTCCCTGTCAGCGGCCAGTGTCAGGTAGTTATTTGCGACCTCCGATACCAGGCTTATCCGTATGCTGCGTCGTGCCTGATCCGTGGCAAGATACTGCTCCAGAGCCTGGTGCTTCAAACTCCGGACGCGACCGAATAGATCGATTTCGTAGACGCTCATACCTAGACCCACGTGGTAATTTCTGGAAATCGCGGATTGCCCGGTGTCGGATACATCTGCCGGCAGGCGCTGGACGCTACCGCCGGCATCGGCGTTTATGGTCGGGAGGAGAGCCGCGCGCTGAATCCGGAACATGGCTTGTGACTTTTCCACATTGAACGCAGCCACGCGCAGATCGCGGTTATTGGCCAGAGCCAGGGTGATCAGCCTCCGAATCTGCGGATTGACGAAGAATTCGTTCCAGTTCAAGTCGGAGGCCTCAGGATCACCCGCTTGAGCGCCGCTGTTCTTGTAGGCCGGGCCTGTGGGCCAGGTGGCGGCAACCGGCGCATCCGGCCGGGAATAGCGCGGGGCCATGGTCGCACAGCCCGCGAGGCAGGCGCCTGCTATGCTCAAGATCGCTATTGTGCGGATCATATCAGGGCTCCTTCTTCAGTGGCCTCATTGGGCTTTTTCACCTTGAACCAGATCGCGTAGAGGGCCGGCAGGAAGAGCAGCGTCAGGATCGTTCCGACCCCGACTCCGCCGATCAGAACATAGGCCATCGATCCCCAGAAACTGGAGAATGTCAGCGGGATAAAGGCAAGCATGGCAGCCACGGCGGTCAGGACTACCGGGCGCGCACGACGTACGGTGGATTCCACGATTGCATCGTAATCGCTTAGCCCCGCTGCCTGATCGTGGCGAATCTGGTCGACGAGAATCAGCGTATTGCGCATGATGATCCCCGCCAGTCCGATCAGCCCGAGAATTGCGTTGAACCCGAACGGCTGATGACATATGAGAAGGGTCGGTACCGCCCCAACCAGGCCAAGCGGTGCCGTAGCAAACACCATGAACATGGTGGCGAATGAACGGACCTGAAGCATGATGAAGATCAGCATCAGAAATACCATCGGCGGGAAAAGCAGCCCCAGCGCCTTATCGGCCTTCATGCTCTCTTCCACGGAACCACCCGTTTCCATGCGGTATCCGGCGGGGAGGGCTGCTTTCAGCTTTTCCAGTTTGGGTAGAATTTGCGCCGTTACATCCGGAGGCTGGACCCCGTCGACAACGTCCCCCTGGACCGCGATATATGGCTCGCGGTTGTAGCGTTTCAGCAACGGATCTTCCATCCGGGATTCGAAATGCGCGATCTGTGACAGAGGGATTGAGCGCCCGTCTTTTGAGGTCAGGGAAACATCAGCGATGTTTTCCAGGCCGTGGCGCTCGGAACCGGGGCCACGAACCACAACGTCGACCGAACGGATGCCGTCGCGCATCTGGGTGGTGGGAGCACCGTTCAGAATCGCCTGTAGTTGCAACCCGGATTCTTGCGGGGTGAGGCCGAGCAGGCGCAGGCGATCCTGATCGAGGACCAATCGCTGGCTCGGAGTCCGTTCACCCCAATCCAGGTGCACATCACGCAGGTTCGGATTTTCAGCCATGATGGCTCGGGCAGCACCGGCAATCCTGCGCAGTTCATCGAGGTCCGGTCCCATGACGCGGAAAAGCACCGGAAACGGGACGGGTGGGCCGAATACGAACTGTTTCACCCGTACGCGTGCTTCGGGGAAAGCACCCTGTGCTATGATTCGGCGAAGTTTCATCTTGAGCGCATCGCGTGCAGCCGTGCCTTCGGTCAGGACTACAATTTGGGCAAAGGCCGGGTTGGGTAATTCCGGATTCAGCGGCAGTATGAAGCGCGGCACCCCATGGCCGACATAGCTGGTCACCACCTTGGCCTCCGATTCGGCAAGGATCGCTTTTTCGATGCGTTTCACCGATCTGTCGGTGGCGGCGAATGCGCTACCGGGGGGGAGGTTGACCTCGACCGTCAGTTCTGGGCGGTCCGAGTTGGGAAAAAACTGTTTCTCCACAAATCCCATCCCGAGCACCGACAAAAGGAAGAAAGCAACCGTAACGCTGGCGGCTACCCATTTATGATCCACCACTCTCCGCACCATGCCGCGAAAGCGCCGATAGTTCGGGGTTGCATAAATAGCAGCGTGTCCTCCCGAGACCGGTGTGATGTCAGGCAGGAGTTTGACGCCCAAGTAGGGGGTAAAGAGCACTGCGACAAACCACGAGGTGATCAATGAGAACGCCACTACCCAGAATATGTTTCCCGCGTATTCCCCTGCCGTCGACTTGGCAAAGCCGACCGGCAGGAAACCGGCGATGGTAACCAGCGTCCCGAACAGCATGGGGCTGGCCGTGGAGGTCCAGGCAAAGGTAGCCGCCTGGATTCGATCCAATCCCTCTTCCATCTTGACCACCATCATCTCGATGGCGATGATCGCATCATCCACCAAGAGCCCCAATGAAAGAATCAGCGCCCCCAGTGTGACCCGGTCGAAATCCCTTCCCGTAAGCAGCATGATGACGAACACGGCGGCGAGTGTCAGAGGGACGGCGGCAGCCACGACGATCCCGACACGGAACCCCAGCGTGGCAAGACTCACCACCATGACAACAGCAAGCGCAACCACGAATTTGATCATGAATTCGTCGATGGACTCCGAAATCACATGGGACTGATCCGATACCTTGGACAATACAAGTCCCACGGGCAATTCCTTGCGAATCGCAGTCTCTTCGGCTTTCAGCAACTTGCCCAAGGTCAGGCCGTTGAAGCCTTTTTTCATGACCAGGGCCAGGATGAGCGACGGTTCTCCCTGATGGCGTATCTGTTTGGTCGTTGGATCTTCGTAGCCGCGAGTGACCTCGGCCACATCGCCGATCTTCAGCAATTTCCCCCCGCTTGCCAGGGGAATCGCCTTGACCGCTTCGACCCCGTTGATGGCTCCGTCAAGCCGTAGATAGACCCGCGGTCCGTCCGTATCCACAAATCCTGCAGGGGTCAGATCGTTCTGGGTTTCCAGTGCGTGAAACAGATCGGCAGCTTTTACGCCGAGAGTTGCCAGGCGCTTGTAGGAAATCTCGACATAGATCTTTGGGGCCTGCTCCCCGAGAATGGTGACCTTCTCTACGCCGCCTACCCGGGAAAGCCGCTGACGCAGCGCTTCCGCCTCCAGCACGAGCTGGCGGTGAGGAAGGCCTTTTGCTTCCAACGCATACATGGCGAAATACACATCGGAAAATTCGTCATTGAGGATCGGACCAATCACCCCTTTCGGTAGATTGATCTTTTCATCTCCCAGCTTTTTTCGCGCCTGGTAGAATGCATCCGGGACGTCTTTGGGAGGCGTGGAGTCTTTCAGCTGGAGCTTCATCACGAGCATCCCGGGATAGGCGGTGGTTTCCACCCGGTCGTAAAATTCGAGTTCCTGAAGACGTTTTTCCAGTCGGTCGCCCACCTGCTCCTGCATTTCCTTTGCGGTAGCACCAGGCCATATGGCCGATACAGTCATTGCCTTTACCGTGAATTTAGGGTCCTCTGCCCGCCCCAGTTTCAGGAAGGCAAATCCCCCGGCCGCCATGATGGCAATAATCATAAACAGGGTGATAGCCCGTTCGCGGACCGCAAAGGCGGATAGATTGAAGCGGCTCATTGTTTTTGCTCCTGCGCCGCTCCGGAGAGGATCCTTACCCTTTCCCCCTCCTTGACGAGGTGGGCACCCAAAGCGAGAATCCGCTCACCCGGTTTGAGGCCTTTGCTGACCAGAGCGGTCTCGCTGCCCAGCTTCGCAACCTCGACCGGTCGGCGCGATAAGGACGACGTTTGTGGATTTATGATCCAGACGCTTGTGCCAGTGCCGCCGTCGTATAGCGCGGCGACCGGGATTTCGCACTGCTGCAACGAGTCACTGCGGGTCTCGCCATTCAGACGTACCGTGACCGTTGCGCCAAGCGGAGCGTTAATGCCGGCTCCGTCCAGGCTGAAACGCGCCCGGTAGGTGCGTGTGAGCGGATCGGCCATTGCGGACAGTTCGCGCAGTATTGCCGGAAAAGACCGGCCTGAATCGGCATAGAGACTGGCAACTGCCCTGGATTTCGCAACCTTTGTATTCCCTTCAGGCAGGTCGACGACCGCTTCCCGCGCGCCGTCATGCGCGAGACGGACCACCACGCTTCCCGCACCCACCACCTGTCCGACGTCAGCCGGTATTTCCATGATGACACCGTCCGCTTCAGCCCTGAGCACGGCATACCCCTCCTGGTTTTCCAGTTGCCTGGAATATGCAGCGGCGGAATTGAGCTGTGCGGTTGTCGCGTCTGCCGCCGATTTGGCTTGTTCGTATTCCTGTACGGATACGGCCTTTATGGCAACCAGCCCACGCTGGCGCAGTTCATCGGCGAGGGCGCGTTTGTTCTGGGCCCGGGCCGCTTCGACGGACTCCCTGGCCGCATTGGCGGCCAGCCGCAGGTCTGTGGGATCAAGCCGCATTAATGCCTGTCCGCGTTTGACGTGGTCACCGGCTTTGACCAGTTTCTCGATGATCTTGCCTGGCACCCGAAAACCGAGATCGCTCTCCGTGCGAGCGTGAATCACACCGGTGTATTCCATGGAGTCGCCACCGGCGGGAATTACCGTAACAGCGCGGATCATGCGGGGTGAGGTCGCATCAACAGGCGACGGCTTCCTGTCGCTACCGGAAACAGCACCGAAGGCAATGACAACCAATGCACCTATGAGGAGCGCTATGCGGTACCTGTACGACAACCCTCCAAACGCCTCGAAAGCTTTTATTTTCATTTGAAATCCTCACCATTTTTATGCCTAGACTGGTCTACGTAATACTTGTCAAAAAAATATATGTTTGTTACTTCGCTTCTCTTTGACCAAGAAATACATCGAAATACAAATGGATGAAATCATTCAATGGTTCAGGAGACTTCTTCACTTTCGAGCGGAGCAGTGCTCCCTGGAATGACGAAATCAGGTTTTCCGCCAGCATGTCTGTGTCCAGATCCGGAGCGATTGTTTTTTCCTTCTGTGCTTGCGAAAGTAAACCAGACACGGCCCTGGCCCACTCTTGCAGAGATTTCTCAAGGCTTTGCCGGACTTTCTCGAATTGATCAGCCATCTCCTGGCCCAGGTTGCCGAGCAAGCACCCCTTGGAGCAGTCAGCACCTTCAAATGTCGCAATCATGGTTTCGAAGCTTCTTTTGACGCGCTCCAGCGGGGGCAAGGATTCATCGCTGAAAATGGGGTAGAAAACTTCAACCCGGTCTGCGACAAATTTGTCAATTATGGCCAGGGCAAATTCTTCCTTACTGGAGAAGAAGTTGTAAAATGAGCCCTTTGGAACGTTCGCCTGCTTCAGAATCGCTTCGACACCGGTGGCGTTGAACCCCCTGCTTAACACGAGGTCGAGCCCAACCTGAACAATATGGTCTTTGTTGTGAATTCGTTTCATGGTTGAAACTTAGACCAGTCGGTCCAATGTGTCAAGCGTTTTTTCCGGATCTACCTCGGCGGGGTCAATCACTCTTTTAAGGTTTTGGCCATCGGGTTTATCATGGGGCCCCTCGGGGGCCTGTGCCTACACCTTCCTTTCCCCCTCCAATCCAGATTGTTCACTTGGGTCTGACAGAAATTAAAACGATACCAGTTTCAGGCTGAATACCCGCTCTATCAGCCAGGTGAACCCGATGCCGAAGACCAGCACGGAGGTGGCAGCTGTGATGGTTCTGAAGGCGACCTTCTTGCTGAGCAGGTGCAAAACGGGGAGCAGAATGAAGAATATCAGCAATTGCCCCGTTTCCACCCCGGAGAGGACCGAGACCAGCAAATCCGACGTACCCGCAATCAGTTCCTGAAGTCCGCTCGCGAAACCAAAGCCGTGGATGAGCCCGAATCCGAACGTTATCAGCCACCTATGGGCAAGCCTTCCATGTCAACCACTCCTACCCTGGTTTACCAGTTGCACAAAGACACCCTTCTGCAGATGAAAACTTCGGACCCGAAGATTGCTGAGAAAATAACGGTGGCGCATACCGCGGATTGCCTATCCCCCCGAGAGGACAATCATAGTGATCGATCCTGACATCCCTGAAGCAAACCAGCTGGTCTTCTTTGAAGCCGACAACGCAGGGAGCACAGATATCAGGTGGAAACTAAACGGCGAGGTCCTGCCGCCGGGGGAACAAGGGAGACGTTGGGCGCCTCGCCCCGGCAAATACGATCTTGCCCTTGCCGACAACGCCGGCAAGGTGCAGGACACGGTTTCCTTCGAAGTGCGTGGCGATGTCGCACGGCACGGGGACGTTACCACACGGTTTTGAGGACCTTCATCTCCCGCAATTTTGTATCGGAGGTAAGCAGAGTAGCTTTATGGTGCAGCGCGGTGGCGGCAATGATCCTGTCTGCAGGATCACCGTGGGCGAAGTCGGCATGATAGCAGGAATAAAAGGCGATATCCGGGGTTATTGGCAACACCTGTAATCTGCTTGCAGCAATGATGTCGGCAAGGAAATCACGCGGAGGAATCGCTACCTTTACTCTCCCCTTGTTCATGAGCATCGCGATCTCCCAAAGGGAAATCGTACTGCAGGCCAAGTTGCCCATGTCCCTTCCCTTTTCCAGTTCAGTAAGCGCTTTTTTGCTCAATTGCTCAGGCGCCAGGGCGTCAAAAATCATAACGCAGGTATCAAGGAGAATCATCCACCACCTCCCACACCTCGCCAGTTGGCGACACCACATCCCCAACCCAACTATCTTTTCTGGCAGCCTCCAGACGCAGACGAGCTGCGCTCGACTCGTCGACTTCAGGCACTAGCCTGGCGATGACCTTGCCCCGAGAGGTTACCGCCACTTCCTCGCCTGTTTTGACCTTTCCCAGATAACTCGGCAGATGTTTTCGCAGTTCCGTGACATTTACCTTGATCATATCCGCCTCCAAATGTACAGATGCAATGTACATTTAGTGGCAAGTATTGTCAAGGAAGGCCCCGCCACTCTTCTCAGGAATCCGCTGCCGCCACGCCCCCAAGGATAGAGGCTGCCAGAGTGGGTAGTTGATTTCCATGACTTGCTGAAGTAAGGTTTGGGCACCGAGAGCGTTCAAGAAGGAAAGGATCACAACAATGGGCCTTAGAGCACAGCTACTTTTCTGTTTCATCGCGTTCATTCTGATGTGCCGCGCGGTTTCCGCCGCAGAGACTCCACCGATGGAATTGCTGAGAGCAGCGCCTGAGGTGATCACCGTTGCCGATTGTCGTCTTATCCTCAAGGCCGAATTATGGCGGGACTTCATGCCTATCTCGCCGCCTGACGGAAAGCCGCTGATTGCTTCGTTAGTACTGCAAACGATTGGGAAAGCGTGCCTGCCACCTGGGGTTCAAGTCGAAGCGGTGTGGGTTGTCAACGACAAGGCGGTGTGGTCGCCCTCCCCCATGGAAGTACACAAGGGGGATGACTCAACGCAGATGGAGATCGTGGTTAGGAATGGGCCGAAATGGGGGCCGGGGATCAAAGTCGATGTCGTCGTACGAGTAAGGGATGCGCAAGGGCAAGCATACCTGCTGAAGGCCCCGCGACAGGAGATTCAGAGGACAGATTGAGCCGAACAACGGCGCCTTCACCGATGTGGCGCTCTACAAGGCGAAGGACCGCGGCAGAAACCAGTGCGCCAGGTTCACCAGCGACATGTGGAAGGAGGCTCAGTTCTAGTTTTTCAGCCTTCTCAACACAACGTGGACTAATGTTTTTATTTACACAAAGAGAGCTTTGCCATATATTCTGCCTCCTTGTAAGGGATAAACGATTGCCCAAGCGCAGCCTGGAAGAAATCCAGAAAGGAGACTTTAAATGAGAATGTTATTGCTGGTAGTTTCTGCTTATCTTCTTGCAGTCCTCCCCGCCTTTGCCTGGAAAGACATCAACAGCGGATCTTCTGTCACCCGGTACATAGGCAAGAACATAGGAGAGGTGCAGTTCACACTTTCCACCCCCCTCAATGAGCAGGAAAACAGTGTCGACAGGATCAAGGTACTGAAGAATGGCAAGGAGGTACAGTGGATGGAGGTTCAGTACGACACCCCACCCTCCGACCAGTGCGAACTGCTGCATTTCGAGGACCTGAACTTCGACGGATACCAGGACGTCCTGGTCCTTACCGGATGGGGCCCGGAAGGGAACTCCTACGATGTCTGGATCTACAACAAGAACCTGATCGCCTTCGAAAAATCCCCCCTGCTTTCCCCGCTACGCAATTACACCCTGGACAAGAACCGCAAGGAGATCCGGTCCGGCTCCTCGGACAACGGAGCCGCCGAGGGTTCCACCTCCTTTTTCAAGGTCGTAAAAGGCAAGGTGGAGCTGTACAAGGAAGTCTCCCGTGAAACGGGTAAGGACGGCAAGGTCAAAACCACCACCAAAGTGAAGTCGAAGAAGGGGTGGAAAACCGTACCGGAGAGTGCCTAGCGGGAACCGTTCGACCCCGCACCGCCCGCCGCACACCTTTTCCGTCCCGAGGGACAGCACAAGAATATCTGAGTATCAAAACCCCACCCACGCAAGCTCACAGGCACACCCGTCCGCAAGTCAATGGCCGTTCTATCCCAAAACCCATGAAATTTTATGACTTATTTTTTGCATACATTTTTTATATGCTTGCTTTAGAACATATTTTTACTACAATTTACGGTGGTAAGAGCGCGCAGTGTCTGCAGTCGAGCCAGTCCTATCGTTTCACTCCGAGCTGAGGGAGGTCAGCATGAGCAAATCGAAAACGGAAGAGCCAGAAGGGACGGTTTCAGGTGGCTGTAAAAAGGAGGATTACTCGATATCCGAACTGCTGAAGGAACGGGGCGTCTCGCGCCGCGACTTCCTCAAGTTCTGTTCGACCGTGACGGCTGCCATGGCTCTGCCGGCTACCTTCGCCCCCAAGGTGGCCCAGGCGCTGGACGAGGTGAAAAGGCCTCCCCTGGTGTGGCTGGAGTTCCAGGGGTGCACCGGCGACAGCGAGGCGCTCTTGCGCTCGGCGAACCCGACGGTAGGCGAGATCGTGCTCGACATCCTCTCAGTCGACTACCACGAGACCATCATGGCGGCGGCCGGGCACCAGGCCGAGGCTGCGCTTGACAAGACCATCACGGACTACAAGGGGAAATACTTCTGCGTCATCGAGGGCTCCATCCCGATGAAGGACGGCGGGATCTACGGCTGCGTAGGCGGCAAGTCGCACCTGGAAAGGGCGCGGCAGGTGGTCGGCGGGGCTGCGGCAACCATCGCCATCGGCAACTGCGCCGCCTACGGCGGGATCGCGGCGGCGGCCCCCAACCCGACCGGCGCGGTCGGCGTCATGGAGGCGGTCCCCGGCGCCACGGTCATCAACCTCCCCGGCTGCCCGTGCAACGCCGACAACCTCACGGCCACCGTGGTGCACTACCTCGTCTTCGGCAAGATCCCGGCGCTCGACAGCCACGGGCGCCCCCTCTTCGCCTACGGGAAAAGGATCCACGACAACTGCGAGCGCCGGCCGCACTTCGACGCGGGGCAGTACGTCGAGCAGTGGGGGGACGACGGGCACCGCAAGGGTTTCTGCCTCTACAAGATGGGGTGCAAGGGACCGGCGACCTTCCACAACTGCCCTTCCCAGCGCTACAACGAGAAGACCAGCTGGCCCGTGGCGGCGGGGCACCCCTGCGCGGGATGCGCCGAGCCCGCCTTCTGGGACACCATGTCGCCCATGTACAGGCGCCTCCCCAACGTGCCGGGGTTCGGCATCGAGCACACGGCGGACGTCATCGGCCTGGGTCTTGCCGCGGGCGTCGCGGGAGGGTTCGCGGTGCACGGGGCGCTGGCCGCGATGAGAAAGGACAAAGAGCCGGGCGACGACACCAAGGAGGGGTAGCCTTATGACCAAGATCGTTGTAGACCCTATTACCAGGATTGAAGGGCATCTCCGCGTGGAAGCGGAGGTTTCCGGCGGCAAGGTGAGCGACGCCTGGGTCTCCGGCACCATGTTCCGCGGCATCGAGAAGATCCTGCAGGGGCGCGACCCGCGCGACGCCTGGTTCTGGACCCAGCGCTTCTGCGGGGTCTGCACCACGGTGCACTCCATAGCCTCCATCCGCGCCGTCGAGGACGCCCTGAAGATACAGATCCCCCCGAACGCGCAGCTGATCCGCAACATCATCATCGGCATCCAGACGGTGCAGGACCACGTGATCCACTTCTACCACCTGCACGCCCTCGACTGGGTCGACATCACCTCGGGGCTCAAGGCCGATCCGGTCAAGACGGCGCAGCTGGCGGCGTCCATCTCCGACTGGCCCAACAACTCGCCGACCTACTTCAAGGCGATCCAGGACAGGGTGAAGACCTTCGTCGCTTCCGGCCGCCTCGGTCCCTTCGCCAACGCCTACTGGGGACACCCGGCCTACCGGCTCCCGCCCGAGGCGAACCTGATGGCCACCGCCCACTACCTGGAGGCGTTGGAGTGGCAAAAGGACGTCATCAAGATCCACGCCATCCTCGGGAGCAAGAACCCCCACCCGCAGACCTTCCTGGTCGGGGGGATGTCGATCCCCATCGACCCGGACTCGCAGAACGCGCTCAACGCGGACAAGCTGATCGAGATCAAGCGCCTGCTGAAGAAGTCCCAGGATTTCGTGGAGAAGGTGTACATACCCGACCTCCTCGCCGTCGCCTCCTTCTACAAGGACTGGGCCGCAATCGGGAGCGGCGTCGGGAACTACATGTGCTACCCCGAGTTCCCGGACGCCTCGGGGAAAACGTGGCTCCCCGGCGGCGCCATCCTGAACCGGGACATCTCGAAGGTGGTGCCGCTGGACCAGAAGAAGATAACCGAGCACGTGGAGCACTCCTGGTACCAGGACGCCCCGGGGGCCGGCGGGCTGCACCCGTGGGAAGGGTCGACCGAGCCGCAATACACCGGCCCCAAGCCTCCCTACGAATTCCTGGACACCTCGAAGAAGTACTCGTGGGTCAAGGCGCCGCGCTACGAGGAGAAGGCGATGGAGGTGGGCCCGCTTTCCCGCGTGCTGGTCGCCTACGTATCGGGACACAAGGAGACCAAGGGCGCAGTCGACATGGTGCTCGCCAAGCTCGGCGTCGGCCCTACGGCGCTTTTCTCCACCCTGGGGAGGACCGGCGCCCGCGGCATCGACTGCCTGCTCATCGCCCGGCAGCTCCCCACCTGGCTGAACGAGCTGATCGGCAACATCTCCAAGGGGGATTACCGCATCCACGCCAACGAGAAGTGGGACCCGTCCACCTGGCCCGCCGAGGCGCACGGTTACGGCTGGCACGAGGCGCCGCGCGGCGGGCTCGGGCACTGGATCAAGATCAAGGACCAGAAGATCCTCAACTACCAGGCGGTGGTGCCGTCGACCTGGAACGCATCCCCGCGCGACGCCAAGGGTCAGGCGGGCCCTTACGAGGCCGCCCTGATCGGGACCCCAATCGCCGACCCGGGCAAGCCCCTCGAGATCCTGCGCACCATACATTCCTTCGACCCCTGCCTTGCCTGCGCGGTGCACGTGCTGGACGCCACCGGGAAGGAGACGGTGCAGGTCAAGGTATGCTAGCCAAGGGAGGCGGCCATGTCAGAGCATTGTAAATTCAAGCGATATGTCTGGGAACTGCCGGTCCGCTGCTGCCACTGGGTCAACGTTTTCGCCATAGCCATCCTGGCAGTCACCGGCTTCCTGATCGGCACCCCTCATTTCGGCAGTTCGACCTCCCGGTACGCCATGGGGTGGATCCGCTTCGTCCATTTCGTGGCGGCCTACGCCTTCACCATCAGCCTCCTGTCCCGCCTGCTCTGGTCCGTGATCGGTAACGAGTATTCCGGCTGGAAGGCGTTTTTTCCCATGCTCACCGCCGAAGGACGGCAGAAGTCGGTCCGGATGCTGAGATATTACCTGTTCCTGGACCACGAGGTCCCGGAGACCGTCGGTCACAACCCCCTGGCGACCACCGCTTACTTCGCCCTGTTCCTCGTCTACGTCATGATGGTCCTCACCGGCTTCGCCATGTACGCCACTCATGCGCCCGGAGGGATCATGTTCAAGTCGGTCGGGTTCATGTACTCGGCCTTCAGCCTGCAGGGGATGCGCCTGGCGCACCACTTCGGCATGTGGCTCATCTTAGGGTTCATCATCAACCACATCTACAGCGCCTGGCTGATGGACATCAAGGAGCACGGCGGCGAGATATCCAGCATGTTCAGCGGCTACAAATTCACCATTAAAAAAGGTGACTGAGACACAAGATCGAGGAAGCCAAGCCCGGTCTTAAACAGGAGGATACATGGGGTCATGCAAGAGGCCGGCGCCGAATATCCTGGTGCTTGGGATTGGCAACATCATAATGAGCGACGACGGGGTGGGGGCGAGGATCGTCCAGGAGTTGCAGCGGGAATACCACTTCCCGGTCGGCGTGGAGATCGTCGACGGCGGGACGCTCGGCCTGGACCTCCTCCCGCTCCTGGAAGGGAGGAGCCATCTTATCATGGTCGACGCGGTGGAGACGGGGAAGAAACCGGGAAGCTGCGTGAGGCTTACGGGAGAGGAACTCCCCATCGCCCTGGAGACAAAACTCTCGCCGCACCAGATGGGGCTCAAGGACCTCCTGGCGGTGGCCCGGCTGATGGGGCACGCCCCCGCCGAGATGGTCCTGATCGGCGTCCAGCCTTGCTCCATCGATGTCGGTGCGGAGCTGACGGCCGAAGTCTCCATGCAGGTGGAAAGCATGAAAGGGGCGGTCCTGAAGGAGCTGGAGCGGATGGGGGCGCACGTAAAATCCCTGTCGAAGACAGAGACCTACAGGTGGGACCAGTGAGCGCCCGCCGTCTCGGATATTGGGTGGGAGCCGTGACGCTCGGTGCGGCTCTGGCAGGATGCTCCGAAGAGAGCGCCAAAACAACCGGAAGCGCCCCTCCACCCACTGCTTCAAAGAGGGGTGAGGAGCTGTTCAGGGAGCGCTGCGCCCCCTGCCACCCCGACGGCGGCAACAGGATCAATCCGAAGAAGACGCTCCATGCACGGGTCCTCGCGGACAACGGCATAAAGAGCGCCGGCGACATAGTGCGGGTAATGCGGAAGCCGGGTCCGGGGATGACCTCCTTCGACCCGGCGGCCATTCCCGACCGGGACGCGACCCTCATAGCGGAGTACGTCCTCGCCACGTTCAAGTGATGGCGCGGACGACGCCGGTTCCCTGCGCCGGCGCCGGTCTCCCCCCAGCCAGCATGGTCCCCCGTCACACCATTCCCACCCAACCCTCCCCGGATTGCTCAAAACAGATCCTTTCCATAATGCAGATATCGTGATATATATGGCGTCCTCAAGCTGCGAAAAAGTTAGGGCTTCTTTCACCGCTGCAAATATCCGGAGGTTCCATGGGAGAAGAGGGACAAAAAGAGGGGATCAGTCGCAGGGAGATGCTGAAATGTTCCTTCTGCGCAGGCGTGGCGCTTGCGGCGGGAGGCTCCTTGACTGAAGCGGCGGCCGCCGTAGACACGAAGGCAACGTCTAGAAACCGTCCCGAGGCCGCCAAGGCGCATTTCATCAAATCGATGAGTTGCTCACAGGCGATCCTCGAGACGTATGCTCCTGTTTTCGGCATGAAAGCCGACCACGCCGCAAAGCTTGCCACCGGCTTCGCCGGCGGGATGGGGATGGGGCACGAGTGCGGCGCCGTCACCGCAGCCTACATGGTGCTCGGTCTCGCCAACGGCCCGAAGGAGAAGAAAGTTTTCCCGAAGCTTGAGGCCTTCAACAAGGCATTCAAGGCTCGCCATCGCGAGCTCGGCTGCTCGCAACTCCTCGGCGTCGACATGGGGACCAAGGCAGGGATGAGGGAGGCAAGCAGAAAGGGGCTCATCAAAAACCGCTGCCCGGAGTACGTGAAGACCGCGGGTGAACTCCTGGAGAAGATGCTTGCCTGAGCCAGGTTGCCTGGCCGATAAGCTGCTGTTTCTCCCCGGCGCCGCGGGGAACCTGGAGCTGTGGAGGCCGGTGAGCGAGGGGCTCAGCCACCCGGGGGAGAGGGAGTTCTTCGCCTGGCCCGGTTTCGGGGGATTTCCGCGGGAGCCCGACGTGAAAGGGATCGACGACCTGGTGCGGCGCGTCGTCGCGTCCATCACCGGGCCGGTCGACCTGCTCGCCCAGTCCATGGGGGGAGTCATCGCCATCCGGGCGGCCCTGCAGAAACCCGCGTTGGTGAGGCACATGGTCCTCTCCGTCACCTCGGGAGGAGTCGACGTCTCCGCCCTCGGGGGGGCCGACTGGCGCACCGGCTACCGTGAATCAAACCCGACGTACCCCGACTGGTTCATGAATGAACGGGAAGACCTCTCCGGCAGGCTGAAGGAACTCCCGTTCCCGGTCCTTTTGCTGTGGGGGGACGCCGACCCCATCAGCCCCGTCGCCGTCGGACGCAGGCTCGCCGAACTTCTGCCCCGGGCCGAACTGCTGGTCATCGAGGGGGGAACGCACGACCTCGTCTCGGAACGCGCCACCGAAATACTGCCGCAGATCCAGAAGCACCTTTTCCTGTAAACCCGTTCCGCAACCAACGCCCTCCCCCGCATGCCGATAGAAGTTCCAAACTTTCCCCTTGACAACAGTTTGTTATCAAACTAAATTGGCGACCATGGAATCCAAGGCGATCGCCGCACTCATAAGTGACACCCGCACCAGCATAAACAGGCACCTGATCGAGGAGCTGAAGCGAAACGGAGTGGAAGGACTCGCGCCCTCGCACGGGGCCATCCTCTACCACCTTTTCAACAACGAGCAGGTGACCATGAAGGACCTGGCCAAGGCGGTACGCAGGGACAAGTCCACGGTGACCGCGCTGATAGCCAAACTGGTCTCCAGCGGGTACGTCGAGAAGGCGAACAGCCCGCAGGACCTGCGCACCGTCTACGTGACCCTCACCGCGAAGGGGAAGGCTCTGAAGCCTGTATTCGAGGAGATCTCGGCGGGGTTGATCGGCCGGATCTGGCGCGGCGTCGATCCGGCGGAGCAAAACGAGATGGTCAGGATTCTCAAAAAAATCAGGAGCAATTTCCCCTGACTTTTTTTCCGCATTAAGTTTGATGCAGGAAAGAAAATAGGCGGGCAAGGAAGATGGCTCGGAAGGGGCAGAGCATCTCAGCTCTGCTCCTTGAGCTCCCTGCTGAGGTCAACCTGGCGCTGAAAGATGAAACGGGATATCATCCCCTGCGCGTGGGGGGGACCATCGCCCATTCCATCACGTCTCGAGCAGCCCGTACCTGCGCAGCATCCCCATAAGATCCGCCCGCACGATCGGCTTGACCAGGTAGTCGGTGCAGTCACCGTCCCAGATCGCCTCTTCCATGTTCTTGGGAGAGTTCAGCGCGGTGGTCATGATGATCACCGCCTTCTTCGCCGGGTCCCCGCCGTGATCCTTTTCCGCCTGCCGCATCAACCGCAGGGCCTGATGCCCGTCCATTTCGGGCATGACGATGTCGAGCAGGACCAGGTCGAACCCCTCACCGGCCGTGAGCGCCCGGGAAAACCGCGCCACCCCCTCCAGGCCGTTCACCGCAGTTTCTATCTCTGCGTGATCCGCCAGGAAGAACTTCAGCCCTTCGCGCGCGAACTCGCTATCCTCTACGATGAGACACTTCATGACTCTCCTTTGCTGCCGCGATCAGGCCGCAGCCCCCTGGATGACGATCTTGAACCCGGCACCTTCCGCCACGTTGGCGACGGAAAGCTTCCCCCGCATATTCCTGTGTACGATGCTCCTGGCCATGTACAGGCCGACACCGGTCCCTTTCCCCTCCTCCGTCCCGCTCCGGTTCCTGGTGATACTGCACTCTTCGGGTGCGCTCAATTAATCTTGAGTCATTCTGTCTTCCCTGCGCTGCCACTCAACCAGCGTTCGCGCCAACTGGTTCAGTTCAGGTTTGGACTGTCAAAGACAACGTCAGGGGCGCCAGCTGGATTAGGGAAGGGCCGCAGCGGAAGGTGTGGAATTGTCAGAAGCTAACTTTCCGGTCCCCCAAAAGGGAGGCCTTGATCTAAGATAGGAACCTTGCAGGAGGCGTCCAAGCTCCCTCGCCCTCCGGGAGAGGGTTGGGGTGAGGGCGGTGCCACGAAGTAGACCCGTTGAGCAACGCTGCCTTTAGCGTTCACTGCATTCAACCCAAGGGCAAAAGGAGAAAAAGAGATGAAAGTGCTGGTAGGGTGAAGCTCGGCACCAGGACCGACCGCGAGCAGAGCATGGAAGACAAGGTAAAAAGCGTGAGGGAAAAGTCTGAGGGCAAAACTAGAGCATATGTACCTAGTATGGCCTGTCATCGTGAAACCATTACAGGTCGGGGAGAATGCTATCCGGCTTTCGGCGATTCCCCCTCCTCGACCGAAAGCATCTCGACCTCGAAGAGGAGATCCTGGCCGGGGGGGAGGGGCTCGCGGTGGCGCCTGGTTTTCCCTGGCAGAAGCAAAGAAACGTCGCCGCCATTGCCCGGGCCGAAGTCGTACGCTGTTGTTGTGCTGGCGCCGTTGAAGGCCAGATGCGATCCCGCGGGAAAGGGGAAGAGGTCACCCTCGGAGGCGGGGACGCGCACGATACGGTGATCACCCTGCTTCATGCCGAGCAACCCCGCTTCAAGGGATGGCGGCACCTTCCTGGCGCCGATGACGAACTCCAGCGTGTTGTGCTCGCCGACCAGGTAGAGCCTGCCATCCTCCACCCGGCACTTGTACCTGATGCTCACCCGTTTGCCGTTCCCGGTTTCCATGCCGCACCGCCTGTTTTTTCGGTTGTTTGCCGGGCCTGGCGGAAGCGGGGCCTCCTGCCGGATTCCGGGCACGAAAATCAAACTATAGCAGCAAGATTAATTATTTCAAACAATCCAAACCCCCGAACGCGGTGAGGTCAGATCCCGATCCAGGCGGCGCCGAAAACCCCGGCCGAGTCGCCCAGGGCGTGCTTCAGGACCGGGGTGCGCAGGTCGTTGTGGAAGGCGTACCGCCTCACCCGCTCCATCCCTGCCGAGTAAAGCTCCTCTATGTTGGAGAGCCCTCCCCCCAGCACCACCGCGTCCGGGTCCAGGATGGAGATCAACCCGCCCAGGCAGCGGCCGAAATCGTCAAGAAAGGTGTTGAAGGCGGCCAGTGGGCGCTCCTCGCCCCTCCTTGCTCCCGCCACGATTTCCTCCATGCTGAGCTTTTCGCCAAAGCTAAGCAGGTAGGAGTTCTCCACCCCCGAGCCGCTGATCTTGGTCTCGACGCAGCCGCGGTTACCGCAGTAGCAGGCGGTTCCCGCCGGGTCGACGGACACGTGCCCCCACTCGCCGCTGATCCGGTGCGGCCCTTCCCGCACCTCCCCCTCGATGCAGATCCCGCCGCCGCAACCCGTTCCCATGATGACGCCGAAGACCAGGCCGTATCCCTTCCCGGCGCCGGCCCGGCACTCGGCAAGGGTGAAGCAGTCGGCGTCGTTTCTGACCCCGATTCGCCTTCCCAGCATCCGCTCCAGGTCCGACTGGAACGGCTCGCCTATCAGGCAGACCGAATTGGCGTTGCGCACCAGGCCGGTCTCCCCGTCTACGGAGCCTGGTATCCCTATCCCGACGCTGTAGCGGCTCCCGACCGGAAGCTGCGCTGCGGCGTGACGCACCAGTTCCGCCACCGACGCCAGGATGGCGTCGTAGCCGTCGGCCAGCGGGGTCGCCCGGCGCTCGCGGAAGAGGACGAGGCCAGCCGGGTCGAGAAGCACCGCCTCCGTCTTGGTCCCTCCCAGGTCGATTCCGATGCGACTCACGTCAGCGCCGGGCATGTCTACTCCTTTTTGAATTTACGGTTACTGCTCCGGCTTTTCCTGATCAGGCGGCGTCTTCTTCTCCTTCAGAAAGACCACGAAGGCGCCGCTTCCCCCCATCTCGTTGGGAGCCTGCACGAACTCCGAAATCATCCCCTTGCCGTGCTCCCTGAGCCAACCGGCCACGGCCCCCCTGAGGACCGGCTCGCCTGCGGAGTTGTTCCCCTTACCGGTGATCACCAGCACCCCTTTCTGACCGCGGTTGTACGCCCCCTTTACGAACCGGTCCAGGTTCTCGAGCGCCTCTTCCCGGGTCAGGCCGTGCAGGTCAAGCTGCAGGTCGATCCTGATGCCTCCGCGGCGGACCTGCCTCAGGCGGTTGACCGCGGCCGGGCGCAGCTTCTCGTCCGGAAGCTCCTCGTCGAAACGTACGTCCAGCTTCAGCGCCTCCAACGCCCTCAGGAAGATCCGCTGCTCCTCGTCGTCCACCCGGCTCTTGACTTCCTCCCGTCCCTTCTTCTCTACCCTCGTCGGGGAGGGGGCATGGATGCGGCGCACGTCCTCCACCGCGTTGAGAAAAAGGAGGGCGTCGTCCGCCTCCTGGGGGCTTGGTTCCGGCTTTTTACGCGGAGGTGGCGGCGCGGCGGCGGGAGCACGCAGATCGAGCCCCGCCCCCTTCAGCCCCTTGAACGGGGAAGAGGTGAATTCCTTTTCCTTTTGTTTTTGCTTCTCCTTGTTTTTCATGCCTTTGCGCCCTTTCCCCGGAGATATCGGCGTTCTTTTCGCACACAGGAGTTAAATTAGCCCGCTCCAATCGGCATGGTATACTACCAAGGTTCTGGGGGCGATGTCAATGAAGAGTGTCTGCGGCTGGGCCGTCCACAAGGGATGGCGACGCCTGCAGGCGCGGGAGAAGGGGATGGAACGCTACGGCAATGACAGCATGGATGTTCGTAAGGAAGGCGTGGACGGCTCCGGTCTCGAGATAGCAACCCTGCTGGTGAAGTCCGGGTACCTGGCGGAATCGCAGCTCAGCTACGCGCAGCGGGTGAAATCGAAGCTGGTCTCCCCGCGCACCCTGGTCGGCGTGCTTCTCGAGCTCGGCTTCTTCAGCAAGGAGCAGCTCAGGGAAACGCTCCGCAGTAACATGGTGTCGGTGAAGCTGGGCGCCCTGCTGGTGGAGCTTGGCTACCTGAAACCGGCGGAACTCCAGGCGGCGCTGGGGATCCAGCGCGACGGCGAGAACCTGAAGCTCTTGGGAGAGATCCTGGTGGAGCAGCGTTTCATCGAGGAATACACCCTGGCTGAGGTGCTCGCCTTCCAGCTCGGTTATCCCTACCTCGATCTCGACGCGGCCACCATCGACCGGTGCCTCATGTCGAAGGTGCCGCCGCACTGGCTGGCCCAGCACTGTTTCGTCCCGGTCAGGGAGGAGAACGGCCAGGTCCTGGTGGCCATAGCCGACCCGCTCAACATGGAGGGGAGAAAGACGGCCGAGAAGCTGTTCGGCCAGGGGACCGTCTTCGCCATCTCCACCATGAAGGGGATCCGGGACGCGGTCACCTCCCTCAAAAGGGGGATGGTGCAGGGGGACGGGACGGCGACCGACGAGCACACGGTCACGGGAATCGTCAACTCGATCTTCGAGGAGGCGCTCAAGGAGGGGGCGAGCGACATCCACATCGAGCCGATGCGGGGGGCGCTCAGGGTCCGTTTCCGCCGGGACGGCATGCTCATCCTCTACAAGGATTTCGCCAAGGAACTCGCGCTTCCCGTCAGCAGCAGGATCAAGGTGATGGCCGAGGCCGACATCGCCGAGAGAAGGAGGCACCAGGACGGCCGGATCTGCTACGAGAGCGCGAAGAGCGGGGCGGTCCTGGACATGCGGGTCTCCTTCTACATCACCATCCACGGGGAAAAGATCGTGCTCAGGCTTTTGAGCATGAAGGGGGAACTCCTCGACCTCAAGGAGATCGGGATGCCCGGGCGGATGCTGGAGAGGTTCATGGACGACGCGCTCGACACGCCAAGCGGCGTCCTGATCGTCACCGGCCCCACCGGCAGCGGCAAGACCTCGACGCTCTACAGCTGCGTCCAGCACCTGAACGACCTGAGCGCCAGCATCGTGACGGTGGAGGAGCCGGTGGAGTACGTGATAGAGGGGATCGCGCAGTGCTCCATCAACCAGAAGATCGGGGTCACCTTCGAGGAGACGCTCCGGCATATCGTGCGCCAGGACCCGGACATCATCGTCCTGGGGGAGATCCGCGACTCCTTCTCCGCCGAGACCGCCATCCAGGCGGCCCTTACCGGGCACAAGGTGCTCACCACCTTCCACACCGAGGACAGCGTCGGCGGGCTTTTGCGCCTGATGAACATGAACATCGAGGCGTTCCTGATCGCCTCCACCGTGGTATGCGTCCTGGCGCAGCGGCTTTTGCGCCGCGTCTGCCCCGAGTGCAGCGAACCGTACCTCCCGACGCCGACCGAGCTGAGGAGGATCGGCTACAGCAACTCCGACTTGAGGGGCGCCGACTTCAAGAGCGGAAGAGGCTGCGCCAAGTGCCGGTACAGCGGCTACCGCGGCAGGGTCGGCGTCTTCGAGATGCTGATACTGAACGAACTGGTGAAGGACGCCATCCTCAGCAAGAAGACCTCCTACGAGATCAGGAAGATCTCCACCGAGAGCACCGGCATGGTCACCCTGCTGGAGTCGGGGCTTTGCAAGGCGGCACGGGGGGAAGTTTCGCTGCTTGACACGGTGAGGCTCCTGCCGAGGATCGGCAAACCGCGCCCGATCGCCGAGATCAGGCGCCTTCTGGGGGAATGAGACATGCATACCAAGCCGTTTGTCGAGATAGTGAAGGAGCAGCTCGAGTCCGAGACGCTGAACCTCCCGGTGTTCCACCCGATCGCCCTGAAGCTGCAGGGGATCCTTTCTTCCCAGGATTTCACCATAGACCAGGTGGTGGCGCTGATCGTCAAGGACCAGGCGCTCACCAGCCAGATACTGAGGCTCGCCAATTCCGCCTTCTTCAGCGGGCTCGCCAAGGTCACCACGATAACGGACGCGGTGGTGCGGCTAGGCGCGAGCGAAATAGCGAGCATCGCCATGCTCGCCTCGCAGCAGAGCAGCTACAACAGCTTCACCCTCCCCGACCTGAAAAGCCATTCCCAGCTCCTGTGGAAGCACGCCATCGGCTGCGCCATCGGCACCCGCTGGCTCTGCGGGCGAAGCGGCTACAAGCAGCTGGCCCAGGAGGGGTTCATCGCCGGGCTCCTGCACGACATAGGGAACCTCCTGATCCTCAAGGTGCTGGAGGGGATACTGCTGGGGGAAACCGACCACAAGGGGGTGTCGCGTGAGCTGACCACGGAGATCATGGTGGCCATGCACACGGAATCCGGATACCAGCTGATGCGGAAGTGGAACCTCCCCGATGTCTACTGCACCATCGTCAGGGACCACCACGACGAGCAGGGGGACCCGGGCAACGTGCTGTTGAGTCTGGTGAGGCTGGTTGACAGCGCCTGCAGGAAGCTCGGGCTGGGGTGCACCGCGGAGCCGAACCTGATGCTGGCGGCGACCTCGGAGGCACAGGAGATGGGGATAAAGGAGATCACGCTCGCCGAACTGGAGATCATGATCGAGGACTCCATGGAAATGGTCACCTCTGCTGCCTGAGGAACTTCATGATCCCCTCGTCGAAGACCCTTTGCACTTCCCACTTCTCGCCTGCCTCCCTCTTCACGATGTTGGCGTGCACCAGAAAGGCGGCGACGGCGGCTATGAAGGCGATGCAGAGGAAGACGCCGAGGCGGCGTCCCCAGGGGGAGGGGGGAGGCGGCGGTTCGAAGTTGTCCCGGGGCGCCATCTGCGACAGCTGCAGGAGCTGCCGGGTGGTTATGAAACCAATCAGCCGGTCGCGGTCCGCCTCGTCGATGAAGCGGTACTGCAGCGCGGTGCTGAAGCGGACGCCGTCGGGAAGGGGAGCTACCTCCACCACCTCCCCCACGATCTCCAGCATCCTCTGGGGGTGGGGCAGGTACATGCTCAGCTCCACCAGCATCCCCGGCATCAGCTTTTCCGAGATGTTCAGCCGCACCCCCCCTCCGCTGATGTTGGCGGCAATCGGTGGTGCGGCTTTTCGTTTTTCGAGCCGGGCGCGGATCTCTTCCCTGGTGTCCTCAAGCTCCTCCGGCTCCCCGGGCTCCGGGCTCTGGGCGGCGAACTCGATCTCCCGGCGCCGCTCTTCCCACCGCATCCTGGCGTCATCGGGGAACTGGGTGGGGGGAACCCGGTAGTCGAGGGGCAGGTACACGTCCTGGCGGAAGAACTCCCGCGGTTCGAACGGGAGGACGTCCTCGATGAGGCGGAGCACCAGGCGGTGCCCGTCCAGCTCCTCGCCGACCAGCACCCCGCGGCAACTCATCCCCCCCGTCTTGGTGGAAAGTCCGAGGTCGAGCGTCTGCCCCTGTTCGAGGAGCGCATGCTCAGGGAGCGCGTCCCTGGAGAGGTCCACCTGCAGCAGATCGCGCTCCAGCGAGGCGACCACCCCCCACTCGGGGAAGACCCCCCCGTCCTCCAACGGGACGCTCACCCTTACCCGTCCACCCTCCGGGAAGTGCTCAGCGTACTGTGCCAGTTCCTCAGTCATCTCTCCCCCGCAGCGTTGCGGCCGTTACCCGCTTTTTTGAATCAGACCAGTCTACCGTGCCGGCGGCACGGGTGCAACGCGTTCTAATGGGCCTCGCTCCAGTTCAGGCCGAAGTTGAGATCGACCTTGAGCGGCACCGACAGGGGGATCGCCCCCTCCATTTCGGTGCGGACCAGCTCGGCCATCAGTTCGCGCTCCCGCTGCGGCACCTCGAACACCAGTTCGTCGTGCACCTGCATGATCAGGCGGCTTGCCACACCCTCGCTCTGCATGCGCCGGCTCACCTTGAGCATGGCCGCCTTGATGATGTCGGCGGCGGAGCCCTGGATCGGGTAGTTGATGGCGTTTCGCTGGGCGAAGGCGCGGATGTTGCCGTTCTTGCTCGCTATCTCCGGGATGCCGAGCCTGCGCCCCAGGATGGTGGTGACGAAACCGCACACCTCCGCCTCCGTGATGCAGCCGTCCAGGAAGCTCCTGGCGCCGGAGTGGCGCTCGAAGTAGTTGTCGATGAACGCCTTGGCCTGCTTGGGTGTCACTCCCAGCTCCTTGGCGAGGCTGAAGGCCCCCTGGCCGTAGATGACCCCGAAGTTGATCACCTTCGCCTGACGCCTCATCTCGGAGGTGACCAGTTCCGGGAACATCCCGAACACCTCGGCCGCCGTGCGGCGGTGGATGTCCTCCCCGGCGGCGAACGCCTCGCAGAAGACCCGGTCGCCGGAGAGGTGCGCGAGGACCCGGAGCTCGATCTGCGAGTAGTCGGCGGAGAGGATGAGGGAGCCCGGCTCCGCAACGAAGGCGCGCCTGATGGAGCGCCCCTCCTCGGCGCGGATCGGTATGTTCTGCAGGTTGGGATCGCTGGAGGAGAGCCTCCCGGTGCTGGTGACCGCCTGGTTGTAGGAGGTGTGCACGCGGCCGGTGGACGCATCGACGAGCCTGGGAAGCGAGTCGGTGTAGGTCGACTTCAGCTTGGAGATGGTCCGGTACTGCAGAAGGAGCCTCGCCACCTCGTGCTCCTCGGCGAGCCGCTCCAGCTCCTCCACGTTGGTGGACCATCCGGTCTTCCCCTTGGTCTTCTTCCCCACGGAAAGCCCCATCCGCTCGTAAAGCATCTCGCCCAGCTGCTTGGGCGAGTTGATGTTGAACGGGCCGCCGCAATGCTCGTGGATCTTCGCCTCCAGCTCGATCAACTGCTTGCCGAAGCCGGCGGAGAGTTCCTGCATCAGGGGGACGTCCAGTTTCACCCCGTGCAGCTCCATCTCGGCCAGGATCTCCATGAGCGGCATCTCGACGTCGAAGAGGAGACTTTGCATCCCCTGCTCCCGCACCTTGGGGAGGAGTATCTCGTGCAACAGGTACGTGGCGTCGGCGTCCTCGCAGGAGTAGGGGCCGGCGCGGTCGAGGTCGACCTCGGAAAAGTTCACCTCGCACTTCCCGGTGCCGACGACCTCGGAGTAGGAGATCATCCGGTGGTCCAGGTACTCCAGTGCCAGGGCGTCCAGCCCCTGGCTGTTGCGCGAGGGGTTGACCAGGTAGGCGGCCAGCATGGTGTCGCACCAGGCCCCTTCCATTTTCACCCCGGCCATGCGGAGCACCTGGTAGTCGTACTTGAGGTTCTGGCCGATCTTAGGCTTGGCCGGGTCGGTGAGAAGCGGCGCGAGCAGTTCCAGCACCAGCTTCTCCGGCAGCTGCTCGGGGGCGCCCAGGTAGCGGTGCCCGACCGGGATGTACCACGCCTCGTGCGGCCGGCAGCTCACCGCGTAGCCGACGATGCAGGCGTCCAGCGGGTTGAGGCTCGTGGTCTCCAGGTCGATGGCGAACGCCGGGGCCTTTTCCAGCTCGGCCAGGAGTTCCCTCAACTCCGCCTCGGTCAGCACCACCTGGTACTTCTCGCAGGAGAGCGTGGGGGAGCTGGTCAGGTCCTTCAGGAGGGTGGCGAAGCCGTACTCCCTGAAGAGGGCCGACAGGCGCCGGTTGTCCGGCGGGGCCACGGCGAAGTCGTCGACGCTGTACTCGATGGGGACGTTGCAGTCGATGGTGGCGAGCGTGCGGCAGAGCCTCGCCTGGTCGGCGAACTCGACCAGCCTCTCCCCGGTCTTTCCCTTCACCTCGCCGGCGCGGGCAAGGAGTTCGTCCAGGGAACCGTACTCCTGCAGAAGCTTCTTCGCCGTCACCTCGCCGATCCCCGGCACCCCCGGGATGTTGTCCGAGCTGTCCCCCCAGAGGGCCAGGACGTCGACCACCCGCTCCGGGCCGACCCCGAACTTCTCCCGCACGTCGGCGATGCCGAAGCTCTTATCCTTCATGGTGTCCAGGAGCGTCACGTTTTCGGTGACGATCTGCATCAGGTCCTTGTCGCCGGTGACGACGACGCACGCCATCCCCTGGGCCTCGCACTTCTTGGCGATGGTCCCTATGATGTCGTCCGCCTCGAAACCGGGAAGTTCCAGCGCCGGGATGTTGAAGGCGCGCACCATCTGCTTGATCGGCTCGAGCTGCTGGGCCAGGTCCTCCGGCATCGCGCTCCTGGTCGCCTTGTAGGCGGGAAAGAGTTCGTTTCTGAAGGTGATCTTCCCCGCATCGAAGATGATGGCGACGTGGGCCGGGGCGCGGTCCTTCATCACCTTGAGGAGCATCTGCGTGAAACCGTACAGCGCGTTGGTGGGAAAGCCGGTGGGGGAACTCAGGTGCCTGATGGCGAAGTAGGCGCGGTAGATGTATGAGGAACCGTCCAGGAGGTAAAGCGTTTCTCTTTCTGTCGTCACCTAGCTCTCCTCTTTGGTGAAGACGACGAAGGCCATGGAGGGACGCCTGCTCGCGTCGCGCATGGCGAACTGGATGGCGTCGAACTTCCACCCCTGTTTCGTCCATTCGTTCAACGTCTCCTCGATCGAGTCCTCGGAAACGTGACTCAGCTCGACGACCTTGTACTGCACCATAAAACCACTCCTCGAACAGGCGAATTTCCGCCCATATTATCCCATAACCCCCTGTGGTTCAAGGCGAAATGTTCTGTTGCAAAAATGCGTCAAACTGCTATGCTTTGGAAAACTAAAAAGGGGGTGCGGCAGGTTCTAACAATAGGAGTCATCGACGTCAACCCAGGCAAAAGGGGAGCCAGCATGGCACAAAACGAAGAAAAAACCATCGACGAACTGGCGCAGCAGGTGGAAATCAACCTGGCAATGGACTACGACAAGAAGGACCAGAAGGCGCAGAGAGAACAGGTAAAGCAACACCTCTATGACGGCTCCAAGAAGTTGAAACACACCGTACCCAAGGGCAAAAGGGTTTGAGGGCCTGGAGGCTCTAAGCAAGCGAACAACGGGGAGGGGGCTTGAACATACGGCTCCCTCCCCTTGACATTTTCACCAACGCGCCGTCACGGCGCTAGAGACGGAGGGAAGCGATGGCGATCGTCAGGTACAACCCGTTGAGCGAACTCAGAAGCATGCAGGACAAGATGAACCGGCTTCTGGACATGGCATGGACCAGGGAGGTCGGCGAAGAGATCAAGGAGGGTGTCTGGCACCCGCCGGCCGACGTCTACGAGGACTGCGCGGCGGTCACCATCAAGGTTGAGCTTCCGGACATGGATCAGAAGGAGATCGAGATCAGGGTCGAGGAACAGACCCTGACCGTGAAGGGGGAGAGAAAACAGAGCGAGGAGATCCGGAAGGAGAGCTTCCACAGGATCGAGCGCTACTTCGGCCCCTTCCAGAGGAGCTTCTCGCTCCACCCCGAACTCGACACGTCGAGGCTCAGCGCCAGCTGCGACTACGGCGTGCTCACCATCACCATCCCCAAGAAAGGCACCGCCTTGACGGTCGAGGTGAAATAAACCCCGTCACCCCTCGTTCATGCTGCCGGTGCGGTACCCCTGCAGATCCACGGAGACGTAGGTGAACCCGGCAGCGCGGAAGAAATCGACCGTCCTTTTCCTCAGGGAGGGTTCCAGCATGCGCGAAAGCTCCGCCTCGCAGAGTTCGATCCGCGCGCTCTCCTGGTGGAACCTCACCCGGTACACCGTGAAACCCTCACCTTTCAGAAACTCCTCGCAGCGCTCCACCTGGTTCAGCCTCTCCCCGGTGATCTCGGTCCCGTAGGGGAAACGGCTGGCCAGGCAGGCGTAGGCCTGCTTGTCCCAGGTGGGGAGGCCGAGTTCACGGCTCAGCTCGCGGATCTCCCCCTTGGAGAGCCCCGCCTCCAAGAGCGGCGAACGGACCTTCAGCTCGCACGCGGCGGTCCTCCCGGGGCGGTAGTCCCCGAGGTCGTCCGTGTTGCTCCCGTCGGCGACGAAGGCGAGCCCGACCTCGCGCGCCTTGTCGGTGCAAAGCCGGAACAGCTCGCTCTTGCAGTGGTAGCAGCGGTCCTTGGGGTTGTGGCTGAAACCGGGGATCTCCAGCTCGTTGGACTCGATGAGGACCTGCCGCGCCCCTATCATGGCGGCGAGACGCTTGGCTTCCTCCAGTTCGGATTCTGGATAGGTGGGGGAGGTGGCGGTCAGCGCCAGGACGGCAGCGCCGCCCAGCGTGTCATGGGCGGCCTTCAGGAGGAAGGTGGAGTCGACGCCGCCGGAGAAGGCGACCAGCAGAGAACCCATCTCGCGGAGGATTCCCTGCAGCTTCGCGTATTTGTCTTTTGCAGATTCCATTAAGCCTCAGGTACCGGGCGGCAGGCGGTTCGGCATGACATCCCGCCGCGCCGCCTGCACAGCGGCCGCCGCGGTTGTTCGCCTTTGCCGTGCCGTCAGATGAAGTACATGAAGCGGTGATCCTGCTCCCGCTTGATCCCGAGCGACTCGCCCCGGTCGCACAGGGTCTTCAGCGTTACCGAATCGAAGAACTCGTTCAGCCTGGAGTTGGACTCCTCCCATACCGTCTGCGTGACACAACTCCCGTCGAAGCTGCACTCGCCCCTCTTCCTGCCGGCGCAGTCGACGATGAGGGTGTCCCCCTCCGTCGCCTCGATTACGGCGCGGACCGTGATCTCCTCGGGGCTCTTGGCGAGACAGTACCCACCCTGCGGACCGCGCTTGCTCTTCAGGATGCCGTGCTTTTTCAGCCCCTGGAAGATCTGCTCCAGGTAACGGGGCGAGATGTCCTGCCGGCGCGAAATGTCCTGTATCTGTGCGGGCTGGGACCCGGCGTTGTAAGCGATGTCGAAAAGAGCCCGCAGGCCGTAACGGCTCTTGGTGGAAAGTCTCATGGTATTCCCCCCGTGTTGATGGATAAGCGAGATTACAATACCACAGATATCATGTCAAGAATTAACACGGAGGGGCACCTCATTGTTGACCGCTTCCGCGAGGCATGCTACCAGTATCTCTGCGGCGGCTCCACCCTCTCGAGAAGGACGATGCTCCCGTCGATGATCTGGAAGACGTCACCGTAGGCGTTGGTCCACTTGTCCCCCTCTTCCAGGGGTGTAGGGACCTCCCGCCCCCCGAGGAACACCTCGGCATCGCCGATGTAGGCGTACCACTCGAGACTACCGTTCATCCACATCCTGTTCTTCAGCTCCATTGATTTCCTCCGTCCTCTTTTTCCGACGATCTTACTTAAAAGATCCCCCGGCGGTCAAGCAACTCCGGTTTTTTTCTTGTTGCCGTCTGCCGTTTTTGTTATTAGAGAAAGACACTTTCGACCCGGGGGGCTTCCTATGAAATTCACGAAGATGCAGGGCGCCGGAAACGACTACGTATATGTGAATTGTTTCGAGGAGACGGTGCAGGACCCGGCGACGGTCGCCATCAAGGTATCGAACCGCAACTTCGGCATCGGCTCGGACGGCCTGATCCTGATCATGCCGAGCGAGGTCGCGGACGTCAGGATGCGGATGTTCAACTCGGACGGCTCGGAAAGCGAGATGTGCGGCAACGGCATCCGCTGCGTCGCGAAGTACGCCTACGACCACGGCATCGTCGGGAAGAAGGAGATCAGCGCGGAAACAGGCGCGGGGGTTCTTACCCTGCAGCTTGTCACCGGCGCCGACGACAAGGTGGCGAAGGTCCGGGTCAACATGGGGCCTCCCCGGCTGACCAGGAAGGAGATCCCGATGGTCGGGAACCCGGACGAGCAGGTCATCGGCGTGCCGCTCAACATCCTCCACTCGACCTTCGACATCACCTGCGCCTCGATGGGAAACCCGCACTGCGTCATCTTCGTCGATGACGTGGAGTCGTTCCAGGTCGAGAAGTACGGTCCGCTGATCGAGAACCACGAACTCTTCCCGCGCCGCACCAACGTCGAGTTCGTCCAGATCATCTCCCGCACCGAAGTGCGCCAGCGCACCTGGGAGCGCGGCGCCGGCGAGACCCTCGCCTGCGGCACCGGCTCCAGCGCCGTCACGGCCGCCTGCGTGCTGAATGGCCTCACCGAGAAGAAGATCCTGAACCACCTCACCGGCGGCGATCTGGAGATGGAGTGGGGCGACGACGGCAGCATCTACATGACCGGCCCGGCGGTCGAGGTTTTCACCGGCGAAATAGGTATTTAAACCGAATTGACAATTGATTTAGGATTTTTATGACCTGCCCTATCTGCACCAAGTGGAAAGACGACGAGAACCAGCGGGTGATCGAGATGGAGCACACCCTGGTATCGCTGAACCGGGACCAGTTCTTTCCCGGTTACTGCTTCGTCTATACCAAGACCCACGTCACCGAACTTTTTCACCTCGACGAAGGCGTGCGAAACGGCGTCATGGCTGAGGTAACCGCAGTCGCCAAGGCGCTCTACAAGGCATTCGGCCCGGATAAAATCAACTACGAGCTGCTCGGGAACATGGCGCCGCACATGCACTGGCACATCGTTCCGCGCCGCTCGACGGACCCGCTGTGGCCCCGCCCGCACTGGAGCGAGCCGCACCAGGAACTCCTCTTGCCGGACGGGGAATACCTCGAGCGGGCCGAACTGATCAGGTCGCACCTGGAAAAAGGATGAGCATGGACCTCTTGGGCGCACACGTATCTATCGCAGGGGGGATCCACAACGCCATCGACCGCGGGGTAAGCTCCGGCTGCAGCGTCATCCAGGTGTTCACCCAGAACGCCAACCAGTGGCGCGGCAAAGCGGTCTCGGACCAGGACGCGGCGCTGTTCCGGGAGAAGTTCGCGGCCTCGGGGCTGGCGGACGTGGTGAGCCACGACATCTACCTGATCAACCTTGCCGCGGCGCCGGGCGAGGTGCTCGACAAGAGCCTCATCGCCTTCAGGGACGAACTGGAGCGCTGCGCGAGGCTCGGCATAGACAAGATCGTGATGCACCCCGGCTCCCACAACGGAGACGGCGAGGAGGTCGGCATCAGGCGCGTCTGCGAGGCGTTCGACATCCTCTTCTCCCAAGTGCCGCAGTTCACCGGCAAGGTGCTCCTGGAGAACACGGCGGGCCAGGGGAGCAACCTCGGCTACACCTTCGACCACCTGAAGGCGATCATCGAGGGGTCCTCCTACCCTACCCGCTTCGGCGTCTGCTTCGACACCTGCCACGCCTTTGCCTCCGGCTACGAGCTGACCCACCGGGACGGCTACCAGAGAACCTTCGAGGCCTTCGACGACGCGCTCGGCATATCGAGGCTCATGAGCTTCCACCTGAACGACTCCAAGAAAGGGCTCGGCTGCAAGGTGGACCGCCACGAGCACATCGGCGCCGGAACCCTCGGCCTGGAGCCGTTCCGCTTCATCCTTAACGACCCGCACTTCAAGCAGATCCCGAAATTCATAGAAACCCCGAAAGGGGATTCCGACGAGATGGACGCGGTAAACCTCAAGTTGCTCAGGAGTCTGGTCGAAGAGTAGCAATATCCGGCCGCTGCAGCTTTTCGCTTTCCGGATCGGTTTTCGTTGTCAATTGTCCATTGTCAATTGTTTACGGAGTGCACATGCGCGAAAAGATCGAGATATGGCGGGGTGACATAACGAGGCTCGACGTCGACGCCATCGTCAACGCCGCGAACAGCTCCCTTCTCGGCGGCGGAGGGGTCGACGGCGCCATACACCGCGCGGCGGGGCCGGAACTCCTCGCCGAATGCAGGACGCTCGACGGCTGCGCCACCGGCGAGGCGAAGATCACCGCGGGTTACCGGCTTGCCGCACGGCACGTGATCCACACCGTCGGGCCGGTCTGGCACGGCGGCACCAGGGGAGAGCAGGAACTGCTCCGCTCATGCTACCGAAACTCCTTCCGGCTGGCCCATCGGCACGGCCTCAAGAGCATAGCCTTCCCCGCCATCAGCACCGGCGTCTACGGCTACCCCATGAAACCCGCAGCGAGGACCGCCCTGGAAGAGACCAAGTCGGCCCTCTCCGCCTACCCGGAACTGGAAAAGGTGATCCTGGTCGCCTTCTCACCGGAGGCGGAACAGATGTACCAGGAGACGATGCAGGAGGTTTTTGCGTGAAGGCGGTGATCCAGCGGGTTAAAGAGGCGCGGGTGCGGGTGGATGGAAGGGTGGTCGGGGAGATCGGTACCGGCGTCCTGGTCCTCTTGGGCGTCGAGATGGGGGACGGCCGCAAGCAGGCCGACTGGATGGCCGAAAAGATCGTCAACCTGAGGATTTTCCCGGACGGGCAGGGAAAGATGAACCTGGCCCTGCAGGACGTGGGGGGTGAAATGCTGGCCGTATCGCAGTTCACGCTGGCGGGGAACTGCTCCAAGGGGCGCCGCCCCTCTTTCGATACGGCGGCCGACCCGGAGGAGGCCAACCGCCTCTACAACTATTTCATGGGACAGGTCTGGGAACTCGGGGTAACGGTGCAAAGCGGGATCTTCCAGGCCGACATGGAAGTTTCGCTGGTGAACGACGGCCCGGTAACGTTCATCCTGGAGACCCCGCCCGGCCGTTGATCACATCAGCGGGCGCACCTCGTCAACCGTGAAGTAGGCCACCCTGGTGACCGCGGCGCTCGCCTGCGGGCTCGCCACCTTGAACGTCTGCTCCTTGATCTGCTCGAGCAGTTCCCCCTCCCCTTTTTCCTCCTTCATGGTCAAGGTCAACCGCCAGCCGCTGTACCCCCTGGACGGAGCCAGGTACAGGTAACTGGCATGCGGGTTCTCCCTCAGGTTCGCGATGCTGCGCCCTTCGCTGAAGCCCCACGCCAGCGTCTCCTCGTCGACCACGTGCGGTATGGCAAAGACGGCGAGGTTCACCACGCCATTCGCGTCGGCGGTCCCGATAATGCCGCGTCCACCCTCAGGAAACAGTTCAGCAAGGTTCATGTGTGTCGCCCCCTTTTTCCTTTAAGCTGTCCAACCAACTATGATAATCTAGCAGGCCTGTGCGCATTGTCCACTGTTCCCATTAGAGCGGGTTGCGGATGAACCTCCCCGGGGGTGGCCGATCCCCTCCCCGTAGAGGGAGCTGGTCTGGGTGTCCGATCCCCTCCCCCGGAGGGGGAGGGACAGGGAGGGGGACTTGGCCTGTCCGAAGCAAGGAACCTTCCCCCCTCCAACCTCCCCCCGCTGGGGGG
>DNJC01000082.1:0-2319 GCA_003490025.1 Geobacter sp. | reverse complement strand
TTCAACGACGGGCGCGACCTCTGCGCCCTGCTCCTCGCCGCCCGGACCATGCTGCGGGAATCCGGCTCGATCGAAAAGTGGCTCCTGCGCTTCCACGACCAGCGGAGAGAGGACCTGACCGAAACGCTCGCCGGCTTCACCGCCGCCGTGAAATCCCTCGATCTCTCCCCGGTCTTCGGCACTGCCGGAATCCCCGTCGACTCCTACTTCCCCTTCATGTTTCCCTCTCCCGCCTCCGGAAGCGCCTGCAAGCGGCTCTGCATGTACCTGAGGTGGATGGTGCGCCCGGCGGACGGGATCGACCTCGGCATCTGGAAAGGGATCACGCCCGACAAGCTGGTGATCCCGGTCGACGCCCACATCCAGCGCATCTGCCGCTTTCTGGGCCTCACCCACCGCAAGCAGGCGGACTGGCGCATGGCGTGCGAGATCACCCGCGGCCTGCGTGAACTCGACCCGGCCGACCCGGTCAAGTACGACTTCTCCATCTGCCACCTGGGGATCTCGGAAGGGTGCGACGGGAAGGACCGGCTGAAATGCCTCTCCTGCCCGATCGCCGGGATCTGCTCGCAGGGAGCTTCCTGATGCAGCCCTCACCCGCCTTCGTCCACGGCTACTCCTTCTCGTCGCTGGCAGCGGAAGTCTCGGCCGCGACTCAGGAAGAGGTGGCGCCCGCGCTGCAGGCGCTGGAACGCCACGTGGCGGACGGGCTGCATGCGGCAGGCTTCGTCAGCTACGAGGCGGCCCGCGCCCTGAACGGCGACCTGACCACCTGCCCCCCCGGCGGCTTCCCGCTGCTCTGGTTCGGCCTGTTCGAGACGCGCACGTGTGACCCTTTCCCCGATCCTGCCCTCCCCTTCCACTGCGGCGGTTTCACGCCGTCCCTGGACCGGGAGCGGTTCAGCGGCGCGGTGGAGTCGATACGCGGGTTGATAGCCGCGGGGGACTGCTACCAGGTCAATTTCACCATGAGGGAGCGTTTCTCCTTTTCCGGATGCCCGCACTCTTTTTTCAGCCAACTCCGCCGCAGCCAGCCCACCCCTTACTGCAGCTACCTCGAGACCGGGAAATACCGTGTCCTCTCCGCCTCGCCCGAGCTCTTCTTCTCTCTTGAGCGCGGCGTGCTCACTACCCGTCCCATGAAAGGGACGGCGACGCGCGGAAGGTGGTTCGAGGAGGACCAGGCCCGGAAGGAGCAGCTAAAGCAAAGCCCGAAGGAGAGGGCCGAGAACCTCATGATCGTCGACCTGCTGAGAAACGACATGGGGATCGTATCGGAGACGGGGTCGGTCCGGGTCTCGTCGCTCTTTGACGTGGAGACGCACCGGACCGTGCACCAGATGACCTCGACCATCGCCTCCAAGCTGAAGGAAGGCGTAGGCGTCCCGGAACTGTTCCGGGCGCTCTTCCCCTGCGGCTCGGTGACCGGCGCTCCCAAGAGAAGGAGCATGGAGATCATCGCCGACCTGGAGGGGGACCCGCGCGGTCTTTACACCGGCTGCATCGGTTATTTCTCGCCCGGCGGCGAGGCCAGGTTCAGCGTGGCGATCAGGACGGCGGTGCTTGATCTCGACTCCGGCTGCGCAGAGATAGGCATCGGCAGCGGCATCACCTATGATTCGGTGGCGCAGGACGAGTACGCGGAGAGCCTCGCCAAGGGGCGCTTTGCGCGGGAGATCCCGCCCGAGTTCCACCTGATCGAATCGCTGCTCTTCGACGGCGGCTATTTTCTGCTGGAGAGGCACCTGGAAAGGCTCGGGCGTTCCGCCGCCTACTTCGCCTTCCCGCTGCAAAAGGACCAGGCGAGGCGTGCCCTGGAACAGGTGGCAGCGGGGCTTGATGAAGGGGGGAGGCACAAGGTCCGTCTGCTCCTCTTCAATGACGGCAGGATCGACTGCGAGTCATCCCCTGTCACGGAGTCGTCGAGCGATGCGACCGCCGCCTTCGCCGGGATGAGGGTGGATTCCTCCGATCCCTTTTTCTACCACAAGACCAGCCGGCGCGACCTTTACACCCGGGAACTCGCAGGGCGGCCGGACGTCACCGAAGTGATCTTCGAAAACGAGCGCGGCGAGGTGACCGAGGGAGTCAACAGCAACATCGTGGCGCTCATAGGCGGCGAGCATCTCACCCCTCCCCTTTCCAGCGGACTTCTTGGCGGCACCTTCCGGGAGGAGCTGTTGCAAAGCGGAAGCATCAAGGAGAGAGTCCTGACCAGGAGCGATCTGGAGCAGGCGGAGGCCCTTTTCCTGGTAAATTCGGTACGCAAGTGGCGCCGGGCAAGGCTCGTGTAGACTTCTCCCCTCGCCCTCCGGGAGA
>DNJC01000125.1 GCA_003490025.1 Geobacter sp. | reverse complement strand
GGGGCCGAAGGTCATCTTGGGGCCGGCGAAAGCGGTTCCCGCCATAAGTGCAATCCCTAAGGTTACGACGGAAACGGTCGATATCCTGGGCATTCTAAGCATATATTCACTCCTTTTCGTAGTAGGTCTGCCCTCGCAAGGGCGCACATGCTCCCTGGGCTAACAGCCGCCGCCACCGCTTGCGGATCCACCGCCTGTCGCACGGATGACCGTGCTGCGGTAGGCCCTGTCTGCATCCTCGATCTGGTTGCCGTTTGCGAAACTCGGTTCAGGGGAGTAGACGCGGGAGGTGTAATCGACGATGACGCGCTGGGTGGTCCCGGAATGGAAACGACCTACGTTCCAGGTCAGGTTGTCCATCAAGGAGGTGGTATCCCAGATCGAGTTTGCTGCCAGTTTGCCGCCTGCGCTTACGGTGGCGCCAGCCGTATTCGTCGCGGTATGGGTCGAGGAAGCCAGCAGGTTCCACTGCCCGTACGAGCCGTCGTACCACTTGACGTCTACGTTGGGGTCATCGTAGTAGGCGATCCCGTCAAGGGCGAAGAATCCGACCGAGGCGTAGTTGCCTGCCCGGCAGAAGGAGATGAAGGTTTTGCTGGCATCGCGATTCGTGCTGCCAAGCGTGGTCGTGCCGTCCGCGCCGAGCGCCGCAGCGATGTCGCTTTTGATGGTGGCGGCGTCTTTGAAGTAAAGGGTGCTGGCCGGCGAGACCATCGCCGGGGCGCCGTAGGAGAACGAACCCTTTATGGCGCCGTCAAACGGCGTGTAGTTGTTGCCGGTCACAAGCAGGTCCGCAGTAGACGAAACAGTAGCCAAGGGATTGGATGCGCCACGCACGGTGTCGACCAGGGTAACCTTGCCGACGTTGCCTGCAACGATGCCGTTCACGTAGGTGATCATCTCCGGCAGAGACACGCGCATGTCGGTGTTCACCCTGGTGGTTCCGTTCTGAGCCACGCCGTAGGTCGACTTGGTGATGGTCGGAATGCCCGTCGTCAGGGCGTTGCTCCCCGCCACCCATCCCGCGTTCCCGCCCTGCAGGACCTTGATCCGGTTTTTCGGGAAGCCCCAGTAGCGGAAGGTCGTATAGGCGCGTGCCATGTTGATGATGTTGGTGGCGTTGTTGGTGATCACGATGGTGGTGTTCTCGTCGATGCCCGCATTCTGGATGATGGAGTCCATCGTCGCGCCGGTGCAGACCATGGCGCCGGTTACGTTGAACGGACCTTCGGCCCGCGTGTTGTCCTGGAAGGCGTTGGATCCCGCGGAGATCAGCTGGGCTCCGGGTATATGCCCGACGGTGTTGTACTTGTTGGTTCCGTCACCGTCGTTGTTGGACACATCGAGGATTACCACGCGGTCGTACCCCCCGGGCTTGTTCACCAGGCCGGCGTCGACCCACCCCTTCAGAACGTCCGCCGTTATCAGAGCAGACGCGGTTTTGGTCGTGACTACCGTTTCCGACGGATTAGTGTAACTGTCTGTGCCGCAACCCCATAGAGTGACAGCGGCAATGGCAAGCATGCCAAGCAGCGCAGCCGACAATACTCTACTAATCCTCATCTTCTTTTCCGACATACTACCTCCTTTAAATAGGTAAGTTTCTGCAGGGTGTTGCCAACGATGACCGTTCCCTCCTTTCCGATGGTTTTGAAAGAGCAATGCGGACGAGCGCCGGGCGAGGCGGAACTGCCGCAGCCGCTGCGCGCCTGGCTTACCTGTTGCGGGTTTTCATGATGACGTGAAATCGGGAGGACAGAAGCACAGCCGGAATTGCTCCGGCACCACTATTTAGAATTAATAAGCGGTAAAGTCTTAGCCAAGTTAGACAGGCATAAGATTTCATGTTGCAATGTATAGGAAAGTCTGCGATACATTCAAACGAAAGATTTTCACACAACCTATGCGTGATAAGCATGGGCACTGCGAGTAGAGGGCAGCAAAGATGGACTTAATCAATCTCAAAACTCTCGTTGAATCTGTCAAGGAAGGAAGCTTTTCCAAGGCTGCGGAATCTCTTTGTGTAACCCAGTCCGCTGTTTCGCGCAGGATAAAAATACTTGAGGACCATTACGGTCACCAGCTAGTGGACCGCTCCGGGCTTGTGCTCAAGCCGACTCCCGCCGGCCAATTGCTGGTGGAGAAAGCCAGGCAACTCCTGAAGCTGGAACAGGAACTGGTCCGCGACCTCGAGATCCTCGCCCAGAAGAGGAAGATATCCTTCTGCTGCACCGCCCCCTTCGGCATCTCCTACCTCCCCGCCATATTCACCCGCTTCATGGCCTCGCATGTGGATGCCAGCGAGGTCAACTTCGTCTTCGAGATGCCCGAGACCGCACTGAAGGGGCTGAGGGAAAACCTCTTCGACCTGGTCCTGATCGAGTTCTGCGAAGATCTGAACCTGGACGAGTTCTCCGTCTATCCGCTTACCGACGACGAGATGGTCTTCGTCAGCTCACCCGGCTTCCCCCTCGGGGAGAGCCCGGTCCGCATCGAGACCATGCTGCCGCAGCGGCTCTACTGCAAGAAGAGCGGCTGCTGCGCCAGGCGTTTCCTGGAGAAAAGCATGTCGCTGCTCGGCAGGGACGCCATGCAGTTCAGCAACACCGTCTTCTTCGACGACGTGCCGTTCATCATCCGGGCGGTGATGGCCGGAGAAGGGATCACGCTCATCTCGCGCAGTATCGTTGCAGCCCATCTTGAAGAAGGGACGCTGGTAGCCCACCACATCGAAGGGTTCAAGCGCTCCCGTCCGCGACGCCTGGTGCTCCCGAAGGAGCGGGGCCTCGACCCGCTCCTCATCGATTTCATCGGGGAGATCTTCGACAGCTTCTCCCTTCCCCTCCCCGCCTCGCTTTCCGCTTCCTCCTAGCCGTCCGGTCCCCTTCTCCGGCGCCGGCTCCACTTGCTGCCGCACCGAGGGTCTTTCCCCTCGGCTGTCACACCGGGGCGCTTCCCCTCGCCCGCCGCTTCCCCGCTTCCCGCTTTCCCTGCAATCTCCCGCACCGGCGCCCTTCCCTTCCGAAAAATTAGTGATAGCATATTAAACTTCATTATTACCGCGTCCGCCGCCTTCCCATTTGTTGTGGGGGCCAGCGCGCGCAGCCATTTTCCTTGAAGGGGGACTCTCCGATGAGCGGAACCAGGAAAACCATGGACGGCAATACCGCAGCGGCGCATGTCGCCTACGCCATGAGCGACACGGCGGCCATCTACCCCATCACACCCTCCTCGACCATGGGAGAGGTCGCCGACGAGTGGGCTGCCGAAGGGAGGAAGAACATCTTCGGGCAGGTGCTCAACATCAAGGAACTGCAGTCGGAGGCGGGGGCCGCGGGCTCGGTGCACGGCTCCCTGGCGGCCGGCGCCTTGACCACCACCTTCACCGCCTCGCAGGGGCTCCTGCTGATGCTGCCCAACATGTACAAGATCGCGGGCGAGCAACTCCCCGGCGTCTTCCACGTCTCGGCGCGGGCCGTCGCCACCCATGCGCTCTCCATCTTCGGGGACCACCAGGACGTCATGGCCGCACGCCCCACCGGCTTCGCCCTCCTTTGCTCCTCATCGGTGCAGGAGGTGATGGACCTCGCCCTGGTCGCCCATCTCGCCTCCCTCGAAGGAAGCCTCCCCTTCCTGCATTTCTTCGACGGCTTCCGGACCTCCCACGAGGTGCAGAAGATCGAGGCGATCGACTACCGGGACATGGCCGCCCTCATCAACCGGGAGAAGCTGGCCGCCTTCCGCGCCAAGGCGATGAACCCGGAGCACCCGGAGATGCGCGGAACCGCGCAAAATCCTGACATCTACTTCCAGGGACGCGAAAGGGCCAACCCCTTCTACCTGGCGCTCCCGGAAATCGTCACCGCCACCATGGAGCGGGTGGGGACGCTGACCGGGCGGCACTACCGGC
>DNJC01000030.1 GCA_003490025.1 Geobacter sp. | reverse complement strand
TTGCGAGCCCATCATTCCTGCCGCCATTTGTCGCTTACATCCCCTCTTACATCCCCTCTTCCCTCCCCTCTCCCGAAGGGCGAGGGGTGATTGGATTAACCTGCCCCCTGCAACTCCAGCAACTCTTCCGGCGCGGCAAGCGCGAACTCCCCGTCCACCGGCGCCAACGCCTCTACGATCTTCCCCTTCGCGTTGATGAAGCGCATGCCGCGGCAGTGCAGCATCATGCGGGAGGCCGGGATGCCGCCATAGTTCTCGTCCCCGATGATGGGGAAACCGGAATGCGCCAGGTGCACGCGGATCTGGTGGGTCCGGCCGGTGAGAGGCTTCGCCTCCACGGCGGTCACCCCTCTCCCCTCCCCCACGACCTGGAACAGCGTGCGGGCCGGTTTCCCGTCCAGCGCCACGCCGTAGCGGAACTTGCTCACCTTGCCAAGCGGCGCGTTCACGCTCCACTGGAGCTCGTCCGGCGATCCCGACACCAGCGCCCAGTACGTCTTCTGCACCTTCCCATCCTTGAGAAGCTTCGAGATAAAGGTCGCCGCCTGCTTGTGCTTAGGGAAGAACATGCACCCGCTGGTCCCTCGGTCCAGCCGGTGCACCACGCGGGCCCCGTCCCGCAGACCGATCCCCTTCAGGTAACAGTCGACCGCGTACTCGACGGTTCCCTTCAACTGGTACGGGGTACGCTGGCTGTTGAACCCGTCCGCCTTGTACACCGCCACGAAATCCTTGTCCTCGTAAAGGAGCTGCTCCTTGCGGTAAGCCAGTTCGATGCAGCGCTCCGGCTCCATGACCCCCAGGGCGATCTCGTCCCCCTCCTTCACGCCGCGCGACGCCACGCGCACCAGCACCTGCGAGAGGTAGCAGCCGCCCCAGTCCACGATCCTCTTGATCTCCCCCTTGGAGAGCTGGGGGAAGAGCGCCTTGGCCGCGTCGTCCAGTCTCATCCCGGCGAGTTCCGCGTTCACCCGGTCCGTCAGTATCATGCCATATGCCTCTGGGCGCGCAAAAGCGCCGCTATCGTTTTCCCGTCCGTTATGCGTCCCTCGGCGGCCATGGAGATCGCCTCCTGCATCGGCACTTTCAGGCAGGATATCTCCTCGTAGTCCTCCGGCTCCGCGTCGCCCTGCGTCAACCCGGTCGCCAGGTACAGGTGGATCACCTCGTCGAACACCCCCGGGGAGGGATGCAGGATGCCAAGCGAAACCAGGTTCGCCGCCTTGAGCCCGGTCTCTTCAATGAGTTCGCGCGCCGCGCAGAGTTGGGGATCTTCTCCCTTGGAAAGACGGCCGGCGGGGATCTCCAGCAGGAAGTCGCCTATGGCCGGGCGGAGCTGCCGGATCAGCGTGATGCAGCCGTCGTCGTGCAGGGCCAGCACGGCTGCCCCGCCCGGATGGCGCACCACCTGGTAGGTATACCACCCCTGGTTTCCGATCAGCACGTCCATCTGCTCGATGTCGACCACCAGGCCGTTGAAAAGCATCGATCTGTTCTTTGTCTCCATAGTGCCCCCAGCAGATTTAAATAGCATTTCCCCGGAAATTTAGCCACGCAGAAATTCCGCGGAAAAGAAGCGGCCTTTTCCCCACCTTTGCGCTTTGAATTAACTATGGATTATTGCCGGACCTTCTGGTATTTTTGAACCTGTTTTCCAAAAAAACGAGAGGTGAAATATATGGCACAGGCTAAAGACGGGGATCGCGTAAAGGTTCATTATACTGGGAAGCTTGACGACGGCACCGTTTTCGACTCCTCCGAGTGCGCTGAAGACGATTGCGGATGCGGACACGGTCCGATGGAATTCACCATCGGCGCGGGCGAGGTTATTCCGGGCTTCGATGCAGGCGTCAAGGGGCTTTCCGTAGGGGAATCCAAGACCATCCACATCCCGGTGGACGAGGCCTACGGCGAAAGGATCGAGGAGATGGTTGCGGTGGTACCGAAGGGCGAACTCCCCCCCGAAATGAACCCCGAGGTAGGACAGCAGCTCGAGGTAACCCAGGAAGACGGGCAGGTCTTCAACGTGCTGGTGGTCGAGGTGACTGACGAGAGCATCACCATCGACGCCAACCACCCGCTGGCGGGCCAGCCGCTGAACTTCGACCTCAAGCTGGTGGAGATCCTCTAAACCGGGTCTTCGCTGTCGAAAAAAACAAAATCCCCTCGGCCGGCAGGCAGAGGGGATTTTTTCGTTTCAGCGATGTGAGCCGGACGACTAGTTTTCAGCCATGAAGTGGCGCTCGTAGAAGTCTTCCAGTTCCTGCAGGTGGCGGGACTCGTCAGCCAGCATCTGCTTGAAAAGGACCGCCATGGGAGCCCCTTCGCAGCCGCGGGACATCTTCTCGTAGAACTCGATGGACCCTTTTTCGAGGTGGATGGCGTAGGCCAGCGCCTCACGTGCATCCGAGTCAGGGCGGAGTTCCCGCTTGGCGAGGACGTAGTCCAGGTTCATGGTCGGCACCGGTTTCTGCAGCGCGTCGCCGCCCTTCATCTCGCCTTCGACAAGCGTCTTTTCCAGCTGATGCTTATGCTCCAGTTCGTCCAGCGCGGCTTCCTTGAATATCTGGCGGGCGGCCTTGTCCTTCACGATGCGAAGCGCTGCGAGGTACGCGCGGAACCCGTCGTCTTCCATCTTGGTGGCCATTTCGATCGCTGCTTCAAATGTGTAACAGACATCACCTTGTTCAGCCATGGATGGTCTCCTCTACTGTTTGATTAGAAAGCATTTCTAACACAAGACGCAACGGAGCACAAGTTTTTGTATACAGCTTTCAGTCCTTATGGCGATTTTACCCCACGACTGGTACACTAGTGGCTGCGATTGTTCAGGGCCGGGAGGGGGCTATGCTAATCTTTCTCGCAGGTGGAACGGGATTCGTCGGAGGGCATGTAAGGCAGGCGCTTCTTGCCAGGGGGCACAGCATCAGGCTCCTCGTGCACAGGAGGCGGACTGAAGGCGCAGAGCCGGGAATCGAGCAGGTCGAGGGGGACGCGACGAATCTTGCCAGCTTCGCCGACGCGGTCAAGGGATGCGACGCCACCATCAACCTGATCGGCATCATCCGCGAATTCCCGTCACGCGGCCTGACCTTCCAAAAGCTCCACATCGAGGCGACCCGCAACATCCTTTCCGCCGCCCGCACCGCCGGAGTGAAGCGCCACATCCAGATGTCCGCGCTCGGTACCCGCGCCGACAGCACGGCCCGCTACTTCAAGAGCAAGTTCGAGGCCGAGAGCGCGGTACGCGACTCCGGGCTCGATTACACCATCTTCCGCCCCGCCATCATATTCGGACCGGCCGACGACTTCATCAACAAGCTGGCAGGCATGATGCGCGCCTTCCCCGCCATGCCGGTGATCGGCGACGGTGAGTACCAGTTGCAGCCGATCGCCGCCGCCGACGTGGCCCGCTGCTTCACCGAGGCGCTGGACAAGCCGGAGACCATCGGACAGACCTACGACCTGTGCGGGCCGGATCGTCTGAGCTACAACGCGCTCCTCGACGCCATCGGCAAGGCCCTCGGCAAGAGCAAGGTGCTCAAGGTAAAAAACCCCCTTCCCCTGATGCGACTCATCGTCCCGCTCCTGGAGGGATTCTCCTTCTTCCCGATCACCTCCGACCAGATCGCCATGCTGGTGCAGGGGAACACCTGCGACGGGAGTTGGCGCAAGACCTTCGCCTTCCAGCCCATCCGTTTCGAGCCCGGCATCAAGAGCTATCTAAAGCCGTAGCTCCGACAAACACCCAAAGGCAAAAGCAATTACGCCGAGAACGCGAAGACACGCAGAGTATGCGGAGAAAACAAGGCCTTGGTTTACCCCCTGAAAGCCTTCCCCGCGTCCCCCGCGGTTCCCAGCGTTCTCCGCGTAACCGCTTTTCGTCCTTCCGCCTTTCTCAGAACTTCTCAGATTTTCTCCGTGCCAATGGTTTTTTGACTCAGCAAAATGTTTCACGTATAGTAAGGCACCTTTTTATCAAGGAGACTTACCGTATGGGCGAGACAGTCAGATTCGGCATATCCATGGACGACCAGTTGCTGGAGAGCTTCGACAGGCTTATCGAGCAGAAGGGGTACGCCAACCGCTCCGAGGCGATCCGCGACCTGATCCGGGCGGCCCAGGTCGAGCTCGACTGGGAGGAAGGCGAGAAAGAGGGAGTCGGGACAGTAACCCTGGTCTACAACCATCACGTGCGTGATCTTTCCGACAAGCTCACCGAGCACCAGCACGCCCACCACGACCAGATCATCTCCGCGCTGCACGTCCATCTCGACGCCCACAACTGCCTGGAGGTCCTGGTAGTGCGCGGCAAGGCCCGCGAGGTCCGGCGGATCGCCGACGAGTTGATAGGAGTCAAAGGCGTCAAGCACGGCAAGCTGGTGATGACCACCACCGGCGAAGGGCTGCACTAACGAGTAAGAGTGCCGGGACTGCGGCGCATTGCTCCCATCTCCCCTCGCCCACCGGGAGAGGGGCGGGGGTGAGGGCGTTGCCCCGACTCCAATGTCCAATGCTGCAAGAGAGACTGAAGAAGCAGCGGAAGAAGAAGAAGGAACAGGTGAAAGATAGAATGACCAAGAACGATCATCACTGGATGGGCAAAGCCATCGCCCAGGCGCGTCGCGCCGAGGCGATAGGCGAGGTCCCGATCGGCGCCGTCATCGTCAAAGACGGAGCGGTCATAGCGCGTGGGCACAACCTGCGCGAAAGCAACCAGGACCCGGCGGCGCATGCCGAGATGATAGCCATACGGAAGGCAGCCAGGAAACTTTCCAGCTGGCGCCTGACCGGCGCGACCCTCTACGTCACCTTAGAGCCGTGCACCATGTGCATGGGGGCCGTGATACTCTCCCGCCTCGACCGGGTGGTGTTCGGCAGTTATGACCCCAAGGGGGGCGCCGCGGGGTCCCTCTTCGATTTTTCTAACGACAGCAGGCTGAACCACAGCGTCGTCCTCACCCCGGGGGTGCGCGGCGAAGAGACCTCCGCCATGCTCTCCAGTTTTTTCGCCACCTTGCGTGCGAAGAAGAAGCAGGACAAGGCCATCCCTCCCATGAGCGAAAAAAACGAAATGAACGGCTAAACTTTTTCGGAAAAATGCCGAAGATTTGTACACAGCCGCAGCAGATTCGTTTCCCGCTGAGTGAGGGACTATGGAAACAGAAGAAATCACCCCTATTGCCGTCATGGCAACACATCACGAGATCACCCGGTTGTCCGCCTACACGGAAGAACTCCTGCAAGGAGCCTTAGCTTCCGACGACCATGCACGTCACAAGCTATCGGCGGTGCTGCGGGTCTTCAGCGAGCTGGGCATCATCTGGCGTATCCTCTCCGAGATAGATGCAAGAGGCGTCATGACCAAGACCCAGCGTCAATACCTGCAGGATTTTTTCGCGGGCCTTACCTACTGAAGGATTAGCGAAAAACCGGGCTTGAAATTATGGCGCGAATAAGGTATATCTACTCGTCGCTCAGCAGGGTAGCGCGTCAAAGAATTGAATATCCGGAGAGATGTCCGAGTGGTCGATGGTGCCTGACTCGAAATCAGGTGTACCGAAAG
>DNJC01000051.1 GCA_003490025.1 Geobacter sp. | reverse complement strand
GATGGGGATGCCCCACGTCATCGAGATCGTGATGCTGACCGTGGCGGCGCTGATGCTGCTCCTTTGCAGGGTGAAGGTCTCGAAAGTCGCAGAAGGGAGCGTCTTCATCGCCGGCGTCCAGGCGGTCATCGCCATCTTCGGCATCGCCTGGATGGGCGACACCTTCTTCCAGGGGAACATGGAGCTTCTGAGCGGCTCCATCAAGGGGATGGTCACCACCGCCCCCTGGCTCTTCGCCTTCGCCCTCTTCGTCCTCTCCATCCTCCTCTACAGCCAGGCCGCCACGGTGCGGGCCCTCATGCCGCTCGGCATCTCGCTCGGCATACCGGCGCCGTTTCTGATCGCGATGTTCCCGGCCGTGAACGGCTACTTCTTCATCCCGAACTATCCGACCGTGGTCGCAGCCATCAACTTCGACCGCACCGGGACCACCGGCATAGGGCGCTACGTCCTGAACCACAGCTTCATGATCCCCGGGCTCGTCGCTACCTTCTCGTCCATCGGGATAGGGTTTGTGCTGGCAAAGCTGATGTTCTGAGAACAGCAATTTCCAACCAAGGAGATGGCAATGAAAGTTAAAGAAGCAGATCCGAAAAATGCGGGGAGCGAGACGATGACAAACCGCGGCTGGCTAACGGAGCAGATGCACCCCTACTTCTTCGTGGCGATGAACGACGAGCCGGAGGCCATGGCGCTTCTGGAGCGGGAGATGGGGACCTTGCGCCAAAACCGCAGGCTGGTTCTGGCGGACCGGGAGAAATCGATCATCCAGGCGATGCCCAACGTGCCGGGCTCGCTGTACGACACGCTGCGCCGCATACCGGAGCGCGAGATCTCCTACGCCATGATCGCCCACTCGGAGGAGCCGATCCCCGGGACCGAGCAGACCCTCGAGATCCAGAGGTTCGAGTTCGACCGCAGGAGCAACAGGGAGATCCTCGACGGCAAGGACGCCGCGGTCCCCTCCCCCATCAGGAGAAAGATCGCCCGGTCCCTGCGCCAGAGCTACCCCGACTTCGCCATGCAGGACCTGGACAGGCTGCTGCGCATCGTCTGGCTCAACAACGAGAACTACGTGCGCTGCTCCTGGCCGGACCGGGTGGCGCAGGTGCTCAACCTGTACCAGAAGGGGACGCAGGCCGGGGGGCTGTACCTCGACGTCGAGGAGATGGAGGGGGGGAGGGAATCCCGGATCCACTTCGCCGTCGGCAACCCGCCCCAAAGCGACTTCCTGCTCCAGGTGATGGAGGTCTTCAACCGCCTCGACCTGGGGGTGAACCGCGCCTACTGCCTCACCATCTCCAACGGCGTGCATCCCTATTTCCTCGGCACCTTCTACGTCCGGCGCCGGGACGGCGAGGTCCTCTCCCGCGGCAGCGAACTCTTCGCGCGCCTGCAGGACGAACTCTGCAACACCCAGGTCCTGGCCACGACCTCGCATGCCTACCATGACTTCGTCACCAAGGGGGTGCTGACCGGGAAGCAGGGCTCGCTCATCAACGCCTTCATCGCCTTCTGCCACACGAACCTGGCCCACAACCAGCCGGACCGTTTCGGCCTGGACGACGTCAGGAGCGCCTTTTTCTCGCACCCCGAGATCGCCCTGCAACTGGCCGAACTCTTCTCGGCCCGCTTCGATCCGACCATCTGGCAGCGCGACCTGGTTTACCCGAGCAGGCTTTCGGAAATGGAGCGGGTGGTCTCAGGTTACAACACCGGGCACCGCTACCTGGACGAGGTGCGGCGCGCCATCTTCCGCTGCTGCCTCATCTTCATCAAGCACACGCTCAAGACCAACTTCTACGTGCTGGAGAAGCAGGCGCTCGCCTTCAGGCTCGATCCCGCCTACCTGACCGAACTCGGCGGCGACTTCACCTCGGACTTACCGCCGGCGCTCCCGTTCAGGGTCACCTTCTTCTTCAGCCGCTTCGGCTTCGGCTACCACATCGGGTTCTCCGACATCGCCCGCGGCGGCTGGCGCACCGTCATCGCCAGAAACGGCGACGACTTCATCACCAACGCCAACACCATCTTCCGCGAGAACTTCGTGCTCGCCCACACCCAGCATCTGAAAAACAAGGACATCTACGAGGGGGGCTCCAAGCTGGTGCTGATCCTGGACGCGGCGGACCTGCAGCGCTGCGGCGAGCGGGAGATGGAGACCCTGCGGCTTTACAAGCTGCAGTACGGGGTCGCCAACGCCTTCCTCGACATCTTCGTCACCGACCACGGCGTGGCCAAACTCCCGGCCGTGGTCGATTACTACCGCGAGGACGAGCCGATCGAACTCGGCCCGGACGAGAACATGCACGACTCCATGATCGAGAGCATCGCCCGCATCTCCCATAAAAGGGGGTACCTGCTCGGCATCGGCATCATGTCGAGCAAGAAGGTCGGGATCAACCACAAGGAGTTCGGCGTCACCTCCACCGGCGTGGTCCGTTTCGCCGAGATCACCATGGCGGACCTGGGCGTGGACCTGCAGAACGAGCCGTTCAGCGTGAAGTTCACCGGCGGCCCCAACGGCGACGTGGCGGGAAACGCCATGCGCATCATGCTGGAGCGCTACCCCAAGATGCAGATCAGGCTGATCCTGGACGGCACCGCCGCGCTCTTCGACCCGCAGGGGGCGCGGCACGGCGAGCTGAAGCGCATCCTGCTCAGGGAGGATCTGGACGGCTTCAACCCGCAGGCGCTGCACCAGGGGGGCTTCATGCTCTTCAGAAGCGGCAGCCGCGCCGACGGCCTCAAGACGCTGTACCGCAAGGCGACCATGGGCGAGAACGGGGTGGTCGAGCAGTGGATCTCCATCGACGAATTCTCCCGCGAGTTCGGGGGGCTCCCCTTCACCACGCAGGCGGACCTCTTCATCCCCGGCGGGGGGCGTCCCGAGACCATCGACGTCAACAACTGGGAGCGCTTCTTCCTCCCGGACGGCAAACCGTCCGCCCGCGCCATCGTGGAGGGGGCGAACTCCTTCATCACCCCCGAGGCGCGGCTCCAGCTGCAAAGGCGGGGCGTGATCATCATGCGCGACGCCTCCGCCAACAAGTGCGGCGTCATCTCCTCCTCGTACGAGATCATCGCCAACCTCCTCATGGCGGACGCCGAGTTCCTGGCCGAGAAGGAGCGCTACGTGGGGGATGTCATCGCCATCCTGGAGAAGCGTGCCGAGGACGAGGCGCGCCTGATCCTCAAGCGCCACCGCGACAACCCCGCCCTTTTCTGCACCGCCATCTCCGACGCCATCAGCACCGAGATAAACGGCCATTACGCCCGCCTGTTCCGCTTCTTCCAGGCGCGTCCCGAACTACTTGCGCAGCCGCCGTTTCGGCGGGTCATCATGGCGCACCTGCCGAAGCTGGTCGGCGCGGAGCCGAGATACCGTCGCAGGATAGGGAACCTGCCGCAGAAATACCTCTGCGCCATACTCGCCGCCGAACTCGGCTCCTCGATGGTCTACCGCGGCGACCTTGAAACGGAATTCGAGGACATCCTGAGGCTGCACATCGAGCGCAACTTCGGCGCCTGACATCGGGAGAGCACGCACGGGCAGCGACAAAGCAACCCGCCGGAAACGGCGGGTTCTTTTTTGCCTATACAAGAAAAGGCGAATCGCGGCAGGAAAGCCGCTCGGGGATTCAACCTTTGGTGACTGCTGCCGATGAGAATATGGCGGACCCGGCCTGCCGGACGAACAGTCGGGACGAACTGCGGACGGGCGAGAAGGCGGGAAGGAAACGACGGGCGCCGACTGACGGGTGAAGCGGCCGCCAGCGCGAACGCGCGGCAAGGTGCGGGTATGAAGATCGAAAAGTACCAGGAAGGGGAGCGGGTGACCATCTCGCCGGGCGAGTATTTCGTCACCGGCAACCCCGGGGTCATCTCCACGCTTCTCGGTTCCTGCATCGCGGCCTGCCTCTACGACCCGACACGGAGGCTGATCGGCATGAACCACTTCATGCTCAGCAACCCGCGCTACTCGAAGAATCTGCCGCTCAACATCTCCGAAGCGGGCCGCTACGGGATCCACGCCATGGACATCCTGATCAACGCGATGATGGCGAGGGGAACCAACCGGCGCATGCTGCGGGCAAAGATCTTCGGCGGCGCTACCCTCATGAAACAGGAGGCCGCCACCGACAACTTCTTCTGCGTGGGTCAGGTCAACTGCAGGTTCATCGTGGAATACCTGAAAGAGGAGGAGATCCCTATAGAGGCGATGGATATCGGTGGGAACTTCGGGAGGGTGATCCACTTCTCCAACGGCGACTATTCGGTGCACCGCAGAAAGGTGGATTCCAGGCGCAGCGGCCAGGTGGCGCGGCGGGACAGGTACTGCTGGCAGAGCGCGATCGAGCAGCAACAGGATGCGCTGACGCAGATCGACCTCTGGTAAGACGATAGACAGCTGCCGTCAGTCAAGATGCAGCAGCGGGTAGCGCTTCAGGTCGGCACGGTTCCAAAGCGAGAGCCCGGCGCGCCCCCCCAGCGTATCCAGGGCTATGATGGCATCGGGGTCGTCAAAGGTGATCCTTCCCTGGTTCCCGGCCAGGGCCAGCGCCTCCATGAGGTAGGCGTCGAGCAGCTGTTCCTCTTCCATCCCCGACAGCTTCCCCTTGAAGCCGCGACGGTGCATCCGCACGTGAAAACTCTTCCCTCCCAACGCGGGGAGCCACGCGGTGACCGCAACCCTGGCCTTTTCCTCGAATTCCGCCGGACTCTGGAAAGCGAAGGTCTGGATGACAGGGAGCACCCGCGCCAGCGACCGCAGGCTTGCCGGGTCCTGTTCACCCTGCACCAGCAGTTCCTCCATCAGTTGGCGGTAGTCCGGCACCTGCATCACCAGCACGTTGAAATAATCGGTTCTCTGCACACGTCCAAAGCCCTCCAGCACCCTGCGCGCCTCGTCGTATCCCTCTTCGTGCACCGTTACCACGGCGTTCCACTCCAGCATGGCAGCCCCCCTTGAAACCTTCGTGACAAGCGCGATTACTCGACCGATTACTGCCGGACAAAACGATGTGCAATTATTAACACAGTTGGAGATACATGCAATTTGCGGGGGGCGAAGAGAGCGCCGACGCCGCTATTGTTGGAGGGGGATAATCTGCACATTCTTTAGGCAAAAAGGTAAAATATCATGGTGCAAGGAGAGATATGGCACCTGTCCAGAAAGTTATCCACAAAGTTTTCCACCGAATTGTGTATAGCGGAGCCGCCTTCACCTTGAAGCTAGCTTTGGTGGGGATTTTTTATACACTTTTGTTCAGGAATTTGGCGTAACGACACAATATTGACGATATTTAATTTAATGTCGTTATAATTATGACGCCCCCCTTAAGGGCTCCCCGCCGACACCAGGCGCCCGAACTCAGGGGATTTCCCCCTTCCCCACCAGCCGCAGGGCGATACTGCAGACGTGGTCTGCGGTGAAACCGTACTCCTTGAGCACCACGTCCCCCGGCGCGGAAGCGCCGAAATCGTCCACGCCGAGGACAGCGCCCCCGGGGCCTGCATAACGGTGCCATCCCTGCGGAGAGCCCGCCTCGATGGTCAGGCGGGGGATGACCGACGCAGGGAGCACCTGGTCGCGGTAATCCTGCGGCTGTTCATCGAAAAGCTCCCAGCTCGGGAAGGAGACCACCCTGGCCCGGACCTCCCGGGCCAGGAGCCTCTGCCGGGCCTCGAGTGCCAGGGACACCTCCGAGCCGGTGGCGATGAGGATCAGCTCCGGTTCCCCCTCGCAGTCGGCCAGGATGTACCCTCCGCGCAAAAGCCCCTCTGCAGCGGCGTACTCCTCGCGATCGAGTGTCGGCACCGACTGGCGCGACAGCACCAGCGCCACCGGCCGCCCGGAAAGGGTGAGGGCCGCGCGCCAGGCGACGGCAGTCTCGTTGGCGTCGCAGGGACGTATCACGACCAGCCGCGGGATGGCGCGCAGGGAGGCGATCTGCTCCACCGGCTGGTGCGTCGGGCCGTCCTCGCCGAGCGCGATGCTGTCGTGGGTGAAGACGTGGATCACCTTGAGCCGGGAGAGGGCGGCCAGGCGCAGCACGGGGCGGAGGTAATCGGAAAAGACGAGGAAGGTGGCCCCGAAGGGAAGCGTGCCGCCGTGCGCGGACATCCCGTTCAGGACGGCGCCCATGGCGTGCTCCCGCACCCCGAAGTGGATGTTCGCGCCGCCGGGTCCCCACTCTCCCCCCACGGCCCCCTGCCGGTCGGCAGGCTCGAACTGCGCGCTCTGCAGGTCCCCCTTTCCGGCCAGCGCGGTCAAGGTCGACGGGTTCAGGTCCGCCGAGCCGCCGATGAGCTGCGGCAGTACTGAGGCCAGCGCGTTCAGCACCTTCCCGGAGGCGGCCCGGGTCGCCATCCCCTTGGCGTCCGCGGGGAAATGCGGGATGCAGTCCTGCCACCCTTCGGGAAGCTCGCCAGCCATCACCCGCCGGAAGGAGGCGGCGAGTTCGGGGTACTCGGAAGCGTAGGCGGCAACGAGTTCCTCCCACGCCCCCTGGCTGGCGGCGCCGGTGGCGAGTGCCTGCCTGAACTTCGCCAGGGCGGGTTCCGGGAGATGGAAGGGGGGCTCGGCCGGCCACCCCAGTCGCTCCTTGCTGCGGCGCACCTCGTCCGCCCCGAGCGGAGCGCCGTGCGCCTCGAAGCTCCCCTCTTTTCCGGGAGAACCGAACCCGATGCGGGTGCGGACCATGATCAGGGAAGGGCGTTCCCTGTCGCCCCGGGCCTTCTCCAGCGCGCCTGCGACCGCCTCCAGGTCGTTTCCGTCGGCAACGGCGAGCACCTGCCAGCCGTACGCCTTGAACCTGGCGGCGCGGTCCTCGGTGAAGCTCAGGTCGGTGGAGGCGGCAAGCGAGATGCGGTTGTCGTCGTAGAGGCAGATCAGCTTCCCCAGTCCCAGGTGCCCGGCGAGAGAGGCCGCCTCGGCGGCAACCCCCTCCATCAGGTCGCCGTCCCCCGCTATCACGTAACTGAAGTGGTCCACCAGCGGAAAACCGGGACGGTTGAAGCGGGCGGCCAGGTGCGCCTCGGCGATGGCCATCCCCACGGCGTTGCCGAAACCCTGCCCGAGCGGTCCGGTGCTCACCTCGACCCCGGGGGTGAGGCCGCGCTCCGGGTGCCCGGGGGTCCGGCTCCCCCACTGCCTGAAGCGCATGATCTCCTCCAGCGGGAGGTCGTAGCCGGTGAGATGCAAGAGGGCGTACAGAAGCATCGAGCCGTGCCCCGCCGACAGGACGAAGCGGTCCCGGTCGAACCAGTCGGGGTGAGCCGGGTTGTGCTTCAGGAAACGGCTCCAGAGCAGGAAGGCCATGGGGGCGGCCCCCATCGGCATCCCGGGGTGGCCGCTGTTCGCCTTCTGTACCGCGTCCACCGCGAGGAAGCGCAGGGTGTTGATGCAGAGCTGGTCCAAACTCGGGGCTGGGATTGCCTGGTCGGCGTCGGTGGTCATGGCGCGGCTCCTTCACTCGATGTCATGATCGGAGCGCATCGGCGGCCTTCCCGCCCTGTCTCTCGGCAACGCGAAAGCACGTCGCGTGGAGGGTCAGCGCGCATGAAAACCGTTAAGCGGCTCCTTGCCACTGACTATACCAAGTGCTGGACCAAATATGAACCAGTATGATGAATTTGCTATGACTGCGAGTGCTGATCCTGAGCCTTTTTCATGCCTGTAACTGCTCTGTCTGTGCCAGTAACAGGTACTGCTCAGACTTCTCCCGCAATCAGTGAGAGAGCCGCGCTCCCCTTCCCCGCGGAGGAGGAGCGCGGGCGTGTGGTTAGTCGGAGGTGTCGATGAAGCGGAGCGCATCCTCCTGGTACCGCTCCCCCGCCACTTTGAAGCAGGAGAGGGATCTGTCCAGGGAGGCCCAGACATCGTCGGAAAGTTTCAGTCCTACCGCCTGTACGTTTTCCTCCAGAAAGCGCAGGTGCTTGGTCCCGGGGATGGGAACTACGTCGCTGCCCCGCCTGAGTATCCACGCCAGCGCCACCTGGGCGGGCGTGGCCTCGTGGGCGCAGGCGATTTCGTTGACGATGGAGACCAGCCGGAAATTGTGGCTCAGGTTCTCCGCCAGGAAACGCGGGTTCTTGCGGCGCCAGTCGCACGCTTCGAGGTCGTCCGGGCTCCGGATCTTGCCTGCCAGGAAGCCGCGCCCCATCGGGCTGTAGGCGACGAAACCGATGTTGAGCTCGCGAAGGACCGGGAACAGCTTCTCCTCCACCCCCCTCTCCCAGAGCGAGTACTCGGACTGGACCGCCGACAGGGGGTGCACCGCATGCGCCCGGCGCACGATCCCCGGGCCGACCTCTGAGAGCCCTATGTAGCGCACCTTCCCCTGCCGCACCAGTTCCGAGAGCGCGCCGACCGTCTCCTCGATGGGGACCGACGGGTCGAGGCGGTGCTGATAGTAGAGATCGATGTAGTCGGTCCCGAGCCTCTTCAGTGACCCGTCTATCGACCTGCGCACCTGCGCCGGGCTGCTGTCGAGCCCGATCTGCTCGCCGTGCGGGCCGAACCTCCAGGCGAACTTGGTGGCGATCACCAGTCGCTGACGCGGCACCTCCTTGAGCAGGCGTCCCAAAAGCTGCTCGTTGCTGAAGGGTCCGTACATTTCCGCGGTATCCCAGAAGTTGATCCCCAACTCGACGGCCCGCCGCAGGACGCTTATCGAAGCCGCGTCGTCCTGGTGCCCGTAGGCGAACGTCATCCCCATGCAGCCAAGCCCCATGGCCGAAACCTCCAGCCCCTGACACCCCAGTCTACGTTTGCGCATGGCTTCCTCCAAAATCCGTTCAATGTTAGACGTTCAACGGTTCAACGTTCAGTGTTGAAGGTTCAACGTTCCGTTCTATCTTCATCTTCACGACAGGCGTGTCGTTTAACTGTTGGGCGCTCCCCGTTCACCGCATCCTGTCTGTAACGTTGAACCTTGAACTTTGAACCTTGAACGGTTTCTTCAGCGCCTCTTGTCGAGCACGAGCCTTCCCAGGGGGATCGTGCTGGCGACGCCTACCAGGAACAGGACCCAGCCGACGACCCTGCGCTCCCTGTCGGTAAACCGGTCCGCGAACAGCAAGGCCACCCCTCCCCCCAACATCCCACGGGTTGCGGCTATCAGCGACACCTGCGGCAGCGTCAACCTGGTCTCTTTCATCTCAAACCTCCTTTTTTTGCGGGCCCCGGGCAACAAAAATAGCCCATATCGGATATGGGCTATTTCTGTTCAACCGATTATTGTCGCCTTACGCCGGGATATCGCGGATTACCCTTTTTCACCCGGCCGTTACCGCTACTTCTTGATAACGCAGTCGATCACCGCGTTGATCCTGCGGTTTTTGGCCCGCCCTTCGGGGGTGTTGTTGTAGCTGATGCGACGGGTGGCGCCGTACCCCCTGGCGGAGAGACGCGAACGGTCGATGCCGAACTTGTTGACCAGGGTGTTGACCACGTTCTCCGCGCGCTGCTGGGAGAGCTTCATGTTCTGGGCCGCGTCGCCGGTGTTGTCGGTGTGCCCCTCGATGACGGCCGTCGTGGTGGTGTAGCGCTTCATGTAATCGGCTACCTTGGCGATTTCCGCCTGGTACTGGGGCTTCACGTCAGCCTTGCCGGCGTCGAAGTCCATCATGAGGGACATGCAGAGCCGTTCCGGCGGCTGTACCTGCTGCACGTCGAAGGCGCAGTCGATGATCGCCTCGATGCGGCGGTTCTTCTGTTTCCCTTCGTCCGTGGCGTTGTCGGCTATCGGGCGGGTGAAGCCGTATCCCTTGGCGGTGAGCCTGGAGCGGTCGATGCCGTACTGCTCGACGAGGTAGTTCATCACGGCCTCGGCCCTGCGCTGGGAGAGGTCCATGTTGTGGTTGTAGGAACCGACGTTGTCCGTGTGCCCCTCGATGACGGCGGTAGTGGTCGGGTACTTCTTCATGAATTCGCCGACCTGGGCGATCTCAGGTTTGTTTTCCTCGCGGATGACCGCCCTGTCGATGTCGAACTCGCCCTGGAGGGTGATGCAGTACTTGTAGTGCCCCGGGGTCGGTTCCGCAGCCGGCACCGGCTCAAGCGGAGGCTCGGCGGCGGGGGCAGGCTCTGCCACCGCGGCTTTTGCGGGGGCGGCTGCCGCGGCCTTGTGGGTCCTGCCTCCGAAGTTGAAGGTCAGGCCGGCTGAGTATTCCCAGTTGTTGGCGTAGTCGCGGGTCAGGCGGGATGCATAGAAGTCGAAGATGTGCCGCGCATCGAGCCTGAAGGCGACGTTGTCCGACATGAAGAACTTGAAGCCGCCGCCGAGATCTAAGATGCCGTCGTCCGAGTTCGGCCCGTCGTAATTGATGGTTTGCACCCCGCCGCCCAGGGCGAGGTAGGGAACGATGGTCGAATGCGGCATGAAGTTGTACAGGAGGTCGAGCCGGTAGGTGTAGACGCCATTTTGGTGGTCGGTGACCTTGTTTTCCGCCTTCATGTAGGTCCCCACCACTTCAGCCCCGAAGTGCTCGGTCAAATTATAGCCAAGCCGCAGGCCGACGAGGGGGCGGTTCTGCCTGAGATAAGCCTGGTCGTTGTCGTCAAAGACGTAGCCGCCGATGAAGGGGGATATGGAGAACGCCCCCGCCCGTTCCCCTGCTTGCGCGGCGCCGGCCAGCGCCATCACGGCCAGGACCATCATGAAGATAAAGCTGGTGATTTTTTTCATCTCTGTGCCTCCTTGGTTGAGAAGGGTCCTCGGAACCCTTCTGCTTAATTTTTCGGGCCGTCGCCGCCTGAGCCCGGCCCAGTTCAGTTCCCGGTTCGTGCCTGTGTGGAAGGGGGGCAAAATTAACGTTTACCAATATAACGTTATTCGAAAAGGTGTCAACCTCACCAACGACCGCCGCCGCACACCTTAGAAGCGCGCAACCGTCCGGAGCTGCCTTCTCTTTCAGTCCTCTCCCTCGTCCCCGGCCTTCTGGTCGACGTGCTTCGGCACCGTCTTTCTCCGTCTCTGGGCCAGGTAGACGTAGAGGAAAACCGCCAGTATGAGGATGAGCGTGACAGTCAAGGTGAACATCCCGAAGGAGCGTTCCTTGACTACGGTAACAGGAGCCTGCGTCTGCACTTGCGTTTGAGCTTGAGCCCGGGACTCTGCCATGGTTTCCCCCTTTGACGTGCCTGTCACAGAGAAATGTCAGCAAACTCGACGTCGCACCATCCACGCGTCCGCCTGCGAACTCCGGCATTGCCGCTTTATTCGGGCCGCAGGCACCCATCAAAAATATCTTAACAGTTTTTAATGTCAAGATACTTAACAGGTGTCAATGGAATTATCATTCGGAAATGAGTGGAAGAGTCGGGTCAGCGGCTGGGGGTTACTTATGCAGAGGGGGCATGGCTGTCGACGAGGCGGGATGCCAGTGATGATGAGAGAAAAATCACTGGGCATTAAGGGAGAAAACCATTATTATCCAGACAGTTCGGTAATCACAGCAAACAAAGAGACCTTAAAAATGAAGATACAAGCCGAAACTCAACAGGCCGCGCTGGCACGGCAGGCAGGAAACGAAGGTGACAGCCAGGCCGTCGCAGGCAGGGACAAGGCAGCAAAACCGCTGCAAAAAAGGGACGTTGTGGAGCTTTCATCCGCCCTGGAGCTGGAGGGGTCGGGGGAAATGGAAAGGTTGCAGGCAGAGCGTGTGGAATCGATCAAGTCGCAGGTAGCGGCAGGGACCTACCGGGTCGATGGGCGGCTCGTTGCCGAAAAGATGCTCTCCGGCGCTTTGGGGATCTAGACAGGCACCCGGATAAACTGCCGCAGAAAACCAGACGGCGCGCCACTTGGGGAAAGTGGCACGCCGTTTTTTTGTTCCTCAGCGGGGGGGCTGCTGTCAGGCTCTGTTTCCTGCGGGGTGACGGAACCACGCCGCCATGGATGAGAGCTGGTCGGCGATCTGCTGCAGCTCCTCGGAATAACTCCTGATTTCCTGGGTTGCCCCCTCAGTCCGACGCGTGATGTCCGCAATCCCCTCGATACCGGCCGATATCTGCTCGGTGGCCGTAGACTGTTCCTCCGCCGCCGCGGCGATCCGCTCGGCCATTTCCGCCCCCCTGGCCGAGACTTCCAGGATCTCCTCCAGGGAGCTGCTTGCCTCGCTCGCCAGGCGTACGCCATCGGCGACGTTGTCATCTCCGGCCTTCATGGCAATGACCGTCTTTGCCGTTCCCGTCTGGATCTCCCTGATCATGGCTGCGATTTCGGAGGTGGCCGCGGTGGTGCGCGTGGCGAGTTTGCGCACCTCGTCGGCAACCACGGCAAACCCCATCCCCATCTCTCCCGCGCGGGCGGCTTCTATCGAGGCGTTCAAGGCGAGCAAAGTGGTCTGGTCCGCGATGTCGTTGATGATGCCGACGACGGCCCCCACCTCCTCGGAACGCTGACCCAGGTTTTGCACCAGCGCCGCCGCCTCCCGGACCGAGGATGCTATCCTTTCCATCCCCTGCGCCGTGCTGGCAACCATCTCTCCCCCCTTCCCCGCGGTCTGCAGCGCCTGCCGGGAGGCGTCGGCCGCCCGGGCAGCGCTTCCCGCCACCTCGTTTATGCTCTGAGCCATTTCCGTCATGGCGGACGCAGACTGTTCCGATGCCAGCGTCTGTTCCCGGGAACCCTGGGAGAGTTCTTCCGCCGTGCGGGAAAGGTGGCGCGAATGCTCGGCGAGTTTCCCGATGGTCCCGGCGAGAGCCCCGGTGATCTCTCCCAGTTTCTCCGTCGCCTGATTGAAGTGGCGCGCAAGCTGTCCGAATTCGTCCTTGCGCCCCGCATCCAGCGTGCCGCTGAAGTCGCCGCTGCCGAACCCCTCCGCAAGTACCGTCAGCTCGCGGATGGGGTTGGTTATGGAACGGGCCAGCAACAGGCTGGTGATCAGTCCGAAGGCCATCATGGCCAGCCCGAGGATCGTGACGGCGATGACGAAGCTGCGCACCATGCGGTTCACCGAAGCCACGGCCTTTTCCTGTTCCGACTGGGCGGCTGTCACCCCGTGTTTTCCCTGATCGCTCTGCTCCGCCACCAGTTCTTTGAGCTTGGCGTTCAAAGCGGCCGCCTCAGCGCGGACCTTCAGTACCTGCTGCAGCTTTTCCACCGGGCCGATGTTGGCGAGGAGCAACCCCTTGAACTCGTTGAGCATCCCGGCCACCCCGCGCAGGGCTCCGAGTTCGGCCGTACTCTTCGAGGCGGCGAGCAGGGCGGCCATCCGCTGCTGCACCCTTTCCGCATTTGCCAGACGCGCCTTCAGCTCGTCCGTCAACCGGGAGAGTTCCTCGCTGTTTCGCGCCCCGAAGAGTTCCAGGATGCCGCTTTTTATGTCCAGCCCCAGGGAGTTCAAGGTCCCGTTGAGCGCCAGGACGTCGCCCGCGGCGTTGGCCCCCTTGAGGGAATCGTCGTGGCTGCGGCTCTCCTGGTTGTATTTCGTGGTGGCAAGGGTGACAGACTGCTCAATCTCGATCACCGCGCTGGTGAGCTTGCTCCCCACCGACTGCGCAACCTGGTCGTACTCGTGGCTGGAGGCGTCACCCCCCTTCGCGAGCAGGGCACCCTTCAGCTCGAGAAGCCCCTGCGGGGCGGAGACCAGCTTCCTGACCTCGGCGACGAGTTCGGCGGCGGCCTTGACACTCGGGTCGCCCGCCGCCACCAGCCGGTTCCTGGCAAACTCGTTCAGGGCGGCATCCAGCTTGCCACGGGCGATGATCACCCCCTTCTTCCCGGTCGCCTTGACAAGCTCCGACAGGGCATAGCTGGCGTCCTTGAGGAAGTCCCTTGCCGTCGTCAGGTTCATCAGCTTCAGCGTGATTTCGCCTGCGGAACCGCTGGAGTCCGAGAGTTGCCGGGCCGAGTTCTTCTGCCTTTTCTGGATGGAACGGTCCATCTCCGCGAGCTTGCGCGTGATTTCCTGCAGCTTCCCCCTCATGGCCAGGTCCGCCACCCGGGCCCCTTCCTCCGCTTTCAGCCTGGCCTCCGTGGTGGAGAACATCTCCCTGGTCAATTGATCGAGGCGTTCGGCCCTGTTGTTGCCGCCGTCCGAGCTATCCTTCGCTTTCAGCTTGTTAAGCTCTCCGCCCACCCTCCCCAAGTCGGCAAGGGTCCGCTCCGCGCTGGCCCGCGCCTTCGCCAGATCGTTCGCGGATGCCGAAAAGGCGACTTCCAGCAGGTTCGAGGTGTGCTCCTGCAGCGTGCGCTGCATCTCAATGGTCTTCAACTGGAATGGTGTGGAACGCTCCGTCAGTATGAAGAGCTTCCCCTGCACGAATTTCATGCCCAAAAGACTCACCCCGCCGATGACGGCAATTCCCGCGAGGGTAAGAAGGGCGCTGCAGAAAAGTTTCTGTTTGATCGTCATAAAAACACCACCTTCCCGATCAGATGCCGAGGAGTTTATTTCTTCAGGTATCTGCTCCCCTCGCCCTTAATGTAGTCGAGCAGATGCTGCACCTTGGCAGACGGTTTGCCGACGGTGACCGCAAGGATGGGGCTGGTCATCGCCGGAGTTTCCACCACCTTCACCGACGCATCGGCAAGACCGAAGGGGTCGATGCCGACAGCTTCCGGAGTGGCGGCAACGCTCTCTTTTATTTTCGCGTAGTTGGTGGTGTCGAGCACGTCCTTGGCGAGTTCCGCGCCGTCCAGCATCTCCCTGATAAACTGCGCGTTCTGCCCCGGAGTACCCTTTCCCCAGACCACGATGACATCCTTGTCATCGCCGCCGACCTCCTTCCAGTTGAGGATCTTGCCGGTGAAGAGTCCCTTGAGTTGCTCCTTGGAGAGCTTCGACACCTTGTTCGAGGGATGGACGAAGATGGCGGTGCGGTTGGCGCCTATCTCCTGGACCACGAGGCTCCCCCTGTTGATTTTCACCCCTTCCTTCTCCGCTCCCGAGATCATTGAATCGAGGGGCACCGCGGCGGTGGCCAGGTCCACCTTCCCCTTCACCAGGTCGATGAGACCGTCTTTGGGACTCGACTGCAGAACCACGAGGGTGTCGCCGGTCGCCTTATCGAAAGGAGCCTTGACCGGAGTGAATACTGCACTCATGGATGCTCCCCCGCCGCCCACCTTGATGTCCTCCGCGAAGGCGCTTGCAGCCAGGAGAAGCATGGTTCCAAAGAAAAATAAGGTTGCTTTTGCATGAAGTTTCATGAGTACCTCCAAGTTTTTTTCATATTTATCGACATGTCCGTTTCTTTTCTTAATTATAAATTTAGGGGCTCAAGGGGATTGCGTGGTTCAGATTTCGATCTGAGGAAAGACGGGAGCCGGGTCGGCAGTACGAGAGGGAGGAGCATCCGGTGAAAACGCAGGGAGCGAGTTGCGCCGGAAGAGACCCTCATGGTCAGAGATCCGCGCGACTTCACTGCCGTTTTGTCGGAGGCGGGAGAGGAATCCCGAAAGGAACGTTTGAAGTGGGGTCGGCTTAAAGCGAGGTTCTTCGAAAGAAACGGAAACGGCTGCGAGGTTGTTCGGCCCCGCCGCATTGCGAAAAAATAATCTAGAAACGCACCAGCCCGACGATCCTGCGCAGAAGGACCAAGACGTCCCCTACGTCTATCTTGCCGTCAGGCTGGGGCACCCCGTTCACCAAGGGTGCCAGGTCCCCGTGCGCCAGCGACTGTTCATTCGCGGGCTCCAGACCCAGCGAGATCCTCAAGAGGACAGAGGCATCCTCGATATCGACGGTACCGTCGCCTCCTAAGTCCCCAAGGACCTTCTCGACCTTGATAATGTTCCTTCGGGCGATGCTGGACCGGCCGCTGCCGTTCGTCGCCTTCGCCGCTATACGGATCTCCCCGGTTCGCGTCAGCGGGATCCGCTGCTGGAAGAGCCCACCCGCAAGTTCTGCAGTGAAGACGGTTCCGTCGACTTCCAGGAGGATGCTCCCTCCCACCCCAACGCCGCTTGTGCCGCGAATGGTCATCTCCTGCAGCTCGGTCCGCAGGTCCTCGGGCGGGTAGGTGATGGCTACGTCCGGCCCCCCGGAGGAGAGCATCACGCTGCGCTTGGTCCTGGAGCTCCGCCCGGAAAGTTCCGCATTGAACTCGACCGTGTTGACCCCTTCCTGCAGGTAGCCGGTACCATCGAATCGCCCGCCGCTCTCAAAAAGAAGCTGTGGCGCCCCTCCGTTTACCCACATGGTGACCGCGCTCCCCGGCGTGACCGAGCCCGACACTGTGAAGAAGGAAAGGTCCGCGACGCTGTTGTCGGCGGGAGTTTCCAGGGCCACCGTCGGTCCCAGTGCATCGAGCGTGATGTCGAGGGTCTGCGTTGTCCTGTTTCCCGCCCTGTCGGTTGCCGCCACCGTAACGGAGTTGGCTCCGGAGGCGAGCGCAACCGCAGTGCTGAACAGCGGCAGTCGGCCGGTCAGGTCGGCGCCGTTCACGGTGAGCGTCGCGATACCGGAGGCGTCGCTCGCCTCTCCCATGATGTTGAGGACGGGGTTGGAGGTCACGACGCCGGAGGGGAGCGTGGAAAGGAAGAGAAGCGGCGGGATTCCCTCCTGGGCAACGGTAAGAGGCTGCGCCGCGGGGATGGCGGCGTTGTAGTTGCCGTCCCCTGGCTGAACGGCGGTTATCACCGTGGTCCCGGCGCCGACGATGGTGACCGTATTGCCGCTGACCACGGCAACGCCGGGGTCCGAGCTGAGATAGCTGACCTGGAGGCCGCTGGTGGCGTTGGCGCTCAGGGTGAAGGGAGGATCGCCGAGCGCCTTCTGGGCCAGCGAAGAGAAGGTGATCCCCTGCCCGCTCCTGTGCACGACGATGGTCTGGGACCTTTCGGAAGCGCCTTCCAGGTTGCCCGTACCCGGCTGTGTGGTGGTTATCACGGCACTCCCGGCACCGGTTATGGTGACGACGTTACCGTTCACCCGGGCGACGTCGGGGTTGGAACTGGTGAAGCTCAAGGCGAGACCGCTGCAGGCGGAAGCGACTATCTCGAAGGGAGGATCTCCGAAGGTCCGCTCCGGTATTGCCGGGAAGGTTATCTCCTGGCACGACTTGAGGACGCTGAGGGTACCGTTCACCGGCACGAAGGTGTAGTTGCGGGCCGCAAGGGTTCCAGCTGCAGCCACGATATCATAATCCCCGACTGGGCTTGGCAGAGATGCGGACGTGCTGAGGAGAGGGGTCCCGGAAAGCACCGACGCCTGCTCCCCGTTCACGAACCCCTGGTAGACAAAGGTCAGTTCCGGGTTCGGCGTCAGGTAGCTGCGGGATTTGTTCTCTGCGATGACGCGCAGGGGCGCCTTTGCCACGTTAAACGGGACAGAAACGTCCTCAGCGGGGTTATAGGTCAGGTTCCCCCCTTGCGACGCCGTGATGACCGTGCTTCCCGACCCGGTTATCCGGATTTCCCCGTTGACCACTATGGCGACCTCCGGATTCGAGCTGGTGTAGGTCACCGGAAGGCCGCTGGTGGAACTGCCGCCAGGAGAGAATCCGGCGTCCCCGTAGGTCTTGTCCGTGATGCTGCCGATGTCGATCCTCTGGTCCTGCCTCGACGCCTGGAAGACGATTTCGTTGCCGTAGGCGGTTCCCATGACGTTGACGGCAAAGGCCCTCAGGTAATATGTCGCTCCGGGTGCAAGGCCGGTGATCGCCCCGGCAAAGAGTCCGACGCCGCTCCCCGAGTGGCTGCAGTCGCCGGCAAGACCCGGCCCGGGGGATGTCCCCCAGCAAAGGCCGACGTCGGTCGGCGGATAGTAGTTCGGATAGACCACCCCTCCGGCCGTTGCGGCAGTGGGGGATATCGATACCACCGGTGTGGTCTCCAGAAGCGGCAGGAATGCCCCCGAGCGGATCCAGTTGGAAGCGGCGCCGGAGAGGGCGAATCCCTGCAAGGCGCCGTCGCCTGCGTGGGCCGTCCTTTCGGGGGTCTTGGAAAAGGCCGCGTTGTCCAACCCCACGTCCCCTTCGTCCAGGTGGAAATAGGCCACCAGTTGCGGCTCGTCAGCCGGGTCAAGGATCTGCGACACCTGGGTCCGTATCTGATCCTCGCTGCGCGCGCTCGACCAGAGCCTGATCTCGTCCATCTCTCCCTTGAAGAAGCGGGAGCCACTCGTATCCGTCCCCACCCGCAGCGGTTCCACGTTATCCGGGCTCCCGGTCAGGGCAGGGTGGGTAACTCGGGCCTCTACCCTGCCGTCCAGGTAGAGGGTTGCGACTGCTCCGATCCGGTCCACGGCAAGCACCACGTGGTGCCAGCTACCGTCGTTCAGGCTGGCAGTTCCCACCAGTCCCTCGGCGACGCCGACACTCGAGCCGCCCGTCCCTATCTCCGCGGCGATCCTGTCCCGGTGGAGGACCAGCTGGTACCCGTTCCACTCCGTAACCGCCTCTCCCTTGGAAACGAGCCCGGTCCCGTCCGGCTGCGCCCCGTCCAGACGCAGCCACGCCTCTACGGTGAACCCGTTTTTACTGCCGAAAGCAAGGTGCGGCGCGTCCCCCGCCTGCATCAGATCGTTGACCCCGTCGAACCCGAGGCCGTTCCAGGGGGGCGGGTTGACGATGAGGGTTCTCGGGACCTCCTCGGCCGCCGCATATTCATCGTTGCCAGGCTGCGATGCGGTGATGGTGCCGCTTCCCGGCGCGACCACCCTGATCTTGCCGTCCACGACACGGGCGATGGCCGCGTCCGAACTGGCGTAGCTGACCGGGAGACCGCTTGAGGCGGTGGCGCCGGGATCGAAATCGCCGTCGCCGAAGGTCTTGGGGCGCAGGGGGTTGAATGTGATGCTCTGCTGCAGGCAGCCTGTTATCGTGAGGAGACCGTTGACGAACGTGTAGTCATAGTTGGTGCTGGTTATAGAGCCGATGGCGGCCCTGATGATGTAGCTTCCCTTGGGGCTGTTCGTATCCGCATCGGTGCTGAGGGACGGGACGCCGCCCAGGGACGCAGGGGTGTCGAGGCCGGCGAACCCGGCGAAGAGCGCGGTCAATTCCGGATTAGCCCCCCCCACCATTTTAGTTTTGTCAGCCGCCGTGATAACCAGTGATGCCCTGTTGATGGTGAAGGTCCCCTCCTGGAGTTCTACTGTGTAGTTGTCGAGAAGTCCGGTACCGTTGTCACCAACGGTTGGCCGAAGCGGATAGCGTCCCGCGTTCTCACCTAGGTCACGGACGGTCCCAAAGGCGATCTTCCCGGGGGCCAGGTCGCCCGGGAGTATGCCGGTTTCCTGCGAGGAGAGAACAGGGTCGGGCTGGCCGTAGGTCTTGGCGGCGATGACCGCGCTGATCGTGGCGCCCTTCCTGTTTATCCTGAACAGCGCTCCCTGGAAGGTGAGCGAATAGTTGCTGTTTAAGGCCAAGGTGCCACGGTTTATCGCGTAGGGACTTGCCGCAACACTCTCGCCAGAAAGGCGTTGCAGCGAGCCGCTGAAGCTGTCCGAACCGACCAATGCGGGGCTGAAGCTGTAGCTAAGGAGTGGATCGGCGTCGCCATAGGTCTTTTCCTTACCGTCCGCGGTGACCGCAATCTGCTTCGGGTTGATCTTCAGGTTGGCGCCGGTGAATGTTACGGCGTAGTTGCTGGAGATCGCCAGAGTCCCCTGGCTGATGGCATGATCTCCGACATTCTCTCCCGGCGCCCTCGACAGCGAGCCGCTGAAAGCGTCGCTCCCGACAAGCGCGGGGCTGAAGCTGTAGCTAAAGGCGGGGTCGGCGTCGCCATAGGTCTTTTCCTTGCCGTCCGCGGTGACTGCAATCTGCTTCGGGTTGATCTTCAGGTTGGCGCCGGTGAAGGTCAGGGCGTAGTTGCTGGAGAGCGCCAGCGTTCCCTGGGTGATGGCGTGATCTCCGGCGTTCTCCCCCGGCGCCCTCGACAGCGAGCCGCTGAAGGCGTCGCTCCCGACAAGCGCGGGGCTGAAGCTGTAGCTAAGGGCTGGGTCGGCGTCGCCGTATGTCTTTTCCTTGCCGTCCGCGGTGACTGCAATCTGTTTCGGGTTGATCTTCAGGTTGGCGCCGGTGAAGGTCACCGCGTAGTTGCTCGACAGCGCCAGCGTCCCCTGGCTGATGGCGTGATCGCCGACATTCTCTCCCGCCACCCGCGACAGCGAGCCGCTGAAAGCGTCGCTCCCCACCAGAGGGGGGCTGAAGCTGTAGCTAAGGGCTGGGTCGGCATCGCCGTAGGTCTTTACCTTGCCGTCCGCGGTGACCGCAATCTGCTTCGGGTTGATCTTCAGGTTGCCGCCGGTAAAGGTCACGGCGTAGTTGCTGGAGATCGCCAGCGTCCCCTGGCTGATGGCATGATCGCCGATGTTCTCGCCTGCCACCCGCGATAGCGATCCGCTGAAGGCGTCGCTCCCCACCAAGGCGGGGCTGAAGCTGTAGCTAAGGGCGGGGTCGGCGTCGCCGTAGGTCTTTACCTTGCCGTCCGCGGTCACCGCAATCTGTTTCGGGTTGATCTTCAGGTTGGCGCCGGTGAAGGTCACCGCGTAGTTGCTAGAGATCGCCAGCGTCCCCTGGCTGATGGCATGATCGCCGATGTTCTCGCCTGCCACCCGCGATAGCGATCCGCTGAAGGCGTCGCTCCCCACCAGAGCTGGGCTGAAGCTGTAGCTAAGGGCAGGATCGGCGTCGCCATAGGTCTTTTCCTTGCCGTCCGCGATGACCGCAATCTGTTTCGGGTTGATCTTCAGGTTGGCGCCGGTAAAGGTCACCGCGTAGTTGCTGGAGATCGCCAGCGTCCCCTGGCTGATGGCACGATCGCCGATGTTCTCCCCTGCCACCCGCGATAGCGACCCGCTGAAGGCGTCGCTCTCGACAAGAGCGGGACTGAAGCTATAGCTAAGGGCAGGATCGGCGTCGCCATAGGTCTTTTCCTTACCGTCCGCGGTCACGTTGATCTGCTTGGAGTTGATCTTCAGGTTGGCGCCGGTGAAGGTCACGGCGTAGTTGGTGGAGAGCGCCAGCGTTCCCTGGGTGATGGCGTGATCTCCGGCGTTCTCTCCCGGCGCCCTCGACAGCGAGCCGCTGAAAGCGTCGCCTTCGACAAGCGCGGGACTGAAGCTGTAGGTAAAGGCAGGATCGGCGTCGCCGTAGGTCTTTTCCTTGCCGTCGGCGGTCACCGCGACCTGTTTGGGATCGATGACCAGATCCGCGCCGGTGAAATGGATCTCGTAATTTTCGTTGAGCGCCAATGTCCCCTGCTGGATCGCGTAGGTCCCGGCGCTCTCGCCCGGAAGGCGCGACAGCGTCCCGGTGAAGCTGTCTCCGGCCGTCAGTGCCGGGCTGTAGCTGTAGGTGAGCGCCGGGTCCGGGTCGGCGTAATTCTTCGCCTTGCCGTCCGCGGTCACCGTCACCACCGTCTTTTGCGGCTCCACGTAGTAAAACCGCACCGATTCAACCAGAGAGCTCACGGCGTTGAAGGCGCCGGACGTGTACCCCCTGGCCCGCACGTACCCGTAGTCCTTCAGATCAAGCCCTTCCAGCCGCCAAACCCCGTCAACCAAGGTGGCATTCCCGAGGGAGGGCCAGTCGACCGCATCGGGGTCCATTGAATGTTCGAACCTCACCTGCCAAAGCGCCTGAGAGGTTCCCGACCGGCGCCAGGTAACCGCTTTACCGTCCGCGGAAACAGAGAGTTCCTCGCCGGCCCAGCCGTTCGCCACCCTGACCAGCTTTTTTCTCGCCGTCCCGTTGAACCCGATGAAGTCGCCGCCGATGATGATCTTCCCGTCGGGCTGCATCATCATGGTGTTGACGTTGTTCAGGGGAGAACCGAAATTGTAGGTGAATTCCCCCAGGTCGAAATCCGCGTCGATCTCCCCGTTGGGCTTGATACGCGCCACGTTGTCCCGGTCATAGACGTTCCCGCTGCTGTCCCTCACCTTGTCGAACACCCCGTAGATCATCATGCTCCCGTCCGTCTGCGGGATGATGGAGTAGACGGCGGAGGTGTACCCCCCAAGGGAGTAGAAGGCCTCGACGTTGAAGCTGTCGTCTACGGTCCCGTTGTTCCTGAAGCGGAGTACGTTCCGGTCCCAGGTTACGCCGTCCCTGGTGATCGTGCTTTTGAACTCACCACCGGCGATTACGCCGTCGTCATTGTCCGCCATGAGGGCCAGGACCTTCCCGACCAGCGGAACCGGTGTGAAGTCGAAATCGAGCCCCCCGTCGGTTTTCAGTCGCAGGATCTTCCCCGGCTCCGGCCACCCCCCAGAACCTCCGCCGACCAGGATCTTGTTGTCCGGCTGCACGACAAGCGAGTACGGCTGCCACTGGACCGGGTCGGGGAGGAAGCTTTCGTCCCTCGTGCCGTATTCCCCGACCCTGAAGAGGTACTTGTACGGTTCCGGATCGCCGGGGAAATCACCCGTGACGTAGGTCATCCCGTCGGCGAGTTCGGTGCCGTTCGGCAGGAGCGTTTTCCGGGCGAGCGGCGTCAGGCTGAGCACATTGAACGAGGAGAGGTAGCTTTGCAGGTTGCCGTTGTAGCTTGTGATTTCGGCGTTCCCGCCGGGGTCGCCCGATGCGTCGAGCCGCAGCACCAGAGGCTGCGGCGCCCAGAACCAGCCCCCGATCATCTGCTCGCCGCGCGGCAGGGGCAACATGGCGTTGACCTGGCCGTCCAGCCCAAGGGCGGTGGTGAAGGCAGGGTCGCGTTTGAATTCCTCGGTGAGCCGGGTGAGGTACATCACGTCGTCACCCTGCACCTGCCAGAAGAGCCCCCCGACGTTGGTGAAGCCTGTGGGCTGCTGGCTTACCGCCATGACCATGTCGTCGAAGACCGCTTTCCCAGCGATGTCGTCGTCCAGCGCCCCGTACGGATAGAACCTGGCCAGCCTGGTGCGCGGCTCTCCCCCCGCATGGGCGAATCCCCCCCCCGCCAGCAGTTTTCCGTCCGGCTGCAGGGCCAGGGAGGTAACAACGGCGTCCGCCTCAGGGGCGTAGTCGGGGTCGAGGGCGCCGGAGACCTTGATGCGTGCCAGACGGCTCCGGAGGGAGGCGTCCAGATTGGTGAAGTCCCCCCCCGCAACTATGCTGCCGTCAGCCTGGAGCGCCAGGGCATTGACGATCCGGTCCGGCTTTGGGTCGAAAGAGGAGTCGTGGCTTCCATCCCGGTTCAGCCGCGCCAGGAAGGTCTGCCTCGCCCCCCCTCCCCACACGCCCTCGAACTCTCCTGCCACGATGACCTTCCCGTCCGCCTGCACGGCCAGGGCCGCTACCGTTTTCCCCGGTGACGAGGTGATGAAACCATCCTGGAACAGCGGATCGAGCGAGCCGTTCGCCGTCAGTTTCGCCACAAGCGCCCGGGGAGACTGGAAGCTCCCTCCCACCAGGATCGACCCGTTGCGCAGCAGGACCGCTTTCACCTCGCCGTCAAGGGAGGCGGTGTAGTTCCAGCTGGCGGCCCCCGGGTCCACTGCGGCGACCGTGATCCTCGCCAGGTTCGGGCTCGGGACGCCGGTGGCGATCTCCGAGAAGCTCCCCCCCACCACGATGCTGGCGCCGTCTCCCTGGAGTGCGATGGCGTTGATCTGCACCGGGTTCGGCGTGGTCGCCGGGGCGAAGTCGTCGAGTGAGCCGTCGGCGCTCCTGAACCGGGCCAGCCCGTTGCGGGTTTCGATTCCGGAATGGCCGAAGCTCCCCCCCGCGATGATGAGCCCCAGTTCGGGATTCGCCTGGTCCGGCTGGATGGCAAGCGCCCTCACCGCCCCGTCCAGCTGCGGCGGCTTGAAGGAGGTGTCGAGAGTCCCGTCGGGGTTGATCCTGGCCAGGTTGGTCCAGGTAAAGGGGGGATCGTCTCTGGAGATGGTGAACTCCCCCCCGATGACGATCTTGGCGTTCCAGGGCTGTACCGCCACCGCATTTACTCCGATCCCGCTGATCTCCACGCTCCCCAAGCTGTGGATGGCAAAGCCGTCCAGCAGCGGGTTCAGTGCCGCAGCCTGGCCAGGAAGCGGCATGAAGGCCAAAAGGGCCAGGAAAAGCGTCGTCAGCGTGACCCGCTTCATGTCACTGCTCCTGTATGTGGATGATCTTTTTCAGCGGCTTGAGTCCGCTGTTGGTGATGAGCTTCACCCCGCCCGGCTTCCCCGGCGTCCCCGGGCTCCGCCTCCCCTTCCGGTCGGTAAGGCCGGTGAGGGAGACCTCGGAACTGCTCCCGTTGGACAGAGGTATCAGGGCCTTTCCATGCAGCGAGAGGGGGACGCTCCCGCCTGTGTCGTACTTCACCCCCCAGAGGTACGACGCACCCTGCAGACAGAGGTCGAGAGGGGGAGCGAAAGTTGTGAAAAAGACCGCGCCGCCGGTAAGGGGGGCGGAGTTGTCGGTGAAGCGCTCGCTGGCGTACCAGGCGTTTCCGGCGTCGAGGCCGATCCACCACCCCCAGCTCCCCGCGCCCGGGGACTCCGTGTCGCTGGTCATGTCGGTGAGGTCGGAGAGCCTGAGCGGCGTGGCGCTGCAGGTGCCGTTGTCCGCCAGGGTATCTCCCCTGGTGTAACAGGGCTCCCTCACGCCTAAGATGGCGCGGGTCGCGGTAAGGTCGTCCTTGCTCTGGAAGAACCTCCCGGTACCCAGGTAGAGCCACAGATTGTGTTTGTTGCGGTCCTGCAGTTTGGCGACGGCACCGGTAACCGGACCGACGCCGTCGATCACCTTGCTGACCTTCCATTGCGCCGGATCGAGGTTCTCCCCGGTCAAAAGCCTCAGCACTCCGCCGGTCCAGCTCCCGTCGTCCGCCGTTCGGGAGTAACCCAGGTACAGGGCGTCGTCCTCGTAGTGCCCGGAGGAGTTGGGATTCCACTTGTCCGTGTCGATCCCTGCCCGGGACATGCTGCCGCCGAAGGCCTTGGTTATGCCGGTATCGATGACCCAGTAGTTGCTTCCCTCGGTCAGCGGCGGCGAGGCGTACAGATCGACGACGAAGAGCTTGAGGTTCTGGTCGGATTTCCCCAGGAACTGGCAGGACCCCGAGTCGATCGGTCCGGTCGGCCCGGACGCGAAGACGGCGAACCACCTCCCGTTCTTGTCCTTGTCATCGATGGGGGGATTACCGCTTTGCGCGTTAATCTTGACGATGGCCGCGCCTGACGTGGCGAACCCAAGGCCGGGGGGGGAGAATTCCCAGAGGAGTCTGGGGGCGGCGCTGCCGTCGCTGGTTTGGCCGGTGACGTCGAGGGCGAAATAGGAGGAGAGCCCGGGTGCCGAAGGGGGCGACTTGACGCAGCTCCCCGCGGCCCCCTCGCTGCAGGACGTGTCGTCCGAATACCTGCTGGCCCCTCCCAATCCCATTCCGCCTATGAGCACCGTCCTCCAGTTGGTCCCATTGTCGAAGTCCTTGACGCAGTTCCAGTAGCCGTTGGCCGCGCAGGTGGCGGGGTCGCCGATGCTCACGTCGGCAATGGTGCTGCTGCCGTCCACGTAGTACAGGTGCGGATACATCGGTTCCTTCAGGTACCTGAGATAAGGGAGGGCGTTTTTCGGGATGAAGGCCCAGCTTTCCTCGCCCACATCGCTCCCGAGAAGCACCCCCTTCTGCGTCGCGGGCCAGGTCTTGTCCGGATCCGGGCGCAGCTTCAGCTTCCCGATCCTGAAGGCGTGCAGCATGCCGTCGTTCGCCCCGACGTAGGCGGTTCCCCTCCCCTGATATGCGGTCGAGCTTATGAACTTCGCATAGGAGGAGTCCCCGTAACCCGGGGAGAGGTGGTAGTTCCCGAGGCTGGCGGCAGTCTGCAGCACCGGGGTCGAGGAGACGATGTCGCCCAGCTTCCAGACCCCGGTGCGGCCGTCCACGGTCACGCCGCGGGTTCTGGTGGAGGGAGGGGTGTCCGTCCCCCGCACGAAGGAGAGTATCCCCTCCGCCTCAGCCTGGCTCCCCGCCTGAAGCAGCTGCCGGTTCGCCGGCTTGGAGAGGTCGAAACCGGACGCCAGGCCGACGAGATTGCTGCCGTCGGTCTGCGTGTAGATGGTACGGTCCGCCGGCGCCCTTTGCCAAAGCTGCAGGCCGGCGCGCCACAGGCTCCGCACCGCATCCGGCGAAACGGTGAGCGGGTATCCCGTCGGCTGGTTCGGATCGAGGTTGCCGTCTCCGTTGGTGTCCTGGTAGAGCACCGCTACGGTCTGTAGCTGATCCTGGTCGAAGAGGAACCTGACCACGCGGTCCTGCTTGAGGTCGAGAATCTTCAACCCTCCCGTGTCCTCCCGGATGGCGCTCGCGCCGCCGCTGCTGGCTATGAAGGGATCGATGTAGTACCAAAGCCCCTGCATCTCGCCGATCCAGGAGGCCGAAGTGGCGCCGCCGTCAAAGCTTTTGTTCCGGTAGAATTGCTCCTGCAGGAAAAGCGCCCCGTTCCCCTCCCCAGTGGCCAGGATGGAGGAGTTGGTGCTCGAGTTGGCGCCTCCTCCGATCAGTTGCAGCATGCTTCTCAGCGCCTCCACGAGTTCGCTCGGCTTCTGCGCACTCAAGAGCCTCCCTCCCCCGTTGGCAGCGACCAGTTCCATCGTCCTGGCGGGGACCTCCTCGCCGCTACCGGAGCAGTCCCCCCCCTCGCACGGCGCGCCGCTGTAGATCACGTAGGTGGAGACGTAATCCCTCTCCTGCTGGATCTCCTTGCTGAAGTCGAAGATGTTCCTGTTCCTGGCAATCCAGGCGAGGTCGTCGATGTTGTAGCTCCCCCAGAAGGGGGGATCGGAGGCGGCCGTGTCGGTGGTCGTCTGGCTGGCGGGCATCTTGTCGACGCTGTTCACCCACTTCCCCGTTGCCGCCGCCACGAAATCCAGCACCGTCTTGGCCCGGTCGGCCGTCGATCTCCCGTCGGTCACCATGAGGATGTTGTTCCTCTGGCAGCTGAACTTGGAAGGGGGGAGCGACAGGTCGAAGTCGTCCGCCCGGAGCCGCATCTCGCCCCTGCTGGCGAAGTACCCGATCGCCTCGTAGAACGATTCGGCCAGGGGGGTCCAGGCGTCTCCCCTGATCCGGTCGATGGACGCTATCAGGCCGGAGCCGGAGGTATGGTCTCCCAGGGGGGAGAGGTTGATGTAGGAGATGATCTTGCCGCCGTCGATGAGGGTATCCTGGCGGCAGGTGCCCGGCGACTGGTCCAGGCAATCCTGGTCGACGTAGCATTGTTTCTGAGGCGCGGGATCTTTGGAGCAGTGCCTGCTGCAGTTGAGCCCCCCTGCTACCTGGCAGCTTTCCGAGCCGGCGCCGTTGTCGTTGAAGATCATGGCCCCGATGTTGATGTAATCGGCGAACTCCTGGATCAGCCCGGTGGGGGTGGACGGGGGCGCGAGCCTGGCGATGAAGGTCGCTGCGGGAAGCCCGGTAGTCGGGTTGAGGTCGTAGATGCCGGCGTCCAGCACGACCGCCGGGACGTTGGCGTCAGTCCCCGCCTTGATGGCGGTGGCCGAGGGGTCGGTCAGCGACGGGTTCCTGATTTCCGCGCAGTAATCGAGCACCTGCCACGGCCCGCAACCGGTGTCCATCGTGCCCGCCGACTGGTTGTAGCAGTTCCCGAGATACCCGTTCGTGTAGGTGACCGTGGCTCCCCCGACAGAATGCTGCATCGCCCTGTGGTACAGCCCCTTGCCGCAGATGTCCTCCCCCCGCCCGGTCGGGATCGCCTTGGGAAGGTTCTTGTAAACCGACTTGATTCGGGTGGCGCAGTCAGTGAAAAGGGTCTGGTCGAAAGCGATGCTTTCGTCCGGGGGGGAACTGGCGAGGTAGGAATAGCAATCGGCCATGATCTCGTTGTAGATCGTCCCCTTGCTCGGCAACAGCCCGACCCTGTAGTTCCCCATGCAGAGGTCCATCTCCGCCTTGAGCTGGGCCAGGGTCCCTCCCTGCCACGCCGCCACCGCCGCCAGGCACGAATCCTTGTGGTACCTTTTCGGGTAGAACTCCACCCTGGTCGTCCCTCCAAGACTCGCCTGGAACTGGAAATCCGTCTCGCCCGGGATCGGTCCCCGCACGGCAAAGGTAACCTCGGCATCCCCCAGCATCTTGATGAACCTCTTCCCCTGGCACCCCCTGGTCTCACCCTCGAGAAGCCCGGTGGCGGGGTTGAACCTCCCTCCGGTGAGGGCCATCTTCTCGACGTCCAGCTTGCTCGCGGTGAGCCAGTTGAGAAAGCTCCCGCTTGCGGTGAGGCTGACTTTCCCGGAGACGATGTTCAGGCAGACGTTTTTCCTGACCACCTCGTCGGCGAGGCCGTCGGTCACGTTGCAGTTCCCCGGCAGCGGCAAACCGCCGGTCGCGGTCTCGAAGCGCTGGTTGACGGAGTTGTAGCTGTAGATGGTCGCCGGGTCGAAGTAGCCGAGGTACGGCTCGGGGCTTTTACTGAAGGTGTCGCTGGTGTCGTCGAGGCAGTAGGTGGCGGGGTTACTGTAGGCAGGGTCGTACATGCTGGCCGAGTTGTCGACCATGAGGAGCAGGTTCGGCTTCACCCCGAACCCCGGCAGCGGCGGCAGGCTGCAATAGCCCCGCATGTTGGCGACCGGTTCGCCCCGGCCGGTTCCTGCGGCAAGGAGCACGATCAGGCTGGCGATGCAAAGCGATGCAGGGATACCCCGAAGCGCGCGAAGAAAGTTCCGCTTTTTCATGATCTGCGACCTCGCCACTCTCTCAGATTAGAATTTTTCAATCCGGAAAGTATAGCCGCAGGAAAGGGAAAAAAAAGCCGGAGCCCCCTTTTTCGGGGGCTCCGGCGACTAACTGGAAACGGGCATGCTACTCGGAAACGAGCTTGCGGATGTCGTAATAGATATGCTGGTAGTCGGGAGCGCGCCACTCGCCCCCCCAGGCGAAGCCCCGCTTCTTGAACGCTGCCAGAAGCGGGTCGCCCGGCTGCAGCATCCCGGGCCTGGGATCGCCCCTGTCGAGGAAAGGCGCCGAGGCGGCGGGAAGGACGCGGCAGTCGTCGGGAGAGCCGGCGCAACTCTGCAGCAAGGCGGCGGTCCCGCCTTTACGCTCCGGCATCGCCCCACCCTGCTCGCCGGCCGCTTCTTTTTTTATCAGGAGATAGGGGTTTTGCCGCGGGTTGATGTCGATGGCGGCGCCGTAGCTGTGCTTGGAGAAGACCCCGGGCTTCTCCGGCACCTCGCGGCAGTTGAAGGCCGAGGTGTTGTTGGCATCCATGGAGCGGAAGTCGTCGCCGTCGTAGGCCTCGATCAGCTCCATCTTCTCGATGGGGAAGCGTCCGTTGAAGGCGTGATGCATCGAGTCGAGCACGAAGGCGGCGAGAGCGGCATGGACCACCAGTTCCCCGTAATGGGGGCGCCCGTCGAAGCCCCAATAGGAGGTGACCAGGTAGCAGAGCTGGTCCGGCGCCACGGGGCAGCCGGGCCGCCACGATTTCTTTTCCAGCATCTGCCGCTCCACCTCGGGAGGGAGCGAGACCGCGACGGCGAAAAAGCCGGTGGAGGCGCCGCGACGGACGGCCAGAAGCCGGGACGCTCCCGCAAGCCTCATCTTGAGAGCTGCCGGGAGGTCCGGGGGGAGGTCGGCAGCGACCCCGGCTGCGACCGTGTCAACCGCCGCAGTTGTGCCGACCACGACCTGCGGGTTCTCCTGCGGGTCGAGCCACTGCATCACCTCCACCAGCGACCTCTCGGGGAGCGACACGCACCCCGCCGTCGGAGCGCCCTGCTCCCGCTCCACATGCATGAAGATGGCGCTGCCGGCATCGCGGACCACCGGGTTCGTGTTGTAATCGAGCACCAGGGCGTACCTGTAGAGCGGGTCGGAGCGGAGCAGTTCCTCGAAGGAGGCCGCCTTGGTCTCGCCGCGCCACACCCAGCGGTTGTAATCCGGCGACTGCGCGTCGTCCACCCAGAGGTCCTGGTTCCCCACCTGGCGATAAGGGATTTTCGCGCTGAAGCGCTCGGCAGAGCCGAAGGCCTGGCGGACCGGGAAGACCCCGGAAGGGGTGCGGCCGTCCCCTTCCCGTTTTTCCCACGGTGGAGCGACGCCGTTTCTCCCCACGTTGACGGCGACGGGCGGCAGGGCGAGCTGCCACCCGAGCACGGAGCGCCGCACGGCGTAGAGAGTCGCGCTGGGGGAGGCGGCGGGGCCTGGATCGACATAGAGGAGTTGTCCGCTGCTCTTGGCGGCGGGGAGGGTGTCCAGGCTTTCGCCGATGCGCCGCGGCAAGTCGCCGCGGGAGGTGCACCCCGCGGCGCAGCAGAGGGCAAAGAGCGCGCAAAGAGCGGGTAGAAACCTCGGAATGAACTTCATGCAGTTCTCCTTAACGGAAAGAGATTAGACCCCTCTATACGAAGTCACCGAGAAAGGCAAGCAATATATTCCGGCGGATGGACGACCGAGGGTAGCGGCCAAGGGTTCCACCCGGAGCGGCGCCGTGTTGTATATCTTCCCGTTACGGATAAAATGTTCCCTTTGTTGCGAGGCGAAAGCAGTTACACACCTCCACCCGGAGAAGGGAGGCCGGGAGGGAGGCTTCGCCTCACCGTGAGCAGCTCCCCCCTCCCCGCTCTCCTTCCAACGGAGGGAGCCGTCCCATCGGCATGGAGGGTTGCGATGAAGCCTTCTTCAGACGATCCGTGGCTTGCCGACGAATCCTTTTCTTCCTACCTCACACGGCGCGGCGTAAGCAGGCGCGAATTCCTCGCCTTCTGCGGCAAGGCGGCCCTGGTCCTCGGGGCCGGAGCTGCCATGACCTCCCCCCCGGCTGCCGCTGCCCGCGAACTGGCCAAAAGACTCGGTTCGGCCACGCGCCCGAGCGTCGTCTACCTGCAGTTGCAGGAGTGCACCGGCTGCCTCGAAAGCCTGCTCCGATCAGGGAGCACGCCGGTCGACGAACTCCTTCTGGAACACATCTCCCTGGACTACAACGAACTGTTGATGGCACCTTCCGGCAAGGGGGCCGAGAAGCAGCTCATGGCCGCCTCCGGAAGGCCGCACCTGCTCCTGGTCAACGGCTCGATCCCGATGAAGGACGACGGGATCTACTGCACCATAGGGGGCGAATCGGCGCTTGAGGTGTTGAAGCGGGCGGCACAAAACGCCACCGCGGTGCTGGCGGTGGGTGCCTGCGCCGAGTACGGCTGTGTCCAGGCCGCCTCCCCCAACCCCACGGGAGCGGTCGGGGTGGGAGACGTGATCCGGGACCGGCCGGTGGTGAACATAAGCGGCTGCCCGCCGATCGCCGAGGTGATCAGCGCCACCCTCACCTACTACCTCGCCTACGGGCGCACCCCGCCGCTGGACGGGATGGGACGGCCCCTTTTCGCCTATGGACAGAGGATCCACGACAAGTGCCCTCGGAGGGCGAGTTTCGACGCGGGGCAGTTCGCCGAGCGTTTCGACGACCAGAACGCCCGACTGGGGCACTGCCTGTACCGCGTCGGGTGCAAAGGCCCCGCCACCTTCGCCCCCTGCGCCACGGTGGAGTGGAACCTCGGGCAGGGGTTTCCGATCAAGGCGGGGCATCCGTGCCTCGGTTGCACGGAGCGGCAGTTCTACGACCGGATGACCCCCTTCTACCGGAGACTGCCGGACATCCCGGTGCCGGGGCTGGGAGTTGAGGCAACCGCCAACACCATCGGCGCCGCGGCCGTTGTCGCCTCGGTGGCGGGGGTCGGCGTCCACTCGGCTGCCACCGTCATCGCACGGCACCGTGCCAGGCGGGCGGAGCCCGAGACCCTGCCGCTGGCGGTTCTGGGGGACGAGGAGAAAGAGGCGGAGGAAGACGGCCGGCATAAAAGGTGACGGCTTCCTGGGAACTGTAGCCACGGCCGGAAGAAACCCTCGCCCTCCGGGAGAGGGTGGCCGGAGGCCGGGTGAGGGAGGTGGCAGTAGCTGCTTGGTTGCCACTAGAGACGCCCTCACCCCGGCCCTCTCCCGAAGGGCGAGGGAGAGCTTGAGGCTGCTGGAAAAGCTGGTGACGGAAACGCAAGGGAGACCTGCCTGTAGGAGCGGCATTCCTGCCGCGATCGACGCCCTCACCCCGGCCCTCTCCCGGAGGGCGAGGGAGAGTTGGCGCAGGGCGAGGGGGAGATCGAGAAGCGGTGCCGGGCGTGTGGGACCAGCCAAAACCCGCGTAGGGAGCACAACCATGGCCAGCGAAAGAATCGTCATCGACCCGATAACCAGGATCGAGGGGCACCTCCGGATCGAGCTGGAAGCGGAAGGGGGAAGGGTCAAGAACGCCTGGGCCTGCGCCACCCAGTTCCGCGGCATAGAGACCATCCTGCAGGGGCGCGACCCGCGCGACGCCTGGGCCTTCGCCCAGCGCATCTGCGGGGTCTGCACCGGCGTCCACGCCATCGCGTCGGTCCGCGCCGTCGAGGACGCCATCAAGTGCCGCATCCCCGAATGCGCCGAGCTGATACGGAACCTCGTCTCGGGCATGGCCACGCTCCAGGACCACGTCATGCACTTTTACCACCTGCACGCTCTCGACTGGGTCGACGTCATGAGCGCCCTCTCCGCCGATCCCGTCGCCACCTCGCGCCTTGCTGCGAGCGTCTCCCCCTGGCCCAACAACTCGGCCACCTGGTTCCAGGAGGTGCGGCAGAGGGTGTCGCAGTCGAGCAAGGGAGGCCTGGGCATCTTCGCCAACGGATACTGGGGACACCCCGCCTACCGGCTCTCGCCCGAGGCGAACCTGATGGCGCTCGCCCATTACCTGGAAGCGCTCAAGTGGCAGCGCGAGATCATCCGGCTGCACACCATCTTCGCCGGCAAGAACCCGCACCCGAACTACCTCGTGGGAGGGATGGCCTGCGCCATCAACCTGGACAACCAGCTGACCGTCAACCAGGTGCGCCTGGACGAGATAGGCCAGACCGTCGCGCAGGCCCGCCGCTTCGTCGAGGAGGTCTATTACCCCGACGTCGTCGCCATAGCCGGCTTCTACCCCGAGTACGCCTCCATCGGCGCCTCCAGCCCGACCCTCCTTGCCACCGGTGAGAGCGGCTTTTCCTGCTCCGGCACCCCGGCAGGGGCTATGCGTGCCGGTCTTCTGGTCAACGCGGACTACCGCACCCTGCAGCCGTTCGACCCGAAAAAGATCGAGGAGTTCGTCTCCTCCGCATGGTACGCCTATCCGGAGGGGGATAAGCAGGGACTGCACCCCTGGCGCGGCAGGACCGACCCCAGCTACAACGGCCCGGTCCCGCCGTTCCGGCAGCTCTCGGACCGCCCCAAATACACCTGGTGCAAGGCGCCGCGCTACGAGGGGCGCGCCGTACAGGTAGGCCCCAACGCGCGCGTCATGGTTGCCTGCGCGCAGGGGCATGCGGAAACGGTGCAGCTGGCGAACCAGGGGTTGGCGAAGCTCGGGGCCGGCGTGGAGGCGCTCAACTCGACCCTCGGGCGCACCTACTGCCGGGCGCTGGAATCGGTGATCGTATCGCGGCGGATGGAGCAGTGGCTCGACGCCTTGCAGGAGCGGATAAAGTCCGGGGACATCTCGACCTTCAATCCCGAGCATTGGGAGCCGGAAAGCTGGCCCCGGGAGGCCCAGGGGGTCGGTTTCATGGAGGCGGCGCGCGGCACCCTGTCGCACTGGGTTACCATCGAGAAAGGGAAAATCGCCCATTACCAGTGCGTGGTCCCGAGCACCTGGAACAGTTCCGGCCGCGACCCTGAGGGGCAGTTGGGCCCGTTCGAACACGCCCTCGCAGCCGGCGGCGCGCACCCGCTGGCCGATCCCAACCGGCCGATCGAGGTGCTGCGCACCGTGCACTCCTTCGATCCGTGCGAGTCGTGCGCGGTCCATGTCGTCTCCCCGGGTGGCACCCGCATCGAGGTGAAAGCGCAATGAGCGTCTACGAGATACCGAGCGACGAGATCCGGGTGGAATTGGGCGATCCGGTCCCGTTTTCCGGCAGAAAGAGGCGCGAGCTTCTGGTCGCGGCGGCCCTCGGAGCCCCTTTCGGGACCACCGACCCGGTCGACCTGGCGCTATTGAGCGCCGCCTCGCGGAAGGAAGATCTGAGGCACTACGAGCAGATCGGCTATACCCCTCTCGAGCCGCGGCTTCGCCGCAGCATCGCCCGGATACGCCAGGTCGGTTACCAGCGGGAGGAATTGATCGCCCGAGGAGAGGTCGACGCCATCCTCTACCTCTGCCGCCCCGACGAAGCGACACGCTACCGCGCCGAACTCCAGGCTCAGATGAAGATGACCCACGGCTACCGCGCACTCGGCGTGGCAAAGGGGTCCATCGCTCCCGACGGGACGGAGATATGGAATTTCATCGGCTACCTGCCGGTGCGCGCCACCCGGCGCAAAAGCACGAGAAGCGAAGAGCCGGGCGATTTCCGCTACGTGCCGGTCTGGGACTGGCAACTGCGCGTCCTGCACTGGCTGGCAGTGCTGCTGATCCTGGTGCTCGCCGCGACCGGTATGCTGATGGGGAGCGGGCGGTTCGCCTACGGGACAACCGGGGCGTACACCGGCTACCTGAGCTACCTAAGGCTGGTGCACTTCGTCTGCGGTTGGCTCCTCCTTTGCGCCGCCATCATCCGCATCGCCGGGCTTTTCCTCGCCTCCAACCATTTCCAGCGGTGGGACGCCCTGTTCCCGGTGCGGCCGCGCGAGGTGAGAAACCTGTTCCAGGTGGTGCGGAACTACCTCTTCTGCCGATTCGACCGCCCGCCCCACTACATAGGGCACAACCCGCTGCAGCAGGTCGCCTATACCGCCATCTACTGTGTGGGCGCGCTGGCCATTGCCACCGGATTCGCACTGTACGCACTTTACGCACCCGACCACTGGCTGTTGCGACACTTCGTCTGGTTCGACAGCCTGGTCGGTGTCCAGTACCTGCGGCTCGTCCACCTGCTGACCATGTGGGTGTTCCTCGCCTTCATCCCGATCCACGTCTACCTCTCCATCCGTGCCGACACCGTCGAGCGCGAAGGCGCCATCTCCTCCATCATCAGCGGCGGCCGCTGGTGCAGGAGAGGGACGAAGTTCGAGGATGGCTAGTCATGGTATCTTTCTCCAGAACAGCTATAGCCGCGGCGATGTTGCTGTCCGTCGCTTCGACCGCCTTCGCGGACAAGAAAATCAAGTCCTTGTGCGAGATCAGCTATCCGAGCGACTCCCGGATCCAGTGGCAATGCCTGAAGCTGAAATGGAGCGACACGCCGGAGGGGCTTTTCAGGGAGAGCTGGCGGGACGTGCTGCGCTTCAACCGGGTGGACCGGCGCCATTTCCTCGGCGGCGTCTCGATCAAGGTCCCCAGGCGGCTGGAGCAGGTCAGGAATTTCAATCCGCTCCCCCTCACCTACCCTGAAGCGGCGCGGGAGCCCAAGTTCATCCTGGTGGACCAGACGGAGATGTTCCTCGGCGCCTACCAGTTCGGCCGCCTGGTGTACTCCTTCCCCATAGCCCTGGGGATCGAGGGGAAGCTGGTCCCCAACGGCACCTTCCGGATAGACGCAGCCGACCGGCGGCACAAATCGAACCTGTACCAGGTCGAGGAGATTGGCCGCCCTTACCCGATGCACTACGCGCTCAGGTTCTTCGTCGACAAGAGCAAGGAGGAGTGGCCCTCCTACTGGATCCACGGCCGCGACCTCCCCGGCTACCCCATCACGCATGGCTGCATCGGGCTGTACGACGAAGAGATGCAGCAGGATTATTACGCGGCGCACGACCGGAAGGTCTACATGAAGAACTACCACCCGCTGACCAGGCCTTTACTCGAGGACGCCAAGACGCTCTATCAATGGGTGGTAGATCCTCGAACCGACAGCGGCGAATTTCAGAAGATAAAGAACGGGCCGGTGGTGCTGATAACCGGCAGGCCGCCGGCATCGCCGTAAATCGCAAATAAAAAGGCCGTCCCCCAAAAAGGGACGGCCTTGCATTGTAGCGATGTCGGCGGCAGCCGTTCAGGCCAGTGTCCGCTTGTACGGCAGGGCGGCCAGGCCCTCCTTCAGCTCAGCGATCGTCTTCTCGAGGTCGGCGATCCTCTCCTCCAATTGCTCCAGTTCCAGAGCGGCGCTGAGCTGACGTGCAGCTTCCTGCACCCTGCCGATGTTGATTCCTATCACTTCGTTGACGCGCGAAGTCTCTATGTGGGTCATGTCAGCCTCCCCTCTTCGCCGGGCATGGTCATCCACGCCCTCGGAGATCATCAACGCCAATGAATGCACGTCACCGGGCATACGTCGATGGCGTTGTTTTGGATCTCTTCTTCGGACGCGCCGGCCGGGTCATAGCACTCGGCCTTGCCATTGTCGGCAAAGCGGAATACTTCCGGCACGTTGTCCGTGCAAAGCCCGCAACTGATGCACACATCCTGGTCCACCCACGGTTCTTTAGCCATGGTATACCTCCCTTGATTTTGTGTTGGGTCCGCCTGCCTTATCCGATGCTGTCGGCGAGTTTTTTCCTCTGTTGCTCAAGCATTTCCTGCCCCTTCTCCAGGGCCGCCAGGAGCATCTTCTTCGACTCCTTGGTCAGATTCTCCTTCTCGGACAGGATCGCGCTGGCGCGGTCCGTTGCGGTCTCCACAAACTCGGAGACACTCTCGGCAAAATCCGAGACCGCTTCGTTGGCCCTGCCGGTAACATCCTCAGCGAGGGAGCAGAGATATTTGCGGGTCTTCTTTCCGGTCTGCGGAGCCATCAGCAGCGCCAGCCCCACGCCGACCAGCCCACCCACCAGCAACATCACGCCACCCGCGCCACAGCTGCACTCTTCCTTATGTCCCATCACTTTCCCTCCATCTGCGTGGTTTTAAGTACAGCGGTAATACTACCATAAAATTAATTTCGTCCAATCCGATAAAAGCCGAGGTTAAAGGCAAAACCATTGGCACGGAGAAAGTCTGAGAACTTCTGAGAAAGGCGTGAGGCGAAAGGAAAAACAGGTAGCCACAGAGAGAATCTGAGGACTTCAGAATAGCCTGAATGGAAAGTCAAAAGCCGTATCGGTTTTCTCAGATTTCCTCAGATTTTCTCCGTGCCAACGGTTTTAAGGTTTTCGCTTTGCGCCGAAATATGTAAGATATTCCTCTACTCTGTCATTAAGGCACAGGAAGGACAGCTGTCATGAACATAGAACAGATGAAACTGGTCGTTAAGGAGATCATCTCCAAGACGGACCTGACTCCGTGCGTGGTCGGACACCGCGGCGTCGGGAAGAGCGCGGGGGTCATCCAGGCCTGCCGGGAACTCGACCGGCGCTACGTCTCGCTGCGGCTCGGCCAGATGGAGGTGGGGGACCTGGTCGGCATCCCCTTCCGCAACGGCGACGTGATGCACTGGTCGCGCCCGTCGTGGCTGCCGGGCGACGACGACCCGCCGACGGTGATCCATTGCGACGAGTTGAACCGCGCCCAGCAGGAGGACACGCTGCAGGCGATATTCCAGTTCGTGGAGCCTCCCGCCGAGGGAATGCTCCGCTCCATACATACGCACCACATGTCGCGGGGCCACAAGGTCGTGGTGAGCATCAACCCGCCGGACGGAAGCTACCAGGTCGCGACCCTGGACCGCGCCCTCGTCGACCGGATGGTGATGCTCTTCGTCGAGACCGACTACCACTGCTGGGCGCGCTACGCCAACGAGCGGCAGTTGTCTGCAGAGGTGCGCCAGTTCCTGTCGGGGAACACGGGGGTGCTCGCCAAGCAGGGGATGCCGATGGACCTGCAGGTGGAGCCGAGCGAGCGCGCCTGGGAGATGGTGAGCGTGCTGAAGAAAAACTGCCGCTTCCCGGTCGAGCTGGAGATGGAGGTCTATTCCGGCGTCGTGGGGAAGGAGGCGGCCATCATGTTCATGCGCTGGCTCTCCGACCGCAAGGGAAGGCCGGTGACAGCCTCCGAGGTGCTGAACGACTGGGCCACGGTCGCTGAGCGCGCGCAGGCACAGCGCGACGACGTGCAGGCGGCTACGATCAACGACCTGACCGCGACGCTCCAGGCATCCCCGACGCTGGACGAGGAGCAGGAGGAGAACCTGGTCGCCTACATCTCGGTGCTGCCACGCGACCTCCGTTTCGGGTTCGTCAAGACGCTCCTCAAGATCCCCGAGGTCGCCCTGCTGCTGGTCAACGACAAGCACGACAGCGTCATCTTCGACGCGATGCAGGCGATCAACCGCCAGGCGGCCCGCGGCACGTGAGCGGCGGCGTCCTCGAAAACGCCGTGGTCAGGCTCCTGCGGGAGCGCCCCTTCTACGGGCACTTCATCCTGAACCTGCGCCGCGAGGAGCGCCCCTTGAACGGGAAGCCCGCCGGGGTCACCATCCGCAACGGCACCCCCACCCTCTCCGTCGATCCGGCGGCGTTTGGAAGTCTGACAGGCAACGAGCAGCGGGCGGTACTGGAGCACCTGGTGAAGCACCTGCTGCACCTGCACATGCTGCGCGGCAAGGGGCTCAACGCGCACGACTGGGACGTCGCCTGCGACCTCGCCATAAATCCGGCAACGGAGGGGCTTCCGGAAGACGCGCTCTACCCGGCACAGTTCAAGATGCCGGACGGGCTGGCGGCCGAGGAATATTACCGGCAACTCGTTCGCCCTTTCGACGTCGGCAACCTTTCCGGGAGCGGATTCGGAGACGCGGAGCAGGATACGCAGGGTGCGTCCGGCGCTGGAAAGGAGATGACGTCCGTCTCGACGCTCGACGACCATCTCCTCTGGAGCGACGCGGACAGCACGCCGCTGCAGCTGGCCGAGGAGATGCTGCGCGCGGTGACGCGCGAGAGCCTGCGCGGCAGCGACGGCGAGGCGCCCGCCGAAGTGAGGGCGGTGATAGAAGGGCTCCTGCGCCCTTCACCCATTCCCTGGCGCCAGGTACTTCGGCAGTTCGTCGCCACCGCCGGACGGATCGGCAAGAAAAGCACCTGGATGCGCGAGCACCGGCGCTTCGAGCACAACACCCCCGGCACCAGAAAGCGTCATCGCCTGAACCTGCTGGTGGGAATCGACGTGAGCGACTCGACCGATATCGAGGAGTTGCGTGAGGCGTTCGGCAGGGAACTGGTGCAGATCGCCCGGGGACGCGACGCCTCCATCACCGTGCTCTATGCGAACAGCAGGATTCAGCGCATCGAGGCGTTCAAGGGGAGCGCTCTGATGCCGGAGCGCTACGACGGCGGAGGGTTCACCGACCTGCGCCCGGTGTTCGATTACGCGAGGACCATGCATCTCCTGCCGGCAGCGGTGATTTACCTGACCGACGGCGTCGGTCCCGCACCCGAACACATGGAGTTGCCGACCCTCTGGGTGTTGACGGCGGAAGGCGAAAAGCCGGTGCCCTGGGGCATCGAGATGAGACTGGAGGTTTGAACATGCATGACACGTTGAACCCGCAGCCGATGACCGCCGAAATGGTGGGAGAGTTGCTGCGAGATGCCGGGGCCGAGGTTATGGTGCGATCCGGCCGAAGCGAAAGCTACAGCGCCCCCCGGGAGTTCTCCTTCGAGGTGAAGGCGCTTTTTGAAAACGGGATGGGGCTGCACGTGGTGGCGCGGCAGTTCAACTACCGAGACCCGTGGGAGGCCGAGGGACGCGTGAACGACCTGGTTGACGTCATGCTGCTCAAGGACGGCGCGCTCACCCCGCTTCCCAAGGGATACCCGTATTTCCAGGGGATCGACGAGGAGTGCGGCCTCGACGTAGACAGCCTGCGCGAGGTGGTGGAGTGCGTGAGGCTGGTGAACGTGAAGCTGTACCTGCTGCAGGAGATGACGGGAGATTTGTAAGGCAGGGGCTGGGGGCTGGGCTGGGGGCTGGGCCGTCATCTCCTCCCCCCGGAGGGGGGAGGTCGGGAGGGGGGCAAGCCGCTGCCGTCCTTCTGGATGTCCCTCGCGATGAGCAGAACCAATCGCGGCAAGAATGCCGCTCTTACAATGTGCCGGAGGTGGTTCGTGAAATTTAAACTTCTGATTCTTCTCGTGTTGTCGATGTCTTTCTTCGGCTGTGCGACCTCACGCACCGCTGCCGACAAGGTGGACGCCACTGTTTCTCTTACCGGTACGGTGCTGAAGGCCCAGGGCCAGGAGGCGGAACTCTCCGTCACCTATCCCGAGCCGCCGCCGAGCACTTCCTATGTTGCCGAAATCGCACGGAAGGTCATCAACAAGACCGTCTTCGTCGAGGGTGGCAGGACCGAGATAAACGGCGTGCCGGTAGTGATCCGCCGGGTGGTGAAGAACACGCTGGCGGTAAAGGGAGAAAAGGAAGCTCAGTTTGCCCCGGGAAGCGCGGTGCAGATTTCCATTCCGAAAAAGTTCCTGGCTGTGGTGGATTTCGAGGTGATCAACGACCCGGGGAGCGACATGGGGAAGATCCTGCTCGAATCCCTCACCAACGAGTTGGTCGATTCCGGCCAGTTCGTGGTGCTGGAGAGGAGCAAGCTGAAGTCGGTGCTGGACGAAATCAGGCTGAGCCAGAGCGGCCTTACCCAGGAACCGGCTGAATCGATGACGGAAAAGATCGTGAGCGCAGACATCCTCCTCACCGGCACGCTGGCCCAGACAGGAGGTGAATGGATGGTGAATCTCAGGGTGGTGAACGTGAGGACCGCCCAGGTCATCGCAGCCATCTCCGAGAAGACGCCCCTCATGAAACCTGCTGACAGGAGGGATGTGTCGGCACTTTCAGAAGGGTTCGAGGGCGAAAGCTTCCCGACCTGGAACCTCGGCCGTCACGGCTCCGGGGATGACACCTTCAAGGTGAGCATCGACCGCTCCACGGGCGCCCAGGACTCCCGCTCTTCCATCCGGGTCGACTTCTCTGCCGGTCAGCACGACAACTTCGTCAATGCCGCCACTGCGGCTAAAAGGGACCTGTCCCAGTACAAGGGAATGGAGCTTTACGTAAAGGGGACGGAGGAGATGGATGCGGTTTTCCAGCTCCTCTCCTCGATGCCGGAGGACCCGAACCGGATTGACAATTTCATTGGCGGTTTCGTGGTGACCCCGCAGTGGAAGAAGGTCAGGATCCCGTTCGAATCACTTGTGGTGAACCGTAAATGGATCAAGAAGGGGGCGAACAACTTCGGCGCCCAGTCGGGCGACCAGTTGCTCAGGCTGAACCGCGTTGACGCGGCAAGATTCGGGATCAAGGGGCAAGAAGCGGCGGCAGGAGGGACCTTCTGGATCGACAACGTGAGCTTTTACAAGTAGACGGGTTCCTGTAGGAGCGGCACGGCATTCCTGCCGCGATTCGGCGCCCTCACCCCGGCCCTCTCCCGGAGGGCGAGGGGGAATGGGGACCAACCGCCAACCTCTGGCGACTAGCTCCCGATTTTCCTAGCCCCTAGTCCCCAGCCCCTAGCCCCTCGGTTTTTCAGTCCATGCACCGGAACACGCCGGAACTCCAGAGGCAGCTGCCGCACGGCTCGGTGTTGACGTAGCAGTCCTGGTCGAACTTCTCCGCCTGGACCAGGTCGCAGGGCGAACAGTTGCACTCGGAGCAGGAGGGGTAGTCGTGGCGCAGCACGTTCTGGCGGAAGCGCCGGAAGTCGGCGCTGTTCCATATCTCCAGCACGCCGCGATGGGGGACGGCGCCGAAGGCCTTCGGCTGTACCGGGTGCAGCCAGCCGTTGGCGAACGAACGGCACTGGTGCCAGAGGTGGTAGCACGGGTGCATGCCGCCGTCCCAGGAGACAAAGGCGCTCCCCGTTTCCACGAAGTTGCAGACTCGTTTCTCCCTGCGCGCTATCTCCGGCAGCCGCAGATCGATACCCACCCTGCGCGCCACCTGCGCCGCCTCTTCAAACCACACCTGGCTCTCGTGGATCCTGCCCATATCCAGGGCAAAGAGCCTCTTCAGGTCAAGCGTGACGCCGCGCTGCTGCGCGTCCGCCTTCATCGCCGCCACGAAATCCACTATCTGACGCTCCTGCGGATTCTTGCTGTAGGTCCAGAGCACGTCGAAGTAGCGCCCGATTTCCACCCCCTTCAACTCCGCCTTGTTCTTCCAGCACTGGAACAAGGAGATCGCCTCGTCAGTGCAGATATCGTAGCTGCACTGGTCCAGGTGAGGCTCGTCGAAAGGATGCAGGTGAGACACCAGCGCGTAGGTGACGCCGCGCTCGGCGGCCCAGGCAAGTGCGGCGGGAAGCTGCGGCAGGTTGTCCTGCATGACCACGAACTCGACGCCGATCTCCATTTCCGGCCTGCCGCAGGCGACCTTGGCCGCGGCCAGCGCGTTGCAGGCATGCTCCAGGTCGGCCAGCTGGCTCCCGGCCCGGATGGCGCTGAAGGTCGTGGCATCGACACCGTCCATGGAGAGACAGATCCTGTCGATCCCGGCATCGAGCAGCGATATGGCACGGAGGTTCGAGAGAAGCAGGCCGTTGGACTGAAACCCTGTCCAGCTTCCCGCAGGCATCAGCTTCTTCGCGCGGCCCACGAACTGCTCCAGTCGCGGGTTGAGAAGAGGCTCTCCAACTCCGTTCAACACCAATGCCTCCAGGTTCGGGAAGGCCGGCTCCAGTGCCTGGAAGGTCCGCAGGTCGAGGTCACCCTCATGCCGGTGGGTGCCATCGGCGTTCTGCTTCATGCACATGACGCAGTTCAGGTTGCAGCGGCTGGTCGTTTCCACGAACAGCTTGGAGGGGTGCTCAAGCAGGGCCGGTTCGGTGACCGGCGAGGTCTCGTACAGTGCCACGGCACAGTTTTGCATAAATTCTCCCTGCTCCCGCAGCAGCGTGCAGGAGCGGCACTACTGCCGCGATAGTTGCTGCTCACTCCGAGGGGAGGATCCCCGCAAGGACGGCGGCTTGCCCCCCAGCCCCCAGCCCCCAACCCCTAGCCCCTAGCCTTCAGCCCCTCAGCCACCAGCTCGGCAATATCCTTCACCCTGGTCTCGCTGCCGCGCTCCTTCACTCCGTCCTCCATCATGGTCATGCAGAACGGGCAGGTGACGCAGATGGTGCCGGGGGATTTCTTCAGCGCCTCGTCCACGCGATTCAGGTTGATCCTCTCGCCGAGATGCTCTTCCATCCACATCCGCCCGCCGCCTGCGCCGCAGCAGAAGGAGTTTTCCCTGTTCCTCTCCATCTCGGTCGGGACGCTGCCGGTCGCCCGGGCGATCACGGACCTGGGCGCCTCGTAGACGCCGTTGTGCCTTCCAAGGTAGCAGGAGTCGTGAAATACGATGTTCCCGCCTTTCTTCTCATGATGATTGAGCTTCAGTTTTCCCTGCGCCATGAGCGAATCGATCAGCTCCGCGTGCGGGATCACCTCCAGCTCCAGCCCGTACTGGCGGTAGTCGTTCTTCAGCGTCGTGAAGCAGTGGGGGCACTGGGTGATCACCTTCTGCACCTTCTTTTCCTGGAATAGCGCCACGTTCTCCCGCGCCATCTTGTCGAAGAGGTACTCGTTCCCCAGCCTGCGCAGGCTGTCCCCGCAGCACTTCTCTTCCTTGCCGAGGATCCCCCAGGACACGCCCGCGGCGTCGAGGATCTGCGCCATGGCGAGGGTTACCTGCTTGCTCCTCGAATCGAAGGACCCGGCGCACCCGACGTAGAAGAGGTACTCGGTGCTCCCGGCGTCGAACTGCTTCACGTCGAGGCTTCCCACCCATTTGCTGCGCTCGCCCGGGGCGATCCCCCAGGGATTGGAACGCTGCTCCATGTTCTCGAAGAGGTTCAGGAGTTCCTCGGGGAACTCCGCCTCCATCTGCACCAGGTGCCTGCGCATCTTGACGATCTTAGGCATCTGCTCGATGAACACGGGGCAGGCGGCCAGGCAGGCGCCGCAGGTGGTGCAGGACCAGAGCGCGTCGGGGCTTACGCTCCCGTCGGTTTCGCCGATGATCGGCACCGTCGCCACGCCGTCGCGAAGCAGCAGCGGACCGTTGGCAAGGAGGTTCACCTTTATGTCGTGCATGACGCGGCGCGGGTTGAGCGGCTTGCCGGTGCCGGCTGCCGGGCACCCTTTCTCGCAGCGACCGCACTCGGTGCAGGAGAAGGAATCGAAGAGATCCTTCCAGCTGAACCCGTCGGCGCTGCCGGCGCCGTAGCTGTTCCCCTCGGCGAACTCCTCGCGAGGCTGCGTGTTCGGCTGATCGAGTCCCTTGAAATAGCAGTTCGGGATGGCGGCGAGGATGTGCATGTGCTTGCTGTAGGGAAGGTAGTTCAGGAAGAACAGGAGCACTGCCGCATGCAGCCACCACGACAGCTGGGCCAAAGTTTCCAGCCTCCCGCCGTCCATCCCCGAGAGCGCGCCGGCCAGCGCCGACGAGACAGGCATGGCCTGGGCCGCCGCCCCGTATCCCAGGGCTATCTCTGCCGAGTGGACGCCGAAATAGGCAAGCATCAGCGTGCCGATCATGGAGAGTATCCCGAACGCCTCGCCGGTGCGGGCTCCTTGGTAGGGAGGCGCCACGGCCCTTCTCACCAGGGCGATGACTACGGCGGCCAGGGCAAGAAGGGAAACTACGTCGAAGGCGAAGAGCAGCGGCTGATACACGAGCGCCGGCAGCAGCGCGGAAAGGCGTGCAGCAGGGAAGACCCCCGCGATCAGGAACTCCGTGTTGGCGATCGCCAGCACCAGGAACGACCAGAAGATGAAGGCATGATTGACGCCGAAGGGACGGCTCACCACCCGTTTCTGCAGGAAGGCGAACTGGAGCATCCCTTTGAGTCTTTCCGGGACGTTGGAAAAGCGATCTTCCCCCTCGCCTACGGATACCAGGTTGAAGCGGCGGTAGCAACTCCAGGCGAAAATGGCGCAGGAAAGCAGCAGTAAAGGTGTGAAGATGACGGGATCTGGTTGCATGTTCATTCCTTCTATATCCTCCTCGTTCCCAAGCTCCAGCTTGGGAACGGGCTGGTCGCAAAGCTCCAGCTTTGCATCATGAGAGGAAGCGAAGCTTCCGGTTGCTGTGCGTTCCCAAGCTTGAGCTTGGGAACGAGGGGAAGTCCATGTCCCCTCGCCCTTTGGGAGAGGGCTAGGGTGAGGGCGGTGCCCCAAGCGGTGCCCCAACCCCATTGACGCATTGTCGCTGGTAGCGGCGCCCTCACCCCGACCCTCTCCCAAAGGGCGAGGGAGAGTTTTTACAGGACGGCAAAGGTGCAAGGAGAACAGACGGCACTCCCCGTTTCCCTTACGCCGCCTTGACCTCTTTCACCTCAACGGCCGGGGCCTTGGCGCCCTTCATCTCGCGCAGCACGCTCGTTATGGCGGGAACCACCTGGAAGAGGTCGCCGACGATGCCGTAGCTTGCCACCTCGAAAATGGGGGCCTCGCGGTCGCGGTTGATGGCGATGACCAGGTCGGAGTCCTGCATGCCGACCAGGTGCTGGATGGCGCCCGAGATGCCGCAGGCGATGTAGATCTTCGGCCGCACCGTCTTGCCGGTCTGCCCCACCTGGCGGTCGCCCGGCATCCAGCCGGCGTCCACCGCGCTGCGCGAGGCGCCGACCACGCCGCCCAACTCGTCGGCCAGTTCCTGCAGGATGGCGAAGTTTTCCTTGGCCATCATGCCGCGCCCGCCGGAAACGATGAACTCGGCGCCTGCGATGTCGACCTCCCCGCCCTTGGCGTCGCGGATCACCTGCAACACCTTGGTGAAGACGTCCTCTTCGCTGATGGGCAAGGCGGTGCAGATGACTTTCCCGCTGCGTCCCGGAACCTGTTCCGGCATCGGCATGACGTGGGAGCGGACCGTCGCCATCTGCGGGCGGAAACGGTCGCACATGATGGTGGCCATGATGTTGCCGCCGAAGGCCGGGCGGGTCTGCATCAGGTTACGCTTCGCGTCGATGTCGAGCCCGGTGCAGTCCGCGGTGAGACCGGTCTTCACGCGCGTAGCTACCGCGCCGGCGAGGTCGCGTCCCATTCCGGTCGCCCCCATCAGGATGATCTCCGGTTTGAACCGCTCTATCAGATGGCAAAGGGCGTCCAGATACGGGTAGGTCCGGTAGTGGTGCAGCACCGGCTGATCTACCAGGTGAACCTTGTCCGCGCCGTAGCTGAAGGCCTCGTGGCAGAGGTGCTCCACCTTATCCCCCATGACGACCGCACAGAGTTCCACGTCGAGCTTTCTGGCGAGCTCTTTCCCCTTGCCCAGGAGTTCCCACGAAACGCGGGCCGCCTCCCCTTCGGTCTGCTCGACGAACACCCAGACCCCGCGGTAGCCCGCGACCAGTTCACGGCGCGCAAGTTCCTCCGGGTCGGCATCCTCCACGGCGAGATCCTGTTGCCCTGCCAGCGAGGCAAGGATTTCCAGCTCTTCCTTCGAGTAGAAGATTTCCAGCGCCGATCCCGGGCAGGCCTTGATGCACTTCAGGCAGCCGATGCACTTGGAGAGTTCGATCTGCGGCTCGCCCGCCTCGTTCATCAGGATGCCGTCGACCGGGCAGCTGCTTTGGCAGCGGGCGCCGCAGGCGATGCACTTTCCTTCAACCAGCCGCACCTTACCCCGCGGCTTTTTAATTTTTGGCTTCAACTCACTCATCTTCCCCCCGCTATATTCAACGTCCACAAGTTCCCTCCCCCGGAGGGGGA
>DNJC01000049.1:3688-7459 GCA_003490025.1 Geobacter sp. | reverse complement strand
CCCGCGATGGTGACGATGTCGCCGGTGTAGGCCTCGGCGATCTCGACCTGCTTCAGCCCCTCGTACCCCAGGAGCTTGGTGACGCGCGCCTTGGAGATGGTGCCGTCGCGCTTGATGAGCGCCACGGTCTCGCCGGAGCTCACCTTGCCGTTGAAGATCTTGCCGGTGGCGATGCGGCCGATGTAGTCGTTGTAGTCGATGTTGGTGACCAGGAGCTGGAACGGCGCAGCGGCATCCCCCTCGGGGGGATGCACGTTCTCCTTGATGAGCTCGAAGAGCGGCTCCATGTTCTCGGAGGGCTGGTCCATCTCCAGCATGGCGTAACCCATCTTCGCGCTCGTGTAGCAGATGGCGAAGTCGAGCTGCGCGTCGGAGGCCTGCAGCTCGCAGAAGAGGTCGAACACCATGTCGACCACCTCGGTCGGGCGGGCGCCGGGGCGGTCCACCTTGTTGATGACCACGATCGGCTTGAGGCCCAGGTCGAGCGACTTCTTGAGCACGAAGCGGGTCTGCGGCATCGGGCCGTCGAGCGCGTCGACCAGGAGCAGCACCGAGTCGACCATCTTGAGCACCCGCTCCACCTCGCCGCCGAAGTCGGCGTGGCCCGGGGTGTCGACGATGTTGATCTTGTAGTCGCCGTGGTGGATGCAGAGGTTCTTGGCAAGGATGGTGATGCCGCGTTCCTTCTCGAGGTCGTTGGAATCCATCACCCTCTCGGTGATGGCTTCGTTTTCCCGGAACACGCCGGACTGCTTTAGCATAGCGTCCACGAGGGTGGTCTTGCCGTGGTCGACGTGGGCGATGATGGCGATATTTCTGATCTTCTCCTGCATTCTGTACAGCTCCTTTTGCACTTGTGCCGCCTAAAATAAAAAGACGAGCAGGCGCCCGTCTTTAAAACAGCTCAATATGGCATTTTTCACATCGGTTTACAAGTTATTTTCTGACAATACGGCGCTTTCCGCCCATGGCGGCCATCTGCTGCTTCTGGATGGCGGCCAGGCTCTCGAGGTGGAACTGCAGCCACATCTCGCCGTACCCCTTCATTTTCATCTTCTTCCCTTCGCGCAGAAGCTCCAGGTTCTGCTTGATGTTCTCGTCGCCGGGGAGCTTGCCGAGCCCCTTGGCCAGGGTCTCGCACGCCTTCACGCTCTCGCCGGTCTCGTTCAGGCAGTAGGCGTAGAGGCTGTAGAGGAGCGACTCCTTCGGGCTCGCCATGACCGCCTTGTCGAAGGTCTCCTTCATCTTGTCGATCTTGCCCCGTTTCATGTAGGTGACGCCGAGCATCCCCATGGTGACCCAGTTCTTGAAGAACCCCTTCTCCAGGTAGGGGAAGGCGGTGGAGAACTCGCGCCGCACGAAGTAGACCATGCCGATGGCCGAGTTGATCTGGCTCTCCACGTAGATCTGCCACTTGCCGTACGGGAGCGCCCCCTTCAGCTCGCGGATACCCTTCTCGAAACGCTGCGCCTGGATGTCCTTCATGGCCGGCTCCATGATCGCCTCGAGCTTCTTGGTGATGATGCGGGAGATGATCAGAAAGCTCCCCATGAAGACGACGAGCGCCCCGAGGAGGGCGGCCCACCAGTACTGGAACCCGGCGGCGAGGGAGACGATGAAAAAGACGAGTACTGCTGCGGCTGCGGAAATGAGAAGGTTGTACATCGGTTGTTTATCCTTTCGTGGTGCGGTTCGGGTAGTTTGTGCGAAATTGGGGCAGGGAGGCTCACCCGGACTGCTTGACCAGGGCGCCCTTCTTATCCTGGTACTTGGCGACGATGATCCGTTTCCCGGGCTTGAGCGCAACCCGGGTCTTCAGGTTGTTCCAGGCGGTGAGAAGCCGCGCCGTCACGTTGAACCTCCTGGCGAGCGAGGTGAGGGTGTCCCCCTTCTTGACCGTGTAGTACTTGTGGAACTCCTTGGGTTCGGCCTTCGTCTCCGGCGCCGCCTGCTTCGCCGCGGCCGGCTCGGCCTCGGCGGCCGCCACCTGCACCGGGACGGTCAGCACGCGCCCCTGCAGCTTGTGCGTCTTCTTCCTCCCCAGGTTGTTCAGCTCGGCTATGGTCTGNNCTCGCAGGCGGCCCGGGTCCCCCTGGGGACCTTCAGCAGGTAACCCGGGTAGTCCGGCGGCGTGGTGGCGCGGCGCAGTTCCGGGTTCAATTCGCGCAGGTTCCTGGGGCTCACCCCGCACGCCTTCGCCATCACGTCGAGGTCGGTCCGTGACGTGACCTTCACCTCGTCGAACTCGATGGGGGGAAGGTACGCCACGTCGGCGAAGCCGTACTTGGCCGGCTCCTTGGCTATGATGGCGGCCGCCAGGAGCTTGGGGACGTAGTCCTTGGTCTCGCGGGCCAGGTACTCCCCCTTGGAGAGCTCCCAGAAGTCGCGGCTGTTGTACATGTTGATGGCGCGCAGGATCTTGTTCTCGCCCGCGTTGTACCCTGCCGCGGCGAGGTACCAGTCCTTGTTGAACATCGCGTACAGCTCTTTGAGGTAGAGCGCGGCGGCGACGGTCGACTTGAGGGGATCGCGCCTCTCGTCGATCCAGAAATCGATGCGCAGGTCGTAGCGCTTGCCGGTGGCCGGCATGAACTGCCAGGGGCCGACGGCGCTCGCCACGGAGAGCGCATGCGGCAGGAAGCCGCTCTCGATCATGGCCAGGTAGACCAGGTCCTCGGGGAGCCCCTCCTTCTTCAGCACCGTCTTCATCATCGGGATGTAGCGCTCGCTCCTGGAGAGCCACCTGGCGAAGGAACCGCGGCCGGAGCCCTGGAAGTAGCGGGTGAAGTGCTCGACCTTGGAGTTGAAGGTAAGGGGGATGTCGGAGTCGGGAAGGTCCTCTTCCGGGAGTTTCAGGTCGAACGCGTCCTCCCCGTCGGCGGCCAGGTCTTCGGCGTCGCGGAAGTCGGCGGCGGAGATCCCGAGCCCCTTGGAGAGGGTCGCCTCCGAGGCGGCGGAAGCCACCTGCAGCCCCTGGAGCCGGTCCCGATCGGGATCGGAGTCAGCGGGGGACGACGCTGCGAAAGCGGTGATGGGAACTAGAAGCGAGAGTATGAGAAAGGTTTTCTTGATCATTAAGTACCTTTTGTGGTTTCCGCACGCAGAGGGCACAGGAGCGCAGAATAGCGAAATTTTGCGGGGTTGTCAATTCAAACGGGTTTTTGCTCCCAATGAACACGCTTTCGCGCCGGGTCCGGAGACGGTCCCGCAACTGCGGTCACCAAGGGGGCGAGGGGCGGAGATGCGCGGATTTACGGGGGGAAAACGGAAGGCGCCGACTGCCGGAAAGGAACGGGGAAAGGACACCGAAGAAACGTAAAAGCCCCCTGCCGGACGACAGGGGGCCTTGTGGGACACGCCCGCCGCTGTTACCCGGCGGGCCAACTAGGGCAACCCTCTTTGCAGCGGGTTACCGGGCGAATCATATAGAAATTGGTCCACATTTCGGTCGATCTCCTTTTCCCTGGTTGGATTTGCATCCCTCGCTGTGTGGTTCCCGGAGGATGCACCAAATATAATACCCCCCCCTTTCGTTGTCAACCCGCCCGCCGGGAGATTAAAAGGAGCGCCCCGTCTTTTTCATTAGCGAAAGGAGCCACCCGTCCCTGAGTTCCAGCGCCGCGTGGGGGCAGAGTTCCCGGCAGCAGAAGCAGCGGATGCAGCGCTGGTAATCGAAGCGGAGCCTCCCCCCCTCCACCCTGATGGCGTCCGGGGGACAGGCCTTGACGCAGACGCCGCAGAGCCGGCACTCCCCCCGCCGCACCTCGGGCC
>DNJC01000049.1:2348-3660 GCA_003490025.1 Geobacter sp. | reverse complement strand
CCCGCCACCTCGGCCGCAACGGCGTCGACGGCGACGGCGTTCTCCCCCGCCATCAGGAGCCCCACCCGGCGCGGGTCGCCGCTCCCCGGCCCGTCTCCCTCCATGGCGACGACGGCGTCCACTATGTTCAGGTCCGGTTCCCGGAGCCGGTACACCTCGACCAGCATCTCGGCGAAGAGTTCCTTGTCCTTCCCCGCCTTCAGGTGCCACGCCGCCTTCTGCGTCCCGACCACCGCGCCGAATAGGTTCTTGACGCAGCAGGTCATGGTCATCATCTCGTGCGTCTTCAGCTTGGGGAGGTTGATCAGGCGGTCCGCCTCCAGGTAGGGGCGGGCGAGTTCGAACTCCCGGAAGGTCCCCTTCCCCGCCACCTTGACCGTCTCGGTGAAGGGGACGAAGGTGGCGCCGGTCTCCCTTATCACGGCGAGCATCCCGGAGCGCTCGGCCACCCTCACGCCGCTCCCCACTCCGGGGGAGTCACCGACCAGCGGGATCCCCCCCGCCTCCTGCACCTCCTCGATCACCGCGCGCAGCAGTTCCGGGTGCGTGGTCACCGCCGCCTCGGGGGGCTTCGCGGAGAGGAGGTTCGGCTTGATCAGCACCCGCTCCCCCGGCTTCACGTAGCGCGACATCCCCCCCAGCGGCTCCAGCAGACGCCTCACCCCCTCGCGCACCAGCTCCCGTTGATAATCCTCCACCCTCTGCAGCGAGACGAGGTACATGCATCCTCCGGCAAACCTGTTGTAAAGTGCGGCCGACCTGACGTAAGATTCAATACCATGAAAGCCGCCATCGAGCAATTTTGCCGTTACCTGGAGACCGAGAGAAACGTCTCCCCCCACACCCTGGCCGCCTACCGGGGCGATCTGGAGCAGTTCCGCGCCTCCCTGGGGCGGCAAAGGGGTGAACTCGGGCCGGAACAGGTCGACCATCTCGACATCAGACAGTACCTGGCGCAACTGCACAAGGGGCGCGCCAAGAGTTCCATAGGGAGAAAACTCTCCGCGATCCGCGCCTTCTTCCGCCACCTTTTGCGCGAGGGAAGGGTCGGGAAGAACCCGGCCGAAGCGGTCGCCACCCCGAAAAAGGAAAAACGGCTCCCCTTCCACCTGAACATCGACCAGGTGAGCGCGCTGGTGACCGCCCCCTCCGGGACCTCGGAGCTTCCGCTTNNCTCACCGGGATGGACGTGGGGGACCTGGACCTGGAGGGCGGGCTGGCGCGGGTCATGGGGAAGGGGGGAAAGGAGCGGCTGGTCCCGGTCGGCTCCTTCGCGAGGTCCGCCCTCTGTGCCTACCTGGAGGAGCGCGGC
>DNJC01000049.1:0-2181 GCA_003490025.1 Geobacter sp. | reverse complement strand
GCTGCTGATCCTGGCGAGGCTGAAACTACTCGCAGAGGTCGATCTTGACGTCCCAGTTCTTGAGCTTCATGGTGCCGTTGCGCTCAAGGTTGAGGTGCATCTTGAAGGCGCGGTCCCAAAGCTGCGGCTCGTGGCCGACCTTACGCTCCAGGCAGTCCCTCTCGGCGATGTTGAGGTACTCGGTGAGCTGCGGTTTGTAGTCCGGGTGCGCGCACTTCTCGATGATCCTTCTGGCGCGATCCTTGGGAGCCATGCCGCGCAGGTCGGCCAGACCCTGCTCGGTGATGACGCAGTCGAGGTCGTGCTCGGTGTGGTCGATGTGCGAGCAGTGCGGCACGACGCAGGAGATGCCGTTCGGGTCGGTCTTGCTCGGACGGGACGACGGGGTGTGCATCATCTTCAGGAAGCCGTTCCTGAGGAAGTCGCCGGAGCCGCCCAGGCCGTTGATCATGCGGGTACCGCCGACCAGGGTGGAGTTGGCGTGCGCGTAGATGTCGATCTCGACCGGNNGTGTTCATGGCGATGCAACCCAGACGACGGATCGGCTCAGGTGCGTTGGAGATGGAGAGCGGACGCAGCGTGATCTTGTCGAAGTACTTGTCCATGTTCTCGAAGAAGCGCGGGAAGCCCGGGCTTGCGGAGAGCGACAGGGAGCAGGAGGAGGCCGCGTCGAGCTTGCCGGAGTCGAAAAGGTCGAGCATGGTGTCCTGGAGCACCTCGGTGTAGACGGTCAGGTTGCTGAAGGGGCCCTTGGCCAGGCCGCCGATGACGGCGTTGGCGATGGAGCCTACGCCCGACTGCAGCGGGAGGAGGTTCTTCGGCAGACGGCCGGCCTTCACCTCGTGGGTGAAGAAGTCGATGATGTGGTTCGCGATCGCCTCGGAGGTGTCATCCTGCTCGGCGAAGGCACGACCCTGGTCGCGCAGCTTGGACTCGACCACCGCGATGACCTTGCTCGGGTCGCAGGGGATCGAGGTGGAACCGATCCTCTCGCCGGCGTGGGTGATGCCGAAGATCTGGCGGTTCGGCGGGGTGAGCGGGGTCAGGAGGTCGTGGATACCTTCGAAGGAAGGCTGTCCGGTGTTCACCTCGATGATGATCCTGTCGCAGATCATGAGGATCTCGGGGATGACGCCGCAGGAAGAGGTCGGGACCAGGCTGCCGTCTTCCTTGATGGCGGAAACCTCGATGATGGCGAGGTCGAGCTTGCCGCTCTCGCTGTCCTTGGTGTAGAAGCCGTAGCCCAGGTCCTGTGCGAACAGGGAGAGGTGCTTGTCGCCCATGCGGATGCGGCCGGCGTTGATCCCGGCTGCGATGTTCTTGCCGGTCTGGTACGGCCAGCGGCGGTCGATCATGTCGTTAACGGCCCAGCGGTCCTCGGTCTCGGCGCCGACGGAGGCCCCGATGAAGAGGTTGAACTTGAGCTTGCCCTGCAGGTTGTTCTTCTCGACGTGCTCTGCAAGCGCGATGGGCACCACTTTCGGGTAGCCGGCCGGGGTGAAACCGGACCAGCCGAGGTTCATCCCGTTTTTGAAGAACTGAACGGTCTGCTCCGGAGACATGACCTTGTTCATAAGTTGCTTGCATTGTACCCGGTCTTGTAGCGTGCCGTAATCAGACATAATTCCCTCCTGTTTTGTTTTGGTGTTTACACACAAGATCAGCGAAAGCTGACAAATAACAAAGGTTTTGAAGCAGCAGCCGGCCATCCCGGTGGCTTGTCAGCGAATGGCGTGAAATGTTGGGGGAGATTTTAGAACCGGATTCTACTCAAGAGAACCATCGGAGTCAAGGCCAAAAAAAACACCTGCACCCGTGCCTTTATCGGCAGCGCGCAACGTATACAGTATGCAATCTAATCTGAACCGGCCTTTCCCGTCAAGAGTAAAAGTCACCCTCTATGAGAAAGATTGGGGCGCTCGCGACAGTCCCGGAGAGGTTTTTCTTTTGATATTGGGTATTTTCGCCATCCGGAGCGGGCGGACGCCCGTGGTGATTTTTCTCTCCCGATCCAGTTCCGTGACACTCCTGAAGCCGCTCAAGTCAGAGAAACGACATTTCCGTGTCAGTGACACATCCCCTGATCCAGCTTCCCAATTCCCTCGGAAACTGCCGATACATAACGTTTTTAATCCTGAAAGATCGATCTGGACCGCCGTAATCGGGTAGGAGGCGGGATTA
>DNJC01000011.1 GCA_003490025.1 Geobacter sp. | reverse complement strand
CCTTGAATTTTTTGGAGCGGGAAACGGGATTCGAACCCGCGACCTTCAGCTTGGGAAGCTGACACTCTACCACTGAGTTATTCCCGCTTAAATCGAGTGGTCTTTGTACCGCATTTTGCCGGCCGCTGTCAATGGTTTTATTGAACTGTTTACTGCCTGAGACTGCTCACCACGAGCTTGCCGAGCATCTTCTCTGCTATTGCTTTGCCGGGCACCTGGTAGGTCCCGCCGGCTACCTGCGCCTTCAGTTCTTCTATCCGCTCGACCCTCGAATCCTTGCGCTGCTGGGAGGTGGGTACTACCGGCATGTAGCTGGAGAGCTCGACCTTGTCCGCCGCGGCTTGCGGCCTGGCAGCTGCTTCCCCATGTGCATCGGCCTGCTCCTTGTCGGCACGCGCGACTGCAAGATGGGTAAGTGCCGGATTGGTGTTGAGTTCTTCGATTTTCATCTGATATTTGCCCCCGATTAAGTTAGGTACGGTATTCAATCTTGTTCTGTTTCGACACCTGGAGCAAGAACTTTAGCTTTTTTTCATGGTCGAGCACTTTTTTTCTTTAGGAAGGGCAAATCAAGCAGGGATGGAAAATCGGCTACCTCGTAATCTGCTCCTTCGAGTTCGGTCTTCTCGCCGTAACCGTAGCTGCACCCAACCGTCACGACTCCCGCGCCTCCGCCGGCCGCGATGTCGTTCACGCTGTCTCCCACCATCAGGCACTCCCCCGCCCGGACGTCGAACTGCCTCAGGAGGGCTCGTATCGGCTCGGGCGACGGCTTGCGGAACGGGAAGGAATCGGCACCGAAGATGTGGCTGAAGTGACCGGAGAGCCCCAACCGCGTCAGCACCTCGCGGCAGAGCGCCACGTTCTTGTTGGAGAGGACGCACATGGGCGCCCCAACCCCCTGAAGCGCCTCCAGGGTCTCGGCGACTCCCGGGTAGACGGTGGTCTTGTCGGCTATGTGCGCCAGGTTGTAGTCGAGGAAGAGTTCCAGCGCCTGGTCCACCTCGCCGGCCGTGGCGCCCGGAAGCGCACGCTCCACCAGCGAGCGCGCCCCCTGCCCTACCAGCTTGCGCACGTCGGCGATTTGAAGCTGCGGCAGACCGCGGCCTTCACGGATGAGGTTGGTGGCATCGGTCAGGTCGGGCAAGGAATCGATCAGCGTGCCGTCCAGGTCGAAAATGAGTAGCCTTATGGGTCCCATGTTGTTCTCCGGATACGAAAAACCGCGGCGACCGGTCCTGCTTGCGGTCACCGCGGTCCATTAGTGCAAGAAGCGAACCCCCGGGGGGAGGGAAGCGGTTATTCCCACTCGATGGTTGCCGGCGGCTTCTGGCTGATGTCGTACACCACGCGGTTAACGCCCTTCACCTCGTTGATGATTCGCGAGGAAATACTGCCGAGTAGCTCGTACGGGAGCTTGACCCAGTCGGCGGTCATGCCGTCCAGCGAGTTGACGGCGCGAAGTGCCACGGTCCACTCGTAGGTACGGGCGTCGCCCATGACGCCGACGGTCTTCACCGGGAGCAGTACGGCAAAAGACTGCCAGATGTCGCGATATAACCCCGCCTTCCGGATCTCCTCGATGACGACGGCGTCGGCCTCGCGCAGGATGTCGAGCTTATCGACGCTCAGTTCGCCGATGCAGCGGATGGCGAGTCCCGGCCCCGGGAACGGCTGGCGGTAGACCACCTCGTCCGGCATGCCGAGTTCCTTGCCCAGGAGCCGCACCTCGTCCTTGAAGAGCTCGCGCACAGGCTCGAGGAGCTTCAGGTTCATCTTCTCGGGAAGTCCGCCCACGTTGTGGTGGCTCTTGATGACGGCGGACGGTCCCTTGGTGGAGACGGACTCGATGACGTCGGGATAGAGGGTTCCCTGGGCCAGGTAGTCGACCTGCCCGAGTTTCTTCGCCTCCTCCTCGAAGAGGTAGATGAACTCGTTGCCGATGATCTTCCTTTTTTGCTCCGGGTCGGACACCCCTTCCAGCATGCCGAGGAAGCGGTCGGCGGCGTCGACGTAGTCGAGGTTGATCTTGAAGTGCTTGGTGAAGAGGTTCACGACCTTCTCGGCCTCACCCTTCCTGAGCAGCCCGTTGTTCACGAAGACGCACTGCAGCTGGTCGCCGATCGCCTTGTGGATCAGGACGGCGACCACGGCGGAATCGACCCCGCCGGAGAGGGCGCAGAGGACCTTGCCGGTGCCGACCTTCTCGCGGATGGAGGCGAGTTCGGTCTCGATGAAGTTGGCCATGGTCCAGGTCGGCTCGGAGCCGCAGATGTTGAAGAGGAAATTGCCGATCATCTCCTCGCCGCGCGGGGTGTGCACCACCTCGGGGTGGAACTGCACCCCGAAGAAGTTGCGCTTCTCGTCCTTCATGGCGGCCACCGGGCACCCCTGGGTGTGGGCCATCAGCTGGAACCCGGCCGGCATCTGCTCGATCCGGTCGCCGTGGGACATCCAGACCTCGGCGCCGCCTTCAAAGCCGGCGAAGATCTCGCTGGCGCCGTCGAGGGCGAGGGTGGCGCGGCCGAACTCGCGCTTGTCGCAGCGCTCCACGCGCCCCCCCAGCTGCTGGGTCATCAGCTGCATGCCGTAGCAGATGCCGAGGACGGGGATGCCGAGGTCGTAGATGCCGAGATCGGAATGCGGGGCGTCCTTGTCGTAGACGCTCGAGGGGCCGCCGGAAAGGATGATCCCCTTGGGGGCGAACTCCTTGATCTTCTCCAGCTTCATGTTGTAGGGGTGGATCTCGCAGTAGACGCTCTGCTCCCTGACGCGCCGGGCGATCAGCTGGGTCACCTGGGAGCCGAAGTCGAGGATCAGCACCTTCTCGGAATGTATATCGATGGTCATGACTGGTTTCCTTATGTTCAAAGTCAAAAGCTGTCACGCAAAGACGCCAAGGCGCAGAGAATTGCACAAAATATATGTGCCTAAGCTTTTCTTTGCGGCTTTGCGGCTTGGCGTGAGCGCTGGTGTTTTATTTCTCGACCCGGTAGTTCGGCGCCTCTTTGGTGATCATGACGTCGTGGACGTGGGACTCTTTGAGGCCTGCGCCGGTGATCCTCACGAATCGGCCGTTTTGCTGCAGATCATCGATGGTCCGGCTGCCGGTGTACCCCATGCCGGCTCGCAGGCCGCCCATCAACTGGTGCACGTTGGCGGAGAGCGGTCCGCGCAGCGGCACCATCCCCTCGATCCCTTCCGGGACGAGCTTGATGTCGCTGTCGACGTCGCTCTGGAAGTAGCGGTCCTTGCTCCCTTCCTTCATGGCGCCGATGGAGCCCATGCCGCGGTAGCTCTTGTAGGCACGACCCTGGTACAGGATGGTGTCGCCCGGGGACTCCTCGGTACCCGCGAAGAGGGAGCCGATCATGATGACGTCGGCGCCTGCGGCGACCGCCTTGGTGAGGTCGCCGGAGTACTTGATGCCGCCGTCGGCGATCATCGGGATGCCGTGCCTCTTGGCGATCCTGGAGCACTCGGCGATGGCCGTGATCTGCGGGACGCCGATACCGGCGACAACGCGGGTGGTGCAGATGGAGCCCGGCCCGATGCCGACCTTGATGGCGTCGACTCCGGCCTTGATGAGCGCCTCGGCCGCGTCGGCGGTGGCGATGTTGCCGGCAACGAGCTCTAAACCGGAGAAGGTCGACTTGATGCGGGCGATCGCCTCAAGCACCCCCTGGGAATGGCCGTGCGCCGTGTCGATGACGATCACGTCCACCCCGGCCTTCATCAGGGCGTCTATGCGCGCGTCGACATCCGGGGTGGGGCCGACGGCGGCGCCGACCCTCAGACGCCCGAGGGAGTCCTTGCAGGCGTTGGGGTACTTCTTGATCTTCTCTATATCCTTGATGGTGATGAGCCCCTTGAGGTTCTTCTCCTCGTCGACTACCAGGAGCTTCTCGACCCGGGTGTGCTTCAGGTGCTGCTTCGCCTGCTCCAGCGTGGTCCCTACCGGGACCGTCACCAGGTTCCTCTTGGTCATCCTGTCGGAGATGAGGAGGTCCAGGTTGGTCTCGAAACGGAGGTCCCTGTTGGTCAGAATGCCGACCAGCTTCCCGTTCGCCTTGGTGATCGGCACGCCGGAGATCCGGTACTTCGCCATCATCTCCAGCGCCTCCCGGATGCGCTGGTTGGGGCGCATGGTGATCGGGTCGACGATCATCCCCGACTCGCTCTTCTTGACCTTGTCCACCTCCATCGCCTGCTCGGCAATGGTGAAGTTCTTGTGGATGAAGCCGAGCCCCCCTTCACGCGCCATGCAGATCGCCGCCCTCGACTCGGTGACGGTATCCATGGCTGCGCTCACCAGCGGTATGTTCAGGTTGATGTTGTTCGTGAGTCGGGTGGAAAGGTCGGTATCGCGGGGGAGGATGAGCGAGTGGGCTGGAAGAAGCAGGACGTCGTCAAACGTGAGACCTTCCGGGAGGCTGCTTTCTAACATTGGGGAGACTCCTTTGTGTTTCGGGGCAGGATTTAACCGAAAAACTTATTACAAGGGGCGAGGCAAGTCAACTGAAATTTGGCTAATGGGAGGGGGTGAAAACCTTTAATGGGAGTCAGGGGAATTATGGGAATTATGGGAGTTATGGGACCCCCTACCCTACCCCCGGCCCTACCCCCTACCCTCCCCCCCTCCGGGGGGAGGTGCGTTGTTCGGGCTTACGCCGGGATGAACTCTTCCTTCCTGCCGATCCGGGCCAGGGCAGCCACGATGAGCTCGACTGCCGCATCGAGGTCGGAGAGGGACATGGTCTCTACCGGGGTGTGCATGTAACGAAGCGGCAACTTCACCAGCGCGGTCGCTACGCCGCCACGGGATATCTGCATGACGTTGGCGTCGGTCCCGGTCGCCTTGGCTATCCCGGTGTACTGCACCGGGATCTTCTCCGTTGTAGCGGTGTCGGAAAGGAGATCGAAGAGCACCGGGTTGATGTTGGCGCCGCGCGGCAGGATCGGTCCCTTGCCAAGCCCTACCTCGCCGTTGTGCTTCTTGTCGACGTCGGGCTGATCGGTGGCGAAATCGACCTCGACGCAGATGCCGACGTCGGGGTTCACCGAGTAGCTGCTGGTGGTGCCGCCACGCAGCCCCACCTCCTCCTGAACGGAGGAAACGCCGTACAGATCGATGGGGAGCGGAATGGGCAGCGCCGCCACGCGCCGGAGCACCTCGGCCACCACGAAGCTCCCCGCCTTGTCGTCCAGCCCCCGCGAGGTGACGCGGTCGCCCAGGAGCCGCTCCAGGCCATAGGCGAACGTGATGGGATCGCCCACCCGGACCAGTTCCTGCGCCTCTTTCTTATTGGCTACGCCGATGTCGATGTACTGCGCCTCAAGCTTGATGACCGTGTCGCGCTCCTTGGGCTCGATCAGGTGGATCGGCTTCTTGCCGATGACGCCGACAAGAGGCCCCTTCGCCGTGTGGACGTGGACCCGCATGCCGGGAGTGATGTGGGGATCGACCCCGCCGATCGGAGCGAAGTAGATGAAGCCGTTATCGTCGAGATAGCGCACCTGGAGCCCGATCTCGTCGGAGTGACCCACCACCATGACGCGGGGGCGGTGTTTTCCTTCCCCCTGGATCATGCCGAAGACGTTCCCGATCACGTCGGTCGCCACCTGGCAGAACGGTTCTATGTATGAGCGGAAGATCCGCTGGGCGGGCTGCTCGTACCCCGAGGGGCTCGGCGCCGCCAGTAACTGCTGTAAAAACTCGAATGATTCGTCGCGCATGTATCCTCCAGACAAAGACAAAGACAAAGACAAAGACAAAGACAAAGATAAAGATAAAGATAAAGATTAAGAAAGGGCAGGTCGCTTTTTTTCAATCGGCCCAAGTGTCCATCGCGGCAGGAATGCCGCTCCTACAGGATTTTAACCCGCCTCTTCTACATCGGGTATTTCCCCATCGACGCCGGGTCCATGTGGTCGAGGAAATCGACGAACCTGCGGGCGTTGTTCTCCCTGGCAAACCCTTCCTCGTTCATGTCGAGCGTCGACACCTGGGTCAGGAGTTCGTCGTTCACCAGCACCGGCATCTGGTACTTGAGCGAGAGGAGCATCGCCTCGACCACGTGCAGCTCGAGCCTTGCTTCCTCGCCTTCTTTCCTGACCCGCACCGACGCGGTGAAGATCCCGTCGCGCAGGCTCTCGATCATTATGCTGGAGACGGTCATGCCGAGTTGGTCAAGCAAGGCGGTGAAGACATCCTTGCGGCTGTTCCTGGGCGACATCTCCCGCCCGACGAACTGGGCGGCGAAGGAGATCGACTCGGAGGGGTTGATCCAGACCGGAACCGCGTTCTTTTCTTCGGCATCCTTAAGAATGATCACAGGCATCTGCGCAATGGCGTCCAGCGCGAAGCCGAACACCTTCATTTCCAGGTACATACTTGAATCTCCCTCAGTCGTATCAGACATGCAGGATCTCGCCCTTGAGGATGGTCTGCAACCCCTCGGTGATCCTCACCTCCAGCACCCGCCCGGCAAGGGACGGGTCGCCGTCCATGATGGCGCCGCGGTTGCCTCCGGTCCTGCCGAAGAGACAATCGCCGCTGCTGCTTAACCCTTCCACCAGCACCCGCTGCACCGTCCCCTCTAAACTGCGGTTCCTGGCGAGGGTGGTCTTCTTCTGCACCGCCTGCAGCCTCTCCAGGCGCCCCTGCTTCTCGGCGCGCGTGGCGTCGTCGGCGTAGTCGGCGGCCTTGGTCCCGGGGCGCGCGGAGTAGATGAAGGAGAAAAGGTCGGCATACTGCACCTCCTCCATCAGCGCCAGGGTCTCCTGGAACGCTGCCTCGTCCTCACCGGGGAACCCCACGATGATGTCGCCGGTGATCTGGATCTCGGGACACGCATCCTTCAGGGCCGCCACCTTGGCGAGGTAGTCGGCGCGGGTGTAGCCGCGGTTCATCCGCCGCAGCACCTGGTCGCTGCCGGACTGGGCCGGGAGGTGGATGTGCGGGGCGAGCTCAGGTATCTCGGCGAAGCAGGCGATGAGTTCGGGCGAAATGTCCTTGGGGTGCGAGGTGGTGAAACGGATCCTCTCGATCCCCTCGACCCCCGCCACCAGCCGCAGCAGGTCCGGGAAGCCGGGCTCCCCCGGGGTCTTGCAGCTGTAGGAGTTCACGTTCTGCCCCAGCAGGGTCACCTCGGTCACTCCGGCCGCGGCGAGCGCCCGGACTTCCTCGACCACCCTGGCGGCGCTCCTGCTGATCTCGCGCCCGCGCACGTGCGGCACTATGCAGTAGGCGCAGAAGTTGTCGCACCCCTGCATCACGGTGACGAACCTGGTGACGCCCCCTTCGCTGTCGGACAGGGGGAAGAGGTCGAACCTCTTCTCGTCGTCCAGGAAGTCGGTCTCGATGCTCCTTCTCCCCTCTTCGGCGGCGGTCACCATCTTCTGCAGCAGGTGCAGGTTGTGGGTGCCGAAGACGAGGTTCACGAAGGGGGCCTTTTTCAGGAGTTTTTCCCCCTCCTGCTGCGCGACGCAGCCGCCGACGCCGATGATCAGCCCGGGCCTCCCCCCCTTGATCGACTTGAACTTGCCGAGATGGCCGTACACCCGCTGCTCGGCGGTTGCCCGTATGCTGCAGGTGTTCAAAAGGACCAGGTCGGCATGATGGGGATCGTCCGTCCGCTGGTACCCGATCCCTTTCATGAGGGCAACTATCTTCTCGGAATCGCTCACGTTCATCTGGCAACCGAAGGTTTCCAGGTAGAGCTTCTTTGCTTGGTTCACGTCGTCTTCCCTGTAGCTAAATTGATGAATAGTACGAAATATCGCGTAGCACAGTCAACATCTATTACAGGGTGCCGCAGGGAGGTGGGTTGGAGGCCGCAAAAACCGGGTTAGCAAACCTAAATGATTGACCTAGCGATATATGCAGAAAAAAATATATTGACATATCCGGGGAGGGGGTTTAAAAGACTCATTAGGATCGCTCCGAGAGCAGACGATCGTTTTTTCCACTGCTCACCTCACCCTCCCTTTTTATTGTGAAATGTTATGTTTCAACTATTTATCCGCTGCCATTATAAATATCCAACAAAGCGCATTTCCCCTAAAACTGCGCGACAATCTACCGATGAGTAGAACAGCTTCCAGGCTTTAATGCAGGAATTCGGCGCGCCCACGCGCCATTTGAATACTCCCTGAACCAGGTTGGTAAAAACCAGCGAAAGAACAAAGGAGAAGTGAATGAAAAGACTGGAAAAGCTGTTGTTAGGCGCAGCCGTTTTGGCCATGGCTGCGCCCGCCGTAGCGCAGGCGGACGATCAGGCCATGCAGAAAAAGATCGACGATCTGACCCGCAAGGTGGAAAAACTCGAGGACAAATCCCTCAGCAAATGGCTTACCATCGGTGGCGACTACCGCTTCAGGATGGATTACCTGAAGGGTGACGTCGTGTCGCATACCGACGCCATCGGCACCATGCAGAACCTGACCAAGGGGTTCCTCCTGGACCCTACCGTCGCGGGGAACGGCACACCGTCCGGCCTTGAGTTCATGCTGATGTCGCAGCCGGGCAAGCTCTTCTCCAGCCAGCAACTCGACACCATCCTGGACAGCTACATGCCGCAGGCGATGTTCAACTTCATGACCGGCGGCAACCTCGACGCGGTGATCACTAACTACATGACCGCCTACGGCTCCGTCGACGCGGCGCTCGCGGGCAAGGCGATGACCGCGCAGCAGGTCGGGATCCTCAACACGCTGATGAGCAAGGGGGTCTTCACAACCGTGCTGACCAAGCTCGGCGGCGGCGACCTGGCAGCAGGTCAGGCGGCGTACCAGCAGATGATCGGCCAGATGGCCACGAACCTCGGCACCACCCCGGACAAGGCGGCGCTTCTTGCCAACACCGCCCTGATGCAGTCCTTCCTCGGCGCCGGCTCGCCGAGCCTGCAGCAGGTCCAGGCCTACAAGCCCAAGAACGAGACCCTCTACACCAACCGCGTCGGCATCGACTTGCACGCCAAGGCCACCAAGGACGTCACCGTCAACGTGCGTCTCTTGGCCTACAAGACCTTCGGCTCCTCCAATGACGACGCCGTCACCAACAACGGCAACACCCCGTTCTTCGCGGACCGCGTCGGCGTCTTTGACGGCACACTGGGGCACGTCCCGTCCAGCAGCCTGCTCAACGTCGACCGCGCCTATGCGACCTGGTCCAACATCGCCGACCAGCCGATCTGGTTCTCCGTCGGCCGCCGTCCTTCAACCAACGGCGCACCGAGCAACCTCCGCCTCAACAACGAGCGCCCCGGCAACGGCGGCACCCCGGCACTCCTGGTCGACTACGCCTTCGACGGCATGACCCTCGGCTGGGCGCCCGACATCGAGGCGCTCCCGGGCGCCTATGCAAAAGTCTGCTACGGCCGCGGTTTCGAGAGCGGCTTCCAGACCCCGAGCAACAGCCTGAAGGACACCGACATGCTCGGCGTCGCCCTCATCCCGATCGACACCGACCCGCTGCGCGTCTGGATGCAGTGGAACCGCGGCATAAACATCTTCGACTTCCCGACCATGGAGAACACCGCCTTCGGCAACACCAGCAACTCCGTCTCGCTGGGCGCCATCGACTGGTACGGCATGGGCGCCATGAGCACGCTGAAGAACATAGGCCCGGGCAAGCTGCACCTCTTCGCCGACGGCGGCCTGAGCATCACCCACCCGAGCGACAACGTCTCCAAGAACGCCGGGTTCGAGGGGCTTCTGACCGGCTCGTTCTTCTCCCAGGAGGCTCCGACCGACAAGACAGGCTGGGGCGCCTACGCCGGCGCGCGTTACGACTACGAGCCGAGCAGGACCAAGATCGGCTTCGAGTTCAACCACGGCTCCAAGAACTGGATCCCGTTCGACCCGGCAGCCGACGACCTCTGGACCACCAAGCTCGGCACCCGCGGCAACGTCTACGAGGGCTACCTGATCCAGGAACTCGACCTGAAGCCGATCTCCTCGCATCTGGCCAAGGCCTTCTTCAAGATCGGTTACCAGTATTACGACTTCGAGTACACCGGGAGCAACAACTGGGTAGGCGCACCGGTGAAGATCTCCCAGGTCCAGTCCACCGACCTGATGCTGCTCCAGCCGCTTAAAAAGGCGCAGGACGTCTACGTCACCTTCGAGGTGAAGTTCTAAACCGGCAGCCAGCGAACAAATCGGGGTGGCAGCTTCAGGCTGCCACCCCACCCCAAAAGGAGAAAGAAGATGAAAAAAGCAGTTTCGGTAATGGTTCTGGTAGCAATCGCGGCGATAGGCCTTCTCTGCTTCAGCGGCGCGGCAATGGCCGATGAGATCAAGATGGTCGGCGTGATCACCAAAATCGAAATCGCCGGCAAAGACGCCAATACCGCCACCGCCACCCTGAAGGACAACAAGACCGAGTCGCTGATCGTCATCACCGTGAACGACGATCTCACGCTCGACAAGTTCAAGGACCACAGGATCGTCGAAGGCGACGAGATTCGCTGCAAGTACGAGGTAATCGACGGCAAAAACGTCTCCAAACTCTTCCGCAAGACGGCAGGCTGCTAGGCTCGCGCCAAGAAAAAAATTTTAGCTCTTACCTCGCGCTGTAGTTTTTCTGCAAATTACAGCGTTTCTTCGGCGCATATTCATCTAATTATATAGATGTCTTCTTGAATTTTCCCGCGAACAAGGGGAGTTTACGAAAGAGAGGACCCGCTTCCGTGTGGGTATAAAAATCGATTACAAGAGGGAATCGTGATGAAAAAGACAAGTGTGATAGCGGCAATGTTCTGCCTGGCCGTCGCAGCGACCACCGCGATGGCGGCAAGCGAGCACCCGGGCAAGGAGTCGATCGAGAAGAGCGGCTACAAGGGACCGGAAACCTGCGAGGAGTGCCATCCCGGCACCGCCAAGGCGTTTCTGGATACGGTGCACTGGAAGCATGCCTCCAAGGTGACCAACGTCGATGGGCTCGACCCGAAGAAAGAGTACGGGATGAAGAACCGCGTCTACGTCATGTGCAACGGCAACGACATCGTCAACAACCTGAAGGAGATCCCGAAGAGCCCGGTGACCGGCAAGAGCAAGTTCACCGGCTGCAACACCTGCCACCCCGGCAACCACCTGAGCGACGTGGGGAGCACCGGTCCGGAGGCTGAGGCCGCCATCGACTGCCTGGTCTGCCACTCGAGCGATTACGACTTCCGCCAGAGGAAGGCGTTCAAGAACGAGAAGGGGCAGGTCGTGATGGGACAGGACCGCAGCACCAAGGCGGCGCTCTCCATCAACAAGCCGACCGTGAAGAACTGCATGACCTGCCATGAGGCGGCAGGCGGCGGGGTGATCGTCAAGCGCGGCTTCTCCTTCACCAAGGATACCGACGCCCACGCGGCGAAAGGGATGGTCTGCGCCGACTGCCACAAGGCGAAGCACCACAAGATCCCGACCGGCCTCGACCCGAACAACTGGGCCAACGACGGCGTGCTGATCTCCTGCGCGGACACCTCCTGCCACGGCACCAAGCCGCACAAGGACGCCGACCTGAACCGTCACTGCGCCAAGATCGCCTGCCAGACCTGCCACATCCCGCGTACCGGCGGCGCCTTCGCCAAGGACTTCACCGTCTGGGAGCAGACCCCCGACAAGTTCTACGAGCCGACCACGCTGAAGAAAGAAGCCAACGAGACGATACCGGTGTACGCATGGTACAACGGGACCGTGAAGAACACTGCGCACTTCATCGGCCCGAAAGGGAGCAGGAAGGACGGCAAGAGCAAGATCACCCCGTTCAAGATCTTCCAGGGGAAGGCTTACTACAACAAGCAGACGGGCGAGCTGCTCTCCATGGACTTCGCGCCGCCGATGTCCGACGGCGACACCCGCGCCGGCGTGCTCTCCGCAGCGAAGACCCTCGGGCTGAAGAACCCGGAGAAGATCGCGAAGGAAGCGGTACCTGGCTGGCAGACCATCTACTTCGGAAGCAACCACCTGGTGACCAAGAGCAAGGCTCTCTTCTGCTCCAACTGCCACGCACCCAACGGGGTGCTCGGCTTCAAGGATCTGGGCTACAGCGACAAGGAGATCGTGAAGCTGACCAGCCCCGAGCTGTACATGGAGAAGGTCGCCAAGAAGCAGAAGGAAGAGTGGTAGGAGTATCGAAGGGTAAAGGGAACTTCGCCCTGTAGCTGAAAGAAAGCCCCCCTTGGCGATGAGGGGGGCTTTCATGTTTGCGGTTTTCACCCATCCCCACCCCGGCCCTCCCCTTGAAGGGGAGGGGGAGAGAGCGGCTGTGCAGCTGCGCGGCAGCTACGGCAGGGCATTCTACTTGCGACCCAGCCAGAGCAGGACGGGGTAGGTGCGTACTTCTCCGTTCGCGCCAGGCTTCTCCATGGCGGCAGCGATCACCACCCGCACGTCGGAGAGTCCGTTCCTCGAGAACTCCTCGACGAGGAACTCCCTGGCAAAGCCGTGGTGCAGAACACCGGTCGGGTCGTCGTGGAAGCGGCCGTCCTCGGCTTCGAGGTCGGCCAGCGCCAGCCAGCCTCCTTCTTTCAGGGCAGGGACGAACGAGGCGATCAGCGCCGGCACGTCCTTGACGTGGTGCATCGTCATGCTGCTTGTGATGAGGTCATAGCTGCCGTCGAGTTGCTGGTGCTCCAGGTCGAGGAGCGCTGTGGCAACGTTGCCGACCCCCCTCTCCCGGGCCTTGCCGGCGAGCACGTCCAGCATGCCGCGGGAGCTGTCCGCGCCCGTGATTTTACCGATGAATGGTTGCAGTCCCAGGGTCACCAGACCGCTGCCACAGCCGTAGTCCAGCACCTCCATCCTGCCGTGCAACGGCAGTTCGCGCCTGATGGCGGCGACCACGTCCTGCGCCAGCTTCACCCGGCGCGGTTCCTGGTCCCAGTTGGCCGCGGCGGCGTCGAAGTCGCGTTTTTGTTCCTGGTGCATTTCAATTCCCTCCCAGCTTAGACTTGTCCGCCGTAGCCTGAAAGGCGAAGGTGGATCGCGGCAGGAATGCCGCTCCTACGGGTGGTGCGGTCAACAAGATAGTATTCAATTTTCCATATGTCAACTTTTTCCCTTCACTCGCACACTTGGTGGACTTGGTGGACTTGGTGGACTTGGTGGACTTGGTGGACTTGGTGGACTTGGTGGACAACATTTTTCTCTCGCGTTGCAGCAAAAAGGATGCTATGGTCCAGTGTTCGCCGCATGCCAGCTTTTTTGTGTCCGCAAACGGATTTCCCGCTTGACACGCTGACGCTGGAGTGTTATATAATTCCTCTTTCGAAAAAACCCTAAAAGCTACATTTAAAATAACCGGAGGTGCAGTTTGGCAAATCATAAATCGGCAATTAAAAGGATCAAGCAGACGGAGAAGAGAACGGAGCGCAACAAGCACGTTCGTTCCACCCTGCGTACCTTCATAAAGCGCGTTCGCGAAGCTGTGGCTACCAAGGACAAGTCGGCTGCTCAGACTGCCCTGGCCCTGGCTATCCCGGTCATCGACGGCGCTGCTACCAAAGGTATCATCCACTCTTCCAACGCTTCCAGGAACGTCTCCCGCCTCACCAAACTGGTCAACACCCTGGCCTAGTTTTATCGGGAACGCTGCTCGGGCTGAACACAAAAAGGGAACTCCATTACGGGGCTCCCTTTTTTGTTGCCTGAATAGTCGTGATCTGGCGGAAGATCATCGCCAGCCGGGTTTTTGTTTGCCTGTTCATCGCGGCAGGAATG
>DNJC01000144.1 GCA_003490025.1 Geobacter sp. | reverse complement strand
GCGACGAAGCAGGTGCGGTACGGCGCGACGAGCCACCTTTCGCTGCTCAACGCGCAGCGCGAGTACCACCTTGCGCGGATCCTCCTGGTCCAGGCGCAGGCGCTGCGGTTCGCCGATACCGCCGCGCTGTTCCAGGCGCTCGGGGGCGGGTGGTGGAACCGTGATATTCCATCGAATGGAGTCTCCCGACGATGAAGAAGCGCATCCTGTTCGCCGTTCTTGGCCTCTTGATCGTGATCGCCGTGCTCGCGGGGGTCAAATTCCTGCAGATCCGGACGATGGTCGAGCACGGGAAGAAGGGCGTTCTCCCTCCGGACACGGTTACCACCAGTGCGGCCCGCGCGGATTCCTGGGAGACCTCCCTGACGGCCGTCGGGTCGCTGACCGCGGTCCAGGGAGTCACGATGGCCGCCGAGATACCGGCGAAGGTCGTGGAGATCGCCTTCGCGCCGGGGACGAAGGTGAAGCGAGGGGACCTGCTGATCCGCCAGGACACGAGCGTGGAAGAGGCGCAGCTCCCCGGCGCCGAAGCCCAGGTGACGCTGACGGAATCCGTCCTCGCCCGCGACGTCGAGATGCTGAAGGACAAGATCATTTCCCGGGCGGAGTACGACGCCGCCGTCGCCGGACACCGGCAGGCGATGGCCCAGGTCGAGGTCCTCCGCGCCACCATCGCCAAGAAGACGGTCCGCGCACCCTTCGGCGGCCGCCTGGGCATTCGGCAGGTGAACCTCGGCCAGACCCTCCGGGAGGGGGATCCGATCGTGACGCTGCAGTCCCTCGATCCGATCTACGTCAACTTCGCGCTCCCCCAGCAGGAACTGCCCCGCCTGCGCGTCGGGCTTCCGGTGCGGGTCACGAGCGACGCGTTGCCCGGCCCGGCGATCAACGGCCGCATCACGACCGTGAACCCGCTGGTGGACGCCGAAACCCGCAATGTCCAATTGCAGGCGACGGTTGACAATCGGGAGGAAAAGCTGCGGCCCGGGATGTTCGTCAACGCGGCGGTCGGCCTCCCGGTCCGGCAGAAGGCGCTGGTCATTCCCGCCACGGGCGTGCTGTACGCCCCGTACGGCGACTCGGTCTTCGTCGTCGCCGACGACAACGTAGTGAAGGGGGGCAAGGCGCTGCGCCAGCAGTTCGTGCGGCTCGGCGAGAGGCGCGGCGACTTCGTCGCCGTCACCAGCGGCCTGAAGGAGGGGGAGATCATCGCCAGCACCGGCGTCTTCAAGCTGCGCAACGGCCAGGCCGTCGTGGTCGACAACCGGCTCGCCCCTGCGTTCAAGGAAGCACCCAGGCCGGAGAACAACTAAGTGGCCCATTTCATATATACGGCTGCATTCGAGCGCCGCTGCATCCGCTCCTGCTGCGTTACGCTCCTTGCGCCGTACTTTCCAGTACGCCTCAGTCGCGCGCCTTGCCGGAGCGGCGCATCGACGCTCTCGGTGCTACGCCGTATTTATGAAATGGACCACTGAGCGATGAACTTCACCGACCTGTTCATCCGCCGCCCCGTCCTGGCCCTGGTGGTCAACCTGCTGATCATCATCGCCGGGCTCCAGGCGATCCGTACCCTCAACGTCCGGCAATACCCGCGCAGCGAGAACGCGACGGTCACCGTCACGACCGTCTACATCGGCGCAAGCGCGAACCTGGTGCGCGGATTCATCACCTCGCCGCTGGAGCGCGCCATCGCCGCCGCCGACGGCATCGAGTACATGGAATCGCAGAGCGCCCTCGGCNNCTGGCCGAGATCGGCTCCAAGGTGGACCAGGTGCGCCGCGACCTCCCCCCGGAGGCGGAGGTGCCGGTCATCAACATCGAGTCGGCCGACAGCCGGTTTGCCGCCGCCTACCTGAGCTTCAGTTCCGACATCCTGCAGCAGAACGAGATCACCGACTACCTGGTGCGCATTGTCCAGCCCCGCCTTTCCGCCATCCAGGGGGTGCAACGGGCCGACGTCCTCGGCGCCCGCACCTTCGCCATGCGCCTCTGGCTGAAGCCCGACCGGATGGCGGCCCAGGACATCAGCCCCGCCCAGGTGCGCCAGGCCCTCGCCGCCAACAACTTCCTGTCCGCCCTCGGCCGGAGCAAGGGGGCGTTCATCCAGGTCAACCTGACCGCCGACACGAACTTGAGCACGGTCGAGGAGTTCAAGCGCCTGGTGGTGCGCCAGCGGAACGGGATGATCGTAAGGATCGGCGACATCGCGGACGTGGTGCTGGGGGCCGAAGACTACGACTCCGACGTCCGCTATTCCGGCCAGACCGCCGTGTGGATCGGGATCTGGCCGCTTCCCAACGCCAATTCCGTCGACGTCATCAAGCGGGTGCAGACGGAAATGCATTCCATCCAGCGGGACCTGCCGGTCGGTCTCAATGCCCGCGTCGCCTATGACGCCACCGACTACATCACCAATGCCATCCGCGAGGTGCTGAAAACCCTCGGCGACACGCTTCTGATCGTCGTGCTCGTCATTTTCCTGTTCCTCGGCTCCTTCCGTTCGGTCCTGGTGCCGGTGGTGGCGATCCCGGTGTCGCTGGTCGGCGGCGTCTTCCTGATGCAGGCCTTCGGGTTCACCGTGAACCTGCTCACACTTCTGGCCATCGTCCTCTCGGTCGGCCTGGTGGTCGACGATGCCATCGTGGTCGTGGAGAACGTGGAACGCCACCTGCGGGGAGGGAAACCGCCCGTGGAAGCGGCCCTGGTCGGCGCCCGCGAGCTGGTCGGGCCGATCATCGCCATGACCGTGACGCTTGCGGCGGTCTACCTTCCCATCGGTCTGCAGGGGGGGCTGACCGGCGCACTCTTCCGCGAGTTCGCCTTCACCCTGGCCGGAGCGGTCATGATCTCCGGGATCGTGGCCCTCACCTTGTCGCCGGTCATGGCGGCCAAGCTGCTCAAGCCCGGGGGCGAGGAGCGCGGACTGGCCGGCAAGATCACCCGCGACTTCGAGCGGCTGAAAAACGCGTACGGCCGCCGCCTCGACGCCACCCTGGCGGCGCGTCCGGCGGTCTACGCGGTCTGGATCGCGGTGTCCCTCGTCACCGTCCCGATGTTCGTCATGTCCGCCAAGGAGCTGGCGCCGACGGAGGACCAGGGGGTCATCTTCGGCATCCTCGACGCGTCCGCCAATTCGACGCTCGAACAGAACACCCACTTTGCCGCGGAGGTCAACCGGGTCTTCCAAGGCGTGCCGGAAACCGACTTCACCTTCCAGATCACCTTTCCCAACTCCGGGTTCGGCGGCATGGTCGCCAAGCCGTGGGATGATCGGAAACGGAACATCTTCCAGATCCTGCCCGATGTCCAGCGGAACCTGCAGAAGCTTCCCGGCATCCGGATCTTTCCGGTGACTCCGCCGGCCCTCCCCGGCGGCGGCGATTTTCCGGTCGAATTCATAATGGCCTCGACGGCCGAAACCGGGCAGATCCTGGAATTCGCCAACCAGTTGCAGATGAAGGCCATGCAGAGCGGCATGTTCGCCTTCCCTCCGGTGATCGACGTGAAGGTCGACCAGCCCCAGTCCGAATTCGTGATCGACCGGGACAAGGTGGCCTCCATGGGGTTAAACCTGGAGCAGATCGGCGGCGACCTGGGCGGAATGGTCGGCGGCGGCTTCGTGAACCGTTTCGACATCTCGGGCCGCAGCTACAAGGTCATTCCGCAGATCCAACGGGTCGACCGCCTCAACCCCGACCAGCTGAAGGCCGTCTACGTCACCGGTCCGGGCGGCAGGCTGGTCCCCTTAAGCACCGTGGCTACCATCCGCGAATCGGTCGTGCCGCGCTCGCTCAACCGGTTCCAGCAGCTGAACGCGGTCAAGATCAGCGGCGTCGCCGTCCGTCCGCTCGACGAGGCGCTGCGGTACATGGAGGACGAAGCGGCCAAGATCCTGCCCAAGGGATACGTCATCGACTATACGGGCGAGTCCCGCCAGCTGCGGTCCGAGGGGGGGAAGTTCCTGCCCGCATTCGGCCTGGCCATCGTGCTGATTTTCCTGGTGCTGGCGGCGCAGTTCAACAGCTTCCGCGACCCGTTCGTCATCCTCGCGGGGTCGGTGCCGCTGGCGATGTTCGGCGCGCTCATCTTCACGTTCCTGAAGATGCCCGACCCGAACGTCCCGTTCTGGACCCGCGGCTGGACGACCACCATGAACATCTACTCGCAGGTCGGGCTGGTGACCCTTGTCGGGCTGGTGTCCAAGAACGGCATCCTGATCGTCGAATTCGCCAACCAGCTGCAGCTCCAGGGGATGCCCAAGCTTGCGGCCGTGCGGGAGGCGGCCATGATCCGCCTCCGGCCGATCCTCATGGTCAGCGCCGCCACCATCGGCGGCCACTTCCCGCTGACCCTGGTCACCGGCGCCGGCGCCGCCGCGCGGAATTCCATCGGCCTGGTGCTGGTCGGCGGAATGTTCATCGGCACCCTCTTCACCCTGCTCGTCGTACCGTCCATCTACATGCTCATCGCACGGGACCACGGGAAGGATCGGGAGGCGGCTCCCTGATGGACGGGACACGAAACGGGAACGCGACGGCGACCCTGGGTTTCGTC
>DNJC01000035.1:2490-4982 GCA_003490025.1 Geobacter sp. | reverse complement strand
TACGACCAGGTCTTCCGCAGCATCTCCTCGGCCGGGCACAGCGTCAAGATATTCTTCTTCGACGCCACCGACGAGGTCCTGATCCGGCGCTTCTCCGAGACCAGGCGCCGCCACCCGGCGCTGGAGGGGGCGAGCGTGCCGGAGGGGATCCGCTTCGAGCGCGACCAGCTGGCGGGGCTGCGGCGCATCGCCACCGCCATCATCGACACCTCCGAGATGAACGTGCACCGCCTGAAGGAGGTGGTCATCTCGTCCGTTAAGGGTGGCGAAGGGGTGCTGGAGATGCAGGTGAACCTGCAGTCGTTCGGCTTCCGTTACGGGCTCCCGCTGGAGTCCGACCTGGTCATGGACGTGAGGTTTCTCCCCAACCCGTATTTCGTCGCGTCGCTGCGTCCCTTCTCGGGGGTGGACCAGGGGGTGCGGGACTACGTGCTCGGGCAGAAGGAGACCATGGAATTCCTGGAGCGTTTCCGGGGCATGCTGGAATTCCTGCTTCCGGGCTACCGCAGGGAGGGGAAGTCGTACCTGTCGGTTTCCATAGGGTGCACCGGGGGGAGGCACCGCTCGGTCGCCATCGCAGAAGAGCTGTACCACTACTTCCGGCAACGGAACGTCAACATCAAAATTACGCACAGGGACATAGATAAGGGGTTGGGATGATAGGACTGCTTGTCGTAGCACACGCCGGCGTGGCCAAGGAACTCATGGCCGCGGCGGAGATGATAGTCGGGTCGCTGGAACTGGCGGAGGCGGTGGGGATCACCCCGGACGCCTCGGCGACGGAGGTGATGGAGTCCATCAAGGACGCGGTGGCGAGGGTGTCGACCGACGGCGCCATCATCATGACCGACATGTTCGGAGGGACCCCCTCGAACATGAGCCTCTCCTTCCTGGAGGAAGGGAGGGTCGAGGTACTCACGGGGGTGAACCTCCCGATGCTGATCCGCTTCACCCAGGAGCGCGGCCGCTGCACGGTGGGGGACCTCGCCCTGAAGCTCAAGGAGAGCGGCAAGGAAGGGATCTCGGTCGCCGGCGACTACCTCAAAAGGTAGGGGAGCCGTCGCAAGTCGTCTGACTGCAGGCAAAGAAAACAAAGGAGCGGGTCTATCCGCCGCAGCACCTGCTAACCAAAGGAGCGGTTTATCCGCCGAAGCCTTGGCGCAGGTGGAAAGGCGGNNCGGGCCTCGGCGCTTCTGGTGAAGACCGCCAGCCGCTTCGCCTCGGAGATCAGGATCGAGCGCGAGGGGATCGAGGTGAACGGCAAGAGCATCATGGGGATCATGATGCTTGCCGCGGCAAAGGGGAGCACCGTGGTGCTCAAGGTCGAGGGGACGGACGACACTGAGGCGTTTGCCGCCATCGGAGAGCTGATCCGCAATGGTTTCGGAGAAGAGTGAGTTCAAAGAGCTTCGGGGGATAGGCGCCTCCGCGGGAATCGCCATCGCGCAGGTCCGGATCACGGACCGGCGCCGGGTGCCGGTGACCGAGGTGGTGCTGGGCGCAGAGCATGTCCCCGGCGAGCTGGCCCGTTTCGCCAAGGCGATCGAGCGGGCCAAGGGGGACCTGCTGTCCCTGAAGGACCAGCTTGCCAACACGCACGGCCCGGAGCACCTCTGCGTCATCGACGCGCACCTGATGCTCCTGGATGACACCATGCTGGTCGGCGAGACCAGTGAGTACATAGAAAGGCTCGGCATCAACGCGGAGGCGGCGCTGAAGCGGACGGTGAACCGCTTCAAGTCCTTCTTCGAGGGTGTCGACGACGAGTACCTGCGCGAGCGCGGCTCCGACGTCGAAACGGTGGTGGAGCGGGTGCTGCGCACCATGGTGGGGGAAAAGCAGGAGCCGATCACCAGGATCGAGGGGAAGGTGATCGTGGTGGCCCACGAACTCTCCCCGGCCGACATCCTGCAGATCGACAAGAGCAAGGTGATCGGCGTCGTCACCGACCTCGGCGGCAAGACTTCCCACTCCTCCATCCTGGCGCGCGCCTTCGAGATCCCGGCCGTGGTCGGCCTGGAGAGGATCACCGGCGAGGTTTCCGAGGGCGACACCATCATCATGGACGGCGCCACCGGCGTGGTCCTGGTGAACCCCGATGCCGCCGTTTTCAGGGAGTACCTCAGGAAGAAGCAGCGCTACGAATACGTCGAGCGGGAACTTCTGAAACTGAGGGACCTCCCTGCCGTCACCCTCGACGGGCACCGCATCAGGCTCAAGGGGAACGTGGAGTTCATCGAGGAGGTCGCCGGGATCGAAAGGCACGGCGGCGAGGGGATCGGCCTGTACCGCACCGAGATGCTCTTCTTCAACAGGTGCACACTGCCGGGAGAGGAGGAGCAGTTCGAGGCGTACTCGGCGCTGGTCAAGAAGATGGCGCCGCACCCGGTGACCATCAGGACGCTCGACATCGGCGGGGACAAGTGCCTCACCGACCTCGACCTCATGGACGAGATGAACCCGGCGCTCGGGGTGAGGGCGATCAGGCTTTC
>DNJC01000035.1:222-2395 GCA_003490025.1 Geobacter sp. | reverse complement strand
CGACCTGATCCAGTACACGCTGGCCATCGACCGTACCAACGAGCACCTCTCCTCGCTGTTCGAACCGCTGCACCCGGCGGTGCTCCGCTCGCTGAAGATGGTGGTGGACGCGGCCCACGCTGCCGGTATCGACGCCAGCATCTGCGGCGAGATGGCTGGCGAGCCGGAATACCTTCCCGTCCTTCTGGGCCTGGGCTTCGACGAGCTTTCCATGACCTCCGTCTCGATTCCGCGGGTCAAGAAGATCCTGCGCCGCTGCACCATCGAGGAGGCGCGCGAGGTGGCTCTGCGCGTCCTGACGTTCTCCACCGCAGCCGAAGCCGATGCCTACCTCAAGGGGGAGATCGCGGCGCGCTTTTCGGAGAGCTTCGACTAGCCCCGTCAGCCCCGTCAGCCCCGGCCTGAAAGCGCCTGCAGCGCCCGCTCCACCCCTGCCGCCAGGATAACGCCCGCCTTTCTCGAATGCCCCGCCAGCCGGACCAGTTGAGGGACCAGGTAAGGTTTCGCAACCAGCAGCGCCAGCACCCGGATCGGGCTGACGTTCAGCTGCGCGTCGCACATCTCCTCTATGGAAAAACCGAGTTCCTCGTCCGCCGCATCGCTCACCCCCCTGATCGCAGCCGCCGGTATCCCCGCAACGGCCGCCTGGCGCAGCACGGCCGCCGTCTCCATCTCCAGGACCGGGAAGGGGATCCCTCTGCCGAGCGATTCGGCCAGCGCGCGTTTGTCGAGGATCCCGCCGGCGGTGATGAAGGTGCCGCGCTCAAGCGGCGCGCCCGACTCGCGCGATGCCGCCAGGATAAGTTCGCCAAGGACGCTGTCGGGGCGCGGCGCCTCGGCGGGGCCCCCCCTCTCCATGGAGTAGACCCGTTCGGCCAGGACCATGTCCCCCACCTTGAGGCCGGGCGTGACGCCGCCGCAGAAACCGAAGCTCAAGATGGCGCGCGGGGCGGCGACCCGGATCAGCGTAATCGTCGCCGCCTCGGCCCGCGCCTCCCCCATCCCCGACTCGATCAGCACGACCGGGTTCTCGCCGCAGGTGAAGCGGTACAGGTTGCAACCCTGCGCCTTCTCGCGCCGGTGCCCCGGCATGCGGCGCAAAAGCGGCGCGATCTCCTGCGGCATGGCCGCGACGACCCCGAGACAATCGGTACCCATAGTTTTCGGCTCCTTTCCTGGTGCAAGGGGCACTTTAGCAGAGGGGGGCGCGCGCCGCAATGCCAAACGTTTCCAACGCTTGGCCTCGGGTTGACCTTGACAAAACGGGGCCGCAGCCTTATAGTCTGGCTTTGTTTTTTGTGTGACGCTATTAATCTGGAGGGGATCCATGAAGCCGCTCTTTCTGAACCCGCCGACCTTCGAGGATTTCGACGGGGGCGCCGGCGCACGCTACCAGGCCTCCCGCGAGGTCACCTCTTTCTGGTTCCCCGGGTGGCTCACCTATCCCGCCGGCATGATCCCCGGCTCCCGCGTGGTGGACGCCCCGGTGCAGCGCCTGGACCTGGACGCCTGCCTGGAGATAGCGAGGGAGTACGACATGGTGGTGATGTACACCTCCACCCCGACCCTCGCCATCGACGTCGAGACCGCCCGCAGGATCAAGGCGCAGAACCCCTCCACCGTCACCGTCCTGACCGGCCCGCACGTCACCATCCTCCCCGGGGAGTCGCTCCTCTTCGCCGACGGCGCCGTCGACATAGTCTGCCGCGGCGAGTTCGACTACTCCACCAAGGAGCTGTGCGAAGGGCGCCCCCGCGAGCAGGTGGACGGGATCAGCTACCTCGAGGACGGCAAGGTGGTGCAGACCAAGGACCGCGCCCCGATCACCGATCTGGACAGCCTCCCGTTCGCAAGCCAGGTCTACCAGCGCGACCTCCCCATCGAGGAGTACGTGATCCCCCATTTCCGCCACCCCTACGTCTCCATATACGCGAGCCGCGGCTGCCCGTCCCGCTGCATCTACTGCCTCTGGCCGCAGACCTTCTCCGGGAGGGTGCTGCGAACCAGGAGCCCCGAGAACGTCTATGAGGAAGTGCGCTGGATCAAGGAGAACCTGCCGCAGGTGAAGGAGATCTCCTTCGACGACGACACCTTCACCGCCGACAAGAAGCACGCCATCGCCATAGCGAGGAAGATCAAGCCGCTCAATGTCTCCTGGGTGATCAACGCGCGC
>DNJC01000035.1:0-211 GCA_003490025.1 Geobacter sp. | reverse complement strand
CCACGGCGCCTTCGTGCTGGGGCTACCGGGAGAGAGCCGGGAGACCATCAAGGAGACCATAGCCTACGCCATCGATCTCGACCTCACCTCCATACAGGTCTCGCTTGCCTCCCCCTACCCGGGGACCGAGTTCTACGACATGGCCGTGAAGCAGGGGTGGATCTCCTCCGACAATTTCCTCGACGCTACCGGGCACCAGAAGTGCGTCATC
>DNJC01000129.1:2309-3125 GCA_003490025.1 Geobacter sp. | reverse complement strand
CGGGAGGGGGCCGGGGGGTGGGTGAAGCTGCCAACTTCGGCGCATGTGGCACCTACCCCCACCCCTAGCCCCTCCCGCAAGGGGAGGGGGGACTGGAGGGGCTGGGGGAGGGTGAAACCAGCCTACTTGTAGCTCTTGCGCCTGAAGAGGCCGGTCTTGAGGGAGGTGATCCGGTCCAGGAACAGCAGGCCGTCCAAGTGGTCCATCTCGTGCTGAATGGCGACCGCCTCGAAACCGGAGGCCTCGAACTCCCGTACGGTGCCGTCGGGCTCGGTATAGCGCAGGGTCAGGTCGGTGGCTCGCTCCACGTCGCCGGTGTAGTCGGGAACGCTCATGCACCCCTCCCGCATCACCCCGGCGCCGCTGCTGGCCAGGATTTCCGGGTTGATCATCAGCAAAAGCCCGTGGTTGTTGTCCTTGCCGTAGCGGTTCTTGGACACGTCGATGACGCAGACCCTGAGCGACACGCCGATCTGCGGCGCGGCAACACCGACGGAGCCGGGCCCGGCATGCATGGTGTCGAGCAGATCGTCCACTAGTTCGCGCACCCAGTCGTCGATCTGCTCCACTACGGCACACTGAGTTTTCAGTATCTGGTTGGGATAAGTGACTATCTTACGTACTGCCATATCGTTAGAGCGAGACCGGCGTGATGAGACGCACCGAGATCTCCACACTCAACTCCTTCTTTAATTTTTCCAGCAGGCTGCTGACGTCCTCGACGGTAAGGTCCTGGGGGAGTTCCGCCTCCAGCACCAGGACGTAAACCGGTTCTTCCTTGCTGCCGATCAGCTTGGTGTTCAGGTCGGTGATGTT
>DNJC01000129.1:0-2280 GCA_003490025.1 Geobacter sp. | reverse complement strand
CAGCTTCTTCTTGGAGAAGGGCTTGTCGTGGGAGACGATCAGGATCATGGCGAACTCCCCCCCCAGCATGGTGCTGTTGGAGTCCTCCACGTTGCAGCCCAGTTTGTAGAGCACCTCCGCGGTATCCCTCACGATGCCGGGGCGGTCCTTGCCGATGACGGTGACGGCGAAATGCGCGAGGCTGGACTTGCGAATGTCGTTCATGGAACCCCCTAGATCTTGTTGATGAACACTTCCCTGGGCTTGCTGGTGCCGTCGGAGGGACCGACCACCCCTTCCTGCTCCATCTTCTCGATGATGCGCGCCGCCCGGTTGTACCCTATCCTCAAACGCCGCTGGATCATGGAGATGGAAGCCTGCTTGGTCTCCGCCACCAGGGCCAGGGCGTCGTCGTAGCGCTCGTCCAGCTCCTCGTCGTCGCCGCCCCCCTTCTCGTCGGAGGCCTTCATCTCCAGGATCGACTTCTCGTACACGGGCTTGCCCTGCTTCTTCAGGAACTCCACCACGCGCTGCACCTCGGCGTCTGAGACGAAGGCGCCGTGGGAGCGCAGCATCTTCGAAGTCCCCGGCGGAAGGAACAGCATGTCGCCGGCGCCCAGGAGGGACTCGGCGCCGTTGCCGTCCAGGATGGTGCGGGAGTCGATCTTCGAGGAGACCTGGAAGGAGATCCTGGCCGGGAAGTTCGCCTTGATGAGGCCGGTGATGACATCGACGGACGGGCGCTGGGTGGCNNTCGTCGACGATGACCACGATGTAGGGGAGATGGCCGTGCTCCAACTGGTCTTCCTTCTCCAGGAAGGCCTGGATGGCCGCCTCGCGGGCCTCCATGTCGTCCGCGTCCGCGTCCTCGACCTCTTCGATCTCCTCGACGACGACCGTCTCGCGGGCCTTGTTCTCGGCCTCTTCCTTCTCGCTTTTCTCCAGCTCGCGGTTGTAGGAGTCGATGTTCCTGACCCCCTTGTCGGACATGAGCCGGTAGCGGCGCCCCATCTCCTCGACAGCCCACTTGAGCGCCAGCGAGGCCTTCTTCGGGTTGGTGACGACCGGGAGCAGCAGGTGCGGTATCCCCTCGTACACCGAAAGTTCCAGCATCTTCGGGTCCACCATGATGATCCTGACGTCTGTTGGGGTCGAGGTGTACAGCAGCGACAGGATCATGGTGTTGATGGCGACCGACTTGCCGGAACCGGTGGCGCCCGCGACGAGGAGGTGCGGCATCTTGGCCAGGTCGGTCACGAGCGGGTTGCCGGCAATGTCCTTGCCGAGCGCCAGCGGGAGCTTCATCTTCCCCTTGTGGAACTGCTCGGAGTTGAAGATCTCCTTGAGCGAGACCATCTCGCGCTCCCGGTTGGGGAGCTCGATGCCGACCACCCCCTTGCCGGGGATGGGGGCCACGATGCGGATCGAGTGGGCCTGCAGCGCCATGGAGAGGTCGTCCTGGAGGCCGGCGATGCGGCTCACCTTGATGCCGGGGCCGGGGGAGAATTCGTACATGGTGATGACCGGGCCGGGGCAGATCTCGACCACCTCGCCCTCGACGCCGAAGTCCTTCAGCTTCTTCTCCATGAGCCGGGCGTTCATGGTCAGGGTCTCGCGATCCTGGCGCTTCCCCGCCTCGGGAATCGGGTCGAGGAGCGAGAGCGGCGGGGTCCGGAAGTTCCCTTCCACCTTGATGAACTCGAACGCCTCCTGGACCGCTGCCGTCTTCTTGTCGTCCTGCTTCTTCTCCTTCTTCGCGGCCGGCGCGCTGACCGGAGGGGCCACCGCCGCGGGCTTGATCACCGGGGCCGAATGCGGCTTCTGCTTCTCGGCCTTCTCGCCCTTCTCGGCCATCAGCTCGCGGTTCAACGCCTCGCGCTGCCTGTACTTGGCCCAGCGTTCCTTGATGGCGGTCACCCACCAGTTGGCGAAGAGGATGAAGGAGAAGCGGGAGAGGAGCATGGCGCTCGCCGCCAGCATCGGGAGGATGATGAGGAGCGCGCCGATCTTACCGAAGGCACGCTTCAGGAGTTCGGCGCTCTGGTAACCGACGAAACCGCCGGTCGGCACCCGCTGACCCAGGAACTCGGTGAACTGGAGGTTGAAGCCGAAAAGCCCCGTGAGAGAGATGACGAGCAGCGCGAAGCCGACCGCCTTGTAGCGGCGCCACCGGATAGGATCGGAGCTGAAGGCCCGGTAGGCGAGGTAGATGAGCGTGCCGGGGATCAGGTAGGAGGCGAGGCCGAAGAGCTGCAGGAAGACGTCGGCCAGCTGCGCGCCGAAGCGCCCCCCCAGGTTGTG
>DNJC01000119.1:33072-37062 GCA_003490025.1 Geobacter sp. | reverse complement strand
TCCAGGTGGTTGGTCGGCTCGTCGAGCAGGAGGACGTTCGGTTTCTTCAGAAGGAGCTTGGCGAGCGCGATGCGCATCTGCCACCCGCCGGAGAACTCGCCGCACTCCTTTTGCCAGTCATCAGGCGAGAAGCCGAGACCGGCGAGGACGTTGCCCACCTCGCTTTCCATGGCGTAGCCACCCTTCAGGCGGAACTCCTCCTGGAGATGCCCGAAGCGGTCCAGGAGCGCGTCGTGTCCCGGCGCGTCGTGCGGCTCGCGCTCCAGGCGGGCGGTCAGCTCGGCTATCTCCCTCTCTATCTCCTGCAGTTCCGACAGCGCCGTCATCACCTCGGCGAAAAGCGGGCGCCCCTTGGCGACGATACCGTCCTGGGGGAGGTAGCCGACGGTCCCCCCGCGGGTGATCTGGATCTCGCCGCTGGAGCTTTCCACCTCGCTGGCGATGATGCGCATAAGTGTCGATTTGCCGGCGCCGTTCTCGCCTACGAGACCTACCCGCTCACCTTTTTTCAGGTGCCAGTTGAGTTCCGTGAAAAGCGGTTTCCCTGCGAAATCCTTGGACAGTTTTTTCAGGTGCAGCATCTTTGGTGGTTCCTTTTCAGACCATGGTAGGTGGGGCGGTGCCCGGACATTAACGGGACATTGTAGGAGGAGGGGCAGGAGTTTGTCAATTGTTGCTCTTTCCTTCCAAATAGTCCGCCAGTATGCTCCGGCTGTGCTCGTCGTCGTGGCAGTAGACGCAGAGGTTCTCCCAGTTGCTTCCGTCGGGCGGGTTGTAGTTGTGGTTGCCGTCCTTGTGGTGCACGGTCAGAAGGTGCAGGTTGGAGAGGTCGAACTCGCGGCCGCACTTGGCGCAGATCCAGCCGTGCAGCTTGAGCGAGCGCTCGCGGTAGTTTTCGGGGCGAGACTGCTCTCCCCTCATCTTCCGGACGATCTCGTCGATCTCCTCCGCGCTCTTAGGGGTCACGTTCTTCGGCCCGCGTGGGCGAAACGATGGGGACATGCGATGCCTCCTTTCTGTCGGTGACGCCATGAAACTGTAGAGGGCGGCGTCCACTACCCTCGCCCTCCGGGAGAGGGTGGCTGAAGGCCGGGTGAGGGCGATGCCACGAAGTGAAAGCGGATCGCGACACCCCTGAATCAAATACCTCCCTCACCCCGACCCTCTCCCGGAGGGCGAGGGAGAGTTGGAGCAGGGCGGGGGGGTCTGCAACAACCTGCTATAAGTTCCCTTTCAAACCGATCGCTTCCGCCTCGCCCCGCATGCCGTCGATGGTGTCGCCGATCAGCTCGGGAAGCTCGACGCCCATCATGGCAGCGCCCTTCTCGATGATGGAGCGGTCCGCACCGGCGGCGAACGCCTTGTCCTTCCATTTCTTGGTGACGCTCTTCACCGGGAGGTCGAGGATGCTCTTCGATGGACGCACCAGCGCCGCCGCAGCCACCAGCCCGGTCAGCTCGTCAATGGTGTACAGGGTCTTTTCCAGCTGCGTGACCGGCTCGACGTCGCTGCAGATTCCCCATCCGTGGGAGACGACGGCCCGAATATACTCTTCCGGCCATCCGGCTTCCTTCAGGATTGCGGGGGCGCGATGGCAGTGCTCCATCGGGTAGCGCTCGTAGTCGATGTCGTGCGCAAGCCCGATCACCCCCCACATCTCCTCGTCCTCGCCGCACTTCCGCGCCATGTGGCGCATCACCGCTTCCACCGCGAGGGAATGTCTTCTCATCTGGTCGCTCGGCAGGTACTCCTTGATCAGCTCCCAGGTCGCTTCCCTGGTCGGTTTGCTACTCATCCGGTTGCCTCCCTTGTCGGTTAAGTTGACGATAACTCTACAGGACGGGGGGATGGTAGCCAAGATCAATCGGCGTGTCAACACGTCATCCGCCTTCGCCCTTCGGGCTACGGCGGACAAGCCGAAGCTGCGGGTTTCGCTCCCCCTTTAGCCCATCTCGCATATCTAGTCCCCCCTCCCCTTGCGGGAGGGGGCAGAGACGTCCTGTTCAACTGTTCGCCGTCTGCGACCTGACATAGAGTACCAGGCCGAGCAGCGAGAGCGCGATCCCGAGGAATCCGGCCGCGCCAGGCAGGGCGCCGTTCAGGAACAGGATCTCCCCGAGCAGCGAGAAGATCACCTCCGTCGACTGCGTGGCGTCCACCGCTGTCAGTTCGAAAGGGGTCCTCGCCAGGTGCCTGGCGTGAAAGAAAAGGGTGGTCGCGACAACGCCGGAAAAAACGGCGACCATCGCGGTATTGATCAGTTGCCCCGTGGTCGGTGGCGGCGGCTGCAGCAAGAGAGTCAGCACAATCCAAAACGGCATGGAACCGAGCACCATGATCAGGACACGGCCGATGCTGTCGTCCAGCACCGTGCCACTGATTTTCGGGATGATCCCGATGCTGCCGTGGCGGGCCTCCCAGACCAGTTGGTTCCCGGTCGGATAGGCGACGGCCGCCGCGAGCACCGGCAGTATGCCGAGCAGGGTCTCTTTTATCGAGGCGGCGGTCGCCTGCTCGCAGGTGACCAGGATGATGCCGGTGAAGATGAGCAGAGTGAAAAGGATCCCCTTCATGGGCACGCGCTTGCCGAACATGAGGAGCACCAGGGGGGTGGCGAGGATAGTCGCCTGCCAGGTGGTGGCGACCACCCACCCGGGAGCGAAAGACGAGCTGAAGGTGAGCAGGGAGTAGAACGCGCCGAACCCGGTGCTGCCGGCTATGGTCCAGAAGCACCAGTTCCTGCGATAGGTCGAAAAGGTCTCCTTGAGGACGCGTGATCTTCCGGTCAGGACCAGCCAGCCGCTCAGCAGGAAAAACATGTAGACGTAGCGGAGGCATGCGGTCCACAACCAGTGCCCTCCCTGCAGACTCATCGCCCTGTTGAGGACGAAGGTGCTGCTGAAGAAAAGGGCTGAACATATCCCGATGAAGACCAGACGTGTCATTGAGGGCCTGTAGTAGAGAAGGATGATTTCCTGTGCCTGTGACGGATAGGCCCTCTGTAACTTAAATCGGCTGTCGCGTAAAGAGAAAACATGGCGCAATGTCATTGGCTCTTGCAGTCGTGCCATCTCACGTCAATTTCGCAGCTCTTTGCAACAGAAAATGACATATGCGGGATAGTCAAAGAGCGCTCTTTCGTCGGGTGATCGACACGGCTAAAAGTGCCGCCAGATGGGCCTTGACGGGCCCTGTCCCAGTGCCGTTCTGCGTTGACAATAGTTGTCTATAGTGATACTTTCCGACAGATTCAACGCTTTATACCCTACGCCAGCACGGAAAGGTCATCACGTGAGTTTTTATAAAGTTTTCCGCGCCTCATTGTCGAAGTTTCCCGCCGTACTGCTTCTTCTTGCGCTGCTTGTTCCCGCGCCTGCCTTCTCTCTTGATTCGGAAGACTCGCAGATCTTTATTTCGGGGTTCAACGCCTACCAGAAAAAGGAGTACCAGGCAGCTGTCGACAACATGTCAAGCCTTCTGCAGAAGTACCCGGATACCTCGCTGAAGGACATGGCGATCTTCTGGCTGGCCAAGGCGAATTACAAGGCCGGAAACCGGCAGGAAGCCGCGAAACATATGGCCCGGTTCCTGCGCGAATATCCGGAAAGCCCGTTGAAGGCGACTGTCGAGGACGACCTCCTCGCGCTGGCTGATAAATACGAAAAAGGGGAGCCTCTCACAGCGCAGCCTGCAGCTGCCAAGGCGCCTGTTGCAGCGACTGCACCGGCGGTCGATAAGGCTGCCGCCGAGAAAGCTGCCGCCGAGAAAACCGCCGCCGAGAAAACCGCCGCCGAGAAAACCGCCGCCGAGAGGGCTGCCGCCGAGAGGGCTGCCGCCGAGAAAGCTGCCGCCGAGAAAGCTGCCGCCGAGAAAGCTGCTACCGAGAAAGCTGCTACCGAGAGGGCTGCCGCCGAGAAAGCTGCTACCGAGAGGGCTGCCGCCGAGAGGGCTGCTACCGAGAGGGCTGCTACCGAGAAAGCCGCTACCGAG
>DNJC01000119.1:0-33061 GCA_003490025.1 Geobacter sp. | reverse complement strand
TAAGGCCGCTACCGCTAAGGCCGCCGTTCGGAAGGCTGCCGCAGAGAAAGCAGCCCTGCATAAACTGAACTCGGTGAAGGGCGGCTCGAAAAAAGGCACATCCGCAGCCATGCGCAAAAAGGCGATCGCTGCATACAAGGACGTCATCAACAAGTACCCGGGAACGGCTGCCGCATCCAGCGCCTCGGACAAGCTGCTGCAGTTGGGGGTTGAGTACCCGGCCGTGCAGAGAAGGACCGCCGCTCCGGCCACTGAAGGCGAAGTCTCGCAGGTCTTCAACCTGGAGGTCACCCAGCACGCCGATCTCGATGTCGTGATCGGTCCCGCGGCCGAAACGCACGAGGCCGGCAAACGCTTCAGTATCCCGCTGGAAATCATGAATACCGGCAACGGCAGCGACAGCTTCCACTTGGAATCCTCGTTCCCGCCGGAGTTCGCCTTCCACTTCGCTGCCGCGGCCACCCCCGACACGTCGATCACGAGCACGCCGACCCTTGCCGTGGGTGAGCGCTTCAGGGCCGTCGCCACCGGCATCATGCCGCGCGGCAATATCGACGGCCAGAAGAGCAGCTATCCCGTGAAGATCGTCTCCTCCTTTGCCAGGGAGGCGTCCCAGTCCAGGGAGATAGTCCTGGTAACTTCCGCGCCGCTGCTGCGTGCCGTGGTCAAGAGCGACAAGGGGAAACTCCTCCCCGGCGAGAAGGTCTCCTACCGCATCTCCTTGCTTAACATAGGTACAGCTCCCGCGCGCGGCGTCACCTTGCGTATCAGCTACCCGCCGCAGTATGAACCTGTCGCTCTCCACCCCTCCGGCTTCAGGCAGGAGGGAAAGGGCGCCCTGGTGCTGGACGGCATGACGCTCAAGTCCGGGGAGAACCGGGACTACGGTGTGGGCTTCCAGCTCAAGGACGAGGCGCTGGCCGACCAGGAACTCTTCCTGCGCGCCGATGTCGTCAACAGCGATCTGGACAAGAAAGACTCTTTCGTCTCCGCCACCAGCGTGGTGCAGCGGGTGAGCGGCGTGACGGCGAAGACCACGGCCGGGAAGCTGGTAGCAATACCGGGGCAGGTGGTCGCCATACCGCTCATCGTGACCAACACCGGCAACGTCCGGGAAGTCTTCGCCATCAAGGCGAGCGCTCCCGCCAACACCACCTACACCTTCTTTGACGACCTCAATCGTGACGGCAAGAGGCAGGGGGGCGAACCGATCGTCAACATCGTCGGGCCGCTCTCTCCCAAGGAAGAGGCCTACCTGGTCATGGAAGTGGCGACACCGGCTTCGGCGAGCGACGCTTCTGTAGCCTCCGCGTCCGTCTCGTTCCTGCCGGAAGATGACGCCGGCAGGTCCGCCTCCGTGCATCTGCAGCTTGTCTACTCCCGTCCCATACTCGAGCTGAGCATGGCGGCGAAGGGGGGAAGACTCAAGCCGGGCGAGGTCTCTTCCCTGGAGCTTAACTGCGTCAACCGCGGCTCCAACCTGGCGAAGCAGGTGACCCTGCAAAGCATCCTTCCCGCGCAACTGGAACTCGTGGCTGCCGATCCTGCCTTCTCCAGGGCGGACAACGGCGTGTATGTCTGGCGCTTCGATGAGTTGGGCGCCGGCGAGAAGCGCGTCATCAAGGTGACCTATCGGGTGAAGCCAGGCATAGCAGTGGGTACCAGCATGCAGCTCAAGAACCTGCTGAACTATCAGGATCCGCTCGGGAACAGGTACTGAGGTGACGAAGCGGTCTGTCATGGCGCTGGGGAGCCTGCTGGCGCTCTCCTTGGGGGCGTCCCCCTGCCGGTAGTGCCTGCCGGACGGGAAGAGCAGCACCCCTCCAGACGTATTTCTGTTGACGGCAAGCCTTCTTCCGGTAAGCTAACGGGCGAGGAGCAGGTTGCTGCAACGGCCGAAGGGGAGGCCTTCGGGAAAGCGAAACAGGCTTATCTGGAGCGCGACTACCGGAAGGCCCTGACCCGATTTTCCAGGTTCATAAACAAGTATCCTCATTCCAAGTTCGCGGCGGATGCCTCCCTGTACCGTGCGGACTGTTTCCTGCGCTTATCCGGGGAGTAACAGTAACCAGCCGCCTCATCACTCGCTCCATACCCAAACGATAGCCGCAGCCTTTGCGGAGAACCCACCGGCGCTACAACTTCCGGAACTGGGGCTCTCCCGACACAGCTGCGACTTCAGGGGGCGCGGCCGTAATTGATATGTAATATAATGTAATTATTCCGTTTTTTGGATGTGTGCTGGCCGTGATTCAGGAGGAAAAAGTGGCATTCGGGATAGATCCCCGCGTTACCGAGGTGCTGGGGCTATGTGAGAAGGCGGAGTTCGCCTGCGCCGAGCTCTATCACCATTTCGCCGCCTTGTTCAAGGATGAGAGGGAGATCTTTCATCTCTGGCTGAGGACCGCCCTGGAGGAGGAGAACCGCGCCAGGCTCTTCGCGCTGGTCGGGAAGCTGAGGCACGACAACATCATCGCATCGGTGGAGCTGGAGCTGGCCGAGGCGGAACAGGCCTTGCTCCACATCCGATCGGTGCTGGAGAGGGTAAAGGAACATCCCCCTACGGTCCGGGAGTCGCTGGAGATAGGGATAGAAATCGAGGTCAAGCTGGATCGGCTCATGACGCAGAACGTGGTCATCTTCACCGAGGAATCGTACGAAAAATCCTTCCTTGCCATCATCAACAGCAGGCACCTGGAGTCCTTGCGGGAGGCATTCCGGGAACTGACCGTCTAGCACCCCCGCCGGTTTTCCCGGCGGGGGGCGCGGCGCTACTTGTTCCCCTGCCGGTATCCGTTTTGCCTTGCCAGTTCCTGCACCAGCGGGTCCACCTTCCTGTCCGTAATGAAGATCCTGCCGCCGCTGTTCCCATCGGTCAGCATCACCCCCGGCATCCGCACTCCGTACCCCGTCTCCCAAATCGACCAGAGGTCCTGCTCACCGTAGCGCGCCGTCATGTCCAGCCTTTTCAGGAGCTTGTCCGACAGGCTCTGGAGGTCGTCCTTGTCCTGGATCGGTATCACCTGGTATCCCTTGTTCTCGAGCAGGCGGGTCAGCGACTCGCTGAGCGGATCGGCGCCAAAACGTGACAGTACGAAACGGTTGCCGTTCTTCTCGAAATAACGGTGCACCGGTATCACGAGTTGGACCCCGTTGTTCTCGCCGGCGTACAGGTCGATGTTTTTCCCGCTCTGGAAACGGATCCCTATCGCATCGAGAAGCGCATCCGCTATGCTGCGCGGGTCCTTTTCCCGGACGAGGTAGAGGACGCTCTCCTCGTTCTTTGCCTTGACCTCGGAGGAAGGGGCCGTTTCCACCAGCTTGAAACCGTTGGCGGCAAGGAGCCGCACCAGTGCCTGCGGGGTGGCGGGGCGGTTCCCGGCGACCTTGAGCAGGGTGATGTCCTGGCGCAGCAGGCTGTCCTGGTTCTTCTCGATCTTGAAATCGGCCTGAACCGTCACCTTGCAGTCGGTGCCGATATCGACCAGGAAATCCTCCTCGAAGGAGTAGAAGTGCGCGGCTTCCAGCAGGGCGCGGTAGAAGTTCCGAGGGTTGTCCGGGCGCTCGGAGACGATGCTCATCTGTGGGTTCTTTTCCTGCAGCAGCGACTTGACCAGCGGGGGGAGGGAACCGTTGCCGTCAACGAGGATGGCTCCGCCGTCCTGCGCGGCAAGCACCGGATACTTCTGGGGATCAAGGGAGAGCGAAAAGGCGCCCGAAAGGTAGTCGAGTTGGGTCTTGGCGGAGGGGGCATCGGCGACCACCTGGGGCCAGATGCGGGAAGCCTCCTTGAGCACCGCGCTGTCCGGCGGCGATTGCCGCTGCTGAGCCTCCTGCCGCGGGGCGGGGGCGCTGAAGATCATCATGGGTGTCGACGAGTTCGCCGGCTCGGCGGCCGCGACCTTGGGCGTACGGCGGTTCCTGATCCTGGGGCGGTCGGTGCCGGTAGGCTCAAGCGGGATCACCAGGGTCGCCCCCACCTGCAGCACGTTCAGGCTCGCCAGACCGTTCGCCGCTTTCACCCTTCTGGCGACCGCCTTGGCGCGCCTGCCGGTCAGCCCGTATTCCCGCTCCAGGACCCTGACCAGGTAATCGCCACGCTTCACCCTGTAGGTCACCGTGCCGCCCGCCTTAGGCGTGGTTTTCGCCTTGGCCGCCGGTGCCGGCGCAGCTGTCGGGGACGGCGCCGGCATCGGGTACTTCTTCGCCAGGGCGGCCGGTTCGATCTCGAATCTCTTGTCGATCGCGTAACCGGGCAGCGGCAAAGCGGCGAGGATCATGAGGGCAAGGCCCAGTTGCTTCTTGTCGATTCGAAACGGCATGCAAACTCCCATAAATTTAACCGATCATCGCTAGTCACGTAGATTTAATTGCTACTGCAGTTGGCGGCGATGGTGTGGCTGCCCTGTTGCCGCCGCCGGTGGCCGGGAGCGGTGCTGCCGCTGACGCGCTACTTGCGGGCCTTGGGCGGCAACTGCAAAACGAACCCGCGTATCCTGCCTTGGGCGATATCCCTGTAGATGGCAACCTCCGCGCCCTTGGCGAGGCTCCTCGTTTCCGTTCGGATGCCGTCCTTTTCCCTGGCGCTGCCGGTCGCGGGCAGCGCCGATCCGGTCGCCTCCTTGAACGAGGAGTGGACCAAACTAAGCGGTATGCCTGCATCTGCGTCACTGAGAACCTGTATGGCCCTGACTCTGCCCGCCTCGCGGAAAACCCTGAACTGGAGGCTCCCGTCGCTGTAGAGTTCCCAGCCGGGATGGGCGGCCGCATAACCTGCGTCGGCTGCGACGCGCGGGATGAACCTCGGGAGCGGTTCCGTTCCCGATGGAGCGGCAGCTGCCGGGGTAGCGGCTGCCTGGGGGGGCGCTGCCTGGGGGGGCGCTGCCGGCGCCGGGAGGGCCTTGGCTGGGGAGGCTTGGCCAGGCGATTCTTTTTCCGGGACTTGCCGCCACTGCAGCACCACGAAGGCGAGGCAGATGACTATGACGGCCGAAACCCCCATCACCCAAGCGAATGGTTTCTTGCCGGCCAAGGCGCTCTGCAGTCCTGCCTTTGTCGCCTCTTCCTGGGAATCGAGGCCGCAGGCCTCGGGAGGCCTCCTGTATATCTGCTCGGGGGTCGGATACAGTGACTTCGGGGGCTCTCTTCTTTCAGCGGGAGCGCTTGCCGGTGCGGTTTTGGGAGCAGGCCCGACGGCTGCTTGCGGTTTTGTTGCCGGCGGAGCGGGAGGGGGAGGCGGGGCGGCCTCCGCTGCGGCCGGCTCCGGTTCCATCAGGCTGGGAAGAGGCTCGGGGTCGGCGTCGTTGTGCTCGAGAATGAAAAAGTCTATTTCTTCCTCTGTGCGATCCGCTCTTCGCGGCTCCTTGGTTGCCGGCTTCTTGCTTGCCTGTTCCGCTATCTGGGGCGCGTCGATGAAACCGTTGTTCAGTATGGCCAGACGGATTTCCTCGTCGTTCTCGGACTCGGCAGGCGGCGTGGGATGAGGCTCCAGCGAATCCTCGCCCAGGTTCGGCAACCAGAATTCCGTTCGGTCGTCTTCCTGGAAAAAGAGGTCTTCGTCGGCAGCATCAGGTTCTGAGGAGGGGGCGAGTCGGGTCGGAAGCAGTTGCAGTATCTGGCGGCTCAGTTCGTTGGGCGGAATATCTATATCGAGGGAGCATTCGTAGAGGGAGTCGATGGTTTGAAAGGCGGACCAGTCGTCCGAAAGCAGCACCAACTGGACCGCTTCCTTGTACGCCACTGTCCTGATCTGTCTGGCAAGCTCTTCGCTTTGCGCCCCGTCGATGCCGTCCTCGACGAAGATCAGTTCGGGATTGTCCTCCGGCAAACTGTTCATTGCGCTGACAATGTCAGTCTGGAACGTAATCCTTTGCTGGATCTGAGGGCGCAAGATTTCTATCAGTTTTAATATGCGCTCGTCATTGGCTATGAAGAAAATTTCCGCCATTGCCATCCATTTCAACTTGTGAAGAGGTTGAGTATGACTATTCCATGCACCGCCGGGGAGGGACGAATTCTAGTGTCGGAGTGACTATATTTAATCAAAAACAGTGAAAAGTCAAAGTTATTTTGCTCTAACAAATTGGCCGATTCTAATTTTTACCATATCTCTTGTGAGCAGGCAACCTGCGGGCGGTAGAATCGGTGGGCGTTTTGATACAGAATCCTTCTCGCCTGTGCCTCGTCGAACGTCTCCAGGACCAGGAGCAGGTCCTCATCCAGGTAGGGGCGCGGCGCGCGCGTAGAGGGAAGGTCGGTGCCGAACATCAGCGCCTCGGGATTCGCCTGGCAGATCTCCTTCAGCGCCGTCTTTACGTCGAAATCCACCCGCCCGAAACCGGTAGCCTTTATCCGCACGCCACGTTCGGCCAGGGCGAGCAGCGTCTTGAACCCGCCGCTTGAGAGCCCGAGGTGGTCGATGCTGACCGCCGGGAGGGAGGAGATGCTCTTCTCCAACTCGGGAAGTTCGCGGGAATCGACGTAAAGCTCGACATGCCATCCCGCAAGTCGGTGCACCCGTCTCGCCATCTCGTCCAGGTGCTCCAATCCTTCGGAGCCGCCGCGCTTGATGTTGAACCGCACCGCCCGCACCCCGAGCGCGTCCAGCTTCAGGATCTCCTCGTCGCTCACCGATGCCGGGAGCTGGGTCACCCCCACGAACCTGGGTCCGAGGGCGGCGAGGGCGTCGATCAGGTAGGACTGGTCCAGCGCCTGGAACGATCCTGAGACGATGGCGCCGCCGGCCAGCGGCAGGTGCCGGGTTCTTTCCAGGTAGTCAGTGCAGGTGAAATTGTCGGGGAGGAAGCCCTGGTTGCGGACCAGGGGGAAGCGGCTGTCGATGATGTGGAAATGGCTGTCGAAAACCGGGATCCCGATCGATTCCAGCGTGTGCATGCATCACCTCCCGGCCGGCAGTCTCGGCTAGCTGCAGTGTCTTTTGAGGCTCGTGCAGTTCCGCCGTTAGTTGTCGATTGCTAGTCGTTAATTGTCAATTGTCCATTGATCAATCGTCAATTGCTTCACTTCGGCCCGATCTGCAGGCTCGCCTTGGCGATGAAGATCTCGCGCAGGAAGGTGATCAGCCCTATGACCATGAGGGCCATCGCCAGGATGAAAAGAAACGCCACCGGGAGAGAGATGTCGTAGCGAAGGTACTCGCCGACGAAGAGCAGGGCGATCACGGTGCAGACCAAAACGGCCGTGGCTGTGCACAGGAAGATGGCGTGGCCGATCAGGTCGGCCCGTCTGGAGAGGGTGGCGAGGGAGCTGTGCAGCTTCGGCATTGCCTCCGGTGCAGCGCTCTCCAGCCGCGCCTCCTGGACGCGTGCCCGGTCTATGATGCGCGCCAGCCGGTTGATCATGACGCTCAGCATGGTCCCTATGGCGGTGAGGAGGAAAACCGGGGCCACCGAGAGTTGGATGACGTGGGCCATGGCGTCTATCGTTTGAGAATCCCGGAGGATCGTCTGCATCTTTGCTCCTTATTTAAAGTTGCGTCAGCTTTCGAATCTCTGCTCCAACTCGCTCTTGAACTGCTCCAGGTCGATTCCCTTCAGCCTGACCAGGTCGTGCATGACCGCGTCGAGCATGGCGTTGGCCTCGTTTATGGCGGCACGTCTCTTCCGTATCTCGGCGAGCGCCGTGTCCCGCCCCGCCTGTGTCAACAGGAGGTCGGAGCGCTCGTTGTAAAAACGGTGGATCAGGAAGTTGCGGGATCTCTGTGACTTCCGCAGCGCCAGCACCGCATCGTCGGTGAACCCCACCTTTTTCTTGATCTCCTCCATCAGTCGCCCCAGCGTCTGTGACCCGAGGCTTTCCATGGAACCCTTGAACTCCTGGTCCGAAAGCGTTCCGCCGCTCAGTTCGATGAGCAGGGTCACGATGAAGGAGATGTAAAGCTCGATTCTCTGGCAATCCTGCACCGCGGCGCCCATCTCGAGGTAGATCGGGTTGAGCGGTGTGGTGTCGATTCGTAGGCCCTGCATCGATGTCACCCTCTTGTTTGATTCTGCCGCTGCGGGCCGGCAGGACGTGCCATGCCCCCACTGCATACCACAAAACATGGACGCCATAAACAGCTAAATTGGCGCAACGCTTTCCCACCCTCGGCGGATTTGCAGCTCATGAGGCCGGCTTCGCTAATGGCCTGATTAATAAGGCGAATTCGGGCGGCGCCCCTTCCGTCGCCGGGGCGGAGGCTTCCTGAGAGCGGCTAATTATTGACCGGGCATCCGAGGCGGCCGTTCAATACCGCGAGTAGACTGCGCTTTTTTATGTGCGAGTGAAAAAAACTCTGCTATAATCACTCGGTTTTCATTAATCTGCCAGCCCCCATAATGAGGGGGATGCATATAGAAGAAACGAACGGTCGAAGGGTTCGGCCGGGGATAAAAAACTGGGCATGAGGCGTGACGGAGTGGTTTTTGCCGTCCGGCGCCGCGGCCGCAAAGGAAAGGGAAAAAACGATATATGTCTAAAAAGATGCTGATCAATGCGCTGCACGCCGAGGAGGCACGTGTAGCAATCGTCGAGGACGGGCGCCTGGTTGACCTGGATGTGGAGATTGCCGGTAACGAGCAGATCCGCGGCAACGTCTACAAGGGTGTGGTGGTCCGCGTGGAGCCGGGGCTGCAGGCTGCCTTTGTGGACATAGGGCTCAAGAAACTCGGTTTTCTCCAGATGGGGGAGCTGCACCCGGAGAACTGGAAGTGGCGCGACGACATCGCGGAGGACCAGAGGCATCGCCGCCCGCGCATCCAGGAGGTGCTCAGGAGAGGGCAGGAACTGATCGTCCAGGTGGAGAAGGGTGAGCGTGACAACAAGGGGTCCGCCCTCACCACCTACGCCTCTCTTCCGGGGCGGTACATGGTGCTGATGCCGGGGAGCGACTCGTCCGGGATCTCCAGGAAGGTGGAGAGCGAGGGCGAGCGCAAGAAGCTGAAGGAGATCATCGCCGAGATGACCATCCCCGAGGGGTACGGCTACATCATCCGTACCGAGGCGATGGGGAGGACCCGCGAGGAACTCCAGAAGGACCTGGATTCGCTGATCGCCCTTTACGAGGGGATCAGGGCGCAGGGTGAAGCGATGAAGGGGGCGGGGCTCATCTACCAGGAGTCCGCGCTGATCATCAGGACCATCCGCGACTACTTCTCGGCCGACATAGACGAGGTGCTGGTAGACAGCAAGGATGTCTACAAGGACGTGCGCGACTGCCTGAAGGAGATCGACCCCCAGTTCGAGAAGCTGGTGAAGATGCACCAGGAGAAGCGTCCCATCTTCTCGCGTTACCAGCTGGAAGAGCAGATCGACCTGATCTACGAGAAGAAGGTGCCGCTCAAGTCCGGAGGCTCCATCTTCATCGAACCGACCGAGGCGCTGGTCTCCATCGACGTCAACTCCGGCAAGTCGACCGGCGAGAAGGGGGTGGAGGACACAGCCTTCAAGACCAACCTGGAAGCCGCCGAGGAGGCCGCGAGGCAGCTCAGGCTGCGCGACCTGGGCGGGCTGATCGTCATCGACTTCATCGACATGCGGGACAGGAAGCACAACGCGGAGGTGGAGAGGACGCTCAAGAGCGCGCTCAAGGCCGACAAGGCGCGCGTCAACGTGGCGCGCATCTCCGAGTTCGGGCTCCTCGAGATGTCCCGGCAGCGGATACGCCAGACGCTGAACCAGGCGAGCACGCTGGAGTGCCCGCACTGCGACGGCAGGGGAAAGGTGAAGTCCGTGGAGGCGATGGCGCTCTCCTTCCTGAGGAAGGTGCACGCGGCCGCGGCCAAGGGAACCACCGCCGAGGTGGTGGGGAGCCTCCCGCTCGAGGTCGCCTACTACCTCTTGAACCGCAAGCGTCATGAACTCTCACAGATCGAGAGCGACTATGACATCGAGGTGACCGTAAAGGGGAAGCCCTCCTACCTGCTGAACCAGATGGAGCTGGAGCTGATAAAGAGGGAGAAGCTTCCCCAGGAGGAGCTGCCGCAGGAGAAGCCGGTGCACGCCCGTCCGCAGCCGAAGGAAGAGGCTCTGCAGGAAGCTCCCGGCGACGCGAAGAAGAAAAAGAAGAGGGGGAAGAAGACGCCGGAGGTCGAGGCGGCCGTTGTCGCCCCCTTGGCGGAGGCCATCCCCGTCGCCGTCGTGGAGGAGCCGAGCGGCGCCGAGCAGGTGCTGTCCGTCGAGGCGGAACCGGAGGAACAGAAGAAAAAGCGTCGCCGCAAGAGAAAACGGGGCAAGGGCGGGCACGCTGAGGGGGCGGAACATGCAGCCCAGCCGGCCGAGGCCGTCATCGAACCTGCCGCTTCGCTTGCGGAAGAGGGCGCCGAGGGCGTTCCCGTCGTTGTTGGGGCGGAGCAGGGCGAGCATGCGCCGCATGAAGGCGAAGAGGTCAAGAAGAAGCGCCGGCGCAAGAGGCGGCGCGGCAAGGGCGGCCAGGAGGCGCACGAGGCCCAAGGGGAGGAGCTTCATGCCGTGGCCAACCCCGGTGGCGGGGAGCAAGCGCCGCCGGAAGGAGCCGCACCGGTGCAGGAGGTGAGCCCGACCATCTCTGCTACCGCCGAGCCCGCGGAACCCTCCGCAGGTAAGGAGAAGAAGGTGAGAAGGGGGCGTGGCAAGAAGCAGCCCGACTCCGCCGTTGCGGAAAAGCCGGTCGAGGCCATCGCGGTCCAGGCGGAGGTGGTGCAGCCGGTTCAGGCCGTCGAGCCGCCGCTTGCGGCCGGTCCCGCCAAGGGCGCAGGTCGCGTGGGCGGCGCCAGGGTTGGCAGGGGCAAGAAGGCGGTTGCCGCCGAGCTTGGGACAGTCGTGGCCATCGCCGAGGGTGCCGGTGCCGGTGAGGCGGCCGCAGCGGTCGAGCCGGTCATCGAAAAGGCCAAAAAACCCGCCAGGCCGAAGAAGTCAACGGAGCCCAAGGAGCCGAAGCAGGCCAAGCCCGAGAAGCCGGAGAAGCCGGAGAAGCTTGTGAAGCCGGAGAAGCTTGTGAAACCGGAGAAGCTTGTGAAGCCGGAGAAGCTTGTGAAGCCGGAGAAGTCGGAGAAGTCGGAGAAGCCCGAAAAGAAAGCGCCGAAAGGCAAGGGTGCAGCCGCGCGCCCCTCCGCACCGGCCGTAGCCGAGCCCGCGCCCAAGCGCACCGCGAAGAAAAAACCGCAGCCGGCAGAAGCGGGGTCAGAGCAGACCCCGTCCGCACCCGCCGCTGAAAAACCCGCGAAAAAAAGGGCCCCGCGCAAGAAAAAAGAAGAGCCGCAGGCCTGACAGGCAAGGGAAAGCGATGAAGAGACTCCTTGCAGCGGCGGTGCTTTCGGCCTGTTCCGCTCTACCTGCAGCCGCCCAGGCCCTGGACCAGCTGACCCCCTACTTCTCGGCCCGGTACTTCACCTGGCAGGAGCACGACGGCGGCCGGCGCATCCTGAAGGAGAGGGGGCCGCTCTTCTCCACCGGGGTGCTGCTGGGGATCGTGACTAAATCCTCCATCACCCTCAGCGGGAAGGGGGAGCTGTTCGGGGGAGAGGTCGATTACGACGGCGAGACGCAGGCGCCCCACTCGGTCCCGGTGCGGACGCAGGTCGGCTATTTCGGCACCACGGCGCAACTGGACCTGGGATACCGGGCGGAGACGGCGACGCTTCGGGGCGAGCCTTTTGTCGGTATCGGTCATCGCTGGTGGCTCAGGGACCTCCAGGACACCACCTCCGCTTCGGGAGAGCCCGTATCGGGTTACACGGAGAGCTGGCAGACCTTGTACGGAAGGTTCGGCGCCCGGGGGCGCCTGATCCTGCCGCGCGGAGTCGAGGTGGTCGCGGAGGGGGGGGCGAAATACCCGTTCTACACCGGCAACAGCGTTGACTTTAGCTCCAGCGGCGTGACCACCTTCCGCCCTCGTCCCCACTGGAGCGCTTTCGCCGAAACGGGCGTCACCTACCGGAAAGCGAGGATCACCCTCTCCTACGAGGGGTTCAGGTTCAACCAGTCCCACGAAAGGCTGGTGCAAGGCAAGAATTACTTCCAGCCTAAGTCGTCCTCGGACATCTTCGGTCTCAACCTCGGCTGGACCTTCCGATAACGGCAATTTCCGAGCGTCTTTCATGGAGCAGTTGCTATACATAGCGGTACTGGGGGCGCTTGGCTGCATCTGCCGGTATCTCCTTTCGGGGCTCGTCTACAAGCTCTTAGGCACGGGCTTTCCTTACGGCACCCTGGTGGTCAACGTGGTCGGCGCCTTCCTGATCGGCCTGGTTATGGAATTCTCCATAAGGAGCGCCCTCGTCCCCCCCGCCCTGCGCATCGCCCTCACCATAGGCTTTCTGGGGGGGCTCACCACCTTTTCCACCTTCAGTTTCGAGACCTTCCGCCTGCTTGAAGAGGGGGCGCTGCTCATGGCCATACTGAACGTGCTGGTCAGCGTCGTTTGCTGTCTCGCCTGCACCTGGGTCGGCATAGCGGTCGCCAGGGCGCTCTGAAGCGAGGCGCGGAGCCCCAACCGACGTCTCAATAATCTCATTACATATACGGAGAAAGATAATGACTACCAGCATTAATGTCGGCGCCAGGCCGACCAGGGACGACATGCTCGGCGAGCAGGTGCTGCTCAGGATCTTCATCGGGGAAAGCGACAAGCTCGGGCATGTCCCGCTGTTCGAGGCGTTGGTGGAACTCTTCCGCAGGGAAGGGCTGGCGGGGGCGACCGTGCTGCGCGGCGTGGCCGGGTTCGGCGCCCACAGCATGTACCACACGGACCGCCTTTTGCGCCTTTCCTCGGACCTCCCGATGGTCATCGAGGTGGTGGACAACAGGGAGCGGATCGAGACGGTGCTTCCCACGGTCGAGGAGATGATGGACGGCGGAATGATCACCCTGGAGAAGGTCTCCGTCTGGCTCTACGCCAGGAAACGCGGGGCTTGAAAGGAAACCTCCTTCTGCTACACTCTCACATGTTCATGAAAAGGGGTTTCCAATGAGCATGTTGGACAACATCAGTCCAATCTGGATAGAGAACCAGTACGAGGTGTGGAAGAAGGAGCCGGAGCAGCTCTCGGAGGAGTGGCGCGCCTTTTTCACCGGGTTCGACCTGGCAGCCGCCCGCCCGGCGCCGGCGCCATCAAGCCTCGGCCTCGAGGAGGGGTTGAAGCATTCCGCCGTGCAGTCCCTCATATACCGCTACCGCGACATCGGCCACCTCCTCGCCTGTACCGATCCCCTCTCCCCCTGCCTCATTGAACACCCGCTCCTAGCACTCTCAGCCTTCGGGCTGGACCAATCCGACCTGGAAAAAACCTTCCACACCAGACGTTTCATGAGACGAACCGCCACCTTGAAAGAGATCGTCCGGGTGCTGAGGAATACCTACTGCGGCTCGGTGGGGGTCGAGTTCATGCACATCCAGGACCCCGAGGAGCGGCAGTGGCTTATCGACCGGATGGAGCCGGAGGGAAACCGCGCCTTCTTCACGCCGGAGCAGCGGCTGTCGCTGCTGAAAAAGCTCAAGGAGGCGGCGTTTCTCGAGCGTACGCTGCACAAGAAGTTTCCCGGGCAGACCCGTTTCTCGCTGGAAGGGGGTGACGTCCTGATCCCGCTTCTGGACACCGCGGTCGGCAAGGCGGCATCGCTCGGCATAACGGACATCGTCTTCGGCATGCCGCATCGCGGGCGCCTCAACGTCCTGGCCAACATCTTCGGCATGCCGTACGAGAACCTGTTCGCCGAGTTCGCCGACAACGCGGAGTACGGCGTGGTAGGCGAGGGGGACGTGAAGTACCACAAGGGCTTCTCGGTCGACCTGGCTCTCCCGGACAACAGCTCCATACACCTGACGCTTACCTCCAACCCCAGCCACCTGGAGGCGATAGACCCCGTCGTGGAGGGGAAGTGCCGGGCGCGCCAGGACCGCCTGGGCGAAGAGGGGGAGAGAAGGGTGCTCCCGCTCCTGATCCATGGCGACGCCGCCTTCTCCGGGCAGGGGGTGGTGGCGGAGACGTTGAACCTCTCGCAACTGGCAGGGTACCGCACCGGCGGCACGCTCCACATCGTCCTGAACAACCAGGTCGGCTTCACCACAGGGGCCGAGGACGCGCGGTCGACCCGCTACGCGACGGACGTGGCGAAGATGGTGCAGGCCCCGGTCTTCCACGTTTACGGCGACGACGCCGAGGCCGTGGTGCATGTGGTCCAACTGGCGCTCGGCTACCGGGACCGTTACCGCAAGGACGTGGTGGTCGAGGTGATCTGCTACCGCAGGCACGGGCACAACGAGGGGGACGAGCCGTACTTCACCCAGCCGCTCATGTACGAGCAGATCAAGCTGCGTCAGCCGCTGCACGCGCTCTACGAGATGGAACTCCTGGCGGACGGCTTTTCGGAAGAGGAACTGAAGGATATCGAGTCCGAGGTGCTGCAGCGCCTCGACCAGGCGGGGGAGCGCAGCGCCGCGCCCAACGAGTCGGCTTTCCTGGCGCGATGGAGCGGGATGAAGCCGGGTACGGTGAAGAGCCCGGTCCTGACGGCGGTGGAGGCATCCACGCTCATCGATCTCTCGGAGCGGCTTTGCGTCATCCCGGACGACTTCACCCCCCATGCCAAGGTGGCGGCGATACTGCAGAAGCGTCGCGAGGCGGTCCTCAAAGGGGGGCCGCTCGACTGGGGGAACGTGGAGACCCTCGCCTACGCCACGCTCCTCGCCCAGGGGATCACGGTACGCCTGTCGGGGCAGGACGTCAGGCGCGGCACCTTCAGCCACCGGCACGCCGTCCTTTTCGACCAGCAAAACGGCACGACCTGCCTACCCCTCTGCAGCGTCCTCGGCGCCGGCGCGCATTTCTGCGCCTTCGACAGCATGCTCGCCGAATTCTCCGTGCTCGGCTTCGAGTACGGCTATGCGCTGGAGGCGCCGGAGGCTCTCACCATCTGGGAGGCCCAGTACGGCGACTTCGCCAACGGCGCCCAGGTCGTCATCGACCAGTTTCTGGCGAGCGGTGAGGCGAAGTGGGAGCGCTCCTGCGGCCTGGTGCTCATGCTCCCCCACGGCTACGAGGGACAGGGGGCGGAGCATTCCAGCGCGCGTATCGAGCGGTTCCTGGGGCTCTGCGCGGCGAACAACCTTCAGGTCGTCTATCCGACCACCCCCGCCCAGCTGTTCCACGTGCTGAGAAGGCAGATGCTGCAGGGGTTCAGAAAGCCCCTGGTCCTGTTCACTCCCAAGAGCCTCCTGCGGCACCCGGAGTGCGTCGCCAAGCTGGAGGAACTCACCTCCGGCGCTTTCCGCGAGGTCATCGCGGAGACCGCCCGGTACGGCGAGGTGCGGCAGGTGCTGATCTGCAGCGGGAAGATCTACTATGACCTCCTTGGGCGGATCAGGAAGGACGAGGTGAAGGGGGTGGCGCTGGTGCGGGTGGAGCAGCTCTATCCCCTCTCTATGGACCTCCTCAGGGAGGAACTGCTGAGGTATCCCGCCGGCGTGCACTTCATCTGGGTCCAGGAGGAGCCGCGCAACATGGGGGGGTGGCGCTTCATGAGGGAGCCGCTGTCCGACATACTCGGGGATGTACCGCGCTACGTCGGGCGGCCGGAGGCCGCGGCCCCCGCGTCGGGGTCGCACCGACTGGACCGGGTGGAGCAGGAGCGGATCGTCGAGGAAGCGCTGCTGCTGCACTAGAAACTGTTCTACGTTCTATGTTCTACGTTAAAAATCTGACAGACGCGTGGTTGCAACGTCGTCCGCCTCGGGCTCAACTGGAGCAAAAAACAACCTAGAACGTAGAACGTAGAACGTAGAACTTTCTTTTTCCCAGAGGGAGAAACAGATGGATATAAAGGTGCCGACAGTCGGCGAGTCCGTTTTCGAGGCGGTCGTCGCCAGGTGGCTCAGGAAAACGGGCGATGTCGTGGCGAAGGATGAGCCGCTTTGCGAGATCGAGACGGACAAGGTGACCCTGGAGGTGACTGCCGACGGGGACGGCGTCCTGACCGTGCTCAGCCAGGAAGGGGAGACGGTGAAGATCGGTGCGGTGATAGCCACCATCGACGACAGGGGCGCCGCGGAGCCCCCCAAGGCTAAGGCCCCCAAGGCGGAAGCCCCCAAGGCGGAAGCCGCAGAGGAAACCGGGAAGAAGCCGACCCCGCCCATGTCGCCGTCCGGGCGTAAGCTGGCCCGGGAACTCGGTGTCGAGACCCGGGAACTGCAAGGGAGCGGGCGAGGCGGAAGGGTCACCAAGGCGGATCTCCTTCGCGCCGAGGCCGAGCGTACCGCCCCCGCCGAGGGTGCCACCTCGGAAGAGCCGGAAGCGGCGCCTCCCACGCCTCCCCCCCCTGCCCCGGGGCCTCCCCCGGTTGCCACAAAGGAGGTTCCCCGGCCGGAGCCGAGGCAGGAAGGGGCGGAGCAGCGCGTCGTCCGCAAGCCGATGACCCCGATCAGGAAGCGGATCGCGGAGCGACTGGTATCGGTGCGGCAGCAAACGGCCATGCTCACCACCTTCAACGAAGCGGACATGACGCAGCTGATGCTGCTGCGCAAGAAGCACGGGGAGTTCTTCCAGAAGCGCCACAACGTGAAGCTGGGGCTCATGTCTCTCTTCGTCCGCGCCTGCTGTGCCGCCCTGAAGGAGTTCCCGGAGGTGAACGCGAGCATCGAGGGGGACGACATCGTCTACCACAACTACTGCGACATAGGGGTCGCGGTCGGGAGCGACAAGGGGCTGGTGGTGCCGGTGCTCAGGGGGGCGGACTCGATGACGCTGGCCGGGATCGAGCAGACAATCGCCCAGTTCGCGGAAAAGGTGCGCAGCAACAAGATCGCCATCGCCGACCTGGAGGGGGGAACCTTCACCATCTCCAACGGCGGCGTCTACGGCTCGATGCTCTCGACCCCGATCCTGAACCCGCCGCAAAGCGGCGTCCTCGGCATGCACGCCATCCAGGAGCGCGCCGTGGTGGTGAACTCGCAGATCGTGGTACGCCCCATGATGTACCTGGCGCTCTCCTACGACCACAGGCTGGTGGACGGCAAAGGGGCGGTGGGATTTTTGAAGCGGGTGAAGGAGTACATCGAGGAGCCGGAGGAGATGCTCCTGGAGGGATAGACCGCTCCCGCAAGTGAGGGGGCAACGTGCAGAGGATGCCTGATATTACTACTTTTGTGTGGGGGATATGATGTCCGAGGAAATTTTCGATCTGATCGTCATCGGCGCCGGGCCAGGCGGTTACGTGGCCGCAATAAGGGGGGCGCAGCTCGGCATGACGGTCGCCGTGGTGGAGAAGCGGTCGACCCTGGGCGGGGTCTGCCTGAACGAGGGGTGCATCCCGAGCAAGGCACTCCTCGATTCCAGCGAACTGTTCCATCTGGCCCGCAACCGCTTCGGCGCGCACGGTATCGAGATATCACCCCCGTCGCTGAACCTCGGACAGATGATGGCGCGAAAAGACGACGTGGTGAAGAAGCTGACCGACGGGGTCGCCTTCCTGTTCAAGAAGAACAGGGTCCGCAGCGTCGCCGGGAGCGCGAGGTTGACCGGCCCCGGCAAGGACGGCCTGCAGCAGGTCGAGGTGGGGGGGGAGACCCCCCAGGTGCTCCTGGGGAAGAAGGTGCTGTTGGCGACCGGGAGCGAAGCGGTGCAGATCCCCGGGCTCCCGTTCGACGGCGAGGGGATCGTCTCCGCCCGCGAGGCGCTTAGCTTCGACAAGGTGCCGGAGCACCTGCTGGTGGTAGGCGGCGGGTACATTGGCCTTGAGCTCGGCTCCGTATGGCTGAGACTCGGCGCCCAGGTGACCGTGGTGGAGATGCTGCCGCGTCTCATCGCCGGAAGCGACGGGCAGGTAGCCGACACGCTGATGCGCTCGCTCAAGAAGCAGGGGATGCGCTTCATGATGGGGGCCAAGGTGGCCGGCGTCGAGAAGAGGGACGGGAAGCTGCAGGCGCGGGTGGAGGTCGAGGGGGGCGCTCAGGAGATCGCCTGCGACAAGGTACTGGTGGCGGTGGGACGCAGGCCGCTTACTGACGGTCTCGGCCTGGAAGAGCTCGGCGTGCAGCTGGAGCAGGGAAGGATCCGCGTCGACGCCGATTACCTCACCAGCGTCCCCGGCATCTACGCCATCGGCGACCTGATCGCCGGGCCGATGCTGGCGCACAAGGCGATGGAGGAGGGAGCGGTCTGCGTCGAGAGGATGCGGGGGGAGCCGAGCCAGGTAGACTACGGCTGCGTCCCCGGGGTCTGCTACACCTGGCCGGAGGCCGCCTCCGTGGGAAGGACCGAGGATTCGCTCAAGGAAGAGGGGATCGCCTACAAGTCCGGGAAGTACAGCTTCATGGGGAACGGCCGGGCGAAGTGCATGGACGAGACCGACGGGTTCGTCAAGGTGCTGACCGAGGCGGAGGGGGGGCGCCTGCTGGGGGTTCATATCCTCGGCCCCCGCGCCTCCGACATGATAGCCGAAGCGGTCGCCGTGATGAGTTTCGGCGGCAGCGGCGAGGATGTCGCCCTCACCATGCACGCGCATCCCACCCTCTCCGAGGCGTTCAAGGAGGCGGCGCTCGACGTCGAGAAGAGGGCGATACACGCGTAGGGGCGAATAATCATTCGCCCCTACTCTTCCCCCCTCCCAACCTCCTCCCGCTGGGGGGAGGCAGAAACTGACCGGATAACCGAAACAAGGCGGAGCGAGGAGCGTTGGGTGCCGCGATGATTTGCCACGATGCAGGGATGATCGGCTACCGGGAGGCGCTCCTGATGCAGGAACGGCTGGTGGAGGAGCTGCGGCAGGGGGGGGAAGAGGTACTCCTCCTCCTCGAACACCCGCCGGTCTACACCATAGGGGCGGGAGGGGACGCGGCCAACGTCCTTGACGACACCATCGAGGCGGTACGGGTCAACCGGGGGGGGGACGTCACCTACCATGGCCCGGGGCAGCTGGTCTGCTACCCGATACTGGACCTGGCGCGCCGGGGCCGCGACCTGCACCGCTACCTCAGATTCCTGGAACTGTTCCTGCTGCGCACCTGTACGGCACTGGATGTCGCCGGTTTCACCGTTGCGGGGAAAACCGGTGTCTGGACCGCGCACGGGAAGATCGCCTCCATCGGGGTCGGGGTGAGGCGCTGGGTCTCCATGCACGGCTTCGCCCTGAACGTCTCTCCCGACATCTCTGCTTTTCAAAGGATCAACCCCTGCGGCATGCCCCAGTGCCGCGTCACCTCCCTCAGCCTGGAACGCAGGGAGGAACTCTCCGTCCCGGATGTGAAGGAGCTGGTCGAAAGCCGCTTCGAGGAACTCTTGGACCTGCACCTGCCACGCAGCTAGCCTTCCAACTCGCTAGGAGGCCGTCATGTCGGAAACCGATCGCCAGGTCCCTGTAGAGAAACTCCGCTGGGTCTGCGACCCCGCCCTTTTCACCTTCAAAACCACCGACGAGATCGCCAACGCCGAGGGGAGCATCGGGCAGGAGCGCGCCCTTGCCGCCATCGAGTTCGGCCTGGGCATGTCGAATAACGGCTTCAACATCTACCTGGCCGGCGAGCCCGGCACCGGCAGGACCTCCACCATACGGCAGATGCTGAAGAAGCTCACCAAGGACACCTCTCCACCCAGCGACTGGTGCTACGTCAACAACTTCCACGAACCGGACGCGCCGATCGCCCTGTCGCTCCCGGCCGGGATGGGACGGGAGTTCGCGGCGGACGTGCGCGAACTGCTCGACTACATGCGCGCCAACGTCCCGAGCGCCCTGGAGAGCAAGGAGTACGAGACCAACCGGGTCTCCATGATCGATCAGTTCCAGGAGCGAAACGGGGAGATCTTCGCCGCGCTGGAAAAGGAGGCGGGGGAGAGGGGGTTCGCCCTGCAGCGCACCGTATCGGGGCTCGTCATCGTGCCGCAAAAGGAAGGGCGCAACTTCACCCAGGAAGAGTACGAGGCGCTGGAAAAGGGCGAGCGGGAGAGGCTGGACGGCATCGGGCGGGAGCTGACCGAGAAGCTGAACGACGCGCTGCGCCAGGTGCGTGAAAACGAGAAGGCGCTCCGCGACGCCCTGGCGCAGCTCGACCGCGAGCTTGGCCTTTGCGCCGTCGGTCACCACCTGAACCCCCTCAAGGAGAAGTACGCCGGCTTCCAGAAGATCCAGGATTACCTGGAGAGCGTGCAGGAGGACCTCCTTTTGAACCTGGAGGACTTCAAGCCGCAGGTCGCGCCGCCGCAGATCCCGGGGCTGAAGCTCCCCAAGCAGGAGCCGACCTTCGAGCGCTACGAGGTGAACGTTCTCGTGGAGAACGACCCGGACATCGGCGCGCCGGTCGTCTTCGAATCCAACCCCACCTACAACAACCTCTTCGGCCGCATCGAGAACGTCATGCAGATGGGCGGGGTGGCGACCACCAATTTCACCCTGATCAAGGCGGGGGCGCTGCACCGCGCCAACGGCGGCTACCTGGTCCTCGACGCGCGCGAGGTGCTGATCAACCCGTTCGCGTGGGAATCGCTCAAGCGCTGCATCAGGAACATGGAGATCAAGATCGAGGACGTCCTGGAGCAGTACCGCTTCATGACGGTGGTTTCTCTCAAACCTGAGCCGATACCGCTGCACGCCAAGATCGTCATGATCGGGTCGCTCTGGATCTACTACCTCCTTTTCTACCTGGAGCCGGACTACCGGAAGTTCTTCAAGGTGAAGGCGGACTTCGACAGCAGGATCAACCGCTCTCCCGAGGTCATGCAGGATTACGCGCTGTTCGTGGCCACCCACTGCCAGAAGGAGGGACTCCTTCCCTTCGACGCCGCCGGCGTCGCGGCGCTCCTGGAGCACGCCTCGCGCATGGTGGAGGACCAGGAGCGGCTCTCTTCGCACTTCATGGAACTCTCCGACCTGATCCGGGAGGCGAGCTACTGGGCGAACCTCGGAGGGGCGCAGCTCGTGGACCGGAGCTGGGTCAAGAGGGCGATCCACGAGAAGACCTACCGCTCGAACCGGATGGAGGAGATGATCCAGGAGTACCTGGCCCAGGGGGTGATCCTGTGCGACGTCAAGGGGAGCGTGGTGGGGCAGATCAACGGCCTCTCCGTCATCACCATGGGGGACTACACCTTCGGGAGGCCGTCGAGGCTCACCATCCGCGTCTCCCAGGGGCGCGCCGGCATGGTCAACATCGAGCGGGAGGTGAAGCTCTCCGGCCCGATCCACGACAAGGGGGTCCTGATCCTCACCGGCTACCTCGCCGGCAAGTTCGGCCAGGACATGCCGCTTTCCTTCAGCGCCCATATCTGCTTCGAGCAGTCCTACGAGGGGGTGGAGGGGGACAGCGCCTCCTCGGCCGAACTGTACGGCCTTCTCTCCGCCTTCTCCGGCCTCCCGATCCGGCAGGGGATCGCCGTCACCGGGAGCGTGAACCAGCACGGCCAGGTGCAGCCGATCGGCGGGGTGAACTACAAGATCGAGGGGTTCTACGAGGTCTGCAAGGCGAAGGGGTTGACCGGCGACCAGGGGGTCGTGATCCCTAAGATCAACGAGCGGAACCTGATGCTGAACGACGAGGTGGTGCAGGCGGTGAAGGAGGGGATGTTCCACGTCTGGAGCGTTGACAGCATCGACGACGGCATCGAGATCCTGACCGGCGTGCCGGCCGGGAAGTTGTCGGAGGACGGGAGCTACCCCGAGGGGAGCGTGAGCTTCCTGGTGCAGCAGAAGATGAAGGCGATGCTGGAGAGCATGCGCCGCTACGCCGTGCAGGACAAGGAGGGTGGAAAGAACAGCGGCCCGGACAAACCCGATTGATAAGGGCCTTTTTATTGTTCCTACGCTCCAGCGTGGGAACGATGAATTGATAAGGGGCGGGGTGGGGATGGGTTACAATGAAAACTCCCTTGTAAGGGAGAGAGCTTTTTGTTAACTTCCGGGGGGCCGCGTCACGCGGCCCTTATTTTGCCTGCGAGGTGCAAAGCTTGGCGCGACGCTGTTTCCTGATAGTGAACCCGACCTCCGGGACCTTTTCCCCGCAAAAGGTGGACCGGATCATGGCGGGGCTGAGGGAGCGCGGGCTCGACCCGGAACTCCTCCCTACCGGGAGCGCCGCCGATCCGGCCCTGTTCGCCGCCCGCCTCTGCGCCGAGTTGGACGACCCCCTCATCGTGGTGGCCGGCGGGGACGGCACGGTGAACGGCGTCCTGAACGGGGTGGCGCCGGGGAAGGCGACGCTCGCCGTGGTCCCGCTCGGGACGGCGAACGTGCTGGCGCGCGAGCTGAAGATAACGTCCGTGGACGACGCCCTCGACCGCATCGCCCGCGGCGTCTCCCGCCCCATCTCGGGTGGGGAGATCGAGCACGCCGCAGGGAAGAGGCGCTTTTTGCTCATGGCCGGCGCCGGCCTGGACGGCGCGGTGGTCTGCGGCGTCCGCCTGAACGAGAAGAGGGTGCTCGGGAAGGGGGCGTACCTCCTCTCCGCGCTGCGGGTCCTCGCCGCGTGGGACGACTCGGAGCTTGAGGTCTCCGGCGGCGGGAGAAGCATCCGCTGCCACGGGGTCGTCGTCTGCAACGCGGCCAGGTACGGCGGCGACCTGGTGCTCGCGCCGGACGCGGACCTCTTCAGCCCCGGGTTCCAGGTGGTCTGCATCAAGGGGGGGCGCTTCGCCTACCTGAAGCTCGCCCTGCTTCTGCTCCTGGGGAGGGTGACCTCCAGCCGGGAGATCGCCGTTTTCCCTGCCTCCGAACTGGAGATCTCCGGCGACAAGGCGGTCCAGCTCGATGGCGACTATTTCTGCCGCACCCCGCTGCGCATCGCCTCCGTTGCCGACCTGGTACGCCTCATCGTCTGAGGCGGCTTTCGCTCCACCTCTTTTCCAGCTTGACAAACCGCAGGTAAAATTGGCTTAATGCGCGGGGTGTAATCTTCAACGCTTTTTTAGTTTCCGCAACGGAAAGACGAGGGGGGCGGCATGAACAAACCTAAGATCCTGCTGGTGGACGACACCAGGCTGGTGCTGGAGCTGGAGAAGAGCTTCCTCAAGTTCTCCCACGTGGACGTGGTCACCGCCGGCAACGGTGTGGAGGCGCTGGAGCTGATCCGGAAGGACCCGCCAGACCTGATCTTCATGGACATGAACATGCCCGCCATGGACGGCATCGCCTGCTGCACGCTCCTCAAGTCCGATCCTTTCCTCTCCGGCATCCCGGTGGTCATGCTGACCACGGCGGGGAAGGAGGGCGACCGGGAGCGGGCGAAAAATGCCGGCTGCGACGACTTCCTCACCAAGCCTATCGACCGCCGCCTGTTTCTCGACATGGCGCGCAAGTACACGGACGCGGTGGACCGGCGTGGGCTGAGGATCCCGTGCCAGTTCCCGGTCATGTTCCTCATCAGCAAATGCCCCGTCGGCGCCAACGCCCTCGACATCAGCGACGGCGGCCTCTTCCTCGCCACCCGGGAGGAGGTCCGGCCCGGCCGTCAGATCACCCTCGCCTTCTATCTTCCCGCCGCAGCACCGGTTCTCATGGAACTGAAAGCAAAGGTCGCCTGGGTGAACGAAGAGGGTAAAAGGGTGCACGACGGGTTGCCTGCTGGGGTCGGCGTGGAATTCCTGGAGCTGGAGGAGACGGAGAGCGCGCTCTTGAGGGGGTATCTGGAGGCCGAGGCCGCTTCCCGCTCGGCACAGGGCACGGTCTAGAGGGTTTTTTTCGGTATCCGTCAGCGCGCGGCGAACAGGGTCAGGCGGAACCAGAGCCAGGTCAGCGCCGCAGCACCCCAGTTCCCCGCCGCGTTGTCTATCAGCCGCCCGAAGAGGCGGTCGTGCAGCAGCAGAAAACTCCCCCCTTTCCCTTCTTTCACCCCCCCGGTCAGCACATCCAGGAAAAAGGCGATCTGCCAGGCGTTGCCTCGGACGTAAGCTCCGGTCCGGTACCAGAAGCGGAGCCTCTCGGCAGTCGGCATGAGGGCGATCTCTTCCTTGAGCGGCGCCAGTAACGGGCGGAGCCTGAGCCTCTCCGCGGCGTCCTGGCTCCGGTAGCTTTTCTTGAGCGACTGGATGAGGGAGAGCCGCCCCATGGCGGCCAGGTTCATCAGTATGGCGTTCAGGGACTGCCTGGGGAGGAGCCCCTCGGCGAGGAAGCGGCGTGGCGAGGTGTCGATGCGGGCGGGAAGGAGGATCCAGCTTCCCCTTCCCCTGATGCGCTCGGCGAGAAAGGTGTCTTCCATGAGCGGGAGCGAGGTGTCGAAAGGGCCGGCCTCGCCGAAGAGGTTGCGCCCGATCATGAAGCCCTGGTCTCCGTGGGTGCATCCGGGGCGGTCCAGGGTGGCCTTGGCGCTGTAGAAGCGGTACGGCAGGGGAGTCGTCCCGTCGAATGCGAAGTTGAGGGCGAAGCGTCCCGCCACCTTCGCTCCCCCGTGCGCTGCGGCTGCCAGCGCGTCCAAGCCCTTTCTCAGCGCCAGCGGGTCCGTGAAAGCGGAGTCGACGTGCAGGAACAGGATGGTGTCGGCGCGGGACGTTACGGCGCCGCGGTTCATCTGCCCCGCTCGCCCCTTCGCACCGCCGATCACCGTGACCGGGAAGGGGGCCTTCCCGGCGAACTCTTCGGCTACAGCTTGGCTTTGGTCCGTGGAGCCGCCGTCGGAGACGATCAGCTCCAGGCGCACCCCTTGCTGCCGCGCCATCCCTTCAAGAAAGGGGGGGATGTTCCCCGCCTCGTTGAAAACCGGGACGATGACCGACAGCTCGGGAGCTGCGTCAAAGGACAAGGTTGTCCGCCTTCTGGACCAGGTTGGGGAGGTCCGGCTTGGTGAGGATGTCGCTGGCTCCAAGGTCTTTCCATTTCATCTTGTTGTCCTCGCTGGCAAGCGACGAGAAGATGACCACCGGGATCTGTTCCAGGCTCGCTTCCTTGCGGATCAGCGAGGTGAGGTGCAGCCCGTCCATGCGCGGCATCTCGATGTCCGTGATGACCAGGTTCAAAAGGTCCGTGATCGGCTGCCCGCTGGCGGCGCATTTCTCCCGCACCGTGTTCACCATCTCCCACGCCTCCTCGCCGTTTTCCGCTTCCACCACCTGGTACCCCGCCTCGCGCAGCGATGCGCACATGGTCCTGCGTATGAAGGCGGAGTCGTCCGCCACCAGTATGGTCTTCTCCCCCCTGGTGTGGGTCGACTGCGACAAAAGCAGTTCCTCTCCCGGCGCCGACAGCGCCATGGTCGAGCAGAGTTCGCCGATGATCTTCTCGAAGTCGAGTATCAGGATGATCCTGTCCTCCATCTTGACCACGCCGGTGATGTTGGCGTCGTGGATCGCCCTGACCGGCGGTTCCACGTGCTCCCACGAGATGCGGTAGATGCGGGAGACGGAATGGACCAGGACGCCGACCACGACCCTGTTGAACTCGAGGACGATGACCCGGTCCGCGTCGATCCCCTCGGTGTTCTTGTTGAGCGCCCGGGAGAGGTCGATCAGCGTGATCACCTGGTCCCTGAGCTTGATCATCCCGCTCACCGAGGGATGGGAGTTCACCACCTTGCGCGTGGCCGGGAGCCGGATGATCTCGCGTACCTTCGCCACGTTGACGCCGAAATAGCAGGGGATCAGGTTCCCCTTGCCGTCGCGCTCGTCGATGCGGAATTCCACGATCTCCAGTTCGTTGGTGCCGCTCTCCAAAAGGATCTTCTTGTTCGGTTCCATACGCCCCCCGCTTGGCTTTTTTACCCATCGATATATTTACATCGGCAGGCGGGTTCAAAGCATGAGGCAAATCTTCACAGCGCCTGCGGCGGCGCGGTTCATGGCCATCCGGGTTTCCGCTGTCAATTGTCCATTGTCAATTGTCAATTGGGGTTTCGGCGCACGTCGACGCGGTTGTCGTAGAAGGTGCTCCCACCCCCCAGGTCGGTCAGCCGCTGGGAGGTGAGGGCGTTGACGGAGCGGTCCCCGGGGGCGTAGGCGAGCCACCAGACCCCTTCTGCGACCACGAGGCCGGCGGGGACCTTGTCGGTCGCGCTGAGCAGGAAGGAGACCTCGCCGAGCGCGTTCCAGGCCACCACCCGTTCCCCGTCGGCAAGCCCCCTGGCGGCGGCCTCGGCCGGGTTCATCTTGAGCCGCATCCCCCCCTGCTTTCGGCGCAGATCCTCCTGCTCGTAGAAGGTCGCGTTCAGCGCGTACGGGTTCGGGGCGGTCATCAGCCTGAAGGGGAGCGCCCCCGTTTCCTCGTGGGTCGGGAGGTAGCGCGGCAGCGGGTGCGAGAGGAGCGGGTTCAGTATCTCGATCTTCCCCGAGGGGGTCCGGTACCCCGCCTGCGCCACGGTCAGTTGCACGGCCCGCCCTTGCTCGAACGCCTCCAGGTCGATCCCCTGGCGCATCGGGGTGGGAACGGCCAGGAGCCGGTCTATCATCTGGTCCGGCGTGAGGGAGAAGATCTCCTCCTGGAACCCGAGAGCGGCGGCGAGCAGGGAGAAGACCTCCCAGTTGGACTTGCTTTCCCCGACCGGGTCGATCGCCGCCTGCGCCCGCTGGATGCAGTAGGTGCCGTAGGAGCGGTAGATGTCGCTGTGCTCAAGCGACGAGGTGGCCGGCAGCACGATGTCGGCGTAGCGCGCCGTGTCGGTCAGGAAACGCTCGTGCACCACGGTGAAGAGATCTTCGCGCGAGAGTCCCCGCAGCACCGCATTCTGGTCCGGGGTCACCGCGGCCGGGTTGGAGTGGTAGACGTAGAGCCCCATGACCGGCGGTGCGGCGAGCGCGTTCAGCGCCTTGCCGAGTTCGTTCATGTTCACCAGCCGGGGCGTGCCGGGGATGAGGTCCTCGCGCAGCAGCAGCTCCATCGGGAAGGCGGCGCCGGTCGCCGTGTCGGGGAAGCAGCCTCCCCCCTCCTTGCCGTAGGCCCCGACCAGCGCCGGGAGGCAGCAGACGCAGCGGACCGTCATGGCGCCGTTGCCGTAGCGCGACAACCCGCTCCCGAGCCGGATGAAGGGGGCGCGGGCATGGCCGTAGGCGCGCGCCATCTCCTCCACCGTTTCAGGGGAGAGGCCGGTGAGGCGGGAGACCGCTTCCGGGGTGAATTCGGGAAGCACCTCGCGCCGCAGCTCCTCGAAGCCGAGCACGTTCTTCTCGATGAAGGGGAGGTCGGTCAGTCCCTCCCTGTCGAGGACGTGCATGATCCCCAGGGCGAGCGCTCCGTCGCTTCCCGGACGGACCAGGAAGGTGCGGTCCGCGGCTGAGGCGGTCGGGGTCTCATAGGTGTCGATGAGCCAGACCGTCCCTCCCCGCTTCCGCACCTCTTTGGCCTGGTTCAGGAAGTGTATGCTGGTGGCTGCCGCGTTGATCCCCCAGAGGAGCAGGAAGTCGCTCGTCCCTGCCGTCGCGGGATCGGGGGTTGCCGTCTGCCCCATGACCGCCTGCCAACCGGCTCCCTTGGCCGGCGAGCAGATGGTCCTGTCCAGCCGGGAGGCCCCCAGCCGGTGGAAGAACGGGTGGCCGGCGTTTCGCTGCACGATCCCCATGGTCCCGGCGTAGGAGTAGGGGAGGATGGCCTCGGCGCCGTGCTCGGCGATGATGGAACTCCACCTGCCGGCGATCGTTTCTATCGCCTCGTCCCAGGAGATGGGGGCGAATTCCCCGCTCCCCTTGGCCCCCGTCCTCTTGAGCGGGGTGGTGAGCCTCAGGGGGGAGTGGACGCTTTTTTCGTAGTGGCGCATCTTCGGGCAGAGCGTGCCGCGGCTGAACGGGTGCAGCGGGTCCCCCTGCACGGCAATCGCCTTCCCCTTCTCCACCTGCACCAGCATCCCGCAGGTGTCGGGGCAGTCGAACGGGCACACGGATCTCTTGGTGACTACGCTCATGGGGGTTCTCCTTAACCTCAACCTCGAATCTCGGCCTGTTCCTTTGTATGTGTTTTGCCTGCGTTGATCAACAGAAAATCGCAAGCTCCATCCCCATCCCCACCCCGGCCCTCCCCTTGAAGGGGAGGGAGGTTTTTTTATGGTTCCTACGCTCCAGCGTGGGAACCGCATTGCTGGACGCTCCCGCGTCGGGTTTCCCTTACTTACGGTTCCAGAGACAGCAGCCTTTGGCTGACGCTGGAGCGCCAGGGGCTTTGCATTCCCACGCTGGAGCGTGGGAACGATGAAAAGGTGATGTCGCAGGGAGGGGGGCAAACCATTTAGCTTTTCTATTGGCAGCGATCCTGCTATAAACGCCCGCATGGAACAGGAGATTGAAAAGGTCACGCTGGCCGAGATCGCTGCCACCTTCTTCATGATAGGGGCGACCGGATTTGGCGGCGGCATGGCGATAGTGGCGCTCATCGAGAGGCGCTGCGTGCACGAGAAGAAGTGGCTCGGTCACAACGAGTTCATGCACGGCCTCGCCTTCAGCCAGATCCTCGGCCCCTTTTCGCTGAACAGCTCCACCTTCGTCGGGTACTACCTGCGCGGCCCGGTCGGGGGAGTCGTCGCCTCCGCCTGCTTCATCGCACCCTCCTTCCTCTTGATCTGCATCCTGAGCTACCTTTACTTCCAGTTCCACGAGGTCCCCGCGCTGAAGTCGGCGCTCATGGGTTCCAACCCGGTCGTCATCGCGCTGATCCTCGTGGCGGGACTCGGGATGGCGAGGAAGAACGTGGCCGGGTGGGAGGGCGCCGCCGTCGCGTCCATAGCCTTCGCCGTCTCGGCGCTTCTCGGGGTCAGCGCGCTGAAGATCCTGCTGGTCGCCGGGTGCTGGGGACTGTATAAGGGATGGCGCATGGGGAGGGGATGCTGATGCCGGCTTTCCTCAAGCTCTGCCTGGTCTTCCTGAAGATAGGGGTGGTCTTCTTCGGTGGGGGGTACGTCCTGATACCGCTTCTGCATCGCATCATGGTGGACCAGATGCGGTGGCTTTCCCTCAAGGAATTCCTGGACGGCGTGGCGCTCTCCCAGCTCACCCCGGGGCCGCTCGCCATGCTCGCCACCTTCACCGGTTACAAGGCGGGGGGGCTGCCGGGCGCGCTCGCCGCGACGGTCTGCATCTTCCTCCCCTGCACGGTGCTGATGCTCCTCATCTCCAGCCGGTACCATCACTTCCGCAGAATCGAGGCGGTGCGGCACTTCCTGGACGGCATCCTCCCGGCGGTGGTGGGGCTCGTCTTCGCGGCGGCCTTCACCCTGGGGCGGACCTCGCTTGCCAGCGCGCGGGATTTCCTGCTTCTGGCTGCCGGCTTCGCGCTGCTCCAGTTCACGGCCATAGCGCCTATGGCCGTGATCCTGGGAGCCGCCGCCGTAGGGTTGCTGCTGCGCTTCAGCTGAAGCAGCCTACTTCTTGTGGCACTTGGCGCAGTTGCCGGCAGGCTTGAAGGCCTTCTTGCCGTTGTGGCATTCGCCGCAGAACTTCCCCGCATTGATGTCCGCCATCTTCATCTGGGCGGACCCCTTCTTCATCTTGAAGATCTTGCTGTGGCACTCGGTGCATTTCAGCCCCTTGCCGGCATGGTCGTCCCCCTTGAAAACGACTTTCCCCATGGAGCTGTTCCATTCCACGCTCTTGCCGGCGGATACCGCCATGGCCTGCGTCGCTGCCAGAAGTACTGCGAAGACGGCCGCCAATCTTGCTGCTCTTTTCATAGATCACCTCTTTATTCATTAGAGCTAAAAAGCCCCTAAGGTGATAACACAGGGCGCCCGATTGTCAAGAATGGGAGGGGGCGTACGATATGAAATCTGCCGCCGCTTTACCCTTCCCCCTTGCAATTCTGCCATGTTGGAGTTTAATGTGTGGATGGCGCTTAATTCTTATTAAAAATGACACGGACTTTCATGCAAGACGAATACAGCGAGTACAGGGACTATCTCCGCGAGGGGATGCGGATCGAAATAGGGATACCGCTCTCCGGTGGGGGTGTCTTCCGGGATTGGGCCGTTATCAGCGAAGCCGCGGGCGATGAACTGGTGGCGCAGATTTCCCGCGACGTCCTCCCGGCGGAGGTCCACTTCGATATCGGCTTCATCCTCGATGTCAGCATCTGGGTCAAGACCGACATCTACACCTGCTCGGGGATCGTGGCGGAGAGGTTGGGGGGGCGGGTGCTGCGCATCGGTCTCTTCGGCAGGTTCACCCTGCGCGAGAGGCGCCAGTTTTTCCGGGTCGAGATGGGAATGAGGGTCAAATACAGCATCGCCGACGAATCCAGCCGCAAGGAAGTGGAGATGGACTGGGAGGTGCGCAAGGAAAAGGAGCAGATGAGGTCCCAGGGGTTTGACGACTTCGTCATCGCGGCGCAGATGGCGCGCTTCAAACAGATGGCGCCGGTGGAGTGGAAGGATATCCTTTTTGCCCGGACAAACCTCGGAGGGGGCGGGATCTGCCTGCGCCTGCCCCAATCCGTTCAACTGGACCAACTGCTGAACCTCGAGCTGTTCCTCCCCCTCACCCCGCCTCGCCAGGTCCACTCGGTCGGGCAGGTCATGCATGTCAGGCCGCCGCTTGAGCAAAAGGACGGCTCTTACCGTTACGACGCGGGCCTCAGGTTCGTTCACCTGGACGAGAGGGATCGCGACCTGATCTTCAAGCAGATCTCGATGACCCAGATCGAGCACCTGCGCAAGAAGGCGGACAAGCAGGAAATCGCCGATGTTTCCCATTCGGGGGGCAAGGCGCCTCTTACCGGGCGGCAGATGGCGATCCGCGCCCTCTGGATCTTGGCCTCCCTGCTCATTCTCTACTCCCTCGCCAGGTATCTCATTTCCTACCGGAAGGATCCCCCGCCCAACCAGATCGAAGAGACCTACGAAAAGGCGATCAGAAAATACCGGCACCTGGATAAACAGTAGCGCCAAAGCCCTTGTTGCCTTGCGGCCAAAAGTCGACTATGATGCGGACCCTCCCCTGTTCCGCCTCGGGGGCGTCGCCGGATACCCGGCGCGAACCCTCTTTTTCCAAAAGGAACTGCATACATGACGAACATGATCAGCGCTGAAGGGCGCAGGAAGCTGCAGGAGCGCTACGATTTACTCTGGGAGACGGAGAGGCCCCGGATGGTCAAGAACATGGCCGAAGCGGCTGCCGAGGGGGATCGCTCCGAGAACGCCGAGTATATCTATTCGAAGAAGCGGCTGCGCGAGATCGACCGGGAGCTGAAGCACCTGGGAGACCGGCTGAAGGTCTTGAAGGTGGTTTACCCGCCGCTCAACCCGGCCTCCGCCAGTTTTGGCTGCTGGGTCACCTACGAGGACGAAAACGGCGAGGAGCGTTCCTACCAGCTGGTGGGACCGGACGAGTTCGACGTGAGCCTCGGCAGGATAAGTGTGGACTCGCCGGTGGGAAAGGCGCTTTTGGGGCGCAAGGTCGATGACGAGATCACCATCAGGAGGCCGGCCGGGGCCCTGACGGTGACGATACTTGCGGTAAGCTCGAGCAAACCCGGGCAAGCGGCTTAGGTCACCCTCTCCCCTTTCTCCCCTGGAAAAGCATTTGACCTTCTTTTTGAAGAGGCTATAGTGTAGCATTATTTTTCCTGCAGCCCGCGTTCCAGTCATAAATCCTTTCAACAACAGCCGTAGTGTCTTGCGGATTCCCCGCAGTCGGCAGATGAGTAAGGAAGTCAGCTTCAGATGACAGATACGAAAATCCTGATAGTAGTGAGCGATGCCGAAGCAGGCGATGCCTATGTCCATGCGCTCGAGGAGATCGGCGTTTCCTGTGATGTCGCGCACTCGTTCCAGCAGATGTCGGAGATGGCGACGAGCAATGCCTATAACGGCATGCTGGTGGACATCCTGGCGCTGGTGCGCAGCAGCAAGGAAGATAAAGTCATCGCCTACGAGTGCATCAACCTTTTCCCCGTGTTGCGGGTGAAATGGGATGCCCGGTACAAGAGGATGAAGCTGAGTCCGTTGGAGCAGGGCTATTGCCCGGATACCGAGACGGCGCTGCGCTATTTCCTCGAGAACCGCTGCAAGGCTTTCCCGGCGAGGTCGCTGCGCAACCACACGAGAAAGCAGATCAACCTGAGCCTGCTCTACTGCGTCGAGGAGACTTTCTCCGAGGAGCATGCCCACAGGTCCTTCACCATCAACCTCAGCCTGAGAGGCGCGTTCCTGCATACGATGCTACCCCTCAGGGAGGGGCAAAGGGTCTGGCTCCGTTTCCTCGAGTTCGCGGACCGGTCACCCCTCGCGGCGACGGTGCGGTGGTCGCGGCCGTGGGGCGTGACCCGCTGCATCCCCGGCGCCGGCGTCCAGTTCGAGGGGCTTACCGAGGAGCAGGAACAGGAAATCGGCAAGATCCTCTACCATCCCTGACATCCCTTCCGCGAGACAAACCCATGTGCACACTTGTGATGGCCTACCGGGCCCACCCGCGCTACCGGCTGGTGCTGGCCGCCAACAGGGACGAGTTCTACCAGCGCCCGACGGCGGCGGCCGCCTACTGGGACGACGCTCCGCAGCTCTTCGCCGGGAGGGACCTGGTCCATGGCGGGTCCTGGCTCGGCGTGACCAGGGAAGGGCGCATCGCGGCGTTGACGAATTACCGGGAGCCTCACCTCTCCGACGGGCACGGTTCCTCGCGCGGAAGGCTCGTCTCCAATTTCCTGAAGGCTGAAGAGGGCGCCGAGGCGTATCTCGGGCGGCTGCGGGAGGGGGTGCGCTACGGCGGGTACAACCTGCTGGTGGGAGAGAGCGACGGGCTCTTTTACTACTCAAACAAAAGCGACCAGATCATCGCGATCACGCCGGGGATACATGGCCTGAGCAACCACCTGCTGAACACCCCCTGGCCCAAGGTGAGGCGCGCCAGGGAAGGGCTCGCCCGCGTCCTGGAGGCAGGGGAGTTCTCGGCGGAGGATGTTTTCGCGGTGCTGGCCGACACCACCCGCCCACCCGACGAGGAACTCCCTGATACCGGCGTCGGGATCGAACTGGAGCGGATCCTTTCCCCCGTTTTCATAAAAAGCGAGAACTACGGCACCCGCTGCTCCAGCATCCTGCTGGTGGAGCATGACGGCAAGGCGACGTTCGTGGAGCGGAGCTTTGACGGCGGGATGCCGCGGGAGAGTTCGGCTTCCTTCCAGTGGACGTGAGGAGCGGGACCGTTCGGCTTCCCTCGACTGGGCGTGAGGAGCCGGGACCGTTCCTGTAGGAGCGGCATTCCTG
>DNJC01000021.1 GCA_003490025.1 Geobacter sp. | reverse complement strand
TCCTCGTGCACCCAGGAGCAGTGCTCGCGGATGTTGGCCATGTCGCACAGGTACGGGTTCAGCCCCGCCGCGGTAGCCGCCTTCCTGAAGGTCTTCTCGTGCATGCGCGGGCTGCAGGCCGCCACCACCACGCCGTCCAGGTCGTGCTCGGCGATCGCCTTCTTCAAAAGGTTCTGCCCCGGATCCGAGCACATGTACTTGTAATCGCAGGAAAACGCCACCCCCGGGATCTCCCCCGCGGCCTTGGCCACCCGCTCCACATCCACCGTCCGGGAGATATTCTCACCGCAGTGGCAAACAAAAACGCCGATTCTGGACATAAGCTCCTCTATCCCTTGGCTGCCGGCCTTGCGGCTACAGCAGCTGTTTATCCTTAAGCAGCGGTTTCGGGTCGATGATGACGCTCTCGAAACCGAGACTTTCCGAGGCTACCCCCATGGCAAGGGCCGCCAGCTGGGTGATGTAGAAGATGGGGAGGTCCCGCCGCTCCGTATCCCCACTCTGCTGCAGATCCGAACCGAAGATGTTGCCGATCAGCGACGAATTGGCCCCGTACATCTCCTTGATCTCCTTCTGGCGGATGTCGAGGTTGCCGTGGCAAAGCGGGCAGGCGACCATGATGCAGTCGGCCCCGGCCAGGCGCGCAGATTCGAGAATGGCGTTGGACAGTTTCAGCACCACGCCGGGACGCGACAGGGTGAAGTTGGCGCCGCAGCACTCCATCCGGTGCGACCACTTGACCGGTTCCGCACCCAGGGCGCGCAGGATGTCCTCCATGATGCTCGGATCCTCGCAGTCGTCCAGCTCCGGAACCCCGGGAGGGCGGGTGAGCAGGCAGCCGTAGTAGCTGGCGACCTTCAGCCCCAGTAGCGGCTTCTTGATGTTCTCCTCGAGCTTCGCCAGGCCGTACTCGCGGGCCAGGATCTCCAGGATGTGCTTCACCGGTTTCCCCAGCGCGGCCGGCCCGTCGATGGCGATCTCCACCTGCTTGCGCTTGGTGTCGTCCTCTCTCAGGTGGTGCTGCGTGGTCTTCAGGCGCGAGAAGCAGGCGGCGCAGGCCACCGCCAGGTCACCTTCCACCTCTTCGGCGAGCGAGAGGTTCTTGGCGCAAAGCGACAGCGAAAGGAGTTCGTCCACGTTGTGGGCCGGGGTTGCGCCGCAGCAGAACCAGTCCGGCACCTCCTTCAGCCCTACGTTCAACGCCTTGAACAGGGCGCGGGTCGATATGTCGTATTCGCGCCCGGAGGCATGCAGCGAGCACCCCGGGTAGTAGGAATAACTAAGACGTTTCTTGCCAGAAGTCACAGCGCCTCCCCTTTCTTGCGCATCTCCTCGATTCTCTTGAAGATCCCCTCAATGTCGTTGATGTTCCGGTTCTTGGAATGGAACATCTTCAGCTTCCCCTTGGAAAGGAGCTTCGGCCCGAGCATGAGGTCTTTCAGGAACTGGCCGCTCTTCATGTTGAAGATCGCCCCCAGTCTTAGCTCGTACTGCCTGCCGTAGGTGCGGATGTTCTCGATGAAGAGACGGTTGGCGAGCTGGACGTAGCTTTCCTTGGAGGGGCCGTCCGCGTCCCAGGAGAGTTTCCTGAGCGCGTCCATGATGGCCGCCAGGTCCACCTTGTTGGGGCAGCGGGTGGTGCAGGTCTCGCAGGAGGCGCAGTACCAGATGGAACGGCCGGCCAGGACGCGCTGTCCCTGCCCCAGTTGCAGCAGCCGGACCACCCGGTTGGGGGGGTGCTCCATGAACGACGACATCGGACAGCCGGCAGAGCACTTGCCGCACTGGAAGCAGCGGCGCACCGAGCTGCCGGAAAGAGCCTCCACCTTTTTGACGAAACCGACGTTCATGGTCTCGTTTGACAGGTGCATCAACTTGTTTTTCACTGCGAACCTCGCGACTCGATGATGTTAAGGGCGGATCGGTTTGTTAATAAACAGATGAAAATCATACGCTCATTGAAAACGAAAAAGCAAGCGGTTCAACGGAATTTTCCCTGCATCGTTGTAACGCTGTTTTAAATAAACCCCTTTTGGGGATGCGAAAGGGGGGTGGAGAAAATGCTCAGGGAATATACGTCATTTTAAAACAAAAAAGCAAGCAAAAGTTTCAGGTGAAAGTGACTGAAAAGCAAAGGGTTTTTATCGAAAAACAGTTCGACCGGGGTGAAATTCTTTAAAATACCCGTTCTGAAAAGTGGCAAAAATGCCGATTTTTAAAACAGAAAAAAGGTCGGGGTGTGGAGGTGCGGAAGTTGCTGAAGTAACGTCGATATGGGGAGCGTCGGGCGGCAGGGGCGATTTTGCCGACGGATCGTCAGTGGAGGCTGAAAAAGGAAGATTTACGCTATTTTAAAACAAGAAGCTCTCATGTGAGGCGTCCAGTAAACCCTTTGACAGGCGAAACGAAATGTAATAATAGTATCGGGGCGTTATCCTGTGCGAGGTGTGCCATCGGTGAACTGAGAAGACTATACCGCTACATGCTCAATTGCAGGGGGGCCTACATTCTGGGGGCCGTTCTGCTGGTCGGCACCAACCTGTGCGGGCTTGCCATACCGTGGTTGATGAAGCTCGCCATCGAGGGGTTGCAGGCGCCGACCTCCCAGGGGCGGTTCACTCCTGCGCAGTACGGCGGCATGATTGCGGTAGCCGCCGTGGCGCAAGGCGTCATCCGCGTCTTCTCCCGCACCACGCTTTTGAACGCCGGGCGCAGGATCGAGTTCCTGTTGCGCGAGGACCTCTACGGGAAGCTTCTCACCCTGGACCGCACCTATTTCTCCAACTGGCGCACCGGCGACATCCTCTCGCGTCTGGCCAACGATCTCACCAACGTCCGCATGCTTTTAGGCTTCGGCGTACTGAGCCTTTTGAACACGGTGGTGGTCTACACCGCCGCCCTCTTCCTCCTCACCCGCATCTCCCCCTTTCTCACCATCTGCGCCATCGCGCCCTTTCCGCTCATGATCTACATCGTGAAGCGGTTGAGCGCGTCCATGTTTCGCTGCTCCAAGCGGATGCAGGAGGCGCTGTCGCGGTTGACGGCGCGCGTCGAGGAGAACGTTTCCGCGGCCTCGGTCGTGAAGGCGTATTGCCGCGAGGAGGGGGAGATAGAGACCTTCCGCCAGGCTTGCGGCGGCTACCTTGAAGCGAGCATGGGGGTGGCGAGGCTCAGGGGGTGGATGCTGCCGGTGATGGCCTCCACCGGGGCCTTCGGCACCCTGATCGTTCTTTTCATCGGGGGCGGGCAGGTGATCCGGGGCGAGCTGACGCTGGGCGGCTTCGTCGCCTTCAACGGCTACCTCGCCATGCTGGTGTGGCCGACCATCATGTTCGGCTGGATCCTCAACCTGATGCAGAGAGGCGCCGCTTCCATGACGCGTCTGGGTGAGATCCTCCATGCCAGTGCCGAGGTGGTAGAGCCGGACGAACCTGTCGATCCCGGGGTGATCGAGGGCGGGATCGAGTACCGCAACCTCACCTTTTCCTACGGTACGGCCAAGATGCTGCGCGGGATAAACCTGAAGATAAGGAAGGGTGAGCGGATAGGTATCGTCGGGGTGGTCGGGAGCGGGAAGTCGACCCTGGTGCGGCTGATCCCGCGGTTGTTCCCGATCGCCGACGGCACCCTCTTCGTCGACGGCATCGACCTGAACAGGATCTCCCTGGACAAGGTAAGGAGCGCGGTCGGGTTCGTCCCGCAGGAGAGCTTTCTTTTCTCCCGCAGCATCGCGGACAACATCGGCTACGGCAAGCCCGGGGCGACCAGGGAGGAGATCGAGCGTGCCGCGCGGATAGCCGGGCTCGCCGGCGACATAGCCCGTTTCCCGCAAGGGTTCGAGACCCTGGTGGGGGAGAGGGGGGTGACGCTCTCCGGCGGGCAGAAGCAGAGGGTCGCCATCGCCCGGGCTCTCATCAAGGAACCGAGCATATTGATACTCGACGATCCCCTTTCCGCCGTCGATGCCGACACCGAAGAAGAGATACTGTCGGCGCTGTCCGGGTATTACGGGGAGAGGACCGTCCTCATCGTGTCGCACAGGCTGTCGCCGCTACGCGGCTGCGACCGCATCATCGTGATGGAGCAGGGAGCCATCGTCGAGCAGGGGAACCACGCGGAACTGCTGGAACTCGGCGGCCGCTACGAAGCGATCCACAGGGAAGAACAGCTTAAGGCGGAGATCGAGAGGCTTTAGGAGGCTGCGATAAACCCTCCCTCACCCCTGCCCCTCTCCCGGAGGGCGAGGGGGAGATGGGAGGGAGATGCCAGATAAATAGCAATGAGCAACATTCGGACGGTGTAGGCAGAACCCGATCACTCTGCAAAGGACCATCATGCACTTCGGCGGCATATACGAAGACGAAACAGTCGGCAAGATCTACGACAGGCGGCTCATGGGGCGCTTTGTCGGCTACGTCGCGCCGTACCGCCGCCTCATTGTCGTCGCCCTGCTCCTCTTGCCGTTCATCGCGGCGTCGAAGCTGGCCCAGCCCTGGATCCTCAAGATGGCGATCGACAGCCACATCACCAAGGGGGTGATGGCCGGCCTCCCAAGCCTCGCCACCGGCTTCCTCGGCATCATCCTCGCCGAATCGCTTTTCTCCTTCGCCGAGGTCTACCTGCTGCAGTACGTGGGCCAGAAGGTCATGTACGACATCAGGGTGCAACTCTTCTCGCACCTCCAGCGCCTCTCCGCCCGCTTCTTCGACCAGACTCCGGTCGGAAGCCTGGTCTCCAGGCTGACCAGCGACATCGAGGTGGTGGGGGAGATGTTCGCGGCAGGCATAGTCACCGTCGTCGGAGACGTCCTGGTGCTGGCGGGGATCGTCGGCATCATGCTCTGGATGAACGTCCGGCTCTCGCTGGTCACCTTTTCGGTATTGCCGCTGCTGATATGGGTCGCCTTCACCTTCAGAAACTGGATGCGGGTCGCTTTCCGGCAGGTGCGGTCGCGCCAGGCGAACCTGAGCGCCTTTCTGGCCGAGAGCATCGGCGGCATGGCGGTGGTGCAGCTGTTCAACAGGGAAAGGGACGAGGCGCGGGAGTTCAGGAGGCTGAACTCTTCCTACATGGAGGCGAACCTCCCGGTGATCACCTGGGACGCCGCGCTCTACGCGGTGGTGGAGTCGCTCTCCTCGATAGCCGTGGCGCTCATCATCTGGTACGGCGGCGGAGAGATCGTGAAGGGAAACCTTTCCTTCGGCGCCCTGGTCGCCTTCATCCAGTACATCGAGAAATTCTTCTCCCCCATCAGGGACATGTCGGCGAAGTATTCGGTCATGCAGGGCGCCATGGCGTCGCTGGAGAGGATCTTCGGGCTGCTGGACAAGGAAGGGAAAGAACCGGAATCGAAGCCGCAACCTCCCGGACCGTCGGCCCCGGCGCCGAAGCAGGGATTGCAGCAGATCTGCTTCAAGGACATCTGGTTCGCCTACAGCGACGAGGATTACGTGCTGAAGGGGTTCTCGCTGGAGATGAGGCGCGGGGAGAAAGTGGCGCTGGTGGGGGAAACCGGCGGCGGAAAGACCACGGTGACGAGGCTCCTGTCGCGCCTGTACGAGATAAACCGCGGCTCCATCGCCATAGACGGCGTCGACATCAGGGAGATGTCGCTGCAGTCGCTGAGAAGGCGGATCGGGGTGGTGCTTCAGGATCCCTATCTCTTCTCGGGGACCATCGAGTACAACATCTCGCTGGGCGACCCCGAGGCGCTGCAGAGGGTGGAGCAGGCGGCGGCGATGGTCGGCGCGGACCGCTTCATAAGGGAACTCCCCAAGGGTTACCAGGAGGAGGTGCGCGAGCGAGGGGTGAACTTCTCCGCCGGCGAGCGCCAGCTTATTTCCTTCGCCCGGGCGGTCGCCTTCGATCCGGAGATCCTGGTCCTGGACGAGGCGACGGCGAGCGTCGACACGGCAAGCGAGCGGCTGATCCAGCAGGGACTGGAAGGGCTGATGCAGGGGCGGACCACGCTGGTCGTGGCGCACCGGCTTTCGACCATCCGCGACGCCGACCGCATCGTGGTCATCCACCGCGGCGAGAAGGCCGAAGAGGGGACGCACGCGGAACTCATGTCCGCGAAGGCGCTCTACTACAGGCTTTACCAGCTGCAGTTCAAGGATTAGCAGAGTGCTTGACCTTTTATGCAAAAATTGCGATACATAAGGGCATTTCTAACCGGAGTAAACCATAGATGAAGCATCTGATTCTCGGCACCGCCGGACATATCGACCACGGCAAGACCTCGCTGGTGAAGGCGCTGACCGGCGTGGACACGGACCGTCTCAAGGAAGAGAAGGCGCGCGGCATCACCATAGAGCTCGGTTTCGCCCACCTGGAACTACCGGGCGAGCTTCGTTTCGGCATCGTCGACGTCCCGGGCCACGAAAGGTTCGTCCGGACCATGGTCGCCGGCGTGGGGGGGATGGACCTGGTGCTTCTGGTCATCGCCGCCGACGAGGGGATCATGCCCCAGACCCGTGAACACCTGGAGATCTGCCAGTTGCTCGGTGTGAAGAGGGGGATCGTGGTCCTCACCAAGAAGGACCTGGTGGAGCCGGACTGGCTCGACCTGGTGACCGAGGAGGTGCGGGAATATCTCGCCGAGAGCTTCCTGGCCGATGCCCCCATTATCCCGGTCTCCTCCCGCAGCGGGGACGGGATAGACAAGCTGAAGGGCGAGCTGACGCGACTGGCGGGCGAGATAGAGCAGAAGCGGGTCGATTCCCCTTTCCGTCTCCCGGTGGACCGTGTCTTTACCGTCACCGGTTTCGGCACCGTCGTCACCGGGACGCTCCTTTCCGGCGCCGTCACGGTCGGCGACGAGGTGGAGATCCTCCCTTCCGGCATCGCCTGCCGTGTGCGCGGCGTGCAGTCCTTCGGGTCCAAGGTGGAGAAGGGTGGCGCGGGCGAGAGGCTTGCGGTCAACCTGCAGGGGGTCGACCACGCCGATGTCGAGCGCGGCGACGTGGTGGTGCCCAAGGGGCTGTACCGTCCCACCAGCGCGGTCGACGTCCGGCTCAACTACCTCGCCTCGGCCCACAAGGAGCTGAAGCACCGCTCCACCATACGTCTCCATTCCGCCACCTACGAGGTCGCCGCAAAAATCATCCTTTTCGACCGGGACGCGTTGGCGCCCGGCGACAGCGCCTACGTGCAGCTCCGCCTATCCAGGCCGGTTCTCCTCTTGCCTGGGGACCCGTTCGTGTTGCGTACCTACTCCCCGCAGGCGACGCTGGGTGGCGGCACCGTGCTCGATCCGGCGCCCCCGAGAAGGCGCAGGCGGTCGACGGAGGCGCTGGAACTGCTGGCGGCGGCCGAGTCCGGCGTCGACCAGGACAGGATCAGGCTCCTGGTGGAGTCGTCGCTCCTCTCGGGCATATCGGTGCAGGATATGGTGAACCGTTCCGGCATGTCGGGCAAGAGGATCGAGGCCGCGCTGGGGCCGCTGCTTTCCACCGGCGCCGTGCTCCAGGTGGTGAAGGAGCCGCGCATCTTCCTCGGCAAGGATGCCTTTGCCCAGCTGAAGCAGAAACTCTCGAAGGAGTTGAGCGACTACCTGGAAGAGAACCCGATGCAGGAGGGGATCGGAAAGGAAGAACTGAAGTCCCGGATTCCGAGGCGAAGCGACGCCCGCTTCTTCGGGCCGGTGCTGGCGAGCATGGAGAAGGAGGGGTTGGCCCTTTCCGACCGGGACATCGTCAAGCTTCCGGGGCGCAAGGTTGGTGTCACCCTGGACCAGGCCGGCATCCAGCTCATGCTGGAGGAGGCGCTCAAGAAGGCGTGGGCCGAGCCGCCGACGCTGAAGGAGCTGTGCGACCTGCTGGGGTGCACGGAGAAGCAGGTGCTCGATCATGCCAATTTGCTCTGCCGGGAGGGGAGGGTGGCGAAGATCAAGGGGGACATCTTCTACGCGCCGGACGCCGTTTCGGAGATACGCGAGAAGCTGGTGGCCCACCTGAAGGAGAAGGGGGAGGTCACGCCGCCGGAGTTCAGGGAACTGACCGGGCTGTCCAGGAAGTTCATGATCCCTCTTTTGGAGTACTTCGACCAGGAGAAGCTGACCATCCGGATGGGGGACAAGAGGGTGTTGAGGAAGGGATAAAAAAGGCTTTACCAGATATAATCCTTCGCTATCCCCCGCTTGTCGTGCCCGTACAGGATGTGGAACACCCGGAGCTTCTTCAGCGCGACGGGCGAAAGGCTCCCGAGGGGCAGGTAGATGATCCGCTTTCCGAGCCTCGCGGCTAGCTGCTTCATGTAGCTCCTCGGCGGTCGCGCCGCCGCGTAGACCACATCTTTCTCCAACGTGTAATCGAGCGCCGCCAGCAGCAGCACCTCGCTCTTCGTCCACCCCCGGTAATCGACGTCCCGCCAGACGTCCGCCATGCGCCGCGGCGGATAGCTCAGCAGAAACCCTCCATACTCGCAGCGGGATATCCCGGGCCCGACTATGTTGTCGGTCGGGGGGGTCGCGTAGAAGGCCATGTCGGACTCCTGCGCGTGCTCGCCGAGCCACGTCATGCAGTAGGGATAGCGGTCGGCTTCCTTGTCCTCGTCGAAGACCACCACCACGCAGCCGATCCCGCTCTTCAACCTTTTGTTTTCCTTGACGTAAATCTTCCCCTGGTGCAGGTTCCTGATGGTCTCGCGCATGTCGATCCCGTCCAGAAGCGACGCGGAAAACGGCTCGGTACGGCTCGCCTCCTCGCTGAGCTGCCGGGTCCCGATACGCTTCAGGTTGCGGCCGTAATCCTCGATGGTCAGGTCCTCCGGAGGATAGGAGCAGATGTAGGGATCGTCGAAGCCGTCCAGCCACTCGCCGGGCCTCTTCTCCTTCTTGCGGTTCATCATCTTCAGTCCCGGACGCCCCTTGGCGCGCACCTGCTCGCGCGGCCGGAAACGGATCTTGCGCGTCGCGGACCACATCTCCGCCGCGGAGAGGCGCAGGGTCGGTATGTCCGACGCGTCGCGCTGCCACGGATAACAGGCGGCGAGCCGGAAGAAGGCGTAGGCGAAGTTGTCGTCGACGCAACCCCTGGCGGCCGCCAGCATCTGGTACAGGTCGGGTAGGAGCATCTGCGACAGCAGCGCGTAGTTCCTGGCGAAGCGGAAGAAGGCGCGCTTTTGCCAGAAATGCACCTTGTCGCCGGTTTCCTGGCGGTAGTGCCGCGCCGCCTCGAGGAAAAGACGGAGCATGATCTTCTGCCGGTCGGGCATCACCCCCTCGGGGTCGATGCGGCGGGCGCTCCGCTGGATCGACTCGGCGAGAGCCTCCTCCTCGGGAATGGACTGCTTCCCACCCAGGATCAGCTCGAAGGCGTTGAAGCTCTTGCGCAGGGAAGCGACCGGCGCCGGTTCGGGCGGCAGCGGCGACCTCCTGGTCTCATAGATGGCCGAGAGGAAGGGGTACTCGGCCAGGACCTCCTGGCAGCTCTCCGGGTGCAGGTTGAATATGGCGACCCCTTCCCGCCGGACGCGGGTCAGCGGCTGGGCCAGACGCTGATCGAACAGGACCCGTATCCGCTCCAGGTGCGACATGCCGCATACGAAGAGGACCCTTTCATGCTGCGCGGAGAGTTGTTGCAGCCGGAAGGTCATGCCGCGTTCCCGGCGCAGGTCCTCATCGCCCGGCTCGATCTCCCGGTACAGCTGAGCGACCTCGCGGTAGAACGGTTCCAGCCCGATCCGCTGCACGGCGTAAGAATCGGGGAGCCTTTCCAGGTGTGAAGGGTAGATGTCCAGGTCGATGTCGACCAGGTGGAGCGGCACGTCGTGCTCCAGGGCGAGACGTCCCCCCTCGATCAAGGGATCGGCTGGCTCCATGATCAGGAAGACGGATTGTGTGCCGACGTGGTAGGCGAGGACCGAGATCTCCGGCAGGCGCCGCAGGCCGCGCAGGAACTGGGACTCCAGTGTCAACGGGAGTTCGAGGGCGATGCAGTCCGGCTTCAGGGCGAGGAACGCCTCCCGGACCAGGTGGGCGAACTCCATCCGGTAATGGAGGATGGGGAGTGCGTGGATGTTGCCGAATTTTTCCAGGTGGAGTCTGTCGGGCATAAATAGGTTCTCATTTCAGGTACCGTAATGCCTCTTCCCCGAGGATCCGTTCGACCGCCAGCGGCAGCAGTTCGCGCGGCTCTTTCTCCGTGGCCGCCATCATCTTCAGCGCGTAGCGCGCGATGTTGATCCCGTCCCGCACCGAGTACCGCTCGTCCGCCGCATGTCCGCGCTGCAGGAAATCGACCACGTAGTTCAGGATGGAGTTCCCGGCGAAGGGAAGGTTCTCCTTCAGGATCGCCAGCTCCTCGTCGGCCTCGGGGAAATCGATGAAGAGCTGCGGCTGCAGCCTGGAGTGGATGTACTCGGGGACCTCGAAGGTGGAGGAATCCTCGTTCATGGTGACGACGATCCTGAAATCGGGGTGGGCGGGGATCCTGAGCCCGGTGATGATGGACTCGACGTACCTCCGGTCGTCCAGGAGCGGCGCCAGCGAGGCCCACGCCTTCTCGCTCATCCGGTTCCCCTCGTCGAGGATCAGCACGCCTCCGGCGATCATGGCCGAAACGAGGGACGAAGCCGCGTACTGGATGGTGCCGTCCGGGCCGATGACCGGCGTGACGATCAGGTCCTCCGGGCGGGTGTCCATGGTGGCCTGGAAGAGGTAGACCTTTCTTTCCAGTCTCTTCGCCGCGGCATACGCCAGGGTGGTCTTGCCGACGCCGGGCTTGCCGATCAGGCGCGGGTTGAACGGGATGTCCCGCTCGTCGATCACCATCCACGCCGCGAGAAGCTGCCTGAGCAGTTCATCGTTACCCACCCAGCGCAGCGGCAGCTCGATCGGGTTGGCCAGGGTCAGTTTGATGCCGTCCAGTGTGATCCGTTCCATGTTAAGCTCCAAAATCCAAACCGTTAGCCACAGAGAAAATCTGAGTAAAAAACTTCAAACTCAGATTTCCTCAGACTGTCTCTGTGGCTAATGGTTTTATCCTTGATTTATCTCGTGGCAGTACATCATCGCGAGCCGGGCGCGGTTCTCGCGGCAGTTCCGGCAGAGTTCCCCGGCGTCCTTCCAATGTTCCTCGGCCAGCCATTGCCCCGCCTCTCCGTACAGGGAGTCGGGCTCGTTCTCGTCGTAGTCGCTCTTGCAGATACTGCAGGTTTTCATCCTCTTACCGCCGTTTTCACCAGCTCCGCCAGGCACTCGAGGAAGAGCGGCGAAGAGTTGAGGGACTCGGTCCGGACGAAGCGCTTGATGCCCAGCGCCTTCGCCTCCTCTGCGTACTGGATGTCGATCTCGTACAGGGTCTCGATGTGGTCCGACACGAAGGAGAGCGGGACCATGAGGATGTTGGGCCGACCCGCTTTCGCGAGCCTGTCTATGGTCGCCTCCGTCGAGGGCTCGAGCCACTTGACCTTGCTCGCCTTGGACTGGAAGCAGAGCTGGTGGCTCGCCTCCCCCACCTGCTCCATCACCAGGCGCACCGTCTCCTGGATGTGCGCGAGATACGGATCCCCTTCCTCGATGAAGGACTGGGGGAGCGAGTGGGCGGAGAAGACGATCTCCACGTCCTTTCGGTCGGGGAAGGCGGCAAGCCCCTGGATCACCTTCTCGGCAAGCGCCTTGATGTAGAGCGGGTGGTCGTAGAAGCGGTCTATGAAGGTCATCTCGAAGCTCACGCCGGCTTCCTTCAGCACGCGCTGCAACTCGTTGATGCTCGATCCGGTGGTGGCCCTGGAGTAGTGCGGGTAGAGGGAAAGGGCGACGACCTTCTTGATCCCCTCGCGCTTTATCGCCGCCAGCGCGTCTATCGTGGAGGGGCGGGAGTAGCGCATGGCGACGTAGGAGCGGTAGTCGTCCCCCAGAAGCTGCTGCAGCCCCTCTCCCTGGGCCTCCGTCAGTTCCCGGATGGGGGACTTGCCGCCGATCTGCCGGTAGTACTCCTCGACCTTCGGCGCGCGCTTGTTCACGATGCGCCGGGCGATGAACGGCTGCAGGAATGCCGGGCCGATCTTGATGATGTCGCGGTCCGTGAACAGGTTCATGAGGAACGGGTGTACGGCGTCTATCGAGTCCGGGCCGCCCATCTGGAGCAACAGGAGTGCGGTTTTTTCTGGCATGGCCACCTCGTGGGGGAGAAGTTTAGCCAAAATGTAGCAGAAAAAGCCGGTAAGGAGAACAGGTTAATTGATTCGGGAGGCGGCAGTCTCTAATTCTAAAGGGGGTGACTGGACGAAGTGGGCCGGCTGCGGAGGTCGTCGCCGCAGGTCCCCCGGGGAAGGGGACCTGCGGAGTGGGGACGGTAAGGGGGGATTGCTACCTGACGCCGGCCTTGCGGAGGTGGGTGCCGTAGCGGTTGTCGGTCCCCTTGATGTGCTTCACCAGCCAGTTCTGCAGGAATTCGATGACGTCGTGGGTAAGGAGCGTCTCGCCCGAATTGAACTTCTCCTGGAGGGCGAGCGCCTGGTTCACCAGGTCCTTGTGCTGCTGGACGTGGGCCGCTTCCTCGGGGTAGCCGGATTTGCGGAAAGCCTCCTCTTCGGCGGCGAAGTGCGTGCCGGTGTAGGCGATCAGGCGCTGCAGCACGGAGCCGATCGCCTCCTTGCTCCGCTTGTGCTGCATCGCCTGGTTCAGTTCGTTCACCATTTCGAACAGTTTCTTGTGCTGCTCGTCGAAGGTGTCGATCGAGGTGCTGAAGCTCTGGTCCCAGACCATGGCGTCGCTCAGCTGGAAGTGGCCGACGAGCTTGTGCAGCTCGTCGACCTGCTGGACCAGTTTGCCGGTGGCGCTCCTCGTGCTGCGGGCGCTTTCCACGTTGCTGTTGACCACGCTGGTTATCATCTGGATGTTGCTGGTGATCTCGTGCGTGGTGGCGGTCTGCTCCTCGGCGGCGGTGGCGATCTGGCTCAACTGCATGGTCAGGTCGTTGATCATGCCGAGGATGCCGGAGAGCGCCTCGCCCGAGCGGCAGGTCTCCGCCGTCCCCTGGTTCACCTGCTCCACCCCCTCGCTCATGGAACCGACGGCGGTCCTCGTTTCGGTCTGGATCGACTTGATCATGCTGTCGATCTCCTTGGTGGCCCTGGTGGTCCTCTCGGCCAGCGCGCGGACCTCGTCCGCCACGACGGCGAAGCCGCGCCCCGTCTCGCCGGCGCGGGCCGCCTCGATGGCCGCGTTGAGGGCGAGGAGGTTGGTCTGGTCGGCGATGTCCTCGATGGTGCCCGCGATGGCCCCGATCTGGTCGGAGCGCTCTCCCAGTCCCGCGACCGAGGTGGAGGTCGCCATCACCCGCTGCGCGATGCTCTCCATCAGCCGGGCGCTGTTACGGACGATTTCCGCGCCGGAAGTGGTTTCCTCGGTCGCCTTGTGGGCGTTTTCAGCGGCGTAGAGGCAGTTGCGCGCTATGTCTCCCGAGGTGGCGGACATCTCCTCGCTCGCGGTGGCAATGGTGCTCGCCTGCATGGCGACATCCTCGGCGGCGGCCGCCATGGCATCGTTGGTGGCGCTGACCAGGGCGACCGAGTCCCTGACCAGGTCGGTGACGGTGAAGAACTGGTGCATGGTCTTGTTCCAGTCCCCCATCATGCCGTTGAAGGCGTCTCCGATGCGCCCGATCTCCCCGGTGCCGACCTTGCCGATCCGGTAGGAGAGGTTCCCTGCCGCGGCGTTTTCCAGCGCGGTGGCGATCTCCTGCAAGGATTTTGTCTCGGAGCTGGCGGCAAACCAGCACGCGGCCCCTGAAATCAGGAGGATGACTGTGCCGACAGCCGCTATGCCGAGCAGGTGGGAGCCGCCGGTTATGACAAGTGAAGAGCCGATCGTTGCGGCGACAGCAACAAGGTTGATCGCGAGAGTACGAGAAGTGAAAGACATGTACGATCTCCTTCATGAATCCTATGATTAAGAGTCACAGAGGCTAATCGTCATCTCTCCTTCCGAACTTGAGATTTTAATTGACACGCTGCGGGAAGAATCTAACCGCCGGATGCGCGCAATACGGCCTGTTTTCGAGGCGAGCGGCAGGGAAGGCGCGGCGCCCGGATGGACGAACCGGACGGATTCACGCGGGTTTACTCGCTGTGGAAGACGAAGGTTTTGGTGCCTCTGGCCGCGTCGGGTGCGTTGAATGCCACCTCGCGGCTGGCGACCGGGGCGGGGGGTTGCCTGGACTTGGCATTTTCCGCGGACTGCTCCGCCTGCATCACGAAACCGCAGGAGAGAATTATCGCCGCCATAACTATTTTCCCTGGAAATCTCTTCATAGCCGGCCTCCTTGGTGCTGAGAACTCGGGGCTGTCACCCCCGGCCAGAACATCGTATGAGAAAACATATTGACCTACTCTAATGTAAGAAAATTTTAAGTCAAGTTTTATCTGCAGCGCAATGGATTGCTGTCCGGCACGGAAACCGGTTCCTGCCCGTTCAGCAAGGATCCGGCTCATGATGACCGAATTTTCGCGATGTCATTGGACAGGGGGGCAGATTGCTTTATAATGAGCGAATTGTTTTTATCAAGGGACGTTCGGAGTTGAAGGTGGAGATCGCTTTACGGCGGCGATGGGGTGTGGTCCTTGCGGTTTTGACGTGGCTTCTGGCGGTGACCGGTTTAGCCGGACCGACAGCCATGGCCCATGTGGAGCAGCACCCCCTGGCGGGGGAGGGCGAGTCCGGGGTGCAGGTGGGGGTGGACGAGCGGCTGGGTGGGAAGATACCGCTCAACCTCGTTTTTCGCGACGAATCGGGAAAAGAGCGCCGACTGGCTGACCTGATCACAGGCCCGACCATCATCGTTCCCGTCTACTACAGCTGCACCAACGTCTGCAACTACCTGCAGGAGGGGTTGGCCCGGGTGCTGCCGGAGATCAAGCTGGAGCCGGGGAAGGATTACCGTGTCCTCTCGGTGAGCTTCGACGAGAAGGAGACCCCCGGGCAGGCGGCCAGGTCCCGGAGCATGTACTACTCCGCGATGAAGGACAACTTCCCCCCGCAGGGGTGGCGTTTTCTCACCGGCGATGCGGCGGGCATAAAACAGCTGACCGAGGCGGCCGGGTACCGGTTCAAGCGCCAGGGGCGGGACTTCATGCACCCGGTCGTAAGCCTGGTCGTGACGAAGGACGGCATGATCGCTCGCTACCTGTACGGCACCCAGTTCCTGGCGAAGGACGTGACGCTGGCCCTCATCGAGGCACGCCAGGGGAAAGTAGGCACCACCATCAGCAAGGTCGTGGGTTACTGCTTCAGCTTCGATCCCAAGAGCAAGAGCTACGTGTTCAACCTGTTGCGGGTCAGCGCCACGGTCATCATCCTTTGCACCGGCAGTTTTCTCGCCTATCTGCTGGCGACCGGCAGAAAGGGGAAGAAACCGGGATCCCCCCGTCCTTCCTGATGACCTAACACAAGTATGCTGGCAGACGAAGTTTCGGGGGAAAAATGACTTCCGCAGAAAATACGGCGCCCGTCCCGGGCGGCTTCTGGCTGGATACCGGGAAGACCGGGATCCGGTCCTGGATATTCTCCACCGACCACAAACGAATAGGGATGATGTACTTTGGTTGCGTCTTCGGGTTCTTCCTGGTCGGCGCTCTCCTCGGGGTTTTGCTGCGACTCGAACTGATTGCGCCCGGCCCGACCATCGTCACCGCCAAGACCTACAACGCCCTCTTCACCGTGCACGGGGTGGTGATGATCTTCCTCTTCATCATCCCGGGAATACCGGCATCCTTCGGAAACCTGGTCATGCCGATCCAGATCGGCGCCAGGGACGTGGCCTTCCCTCGGCTGAACCTCTTCTCGTGGTGGCTTTACGCCATCGGGGCCCTGGTGGTCCTCGCCGCGCTTTTCACCGGCGGAGGGGCTCCCGATACCGGCTGGACCTTTTACGTCCCCTTCAGCGCCCGCACCGGCACCAACGTCTCGCTCGCCGTCTTGGGCGTCTTCATCCTCGGCTTCTCCTCCATCCTCACCGGGATCAACTTCGTCACCACCATCCACCGCCTGAGGGCGGAGGGGATGACCTGGACACGGCTGCCGCTCTTCGTCTGGTCCCTCTACGCGACGGCGTGGGTGCAGATCCTCGCCACCCCCATCATCGCCATCACGCTTTTGCTGGTCGTCGCGGAGCGGGTGCTGGGAGTGGGTCTCTTCGACCCCGGCCGCGGAGGCGACCCGCTGATGTACCAGCACCTGTTCTGGATCTACTCGCACCCTGCGGTCTACATCATGATCCTGCCGGCCATGGGTGTCATCTCCGAGATCATCCCGGTCTTCTCCAGAAAGCCGATCTTCGGGTACAAGATGATCGCCGTCTCGAGTATCGGCATCGCGGCGGCCGGGTCGGTGGTCTGGGGACACCACATGTTCACCAGCGGGATGAGCGACACGGCCGTGCTGGTCTTCTCCTTCCTGACCTTCCTGGTGGCGATCCCGTCGGCCATCAAGGTGTTCAACTGGGTCTCGACCCTGTACAAGGGGTCGATATCGCTGGAGGCGCCCATGCTGTTCGCGCTCTCCTTCATCCTCCTCTTCTCGATCGGGGGGCTCTCCGGCCTGATACTCGGCGCCGCCGCCACAGACATCCACGTGCACGACACCCACTTCGTCGTCGGGCACTTCCACTACGTCATGTTCGGCGGCACGGGCTTCGCCTTCATCGGCGCCGCCCACTACTGGCTTCCCAAGTTCTTCGGGCGCAGGTACGACGAGACCCCGGCGCTCATCGGCTGGATCGTGATGTTCATCGGCTTCAACATCATCTACTTCACCATGCAGCTGCTGGGGATGAGGGGGATGCCGCGGCGCTATTACGACTACCTCCCCGAGTTCGCACAGCTGAACCTGGTGGCCACCATCGGGAGCTGGATACTGGTCCTCGGGATGCTTATCGTGATCGTCAACCTCTGGCGCGGACTGCTGAAAGGGAAGCCTTTCACCGGCAACCCCTGGGGAGGAGCGACGCTGGAGTGGAGCATCCCGACCCCCCCTCCGACGGAGAATTTCGAGGAGGACCCGGTGGTCACCCACGGGCCGTATGACTTCAAAGGCGCGGGGGTTCCATGAGTCACGTCCATAAGGACAGCGTGGGAGCCAAGCTCGGCATGTGGCTGTTCCTGTTCACGGAACTGATCCTCTTCGGGGGGCTGTTTATCCTGTACTCCGTCTACCTGGCCCGGTACCCGCAGCAGTTTTCCTCGGGGGGGCGGCAGCTCGACGTGGTTTTCGGCACGACCAACACGGTGGTGCTCCTTACCAGCAGTCTCTTCGCTGCGATGTCGGTGACCGCCATGAAGCGCGGGGAGCGGCGGGCGACGCTGGCGCTCCTCTGCGGCACCCTGGTCTGCGCCGCCACCTTCCTGGTGATCAAGTACCTGGAGTGGAGCGCGAAGTTCCACCACGGGATCTATCCCAACTCGCCGAAACTCGTGGCGGGTGCGCCGGGTGAGTCGGTCTTTTTCGGTCTCTATTACCTGACCACCGGGCTGCACGGCATCCACGTCTTTGTCGGTGGCGCGCTGATCACCTGGGTCGCCCTCCTGGTCCAAAAGGGAGCGATCAACGTGGACGACAACGTGTCGCTGGAGAACGTGACCCTGTACTGGCACCTGGTCGACCTGGTCTGGATATTCATCTTCCCGCTGTATTACCTGATCCTGTAAATCCCCTCCCCTCCCCCTCCGGGAGAGGGGGGGCGGAGGCCGGGCGAGGGCGGTGATCGCGGCAGGAATGCCGCTCCTACGAGGGGAATGGAGAAACTTGGTATGACTAAAGATGGTGCGGAACACATTTTAAGCTACGGGAAGCTGGCGACGGTCTGGATGGTGCTGCTGCTGTTGACGGCGGCGACGGTGATGATCACCCGGGTGGAGTTCGGGGCGGGGAAGGTCTGGGCGGCTCTCGCCATCGCCAGCATCAAGTCGGGGCTGGTCATCGCCTTCTTCATGCACATGAAGTACGAGCCGCGACTCTTCCGCGTCCTGCTGTTCGTCGCCCTGTTCACCCTGGCAGCCTTCATCGGGCTCACATTCTTCGACGTACTCTACCGCTAGAGGGGCGATCGTGAAAAATCAGCTGATCACAACGACGCAGGCAGTGGACCCGATCTTCACCTTCCTCTTTTCCTCGTGCCTGGTGCTGCTGCTCGGCATCACCATCGCCATGATCTGGTTCGTGGTGCGCTACCGCCGATCGCGCGCGCCGGAACCGACCTCGCAGGTGTCGGGGAACGTCTGGCTGGAAGTGGTGTGGACCGCCCTGCCGACCATTTTGGTGATGGGAATGTTCTATTACGGCTGGTCCGGCTACCTCACGCTCAGGGATGTCCCCAAAAACGCCATGCAGGTGACGGCCGTGGCGCGCATGTGGTCCTGGAATTTCATCTACGGCAACGGCAAGAACAGCGGCAAGATGTACGTCCCGGTAGGGACCCCGGTGCAGGTGAACCTGGAATCGAAGGACGTGGTGCACGGCTTCTACATGCCCGCCTTCAAGATCAAGCGCGACGTGGTGCCGGGGATGAAGAACCACGTCTGGTTTGTCGCCACAAAGCCCGGCTCCTACGATGTCTTCTGCTCCCAGTACTGCGGCACCGGCCACTCGGCGATGATCGCCACCGTGGAGGCTCTCCCCCCCGAGCAGTTCTACTCCTGGCTGAACCAGGCCCAGGGGGGAGGGGAAAGCCCGGGGCGGGCCATCCTGGAGAAGCGCGGCTGCCTGGGGTGCCACTCGCTGGATGGATCACCGAAGGTCGGGCCGACGCTCAAGGGACTCTTCGGCACGCAGGTCAAGGTGACCAGGGGAGGGCAGCCCGCAGTGGTGACGGTCGATGAGGCGTACCTCAAGGAGTCGATAGTCGATCCGGGAGCGGCGATAGTCGAGGGGTTCCCGCCGATAATGCCGGCGACGACCGATATGCCGGGGGCTGAGCTGGAGGCGGTGGTGGAGTACCTGGAACACCTCAAATGACGATGGGTCTGCTGAAATTGTTCAGGTTGCCGCTGGCGGTGATGAACGGAGTGGCAGCGGTCGGAGGTTACCTCCTCTTCCCGGCTCCGGCCGATCTGAAGAGCGCTGCCGCGGTTTTGCTCGGTGTCTCGCTGCTGGCCGCCGCCGCGTCCGCGCTGAACCAGGTGCTGGAGCGCGACCTCGACGCGCTGATGTCGCGCACCGGCAACCGCCCGCTCCCCAGAGGGGACCTTGCCCCCGCAACCGCCGTCGCCATCGGTGTGGCGCTGCTCCTCGTCGGCGCCTCTGTTCTGGCCTTCTCGGGAGGAGTCGCGCCGGTCGTCCTGGGATCGGGAACGGTCGCCTGGTACCTCGGCGTTTACACCCCTTTGAAGCGGCGCACCCCCTTCGCCCTGCTGCTCGGCGCCCTGTGCGGGTCGGCAGCGCCCTTCATCGGCTGGAGTGTCGCGGGAGGAGCGCTGTACGATTTTCGCGTGGTCCTGCTGGCCGGGGTCATTTACCTCTGGCAGGTGCCGCATTTCTGGCTGCTGCGGCGCAGATTTACCGACGATTATCGCCTCGCAGGATTCCCCGTTTTCGAACCCCCGGGAGAAGGGTGCGGCCTCGCACCGGTATGCCGCCTCTGGATAGGCGCCATGCTGGCCGGGACTCTCATGCTCCCCGCTTTCGGCATCGTCGACCTCAACCCGCTCCTTTGTTTCATTGCCTTCTTCACCGCTATCCTGTTAACCTCGTTCAGGCGGTTCGAGCCGGCGGTATTCGCGGCGCTGAACCTTTTTCCGCTGGTGGTGACCATTGCCCTTTGTCTGGGCTGATGCAGGGGGTGAGTGACTGGAACGCGAGGCAATGAAAAACAACGACGGGAGAAGTTGATGGGCGACAGGGAGAAGTGCGAGAACCCGGAAAGACACAAGGTGCACCTGTGCAAGCTGAGGAAAGACGGCAAAGACGAGGAATTGGAGAGATACCGGGAAAAACCGATCGTTATCTGCAACAAGTGCAAGATTCAGGCTAACGACCCGCGGACCCTCTGCAATCCGCGGGCGCTTAAAGCCGGGAAATAGAGCGTCCCCTCAAATAACCCCGAACTCCTTCCCGACCCTGGCGAACACCTCCAGCCCGGTGTCGAGATCCTGCCGCGAGTGCGCGGCGCTGATCATGACCCTGATGCGCGCCTTCCCCTGGGGAACCGTCGGGAACCCGATCGGCATGGCGAAGATGCCGGGCTCGGAGTCGAAGAGGCTCTTCGAGAACTGCTGGGCGAGCGAGGCGTCCCCGAGCATGACCGGCGTGATGGGGGTGACACTCGCTCCGATGTCGAAGCCGGCGCCCTGCATCCCCTCCTTGAAGTAGCGCGTGTTCTCCCAGAGCTTTCGCACCAGTTCGGTGCTTTCCTCCAGGAGGTCCACGGCGGCCAGGCAGGCGGCGGTGTCCGCAGCCGTGACCGCGCTGGAGAAGAGGAATGGGCGCGCCTTCTGCCTGATCCAGTCGATCACCACCTTCCTCCCTGCGATGACCCCGCCCATGACGCCGAACGCCTTGGAGAGCGTGCCGATCTCCAGGTCGAACCTGCCGCTCAGGTTGAAGTGGTCCACGATGCCGCGCCCTCCCTCCCCGAGCACCCCTTCGCCGTGGGCGTCGTCCACCATGGTGATGATGTCGTGCCGCTCGCAGATGTCGCAGAGCCGGTCGAGAGGCGCGATGTCTCCGTCCATGGAGAAGACGCCGTCGGTAATGAGGAGGGCGCGCCGGTACTCTCCCCGGTTCTCCCGGATCACCCGCTCGCAGTCCGCCAGGTCGCAGTGCTCGTAGACCGCCACCTTGGCTGAGGAGAGCCTGCAGCCGTCGATGATGCTCGCGTGGTTCAGGCGGTCGGTGAAGATGACGTCCCCTTTGCCGACCATGGGGGGGATGGCCGCCTGGTTGGCGCAGAAACCGGACTGGACGTAGAGGGCGTCCTCCACCCCCTTGAACCGGGCCAGGCGCTCCTCTAGCCGGCGGTGCAGCTCAAGCGTCCCGGCTATGCTCCGCACGGCCGCCGGGCCGACCCCCCACTCCTCGATGGCGGCCCGGGCCGCCTGCTTCAGCCTCGGGTGGTTGGCGAGCCCCAGGTAGTTGTTGGTGCAGAAGTTCAGCACCTTTTTGCCGTCGACCACCATCCAGGGGCCGCAGGCCGAGCCGATGGTGCGGATGGTGGTTCTCAGCCCCTGCTGCTGCAGGAGGTCCAGTTCGTCCTTGATCCAGCTGAATTTGTCAGGCATCTTTTTTTGCTCCTGTTGTGGTCAACTTGGGCATGCGCCAGCTTGCGTCAACTCTCCCTCGCCCCCCGGGAGAGGGCCGGGGTGAGGGCGCTGCCCTCTGCGACTCTCATTCTTCGTAGCACTGCCCTCACCCGCCCTTCGGGCACCCTCTCCCGGAAGGAGAGGGTTTAGTTAGTGGACAGCGCGTAAAGGTTAAGCAGGCGAGGGGTTTCCCCCTCCCCGACCCTCCCCCTCCTGGGGAGGGAGAAGAGCGCGGCCCCCCTAATCCTCGATCCAGTTGAGGATCACCTTCCCGGAGTTGCCGGAGGCCATGACCCGGAACCCCTCCTCGAACTCCGTGTAGTGCATCCGGTGCGTTATCACCGGGCCGAGGTCCAGGCCGATCTTGACCATCGACTGCATCAGGTACCAGGTCTCGTACATCTCGCGGCCGTAGATCCCCTTGATGGTCAGCATGTTGAAGATCACCTTGTTCCAGTCGATGGCCAGGTCGCCGGAGGGGATGCCGAGCATGGCGATCTTGCCGCCGTGGCACATGTTGTCCAGCATCTCCTTGAAGGCGTCGCCGTTTCCCGACATCTCCAGCCCGACGTCGAAACCCTCCTTCATCCCCAGTTGCTGCCGCACCTGGGCGAGCGTCCCTTCCTTCACGTTGAGCGCGACGGTGGCTCCCATCTTCTTCGCCAGGTCGAGGCGGTACTGGTTCATGTCGGTCGTGACGATGTAGCGCGCGCCGGCGCGGCGGGCGATGGCGGTGGCCATGATCCCTATCGGCCCCGCACCGGTGATGAGGACGTCCTCTCCCAGCACCGGAAAGGCGAGGGTGGTGTGGGTCGCGTTCCCGAAGGGGTCGAAGATGCCCAAGACCTCCATCGGGATGCTCGGGTCGGCGTGCCAGACGTTGGTTACCGGGATGCAGATGTACTCGGCAAAGGCCCCGGCCCGGTTCACCCCGACGCCGTTGGTGTCCTTGCAGAGGTGGCGCCTCCCCGCCAGGCAGTTCCGGCACCTGCCGCAGACGATGTGTCCCTCGCCCGAGACGATGTCCCCGAGGTTCAGGTCGCAGACGTTGCTTCCCATCGCCGCGACCGTCCCCACGAACTCGTGCCCGATCACCATCGGGACCGGTATCGTCTTTTGCGCCCAGGGGTTCCAGTCCCAGATGTGCAGGTCGGTGCCGCAGATGGCGGTCTTGTGGATCTTGATCAGGACGTCGTTGATGCCGATATCGGGTACCGGCACCTCGTCCAGCCACAGCCCCGGCTTGGGATATTTCTTCACCAGTGCCTGCATGGTTTTCATGACGGTCACTCCTCTAATGGATGGCGGGGATCAGGTCATTAATGTTACCAACTGCAAACGCCATGTAAATAGTGGGAGGCGATCTGCTATGATATCGGGTATGTCGAGCGACGCAGAAAGGAGAATATCATGAAAGAAAAGGAAAGCTGCCCGAAGCCTGAGCAACACAAGGCTCACATGTGCCAGTTGAAGCATGAGGGAAGGATCGAGGAGATCGACAGGCATTCCGCCAAGGCTAAATTCGTCTGCAACAAGTGCAATGCCAAGGCTGACGAGGAAGGATATCTCTGCAGCCCCCGCCCCATCTAGAGACGACGTTCAAGGCCGGAGCAACGAAAAGGGAGCCGCCCCAACGGCTCCCTTTTCCCGTTTCTGCGCCGTCAGGACGCTTCCGCGGCAGCCTTAGCCCTTGCCAATCATTTAACGATAAAGTAAAACGCCATTTTGCCGATACCTGAGCTTACGTGGGGATGTCGTGACGGTGACGGTGTTACAGCCGGCGGACAATGAAGAAAGTTTTTATTTATTAGAGGGTTGAATGTCGGGGTTTCTTCATCGTAATTTTGCAGGTGCTCTTTTAACCTTGTTCTGCTTCGCAGTCCTCGTTGTCGTCGCCGCGCCTGAGCTGCACGCTGCGCCCACGGTTCCGCGCATCCTCGTCCTCAATTCCTACAACAACGGCTACGACGCCGCCCAACTCGGATTCGGCGAGGTGGGCGGGCGGATGATGGAGGGGAAGGTCCAGGGGCAAAAGGTGGCCGAACTGGCTATCCGGGTGATCCAAGGCGAGCCGGCGGAAAGCATCCCTGCCTTCACCGGCAATCTTTCCCGCCCGATGGCGGATGAGACGGTACTGCGCAGGTTCAACATCGACCACGACAGGCTTCCCGAGGGGACGCTGCTGGTCAACGCCCCGGTCTCCTTCTACGCGGTCAACAAGACCGCGTTCTGGGTGGTGCCCGTCGTCTCCCTGACCATGATGGCGGGTCTGCAGGCCCTGTATCTCAACTACAAGCGGCGCAAGATCCTGGAGAAAGTCGTGCAGGCGACGGAGGCGAAGTTCAGGCAGCTGTTCGACAGCGCCGGAGACGCCATCTACATCCACGGTCCGGACCTCAGCATCCTCGAGGCGAACCAGTCCGCTTGCGACCGGATGGGGTACAGCCACCAGGAGTTCCTCGGCCTTTCACTGCTGGACATCAACGCGCCGGAACAGCAGCCGAGGCTTCCCGAGCGGGTCGCCACCGTGCTGAAGGACGGCCGGGCGCTGTACGAGTCGGCGCACGTCACCCGCAGCGGCGAGATCATCCCCATCGAGGTGAGCAGCAGGGCGATCGAATACCAGGATGGTCCCGCCATCCTCGGCATCGTGAGGGACATCTCGATACGCAAGAAGGTCGAGCGGCGGGAAAAGACCAGGCTGAAGATACTGGAGCAGATGGCGACCGGTTCGAGGCTCGAGGACCTGCTGGTCTACATAGTCCGTTTTGTCGAGCAGGAGAGCCCCGGGGCCCTCTGTTCCGCCCTGCTTGCCAACGAGGAGGGTACCAGGCTGATGCATGGCGCCGCGCCGAGCCTCCCGGAGGCGTACAATCGTGCGGTGAACGGCCTGAGGATCAAGGAGGGGATGGGATCGTGCGGCACGGCCGCCTTCCTGAAAAAACGGGTCATCGTGGAGGACATAGAGACCCACCCGTTCTGGAAGGGGTTCCAGCCTGCACGCGATGCCGGCCTGCGCGCCTGCTGGTCCGAACCGGTCCTCTCCGTGAACGGCGATCTGCTCGGGACCTTCGCCATCTACTACCGGAGCTGCCGCAGTCCCGGCGAGGAGGAACTTGCGCTGATAGAGTCGGCGGCTCACATGGCAAGCATCGCCATTGGGCGCGTGAAGAGCGAGGAGAGCCGCAGCCGTCTCGAAGAGCAGATGCGCCAGATGCAGAAGATAGAGGCGATCGGGCAGCTGGCCGGCGGCCTCGCCCACGACTTCAACAACCTGCTGACCCCGATCTTCGTCTATGCCGACATCGTGAAACGGAGTCTCCCCGAGGGGGATCCCAAGACCAAGAAGATCGAGGGGATCATCTCGTCCGCCCACAAGGCCGCCGAACTCACCAAGAAGCTCCTCTCTTTCGGCCGCAAGCAGCTGCTCAACATGACGGTGCTGGACCTTAACGAGGTGATCCTGTCGCTGCTCGACCTGATGCAGAGGACCATCCGGGCCAACATCGAGATGAAGACCAGCACCACCCCCATGGGAGCGTTCGTCTTCGGCGACCGGGGGCAGATCGAGCAGATCCTGATCAACTTCGCCGTCAACGCACAGGACGCCATATCGGGCAAAGGCGCCATCACGATAGAAACGGGGAACGTCTTTCTGGATGACGAGTACGTCAGGATGAACCCGGGGATGAAGAGCGGCGCCCATGTGCTCCTCTCCTTCACCGACAACGGCTGCGGCATGAGCGAGGAGGTCCTGGCCCACGTCTTCGAGCCCTTCTTCACCACGAAGCCGGTGGGCCAGGGGACGGGGCTCGGGCTGGCGACCGTCTACGGCATAGTGAAGCAGCACAACGGCTACATCAAGGTGGTAAGCCAGGTCGGTAGAGGGACCTCGTTCCTGCTCTACTTCCCGAGCTTCGCCGGCGAGGCGAAGGCCGTCGGGATCGATAAATCCGGCGGCGCGGCAAACCGGCGCAAGGCAAAGAGCGCGACGATACTCGTGGTCGACGACAACGAGAGCATTCGGGAAATGGCGCTCGACCTGCTGCAATCCTCCGGTTACCGGGTGCTGATTGCCGAAACCCCTTCCATCGCGCAGCAGATACTGCATGACCAAAACGGCACGGTGGACCTGCTGGTCACCGACGTCATGATGCCGGAGATGAGCGGGCCCGAGCTATACGAGCGCCTGATCCCGCAATTCCCCGAGTTGCCCGTACTGTACATCTCCGGCTACACCTTCGACGAGAAGGTCCACCACCGCCTGCATAGCGACCGCGTCAACTACCTCCCAAAACCGTTCACCTCGGAGCAGTTCCTGGCTGCCATAGAGCAATCCATGACAAGAGCAGGTGACGCCTGATACAGTCCTACCGGGTCCCCTCCACGCTTTTTCTCGCCGTCCCATTCAAGCAGAGCCCCCTTCCCTTAGGTTCGCCTCTCAGACTGTTGTAAAATATCTGGTACTATTTACTCCGGTAACCAGGTAGTTGCTGCTATCTACAGACGTCCGGCACACTGGCAGGCACTGGTACAGAACAGGCGTGTGCTTCAACTGTTTATGAGGAAATCTCGCATGGATTTGACAAAGACTCACACCATAGTTCTTGATGAGGGCGATCCCGAGCTGAAGAGAAAGGAGATCCTGGACTATTTCCATGCAACGTTCACGGTGGACGAGAGGCTGTACGATGCGCTGAAGGACGACGGGGCCTTCTACCTGAGGGCGGACCGTCTGCGCCATCCGCTCATCTTCTACTTCGGGCACACCGCTACCTTCTTCGTGAACAAGCTGGTGATAGCACGGGTCATACAGAACAGGATCAACCCCCGCTTCGAGGCGCTCTTCGCCGTCGGCGTGGACGAGATGTCCTGGGACGACCTCGACGAGACCCATTACGACTGGCCGGGCCGAGCCGAGGTGAAGCAGTACCGCGACAAGGTGCGCGAGCTGGTGGACGAGCTGATCCGGACCATGCCGCTCACACTTCCCATCACCTGGGAGGACCCGTTCTGGGCCATCGTGATGGGGATCGAGCACGAGCGGATACACCTGGAGACCTCGTCGGTGCTGATCCGGCAATTGCCGATCGAGCGGGTGCAGCCGCTCGACTTCTGGGCCATCTGCCGCGACTGCGGCGAGCCTCCGGCAAACGAGCTGTTGCCGGTCCCTGGCGGGAAGGTGACGCTCGGCAAGGGGGATCGTCACCCGCTCTACGGCTGGGACAACGAGTACGGCCGGCACGAGGCGACGGTCGAGGAGTTCGCGGCGTCCAGATACCTGGTGTCGAACCGGGAGTTCCTCTCCTTCGTCGAGGACGGGGGGTACGGTGAGCGCAGGTGGTGGACCGAGGAGGGGTGGAACTGGCGCGGTTTCAAGGAGGCCGGGTATCCTCTCTTCTGGGTCCCGCGCAAAGAGGGCTGGGGGCTGCGCACCATGCTGGAGGTGATAGACCTGCCGTGGAACTGGCCGGTAGAGGTCAACTACCTGGAGGCGAAGGCCTTTTGCAACTGGCTGGCGGCAAGGTCCGGCAAGCCGATCCGTCTGCCGAGCGAGGATGAGTGGAACCGCCTGCGGGATCTGGCGGACATCCCCGACGCGCCGCAGTGGAGCGAGGCGCCGGGGAACATCAACCTGGAGTACTGGGCGTCCTCCTGCCCCGTGGACCGGTTCGCCTCAGGCGACTTTTTCGATGTCATCGGCAACGTCTGGCAATGGACCGAAACCCCCATCTACCCCTTCCACGGCTTCCGCGTCCATCCCTGGTACGACGATTTCTCGACGCCGACCTTCGACACCAGGCACAACCTGATCAAGGGGGGCTCCTGGATCTCGACGGGGAACGAGGCCACGCGCGACTCCCGCTACGCCTTCAGGCGGCACTTCTTCCAGCACGCCGGTTTCCGTTACGTCGAGAGCACGGAGCCGGTGCCACTGCACGAGGACCCGTACGAGACCGACGTACTGACTGCGCAGTACTGCGACGCCCATTATGGCCCCGGACATTTCGGCGTGCCGAACTACCCCAGGGCCTGCGCGCAGATATGCCTGGAGCTGACCCGCGGGCGGGCGAGAGGGCACGCCCTTGACCTTGGCTGCGCCTTGGGACGCGCCAGCTTCGAGCTGGCGCGGGGGTTCGAGAGGGTGACGGGGCTCGACTTCTCCAGCCGCTTTTTCCGCCTGGCGACACGCCTGCAGGAGGATGGATACCTCCGCTACGCGCTCCCGGAGGAGGGGGAGGTGGTCTCCTACCACGAGCTGAACCTTGCCGACCTCGATCTGGAGGGAGTGCGGGACAGTGTGGGGTTCTTCCAGGCCGATGCCTGTAACCTCCCGGAAAAATTCACCGGCTACGATTTGGTGCTGGCGGCCAACCTGATCGACAGGCTATATTCACCCCGCCGTTTCCTGGCCGGGATACACCACCGGATCAACCCCGGCGGGCTCCTCGTGATCGCCTCCCCCTACAGCTGGCAGGAGGAGTTCACCACGAAGCAGGAATGGCTGGGGGGATACCGGGAGGCGGGCGAACCGGTCTGGAGCCTGGACGGGCTGAAGGCGGCACTGTCGCAGCATTTCCGGATGATGGGCGAGCCGCGCGACCTCCCGTTCGTGATCCGGGAGACGAGACGAAAATTCCAGCACAGCGTGGCCGAGTTGACCGTATGGGAGCTTAAATGACGGGTGAGAAGTTCGATTTCGACGAGATCATAGACAGACGCGGCACGTCCAGCGAGAAGTGGGACCGGTACGAGGACCGGGACATCATCCCGCTCTGGGTGGCGGACATGGATTTCCGCTCCCCGCCGGCGGTGATAGATGCGCTGCACGAGCGGGTGAGCCACGGCGTTTTCGGATATACCGCTCCGCCCGAGGGGCTGGCGCAGGCGGTGATGGAGTCGCTGCGGGACGAGTTCGGCTGGGAAGTGCGGCAGGAGTGGATCACCTGGCTCCCGGGGCTGGTCACCGGGCTGAACGTCAGCTGCCGTGCCGTCGGTGCGCCGGAGGACGACGTCATCACCTTCACCCCGGTGTATCCCCCCTTCATGTCGGCGCCGCCGCTCTCCGGGCGCAACGTGATCAAGGTGGCGCTGAGGTGCGACGAGGGGCGCTGGGTGCCGGACATGGAGGCGCTGGAGCGGGCGGTGACCCCGAGGACGACCCTGCTCCTTCTTTGCAGCCCGCACAACCCGGTCGGGCGCGTCTGGAGCGCGGAGGAGCTGACGGCGCTGGCGGAATTCGCGCAAAGACGCGACATGGTGATCTGCTCCGATGAGATCCATGCCGGGCTGGTCCTGGAGCAAGGCGTGCGGCATATCCCCATCGCGACCCTCTCCGAGGAGATCAGCCGACGCACCATAACCCTTTGTGCGCCGAGCAAGACCTACAACGTCCCGGGGCTGGGGTGTTCCTTTGCCGTCATCTCCGACGATACGCTGCGCCGCAGCTTCAGGAAGGCGATGGGGAGGATCGTCCCCCATGTCAACCTGCTCGGCTACACGGCCGCCGAGGCGGCGTACCGGCACGGGGAGCAGTGGCGGCAGGAACTGCTCGCCTACCTGCGTGGCAACAGGGATCTCGTGGCGCAAGAGGTGGCGAAGATGCCGGGCTTGACGGTGACCCGGGTGGAGGCGACCTACCTTTCCTGGATAGACCTGCGTGAAACAGGGATAGAGGATCCGGTCCGCTTCTTCGAGGAGGCGGGGGTCGGCCTCTCCGGCGGAGTCGACTTCGGCCTTCCCGGGTACGTCAGGCTGAACTTCGGATGCAGGCGGCAACTCCTGGCCGAGGCGCTTCGTCGCATGCGGGTCGCGCTGGAAGCGCGGAGTGGGAAGTAGGTTTTAAGCAAAAGAAGTGGTTTGGTTTTCTCAGCAGTGCTTTGTTTCTCAGAAGTCCTCAGATTTTCTCTGTGGCAAATGGTTTCCCTTAATGGTTTTACGGAGGAGACAAAATGAGGCGAATTATCTGGCCGATACTGATGCTCATGCTGCTTTTTCCTGCGGTGCCGCACGCCGAGCAGAAGCCTGACGACCGGGACGCCCTTGCCGGTCTGAAGAACGTGAAGGTGGTCTTCGACGTCAGGGCGCCGGACCTGGAGGCGCTGGTGTTCAACCTCGAACTCTTTGACGAAACCTGGGAAGGGATGGTTGCCCAAGGGATACAGCCGGAGATGGTGGTGGCATTCCGGGGGAAGGGGGTGAAATACCTGACGGCGTCCGGGATGAACAAGGAAGCGCTGGATTTGGTCAAGGCGCTGAAAAAGAAAGGGGTACGCTTCGAGGTCTGCGCCGTGGCGATGCGGGTGTACAAGGTGGATCCCCGCACCCTGGTTCCCGAACTGAAGATGGTGCGTAACGTGCTGACCTCCCTCATCGGTTATCAGAACAAGGGATACGCGTCGATCGCCATAAACTGAAGCGGCACACCGCCAACCAGATCCCCTGGTTCCCAAGCTCCAGCTTGGGAACAGAAGAGGTCGGAAGCAGGTTCTAACGGAAAAAAGCCCGGTTTTCTCAGAAGTCCTCGGATTTTCTCTGTGGCAAACGGTTTGGTTGATCCGGTTTTACCCGAAAACCCTGTTCTCCTGCTCCCTGACGCGGATGAAGGTGGTCCGCTTGGTCAGCTCCTTCAGGGCCGAGGCGCCGACGTAGGTGCATGCGGAACGGACGCCTCCCAGTATGTCCCGCACCGTCTCCTCGATCGCCCCCCGGTACGGGACCTCGACCGTCTTCCCCTCCGAGGCGCGGTAAGACGCGACCCCCCCGGCATGCTTGTCCATAGCCGTCGTCGAACTCATCCCGTAAAAGAGCTTGAACTGCCGTCCGCCGCGCTCGAGCAACTGCCCGCCGCACTCGTCATGCCCGGCGAACATCCCTCCCAGCATCACGAAATCGGCTCCCCCTCCGAACGCCTTGGCGACGTCGCCCGGGCAGGTGCAGCCGCCGTCGGAAATGATCCTCCCTCCCAACCCGTGGGCGGCATCGGCGCATTCGATTACGGCGGAAAGCTGCGGGTAACCGACCCCGGCCTTGACGCGGGTGGTGCAGACGGAGCCGGGCCCGATCCCGACCTTGACGATATCGGCGCCGGATAGTAGAAGTTCCTCGACCATCTCGCCGGTCACCACGTTGCCGGCCACTATCGTTTTTTCGGTGAAGGTGTTCCTGACCTTCTGCACGAATTCCACGAAGGCCTCCGCGTAGCCGTTGGCGACGTCGATGCAGATGAACTCGACCTTGGGGTGGTTCCCCATGATGGCCGAGAGCTTTTCGAAGTCGGATTCGGAGGAACCGGTGCTGACCATGATGCGGGAATAGATGTCGTCGGCGCGGCCGTCGAGAAAGGCGTCCCACTCCGCGACGCTGTAATGCTTGTGGACGGCGGTCAGCATGCCGTGGGCGGCGAGGCGTTCGGCGACCTGAAAGGTGCCGGTGGTGTCCATGTTCGCCGCGATGATCGGGACGCCGGTCCATTCGTTCTTGCTGTGCAGAAACTTGAAGTGTCGTTGCAGGTCTACCTGTGAGCGGCTTTTCAGGTTGGACCGCTTGGGTCTGATCAACACGTCGCTGAATCCGAGTTTCAGATCGCTCTCAAGGAACATGGCAAACTCCGCGGCAGACATTAATGACAAAAGAAGAGAGTAGCGGAAAAATGAGAAGGCACAAGCGGAGCCGCTCATCTTTTACGGAAGCGCGGATTCCAGGAAAGAGTTGTCTTTACGCCTATATAAGCGCTGTGCTAGAGTGCCGGCGGGGGTGATACACATGCACGAGCAAAACCGGATGCGCCGCCAGCGCTGGCTGATCTTTTCCATACTCGCCCTGGTCTACATCCTGGTCTACTTCTACCGGGTCTCTCTCGCTGTAGTAGCCAAGGACCTCTCGCGCGAACTCAATCTCACGCCTGCGGAACTCGGATCCCTTTCCAGCATCCTCTTCTACGTCTACGCCGCCGCTCAGATCCCGCTGGGACCTATGATCGACCGGCTCGGTAGCCGCCTTGTCATCAGCGGCTGCGGGGTCCTCACCGCCCTGGGGGGGATCCTCTTCTCGCAGGCCGCGAACATGGGGCAGGCGATGGCGGCCCGCGTCCTGATCGGGATCGGGACGGCGTGCGTCCTGATGGCGACCTTCACCATCTTCAGCCACTGGTTCACCAAGCAGGAGTTCGGCAGGGTGTCGGGGCTGATGGTCGCCTTCGGGAACCTCGGCAACCTTGCCGGCACCGCGCCCTTGGCCCTGGCCGTTACCATGATCGGCTGGCGCAACTCGTTTCTGGCCGCGGGAGTGCTGCAGGCGCTCTTTACCCTGCTTGTTTTCCTGATCGTACGCGACCGGCCCCCGGTATCCCCTTCGGCCGCCGGGGAAGGAGACGCTCCGGTCAAGATCGGGATGATCGAGGCGTGGAAGCAGATAACGGGGAACAGGGACTTCTGGCTTCTGAGCGGGGTGGCCTTCGCCTGGTACGGAGCGTACCTTGCGGTGCAGGGGTTGTGGGGCGGGCCTTACCTGATGGAGGTGCTGAAGCTGAGCCGCGAGGAGACGGGGAGGATGCTGATGTTCACCTCGCTCGGGTTTATCACGGGAAGCCTCTTTGTCGACAGCGTCGCCCGAAAGCTGCTGCACTCTTACAAGAGGACCCTGCTCTGCGGACAGCTGGTCCTGCTGCTCCTCATGTGCTGCTTCCTCGGTTTCATCGATCACATGCCGCCGCTCGCCCTGGGCGCGTTCTTCTACGCCTTGGGGCTCGCCGTGTCGAGCGGCGTGATGATCTACCCGATCATCCGCTCCATGTTCCCGGTCACCATCGTCGGGACGGCGCTTACTTCGTTGAATTTCTTCGTGCTGATGGGGGCTGCATCGGTGCAGCAGGTGATGGGGATGATCATCAACTCGTTCCTGAAGATGACACCGGGGGAGTCTGCGCAGGCGTACCATGCGGCCTTCCAGCTGCCGGTAGCCGTGCTGGCTGTCGCCGTGGCGCTGTTCTTCTTCGCCAGGGATTACTGGGAGCGCTCCGACTAAAGCAGCTCTTGCAGGGCGATCCTGAAAGCGTTCAGGTTCTTCGATCTCTTCAGCTGCTTTAGTTCCCGCTCCAGCTCGGGGTCTTCCACGTTGGAGACGACCCCCTTGATCTTGCCGAGGACTTGGGCGTCGCCGCAGAAAAGGTCGCAGTAGCGCGGCAGGAGATCCGACAGGTAGCGGTGCAGCAGGGCCCTTCTCTCGTCGCACTCCGGCTCGGCCGGCGCGCGGCCGCGCAGCCTCTCGAACAGCATCGGCTCCCCGACGCCGCCCCTCCCGAGCATCAGCCCGGCGGCGCCGGTCTCCTCCAGGATCCGGAGTCCCTGGGCGCTGCTCCTGATGTCGCCGTTGGCGATGACGGGGATGCCGGTCCGCTGCACCACCTGAGCGGTGATGCCGTGGTCGGCTAAGCCTTCGTAGGCCTGCTTCACCGTGCGGGGGTGCAGCACGAGGAAGTCGACCCGCGCCGCCTCGAACAGCGGCAGGAGCGAGAAGACCTGCTGCGGGTCGTCGTACCCGGCGCGAAGCTTGATGGAGAACGAGCCGTGGATCGCCTCGCGCAGCGCAGGGATGATTTCCTCCAGGAGTTCCGGGCGCTTCAGCATCCCGCCGCCGGTGAGCCCGCTGGTCATGCGGCCGTAGGGGCACCCCATGTTCAGGTTGATGTGCACCGCACCGGTGGCCTGCGCGGCCTGCGCGGCAGAGACCAGCGCTTCCCGCCCGTGGCCGATCAACTGCACCACCAGCGGGACGCCGTCCTCGGCGGGGCTGATTTCCCTGATGTCGCTCGGCATGAGGCGCTTCTTCACCGACACCGGGTTCACCCGCATGAACTCGGTCCAGACCACGTCGGGCCTGACCCAACTCGTGAAGACGGAGCGGAGCGCGCGGTTGGTGAGTCCCTGCATCGGCGCCAGCATGAGCGGCTTCACTCCCGCAAGCCAGGGGAGCACATTCTTGGTTTCAGGATTGTTGCCTGAACTGATCACTGTTAAGCTGTCCATGTTTTAGGTAGTTGGTTTGCCACGGGGAAATAGGGAAGGAAGGCGGGGCATCCACTTGTAGGAGCGGCATTCCTG